>JANRKX010000071.1:0-5874 GCA_033763255.1 Acidobacteriota bacterium | reverse complement strand
GACCTGTCAGGAACTGAAAAGGGAAAGAGATCATCATCTAAACTACAGACTCGTGGTCTGAGCCGTGGGCCAGATTCATCTTTCCCCGCGATTAACAAGCGCCCTTGTTAATCGTTTGAAAGCTGACTTTCAAGATACAAGCCGTGGATTTCAACCCACGGTCAAAAGCGATATTTCCACTTCGTCGCGTCAGCGACGGTTGAATTCAGTCGTCGCTGACGCGACGAGAAGACGTTTTCGCCGCTACCCGGCGTTGAAACGCCGGGCTAAATTCAATCGCCGCCACGCGGCGAAGAGTGGCAGAGCAGCCACCGAAAAATATGCATTGCGGAGTCAGCGACATGCTGGCAGCTTGTCGAACTATTTTCTGACCACACAAACAACAGAAACGCCGAACGGCAGCCGATGCCGCCGCAGCCAATTGGCTTCGCTGGCAAACAGCCAGGCCATCAAATTGTTGATCAGCCGATGATTGATTTTGTTTTCGCTGGCTTCGGCGCGCCCCAGCAGATTCAAGACTTTTCGCCCCAGCCAGATCGGCAAAAACATGGCGAAGTTGGAATAACTGATTCGCTCGACTTTCATCCCGGCTTTTTCCGCCGCAGCTTGAAGCTCCGGCAAACGATAACGCCGTTTGTGGCCGGATTGATCGTCGTTCGGCCCCCACAGGCTCATAAACGCCGGAACGTAAATCACCGCCGGAGCGCCCGGTTTCAGCACGCGGCGAATTTCGCTGAAGCCTTTTACGTCGTCATCCAAGTGCTCGATCACATCCAGCGCAGTTACCAGATCGAAAGTGTCGTCGGCAAACGGCAGCTCGGTCGCGCTGGCGCACATCGTTCGGTCGTGACCTCGCCGCCGCGAAAAGCTGAGCGGAATCATCGCCAGATCAATTCCCTGCACTTCGCCGAATTGTCGCAAATGATCCATCGTCGCACCTGTGCCGCAACCAATGTCGAGCAATTGCAGGCGAGACGCCTGCGCTCCCAGCGCATCTTCAATCTGAGCAAACACCACCGCTCGCCGCCCAACAAACCACCAATGATCGTCTTCAACTTCAAAGATGATTTCGTAATTTTCCGGCTTCATCGCCGCCTCGACCGCGCCGCTAACTGACATGGCTCGCCTCCGCTTTCGGCTGAGCTTTGACGAATCCCAGCCCGCGCCAACTGTTGCTGTTATGCCAATGCAACTCAACCCGTTCAGCGTCGGCATCCTTGAACCAATCGGCGAACTCCTGACGGCTGATGTAAAACGCGACTGGCGCAGTCAGGTGATCGTGGACGATATTGTGAATTTCTCGAAACGGAAAACGCGCGATGTAACAAAGGTAATCAGCGTAAAACAAAAACTGTTTGAGCGAAGTGTTGGCGAGCGGCTGATACACCAGCTTCAGCGGCAGCCACAGTGCCAACGTCGGCAGGTACGACAACAAATACAGTGCGCGCATCGGCAGTTTTGACGTGAAGTGTTCACGCAGCGGATTGACGAAGTTGACGATCCAGCCGTTGTTTTCCAGACCGTAAACCCAAGCCGAAATCGCTCCGCCGGGACGAAGCTGTTTGACCAACGAAGCGAAGCCCGCACGTGGATTCGGCAGATGGTGCAGCACTCCCACCGAAAAAGCGTAATCAAACGTTTTCTTTAGCGGCAATTGGTAAATGTCTGCCTGGATGATGTGAACGTTCGGCAGGTCTTTGGTGTTTTTGTAAGCGGCTTCGACGGCGACGCTGAGGTCAACACCTATGACGGCCTGCGCTCCCCATTCGCCGATCAAGCGCGTGTGACGGCCTTTGCCGCAGCCGCCTTCGACAACCGTCTTGCCGCGAACGAATTCCGCCGTCACCGGAGCAATCCAATCCAGAAATTGTTTTTCGTGATGCTGTTCGACGTGATCGAACTCCAGCCATTGCTGGCCGAAATTTTCAGCGGTTTCGCGCTGAACTTCGTCAGCGGAAAGATCAGCAAAACGCGGAATGCCTCCGGTGACAGAAAAGGTTTTGCCGCAACCAGCGCAGCGCAAAGCTCCGTTGACGATTTCGCCGTCGTCGCGTTCGGCAGGCGACAGCGACAAATCTCCGGCACAGGCCGGGCAAGCCAGGTATTGAAGCAGGGTTTCTTTCATCAGGTGCAGTTGCCTTCAGGATTTTTCGAGGGAGGATTATCCGCACCGCTGAGGATTTCGGCAACCGGCGCAACTCGCGCCTAGCTCATAAAACGTTCCATAAACCGTGTTGAGATATTGCCGCTTTGGAAATCAGGATCGTCCAGAATTTTTAGGTGAATGGGAATCGTCGTCTTGATGCCTTCGACCACCATTCCCTCCAGCGCGCGGCGCATGCGAGCGATGGCACGTTCTCGTGTTCGGCTGTGAACAATGACTTTGGCAATCAACGAATCGTAATGCGGCGGCACGAAATAACCGTTGTAAATTGCCGTGTCCACGCGAACTCCGGGTCCGGTAGGCAAATTCAAACTGGTGATCCTGCCTGGGCTGGGCGTGAAGGTCACAGGGTCTTCGGCGTTGATGCGACATTCGATGGCGTGGCCGACGAACATCAATTCATCCTGGCTGTCAGTCAATTCTTCTCCGGCTGCGATGCGGATTTGCGCGGCAACCAAATCGGAAACCGTCACCAATTCCGTAACCGGGTGTTCGACCTGAATGCGCGTGTTCATTTCCATGAAGTAGAAGTTGCCGCCTTCGTCCATCAGAAACTCAATCGTTCCGGCATTGCTGTAACCAATTCGTTTGCAAGCTTCGACGGCGACGCGCCCCATCTCTTGACGCAATTCGTAACTGACCGCTGGCGACGGAGATTCTTCAATTAGTTTTTGGTGGCGACGCTGTACTGAGCATTCGCGCTCACCCAGGTGAATAACATTTCCGAAATTGTCGCCGAGCACCTGGACTTCGATGTGGCGCGGATTGGCGATGTATTTTTCGATATACACGCCGCTGTTTTTGAAGGCGACTTCGGCTTCGGCGCGAGCCGTTTGATAGGCGCTGGTCAGTTCCTGACGATTGTTGGCGATTCGCATGCCGCGCCCGCCGCCTCCGGCTGTGGCTTTGATCAGCACAGGGTAGCCGATTCGCTCGGCTTCCTTGACCGCTTCCTCTTCATATTCGATCAAACCATCGCTGCCCGGCGTCACAGGAACTCCGGCGGCTTTCATCGTCCGCTTGGCTTCAGATTTGTCGCCCATCATGCGAATGGCATTCGGGCTGGGGCCGATGAAGGTGATGTTGCATTCCCGGCAGACTTCGGCGAAGTGCGCGTTTTCGGAAAGAAATCCGTAGCCCGGATGAATGGCGTCTACGTTGGTGATTTCAGCGGCGGAAATAATCTGCGGGATGTTCAGGTAACTTTTCGGCGAAGGCGCAGGGCCGATACAAATCGCTTCATCGGCAAATCGAACGTGCAAACTGTCCCGGTCGGCTTCGGAATGAACTGCAACGGTTTTGATGCCCAATTCGCGGCAAGCCCAAATTACGCGGCAGGCAATTTCACCACGATTGGCAATAAGAATCTTTTTGAACATATAAAACGGTAGACGGTAGACGGTAGACGGTAGACGGTAGACGGCCTTGTCACTGGGCATTGTCTGCCGAATATCTACTCAGTTGAATACTACTTTTTGATTCCAAACAGGGCTTGGCCGTATTCGACCGGCTGTCCGCTTTCGACAAAGATTTTGGCAATGACACCGCTGGCATCGGACTGGATTTCATTCATTAGCTTCATGGCTTCGACGATGCACAACACCTTGCCTATTTCGACCGCGTCGCCGACTGCAACAAAAGGTTTGGCGGTCGGCGAAGGCGCTCCGTAAAAAGTGCCGACGATTGGCGAAGTCACGATATGCAGATTTTCTTCTTGAGGTGCGGGCGTGGCAACTGGAGCAGTGGGAGCTTGAGCCGGCAGTGCAGACGGAACAGCGACAGCGGCTTGTTCGACAATTCGCGCTGGTTCGGCGGCAACCTGACTGACGGTGACTTTTTGCACTCCTTTCGACAAGCGCAAGCGCAGGCTGCCGCGTTCAAGTTCAAATTCATTGAACTGCTTATCCGAAATCAACTCAATCAGAGTTTTGATCTCCGCCAAACTCAGATTGTCTTCAGAACCAGCAGCGACTTTCGCCGGAGTGGTCTTTGGCGCGCTGGCTTTAGCAGCACCAGGTGTCGCGCGTTTGGTTTTCCGCTCGATCTTTTTCATAAGCTTCAGCCTGATAGTCGGTAAAGTTAAAGCCTCAATCCGCGCGATACCTCGCACGTATGAGGCTTAAAACAAAGTGTGCGAGAGACGATCCCTCTGCGACTTTATAACTTATTCGGTTTTGTCGGAAACGGCTTTTTTGTTTTCGCTGCCGACAAATTCAATCAAAGCCATTTCAGCGCCATCGCCTTTGCGAGGGCCAAGCTTGTAAATTCGTGTGTATCCACCGTGGCGATCTGCAAAACGTTCGGCCAGTTCCGTGGTGACCTTCTTCAATGCAGCGACGCCTGCCGTACGCTCAGCACCTTGATCGTGCTGTTTACTGTCGGCGCTGGAGTTTCCGGGAAAGAAAGACTTTGCGGCTTGACGCGCGGCATGCACTGCTCCGGCGGCATTGCCTGCCTGTGAAGCGGCTCTGGAACGACGACCGAGCGTAACAACTTTTTCGACATACGGGCGAAGCTCTTTCGCCTTCGGCAAGGTCGTAATAACCCGTTCGTGAATCACCAACGAAGTGCAAAGGTTCCGCAACAGCGCCTTACGATGCGACGACGTGCGACCCAATTTTCTATGCGCGACAAGATGTCTCATGACTTTACTGTTCCTAAAAACTAAAAACTGTTTTTCGTTCACCCGCTGCTGCTCGCTCAGAGCCAATTCAGCAGTTTACAAATCCGGCCCTTTAACCATCACGCCGTTTTCATCGAACTTCATGCCGAGACCGAGTCCCATATTGGTCAGAATTTCTTTGATCTCGTTGAGCGATTTCCGTCCGAAGTTCTTGGTTTTGAGCATTTCAGCTTCCGACTTTTGCACCAAATCACGGATGGTTTTGATGTCCGAGTTCTTCAGGCAATTGTAAGAACGAACCGAAAGCTCCAATTCGTCAACAGACTTATCCAGATGCTCATTGAACGGTTGGGAGCTTTTCACCACTACGGTTTCGACCGGTGTTTCGACTTCTTCATCAACGAAATTGATGAAGATGGCCATGTGATCTTTGATGAGTTTCGCAGCCAGCCCAATCGAATTTTCCGGCGTGATGCTGCCGTTCGTCCAGACTTCCAGCAACAATTTGTCGTAATCGGTGTCCTGTCCCAAACGCGCGGCTTCGACGTGGAAATTCACTTTGACCACTGGCGAATGAACGGAATCAACCGGAATGTAACCAACCGGCAAATCATCGTCGAAATTCCGATCCGCCGATACATAACCGCGACCTTTTTTCAGTCGCAATTCGATATTGAGAGACCCACCTTCGCTGATGGTGGCAATATGAATATCCGTGTCCAGCACTTCAACATCTTCATCCGCTTCGATGTCACCGGATTTAACAACCCCAGGTTCGGTGCGCGACACGCGAATCGTTTTTGCATCGCCGGAATGAAGTTTGAACGGAATCTGCTTCAGATTGAGGATGATGTCTGTTGCATCCTCAACCACCCCCGGAATCGAGGAGAATTCGTGCAAAACGCCTTCGATGCGGACTGCTGTGATAGCCGCGCCTTCAATAGACGAAAGCAAGGCGCGGCGCAGGCTGTTACCAATTGTCGTACCGAAACCGCGCTCGAAGGGCTGGGCTGAGAAACGCCCGTAGCGATCCGTCATGGTTTCGCAGGTCAAACGCTTCGGCTTCTGGAATCCTGTCCACATGTTT
>JANRKX010000070.1:0-55945 GCA_033763255.1 Acidobacteriota bacterium | reverse complement strand
CCAATGTTGCAGAACTGGATAGGCTGCGGGAAGTTTAGCCATGCTCATCACCAACGCCACACTCATCACCTGGGGCACGCCGAATCAGATTCTGGAAAAGCACGCGTTGTATCTGGAAGCTAATCGAATTGTTGAACTTGGCCTAGCGTCCGAACTCGAAGCCAAATATCCGCAAGCTGAACGTCTCGACGCGCGCGGCCAGTTCGTAATGCCGGGCAACATCTGCGCGCACACGCATTTTTACGGGGCCTTTGCGCGCGGGATGGCGATTCCCGGCGCTGCTCCGAAAGACTTCCCCGAAATTTTGGAGCGGCTGTGGTGGCGTTTGGACAAGGCGTTGACGCTCGAAGATGTGCGCTACTCTGCGCTGGTTTGTTTGATTGATGCGATCAAACACGGCACAACGACCTTGATTGACCATCACGCTTCGCCGAACGCGATTGACGGTTCGCTAGATGTGATTGCCGAAGCCGTCGCGCAAACAGGCTTGCGCGCCTGCCTCTGTTACGAAGTCACCGACCGCGATGGCGCAGAAAAAGCCAAAGCCGGGATTAAGGAAAACCTTCGCTTCCTCCAATCCGCAATCCGCAATCCGCAATCCGCAATCCGCAATCCGCAATCCGCAATCGCAGCCACGTTCGGCCTCCACGCTTCGCTGACGCTTTCCGACGCGACGCTTGAAGCCTGCCGCAGCGTCTGGAATGGCGGATTTCACATTCACGCCGCCGAGCACGAATCCGACCAGTACGACAGTTTGCAAAAAAGCGGCACGCGCGTGATTGACCGGCTGCATCGGTTCGGCATTCTGGGCAATCGCTCCATCGTCGCGCACGCCGTTCACATTGACGCCCGCGAAGCCGCGTTGCTGGCCGAAACCGGAACCTGGGTGACGCATCAACCGCGCTCGAACATGAACAACGCCGTCGGCGCAGCGGACGTGGAAAGCTTGTTGCGGCTGGGCGTAAAGGTCTGTCTGGGCAACGACGGCTTTTCCAACGCGATGTGGGACGAATGGAAAGCGGCTTACCTGTCGCACAAAGCCGCCCACCGTGATCCGCGAAGAATGAACGGCGCGACGGTGGCGGAAATGGCGATGACCAACAACGCCGCGCTGGCCAATGTCTTTTTTCCGCAAGCGCCGCTGGGCGTGCTTGCGCCGGGAGCTTTCGCCGACATCATCTTCGTGGATTACCACCCGACCACGCCGCTCAGTGCGGGCAATCTGCCCTGGCATATTCTGTTTGGCTTTGAAAATTCGATGGTGACGACGACGATTTGCGCGAGTAAAGTGCTGATGAAAGATCGGCAGTTGCTGTTTTTGAATGAAGCGGAAATCACTGCCAAAAGCCGCGAATTGGCACAGAAAGTCTGGACAAGAATTTAGCGAAGGAGAATTTCAGCATGGCAACCGAACGAGTCGCGCTATATCTGCAAGACGCACATTCCCTGCAAGATGGAATCAAATACACGCAATACGCCGAGCAGAAAGGCTTCGAAGCCGTGTGGCAGGCCGAAAGCCGTTTGGTGCGCGATGCGATTGTGCCGATGGCGGCGTTTGCCGCGACGACGGAGCGCATCAAGATCGGCGCGGGCGTCATCAACAACTGGACGCGCAACATCGGCTTGCTGGCCGCGACTTGGTTGACGCTGGATGATCTGGCGCCCAATCGAATGATTTGCGGTATCGGTGCGTGGTGGGATCCGCTGGCGAAAAACGTTGGTATCGAACGGCGCAAGCCGCTCGCGGCAATGCGCGAAACTGTGGAAGTGTTGCGGCGGTTGCTGCGTATGGAAAACGTCACTTTTCACGGCGAGTTTCATCACGTCACGGGCATCGAGTTGGACGTAGTGCATGGCCGCCGCGAACCGCGCAATGTGCCGATTTACATCGGCGCGACCGGCGACAAGATGATGGAATTGACCGGCGAAATCGCCGATGGCGTGTTGCTGAATTATTGTGTGCCGCCGGAATACAACGACCGCGCGTTGGAATTGCTGGAAGCAGGCGCGAAAAAAGCCGGACGCAGTTTGGATGAAATTGATCGTCCGCAACTGGTCGTCTGTTCCGTAGACCACGACCGCAAGAAAGCCATCGAAGCCGCGAAGGTTTTGTTGACGCAGTATCTGGCGCAGCAACCGCACATTGCCAAAGCGTCGGGCGTCAGCGAAGACATCGTCAAACAGGTGCAATCCATCCTGACCTGGCCCGCAACCAAAGAGCAGATTCACCAAGCGATGCAGTATGTGCCGGACGAATTCGTCTTGAAGATTTCGGCTACCGGCACGCCCGACGAAGTCCGCGCCAAAGTGGATGAATACAGGCGGCGCGGTTGCACTTGCCCTGTGCTGTATCCCATGAGCAATCCGTATTTGATGATGGATACGTTTGCGGTGTGATGGAGTTCAGCACAGTCAGGTTAAAGTTCGGAAAGCGTGTCGCCCGGTGTCGAAATCATCACCGAACCTTCGCTGAAGCCATCGCGCTGTTGCGGCGAATAAAAATCCTGCTGAATTCGATCAACCAACTTTGAAACGTGTTCCGCCGAAGTCAGCGCCAACACATTTCCGCCAAAGCCTCCGCCCATCAATCGAGCGCCATACACGGCTGCATCGGCGTTCAGCAGTTCAATCAGTTGTTCGACTTGAGGCGTGGAAACTTCGTATTGGTCGCGCAACGCGGCGTGGGTTTGATTCAGCAGTTTGCCGAGTTGTCGCATCGCGGTTTCTTCGTTTGCTGACGCACCGCGCAACGTGGCGACGGCTTCGTTGACGCGCCAAACTTCGCCGAGGTGATACAAGGCTCGCGCGCGAATCTTCAGCGGTTGGTGCAATCGTTCGCTGACCAGTGCCGGAAAAGCCGCTTCGCATTCCTGAAACGTTCGCGGATGAAGCTGGCGGAAATCGTCCAAAGTCATCGTTTCCGGCAATTGGTTGAGCAAGCTGGTCAAGCTGTCCGCCGTTTTCAAAGTGCCGTGCCCAAGCAGCGTGACGGCATATCGCCAATCCAAAAAACGTTGCGGATCGTGGCGTTCCAAATCACGAATCAGCGCCGGAATCATCAACCGCGAAACCGCCGCGCGTTCGTTGTATTCCAACATCACTTCGCGGCCTTTGTCGGCGGCGTGAGTGAAAAACGTCAGCCAGCGAAACCGCTCTGACGGCAACGGTACTGGTTCGGCTCGATGGTCGGCATACGACAGATGCACAGCGTGATGCCGTCTGGCCAGACAGATCGCCGTCTGATCCAGCGAACCTCCGCGCGTACCCAAAAACCATTCCGCCTGCGAAGAATCTTCGGCGAGTTCGGCAAGCTCAAATTCAATTTGATTGGTTTTGCGAATGGCTGCGCCCGCCAGCACCACCAACGCCGACGAAGACGACGCTCCGCTGTTGGCCGGAATCGTCGAATCAATCAAAAAGTCAAAACCTTGTTGGATGCGCTCGCCGAATTTCCATTGCGCGAAACTGACCGCGCCCGCAACGTAATTGCTCCAGTGCGGAGCTGGAACCGGGCGATTGAACACAAACTCTTCCCAGCTTGGTTCACCGTTTGGCGGTTGAATGTCGCAGAGCGAAAACTCGAAAGGCGCAAAGAATTCGTTCATAGAAACGCCGCGAACTTTGCCGTTTTCGTTCGGACGAACGACCATCGTCATCGCATGTTCGTGGCTGCCGAACGGCAAAGAAGTCGTCGGCAAATATGACACGTAATCCACGTGCTCGCCCAAAATGTTGATCCTGGCCGGAGCGCGCAAAACCGAAACGCCGCCTTCGCCATACAATTGGTGGAAGCGGCGTTTCAGCAATTCCGAGTTGGAAAAGTTATCGGCTGGCATCTTTGGAAAACAGCGTTTTAGGCGTTGCACTGCGCCAACCACAAAGCGCGGTAATACCGCATCAACCGAATCGGGTCAGTCGTGTCAGGAATTTCCGCCAGACAATATCGGTTGTAACCGGCGGCTTTCATCATCTTGAATAAATCGCTCCACGGATATTCCGGCTTCCACAATTCGTTGATGTGCGCGTTCAGCAAATACGGTTTCAGCATGTCGAAACCGGGTTTGATCGAACCGCTGATCAAATCCTCCGGGTTGGAGTTCCAGCAAATGCCGACGTTGGGATGATTAGCGGCTTTCATCATTGCAGCCATGCGCGGCGGATGGCTGGAATCGCGCCCGTGGACTTCGACCCAGACTTCGACTCCGGCTGACTTTGCCGCTTCGCCGCATTCGCGCAGAGCCGCGCCAATTTGCGCGATGGTCTTTTCTTCGGCGACTTCTTTCGGGATGCCGTTCGGGCGGACTTTGACGCCGAGCGCGCCGATGTCGTGCGCCAGTTCGATGAAGCGTTTGCACTCGTCAATGTTTTTGCGAACCGTCGTTTGATCCGGCGAATGAAATTCGCAAATGCTGCCCAAACTCAGCAAACGGACTTTCGTACCGGCAAAACGCGCTTTGACTTCGGCGCGCTGATCTTTGGTCAACGAAGGTTCGACACCGTGTTTGTGCGTGGTGCGAAGTTCGACCGCTTCAAAGCCTGTGGCTTCGCAGTTTTTGATGATGGTCGGAATGTCCCAGTCTTTGGCCAGGTTGTAAGTCACCAAACCGAGTTTGAAATTGCCGCCGCCGAGCGCGGGATTGGCAGATTTTTGCGGCAAGGCGTCAGCGGTTGAGGCCAGCGCCATCGAACCGGCGGCGGCCAATCCTGTTTGCAGAAAGTTGCGACGTGATGGTTTGTGCATGGTTTTTAGCGATGGTAAGTTGCGTTGCCCGCAACCCAATTTGAATCAGGAGTAAATGTGATCGTTTCGATAATCGCAGCCATGGACAACCGGCGCGGCATCGGCATTGAAAACCGATTGCCCTGGCGATTGTCTGCCGACCTGAAACGCTTTCGTGAATTGACGATGGGGCATCACATCATCGTCGGACGCAAGACGTTTGAATCCATCGGCAAGCCATTACCCGGCAGACACATGATCGTTGTTACACGCGACAACAAATTCCGAGCCGATGGGTGCGACGTTTGCCATTCGCTGGCCGAAGCCTTTGAGTTGGCAGGTTCGCGCGAAGAGCAGGAAATTTTTGTTTGCGGAGGAGCGCAGATTTACGAACAAGCTCTGGCGCTGGCCGACCGGATGTATCTGACTCTGGTGGATGCCGAAATCGTCGCCGACACGTTTTTTCCGACCTTCGATCCCCAAGATTGGAGCGAACGGGAAAGCGTCTTTCATCCGGCGGATGAAAAGAACCAATTCCCGTTCACCTTCAGCATGCTGGTTCGGCAATAGCCAAATCAAACCAGAAAACTTTGAAACAGGATTTCCAGGATTTTTTTCAGGATGAACAGGATTCAATCCACCGAAACCTTGCTGGAATTGATGATCCAGTAAATCCTGCCGCAAATCGCGTTCATCCTGTCAAAAAGAATCTCCCAAAGTTGGTTGTTCTGATCTAACTCAGGAATTGCTGCGCCCGGCCACCAACCGATACAAAAACAACAAAATGACTGCGCCGATGATGGACATGATCCAGCCTGTGCTGGCGCTACGGCTCAGGTGAAGAATGTTCATACCCAGATATTTGCCGATGAAAGAACCGGCGATGCCCAGAACCATCGTCATCAACAAGCCCATAGGGTCTTTACCGGGCAACACAAACCGAGCGATCAAACCAACGATCAAACCGACGACTGCGGTGGTGATGATTTCCCACATAATCAAAAGCTCCTTTTCAAGAAAAGTGGCGCGAACTGCTTCATGCGTCACGAACAGGTTTCATCAATGTTTGAGATTTGGGTAAAACTCAAATGATCTTTCAATCACGAACCGACTACCGCAAATTTTACGCCTGCTGATAAATGCCAACAAGGTTTTAGCTTCGCACGCGAGCGACGGCGGCTTGCCAACCTTCGTACAGCCGTTCGCGGTCGGCTTTTTTCATCTTCGGTTCAAAGCGTTTTTCCTGCTGCCATTGCCCGGCGATTTCTTTTTCATTCTTCCAGAATCCAACGGCCAGGCCTGCCAGATACGCCGCGCCCAGAGCAGTCGTTTCAGTAATCACAGGTCGCACGACTGGGATTCCCAAAATGTCCGCCTGGAACTGGCATAGGAAATTGTTGTTCGTCGCTCCGCCGTCAACGCGAAGCTCTTTCGCCTTGATACCGGAATCTTTCTGCAAGCATTCGACCACGTCGCGGGTTTGATAGGCCATCGCTTCCAGAGCCGCGCGAGCCACATGCGCGCGCGTCGCTCCGCGCGTCAATCCGACGATGGCTCCGCGCGCGTCCTGATCCCAGTATGGCGCGCCAAGTCCAACAAATGCCGGAACGAAATACACGCCGTGATTGTCGCTGACCGAAGTCGCCAAAGCTTCGGTGTCGGCGGCGTTGGCGATGATGCCAAGTCCGTCGCGCAACCATTGCACAGCGGCTCCGGCGATGAAAACCGAACCTTCCAGCGCGTACTGAGTTTCTTTCCCCGCGCGCCAGGCGATGGTTGTCAGCAATCCGTTTTTGGAAGCGTTCGCCGCCGAGCCGGTGTTCATCAGCAAAAAGCAGCCTGTGCCGTAAGTGTTTTTCATCATTCCGGGTTTGAAACAGGCCTGGCCAAACAGCGCGGCTTGCTGGTCACCGGCAATTCCGGCAATCGGGATCGGAGCGCCCAACAGATCAGCATCGGTTTCGGCATAAACTTCCGAAGAGGATTTCACCTCGGGCAACAGGCTGGTGGAGATGTTCAGCTTCTTCAGAATTTCGTCGTCCCATTTCTGTTTACGAATGTTGTATAGCAGCGTGCGCGAAGCGTTCGACACATCGGTGACATGAGCTTTGCCGCCGCTCAGGCGATGAATCAACCAGGTGTCAATCGTGCCGAAAGCTAGTTCGCCCGCTGTCGCTTTTTTGCGCGCGCCTTTGACGTTGTCCAGCAACCACGCGACTTTCGTCCCGGAAAAATAAGCGTCCGTCACCAAGCCGGTGCTTTTGCGAATCACGCGGTCGAACTTTTCCTTTTTCAGTTTGTCGCAGATGGCGGCAGTGCGGCGGCATTGCCAGACAATGGCGTTGTGAATGGCAGCGTTCGCCGCTCGATCCCAGACGACTGTGGTTTCGCGCTGGTTGGTGATGCCGATGGCGGCCACGTCTGTGGCTTTGGCTCCGGCTTTCGACAGAGCTTCGCGGGCGCAATACAACTGCGAATTCCAGATGTCTTCGGGGTTGTGTTCAACCCAACCGGCTTGCGGAAAGATTTGCGGGAATTCCTGTTGAGCTACGCTGACAATGCTGCCGGAGTGGTCGAACAAAATGGCGCGCGAAGAAGTCGTGCCTTGGTCCAAGGCGAGAACATATTTGGGCATAGTCTGATGTCACCTCTGATGAATTGATTTGAACTGCGTGATTGACGATTTTTGGTTTTGTCGGATTGCCGTGTTACTTTTCCTGCTCACTCTATTTTTGTCAATAACTGGTCGGGTCAGTACCGCGCGCGCAAGCAAGCGGTTTCTCGCGCGAGCATCCGCTTGCTTACGCGCGCGGTACTGATTCATCAAGGAGAAAAAGATGTTTGGCGAATTTGGCTTGGCCTTGTCATCGGCTGGCGGAGAAAAACTGTTTCTGACCTTGTTCGTGATGTTCGTCGCGGCCAAGTTGATGTCAGAACTTTTTGAACGATTGAAACAGCCGGCAGTCGCCGGAGAAATTTTGGCAGGGATTGCCATCGGGCCGAGTGTGTTGCACTTGGTCGAGCCGACGGAAATCACTAACACACTGGCGGAAATCGGTGTGATTTTGCTGTTGTTTCTGGTCGGATTGGAAACCAAACCGTCAGACATCTTTCGCGTCGGCGGAAAAGCGTTGGCAGTGGCGGTGTTGGGCGTGATCGTGCCGTTTGTTTTCGGTTATGTGACTTTGGCGATTTGGGGAGAACCTCAAATCGAAGCCATCTTTGTCGGCGCGGCTATGGTGGCGACTTCGGTTGGCATCACGGCGCGAGTGTTGGGGCAAATGGGATTGCTGAATCTGGAAGTCAGTCGAATCATTCTGGGCGCAGCGGTGATTGACGACATTCTGGGCTTAATTATTTTGGCTGTCGTCAGCAGCATGGCCAAAGGCGGAGTGAATTACGCGCAGATTGCCACTACCGCAGGTTTGGCAATCGGATTTACATTGTTGGTGGTTTTTGTGGGCGCGCGTGCCGTGAACAAACTTCGCCCGCGAATCGAAAAGCTCAGAGTCGGGCAGTCGCAATTGGTTTTCGGTTTGTCGTTGTGTCTGGGTTTGGCGATGGTCGCGCATTACGTTGGCGTGGCCGCCATCATCGGAGCTTTTCTGGCCGGAATGGCTTTGGCTGAATCCGTCGAAGGAACCGACATGCCGCATCAAGCCGAAGCTGTTACCGAATTCTTGTTGCCGTTTTTCCTAGCCAACATCGGCATGCAGTTAAAACTGGATGCGTTGTTCAATCGCAACACAATTTTGATGGCAGTGGTCATTACATTGCTGGCTGTGATTTCCAAACAGATTGGTTGTGGATTGGGTGTGCTTTCTATGGGTAAAAAGAAAGCCATGCAGGTTGGCATGGGCATGGTTCCGCGCGGTGAGGTGGGCATCGTTGTCGCTCAGATCGGACTGGGGCTGGGCGTCATCAGCGATGGAATCTTCGGCGTTGTGTTGTTTATGGCCGTCGCCACCACGTTGATTGCTCCGCCGTTCCTGGTTCGGTTGTTCAAAGGCGAAAAGCGCGTGGACGAAGAAGAAATACTTCCGTTGTCGCCACTTTCCTAAAACGGCGGTGCGGAATCAGGAGCGGTAGCGAACGGGTTGGCTTCGACAGATGTTCATCCAAACCCACCGGGTCGCTCGCCGTTCCGTACCGAAGCAGTGTTCACCTGTGGTTTATTCGGATTAGCAATGTCATCAATCACTTTTGAAATCATAGCCATCTTCATTCTGCTGCTAGCCAACGGAGTTTTCGCCATGTCGGAAATGGCCATAGTCTCTGCTCGCAAAGCCCGGTTGAAACAACAAGCCGATCAAGGCGATAAAAAAGCCTTTGCTGCGCTGGCGCTGGCCGAATCGCCAGGTCCGTTTCTTTCAACCGTACAAGTCGGAATCACGTTGGTGGGAATTCTGGCCGGAGCTTTCGGAGGTTCGCGTCTGGCGGAACGACTGGCTCCGAGTTTGAGCGGTTTGCCATACGTCGGCAAATACAGCGAAGGCATCGCGTTTGCCATCGTCGTCGCCATCATCACGTACTTTTCGCTGGTTATCGGCGAATTGATTCCGAAGCGGTTGGCTCTGCGAAGCGCGGAAAGTATTGCGCTGTTGGTTGCCGCTCCGATGAGCAAGCTTTCGCGTTTGGTGTCGCCGCTTGTGAACGTGCTGGATCGTTCGACAGACGGAATGTTGCGGCTGTTCGGATTGCGCGAATCGCCCGAAGCTCCAGTGACAGAAGACGAAATCAAAATCTTGATCGAACAGGGTATTCACGCCGGAGTTTTTGTCGAAACCGAACGCGACATGGTCGAACGCATCTTTCATCTGGCCGACCGCCGTGTAAGCGAATTGATGGTTCCGCGAACGGAAATGACCTGGCTGAATGTGGACGATTCGCCCGAAGAAGTTTCTGCAACCATCAGCAACAGCCCACATTCGCGGTTCCCTGTCGCTCAGGATTCATCCGATAACATTCTGGGAGTTGTGCAGATCAAAAATCTGTGGGCGCAAAGCCGAAACAGCCAGCCTTTGAACCTGAAGGCAATTTTGGACAAACCGCTGTTTCTGCCCGAAGGCACTCCGGCGTTCAAGGCGTTGGAAGCTCTGCGCCAGACCCGGTCGCAAATTGCTTTTGTGGTGGATGAATATGGCGGTGTCGAGGGCTTGGTCACTCTGAACGACATTCTGGAAGCCATTGTCGGCGAATTACCCAACGCTGGCGACACGGCGGAACCGTTGTTTCAGCGACGCGAAGACGGTTCGTATCTGGTGGATGGTTCGTTACCTGTGGCGGATTTCAAAAAACTGTTTTCGATAAAACATCTGCCCGGCGAAGAAGACGATTGGTTTCAAACCGTCGGCGGATTTGTCATGACTCATCTGGGCAAAATCCCGCGCGCGGCAGATCAATTTGAATGGGGCAATTTGAAATTTGAAGTCCTGGATATGGATCGAAATCGCGTGGACAAATTGCTGGTCAAACAGATTCAACCGGCGAAATAATCAATCACCGAACTACAGGATCAAGGCGACCTCTGGGCGGGTGGCGCGTTGGAATTGGCGGCGCGGGAGGTTCTTCGTTGTCGGTTCGATGAAATACGATTTCCCAGAACGAGCGCCCCGACGTGAACAGCCGAACGGTCTGGCTGGCGACTTTGTCGGTTTCACCTCCGCCAAGCCCGATCACCTGTGGATACCAGCCGAAGTTGCTGAAAATCGGCAATCGTTCCGGCGCGCTCCAACCGTGCGGATCGTCCGGATTTCGGTTGTAGCTGACGTAAACTCCTTCCTGAGTCCAATTGCGATCGCTGGCGCGGTTGAGCAGCATCACGTACGTTTCCAGATGCGTGTTGTAATGTACCGACGGCCCCCAATAAGCGTTGGCGTTGGAACGATGCCAGTCAATCAATGCCGGAAACGTCACCGTCACCGCTCCGCCCAAACCTGAAGAATTCCATCCGCCGTTCGACCATTTCCAGACCTTGCCCGTGGGATTGTCCAGGTTTTCGATTCGCATTCGCGCTACGGCTACGCCCTGTTCTGAAACCTGCCGATGATAAGTGCTGATAAAAAAATACAGGTATTCGCTGTTTTGATCCGCGACAACGGAAAAGTCGCCATTACCACCCGCGAAGTAAAAATTTGAAGTTGAACAGTTCAGCGAACCGGCGGGAGCGTCAAGCACGATTCCCAGATTTTGCCAGGTCAAACCGTCATCGCCGGAAACCAAAGCCCCGATGCGCGGCGCGGTCAGTCGAGAACTGTTGCCACAGAGTCCGGGAGGTTCGTTGTGATACCAAGCGTAAAGTTTGCCGTTGTCCGCGCGGTAGGTGGCTTCGATCCATTGGCCGCCTCGCACATCGGCGCGCGGAGCGATGTAAACCGGCAAGGCAGGCCACGACAGACTGAACATGTTTGCTCCGCTGCTGCGAAACGGTTGTTGCGAAGAAGTGAAGACAAACAGATTGCCGTTGCCGTCCCATTCGGCAGGACTGTTGCTGTCAATGCTGTGAATTCGCCCTGTGCTGTCCAGCCCGCCGGACAACGCGACCAGCGGAGCATCGCGCAATTCGATCAACGGCAAAGGCTCTGCCGCAGAAATTGAACCGATGACGGTCAGAAAAAACAGTGATCCGATCAAAAACTTCGTAACCATAAAACTCCTTCTGCTGCTGATTTCAGCCAGCGTTGCGTGCGGTTTTGCGTGAAACCGTCGCTCTATTTACAAACCGAAATGACCGTGACAAACTCCGCCCGAAATGTGAGACGGAGTCGGTCGTTTTTACCCACAATGTTCGATTGCCGGAATCCGGGTTATTGATTCATCAGCGCAATCGAATCTCATCGAAAAACAAAAGAACAGAAAGTTAGCCGCCACTTGGAGAAGGTAAGGGGAAGCGTTATTCGCATCTGACGGGCTTCTATCAGGCCAGTTTTTGCTGATGATAAAAGCCAGTACGCTCGATGCCGTGGAAAGCTGTGCGTACTGGCTAAAAAGAACTCAGGTAAACAAGCATTTTTTCCGTTTTCCCCGCGTTCGTCCTTTCAGACGACTGTCGGTGGGAATTGGTTTACGAAAAAATGCTCAGCAACTTTTTTTGGAGACCTAACCACATGTTCCCCCACCGCACTGTCGGCGATGTCCATTCATCGTCGTTTGCAAACCATTTGCGACTTTCTTTGCCTGAACTGTTTACGGATCGCCGGTTTCATTTCGGTCTGATCGCCGTGATGGCGTTTTTGGTGTTGTTTTCCAAACTGCACATTGGCGATTTGGGCGGATATGACGATGCGGTTTACGCCCACGAAGGCAAACAGATGCTGGCCACCAACCAGTGGTGGAGCGTGTATCTGAACGGCCATCTCGATTTCGACAAACCGCCGCTATTCGTCTGGCTGGAAGCCGTTTCGATGTGGATTTTCGGCGTGACGGATTTTGCCGCGCGCTTTCCATCAGCCTTGCTGGGGTTTGGAACGATCCTGCTGGTGTATTTCCTCGCCAGTGAATTGTCCGATTCGTACCGATTGCCGGTTTGGGCGATGCTGGTTCTGTTATGCACACAGGAGTTCGTTCGGTTTTCGATGCGCGCAATGACCGACGTTCCGTTTACGTTTTTCTTCCTTCTGGCAATTCTGGCTTACCTGAAAGGATTGAAACAGCCAAAGTGGTTTTTGTTGCTTGGAATGGCCGTGAGTTTGGCTATTTTGACGCGCTCGTATCTGGGGCTGATTCCATTGGGAATTGTGCTGGCGCATTCGGCGCTGACCCGTCGCATCAAACCACTGCTCAGCGGCTGGTTTTTAACAGGGCTGACGATTGCCATTGGTTTGCCGATGATCTGGTTCGTTTCGCAATACCAATTGCACGGCGCGGAGTTTTTGACCCGACATTTTTCGTTCACTGTCGAAAACCTGCCGATGACCGATAGCAAAGACGCCGTCCAGTTTCAGTCAGGTCTGTTTCAGTATCCGATCTTTCTGCTGCAAAGTTACTGGCCTTGGTTGCCGCTGTTGGTGGCGGGACTGGCGCTGCAAATCCGAAAACTGGTGAAAACCAGAGATTCGACCAGCGTGCTGTTAGTGGTTTGGGTGTTGGCGGTGATCGTGCCGTTCAGCCTGATTCATTACAAATGGCTTCGTTATATTTTGCCTGTCTTTCCGGCGTTTTCGATTCTGGCAGCCATGCCGATTTGTCAGTGGTTGGAATGGCGCCCGAAAAACGTTTTTCCATCGGTTCACCTGAAAATACTTTACGTTCTGCTCGGATTGTTGATGATAGGAATGGCTATCAACCCAAAATATCGAGACAGACCGGAAGAGTTGCGGCGATTGGCACCGCTTGCCGAATCGGTGACTTCGCCTGAACGACGGATTTTGTTGTATACCGAACGCGCTCCGCGAGACGCTCATCTGTTCCAGTTGATCTGGTATGCAAATCGCCATTGCGAATTGCTGAACGAAAGCCGTGAGGTTTTCACACGTCTGGCAAGTCACCCGAAATCGGCGGTCATCATGGACAAGGATGTGTTCAATAATTCCGTGGGCAAGGTCGAATCCGGCGTCGAAGTGTTAGGCGAAACCGAGGGGTTTGTCTGTTGGACTATCAACGGTTCGTTTTCGGAAAAAGAGATTCCGGCAGACACAGTCAACAACGCTTCGTCTCAATTTACGCCTTCGGTAGGCAATTGACCCCTTACCGAACGGTAACAGCTATTTTTTTCGGAGAAATGAATGAACAGTAACCCGAAACCGTCCCAACAAACGTTCAGCATCAGCGCATTTTTCCCGGCTTACAACGACGAAAGCTCCATCACTCCTTTGGTGGAAAAAGTGTCGGCCATTCTTCAGCGAGTCACTCACGATTACGAAGTGATCGTCGTCAACGACGGCAGCAGCGATGGAACAGCCAACGTGTTGAACGAACTGGCCACCCGGTTGCCTTATTTGCGAGTCGTGCATCATCCGCGCAATCGCGGATACGGCGGCGCGCTTCGCAGCGGTTTTGAACACGCCACCAAAGACATGGTGTTTTACACCGATGGAGACGGCCAGTACGACGTTGCGGAAATTGCCAATCTGATTCCGTTGATGACCGACGATGTTGACGTGGTGAACGGGTACAAACGAAAACGTTCGGACAATCGCCGCCGCATTGTGTTGGGCGGGATTTATAAATTTCTGTCGCGCAATCTGTTTGGATTGCCGATTCGAGATGTGGATTGCGATTTTCGGTTGATGCGCCGAACTATGATTCAAAGCATCGAATTGACTTCGACCAGCGGAGTCGTTTGCACCGAAATGATTTACAAACTCAACCAGGCCGGTTGCCGATTCGCCGAAACTCCTGTGCATCATTATCCGCGTTTGCACGGACAATCGCAGTTTTTCACCGTCAAACGAGTGGCGCGTACCGGATACGATTTTTTCCGGTTGTGGATGAAATTGGTGGTCGGGCGACGATTGAATTTCGGTTCGGCGGGCAAAAGCAAATCAGCGGTCGAAACGACTTCAGTGTGACAAGACGTTGCGAAACAACTTGTCTTTGAAAATAGCCCCAACGGCTCACAGCTTTTGTGAACCGTTAGGGCATTTGTCGTTTATGAAACGTTCGCTTCAACCGGCGGCGCAGCCAGTTTTGGCGTTTCGCCATTTGACTGAATGCCAAGTTGTGCAAGCACATCCGGCACGTTCAATCCCAACGATTGCAGTTGCTGCAACAGCGAAAAGATCATCGTCGGCCCGGTTTGGGCGAACCGATTGATCGGGTTTCCGCCATTGCCATTGCCGCCGGTGTCAATCATCACCACCTTGTCAATGTTGCTGAGCGGTTCGGCAACAGCTCTGAGCGCCGGAGCAGTGGCTTCAATGATGCCGGGCAATTTTTCCAGAATGGTTTGCAACCGCGCGGCGTCGTTGAATTCGCGCCAAGCGGCGGCTTTTTCTTTGATCGCGGCGGCTTCGGCCAGGCCTTGCGCTTCGATGGCTTTGGCCTGAGCCAGACCTTGCGCCTGAATCTTTTCTGCTTCGGCATTTCCAAGCGCGCGAATCTTTTCAGCTTCGGCGCGACCTTCGGTTTCGATGGCGGAAGCGCGTCCCTGACCTTCGCGTTGCAACTTTTGCGCTTCGGCTTCAGCCTTGGCGATCATCGCCTGTTTGTGACCTTCAGCGGCCAAAATCGCGGCTTCCTGTTCGCCCTGAGCGCGCAACACTGCGGCGCGTCGAGCGGCTTCAGCCTGTTTGACGACGGTCGCTTCCAGTTCCTTTTCGCGGCGCAGAACTTCCTGTTCCTGAACGGCGATCTGTTCCTGTGTGCGAATTCGCTCAACGCGGACTTCTTCGGCGACGACTTCCTGCCGAGCTTTGGCTTCGGCCAATGGGCCAGCCTGTTTGGATTTGGCGCGTTCTTTTTCGATTTCAGCTTCGTACTGCGCGCGCTTAACTTCGGCTTCGCGGCTGGACAACGCGATGTCGGCGTCGGATTCCAACCGGACTTTTTCGCCTTCCTGCAACGCTACCGAAGCTTTGATCTTGGAATCGCGTTTGGCTTCGGCTTCGCCGATTTCAGCGTCTCGTTTGACTTCGGCTGTGCGTCGTTTGCCCAGCGCGTCCAGATAACCTTCTTCGTCGCTGATTTCCTGAATGGTCAGCGCGTCCAGACCGATGCCCATTTTTTCCAGGTCAACGGCGGCTTCCGAAGTCAGTTTTTGCGCGAAGCTTTGCCGGTCGTTGTTGATTTCTTCGACCGTCAGCGTGCCAAGAATTGCGCGCAAATGGCCTTCCAGAGTTTGGAAAACCAACTTGTGAAATTCCTGAGTGTTCATGCTCAGAAAGCGTTCGGCGGCGGCTCTGAGCGATTCTTCGTCGCCTTTGATTTTGACGTTGGCGACGGCTTTGACAGAAACGGGAACGCCTTTCGCCGTGTAAGCCCGCGAAGTCGTCAACGGCACTGTCAGCACGTTCAAATCCAGGTATTCGGCTTTTTCCAAAAACGGAATGACCAACGTCGCGCCGCCACGCACCAACCTGTAACCGACAGTGGAACCGTCCGGCAATTTTCGCCTGCGACCGGAAATCACCGCTGCCTGATTGGGCGAAACCTTGATGTAATTTTTGGCAACCATCATCAACGAAATGATGAATCCGCCAGCGACGATCAATAAAACAATCGGAATCAAAAGAGTTGTGTCGAACATTGTTAAATCTCCAAAGGTTGAAAACACCGTTTAGGACGTTTACGAATTGATGAACTGGTTGATTTCTTCGTCGGCGATGACGATGACGATTTCGTCGGCAACGTCTGAAATGACGACTGTGCTCCCGGCTTCGATTGTGGCGTTGGCGTTGGTTCTCGCCAATTTCTCTATGCGCTCCGGGCCGACGCGACAATTGATCTGCCCGATTCCACCGTGCGGAATCGTGACGGTCACTTGGGCCACGCGACCTATCAGATCAAAGGTGCTGATCGAACTCGAAGCCTGTTGCCGATGCAGCAGCCTTGCAAACCAAAACACCACACCGCCCAGCGCGACGCCGCCTGCCAAACCACACAACGAACTGAGGAAGGTTCCTGCGCCGAGCTGCATTCCAATGAAGCCAAATCCGCCGAACGCCGTTAGAAAAACGCTCAGCACACGGCTGTCGAACCATCCGGGAATTCCATCGCCAAATCCGTCGGCTTCCAGTTCTACATCCAGACCGATCTGTTCAAACAAATCGCCTAGAAAAAACGAAGCTAAAAGAAAGAGGAACCCTGCGATGGCAATGATTAAAAACACGGTTGTCGCGTTGAATCCCAAAAGTTCGGTCATAACTGCCTTTCCAAAATCAGTCACAAAGTTGTCAGTGAAAAACCAACCAGTGATGGAAAACTACTTTTCACGTTTCGTTTTCTCGTTTTGTAAATGTGGGGAATGAATGACTATTTCGCCGATTTCGACCAAAATCGGTCGGCGAAAGATTTATCGCAACCCGCGATTCCGAATAGGGTGAATTTTCCAACCTGGCGGTAGATCGGATTGATAAAGCATTGGCACTGGAGAAAATTTTCCACGTTCGCCGAAGGAGCAAAAATGACAACAATGACATTGATTCTGTTTGTGCTGGGGTTTGTATTGCTGGTGGTTGGCGGAGAGCTGTTGGTGCGCGGCGCTTCAAGCCTGGCAGAGGCGTTAGGGATTCCACCTTTGATCGTGGGATTAACAGTCGTCGCGTTCGGAACCAGCGCGCCGGAAATTGCCGTGTTGTTGAAATCGGCGTTTAGCGGTCAATCGGGTTTGGTTGTCGGCAATGTAGTCGGCAGCAATATCGCCAACGTGCTGCTGATTTTGGGGTTTTCAGCAATGGTCGCTCCGCTGGTGGTTTCGCGGCGGATCATTTTTATAGAAGTGCCGTTGATGATTGCCATCTCAATTTTGATGCTGTTGCTGTCGCTGGACGGCCAGTTGAGCCGATTCGATGGAGTAATTCTGTTTTCAGGTTTTCTGATTCATCTGGCGTTTATGATCCGCGAACAGCGCCGGGCGGCAACAACCGGCGAAACGTTGCCGGCTGAACCCGAAACTTCGGAAAACGAAATCTCCGATCGAAAGCGGACGCCGTGGGCAAAGAATGGATTGTTGGTGGCGGCGGGTTTGGTTGTTTTGGTTTTGGGGTCTGAATGGTTGGTAAACGGAGCCGTGGCAATGGCGCGCGCACTCGGCGTCAGCGAACTGGTTCTGGGGTTGACGATTGTTGCAATCGGAACTTCATTGCCGGAAATGGCGACTTCGATCATTGCAGGGCTTCGTGGGCAACGCGATATTGCCGTCGGTAATGTCATCGGCAGCAACATTTTCAACATCTTGTCCGGTCTGGGACTGACCGCATTGATTGCGCCACGCGGCATCGAAGTCAGCACCGGAGCTTTGCAATTCGACATCCCGGTGATGGTTGCTACAGCGGTGGCGTGTTTGCCGATCTTTTTCATCGGCCACCGAATCGCTCGCTGGGAAGGCGGATTGTTTTTTGCATATTACGTGGCATACACAATTTATCTGGTGATGACGGCTACGCACCATCAAGCAGCAGCTCAGTTCCGATTGGTGATGCTATGGTTTATCATGCCGTTGACCATACTGACTGTGTTGATCTTTTTGTATCGAACTTTGCGCGACAACAAACGACAGACCGTCTTATCGGAAAGCTGAACTGGCTTGAGGAGGAACGATGAACCCTCATTGGATTCAAATTGCGTATTTGACGGCAAAAAAGGCAGTGCGAACCTGTCCGCATTGCGGGAAGAAAGGCACGTATCCGGCCAAAAAAACCGGACAGTTTCACACATGCAAACACTGCCATCACCGGTTCAAGGAAAAGGAAAGTTAGGCAATGCCGCACGACATAACTTTATTGAACGATCTGCTGATTTTGTTGCTGGCGGCGTTGCCCATTGCGTTTTTGTGCCATCGGTTGCGATTGCCCGTGATGGTTGGATTTATGCTGACTGGAATCATCATCGGCCCATCCGGAGCCGGTTTGATCCGCGATCCGCATGCAGTGGAATTGCTGGCCGAAATTGGAGTCGTGTTGTTGCTGTTCACCATCGGGTTGGAGTTTTCGCTGCAACGAATGATGGAAATGAAACGGCTGGTGGTATTGGGTGGCGGTTTGCAGGTCGTGTTGACTCTTTTGATTGCCTTTGGGCTGGCTTATCTGTTCGGACGTTCCTTCAGCCAGTCGGCGTTTTTCGGATTCCTGTTCGCGCTATCCAGCACGGCGATTGTGCTGAAAAGTTATATGGACCGCGCTGAAGTCGAAACTCCTCACGGCAAGGCCGGAGTAGGCATTTTGCTGTTTCAGGATTTGTGCATCGTGCCGATGATGTTGCTGACACCGGTTCTGAGCGGCAAGGAAGGTTCCGATCCCACGCAAATTGTTCTGGCTTTGGGAGAAGCCGCGCTGGCCATTGCGGCAATCATTTTGACCGCGCGTTTCGTCGTGCCGTTTTTGTTGGGACGAATCGTCAAATTACGTAGCCCGGAAATTTTCATTGTTTTTGTAGTGCTGGTCAGTTTAGGAACGGCGTCGGTGACGGCGCATTTTGGGTTGTCGCTGGCGCTTGGAGCCTTCATCGCCGGATTGGTGCTGTCGGAATCTGAATATAGCCACCAGATAGTTTCGGACGTTCTGCCGTTTCGGGACGTGTTCAACAGCCTGTTTTTCATTTCGATTGGAATGTTGCTGTCGCTGGCAGCTTTGCTGGCGAATCTGCCGACAGTTTTGTTTTTGCTGACCGCGTTGATTGTCGGCAAAGCCTTGATCGTGTTTGTTGTCGCGTTGTTGCTCGGCAATTCGTTGCGTGTTGCAACGATGATCGGTTTGGGGCTGGCTCAGGTCGGCGAATTCTCTTTCATCCTGGCCAAAGTCGGAGCCGGGCAAGGGCTGATTTCGGACAATGATTACCAGCAATTCCTGGCGGCTTCGATTCTTTCCATGATTTTGACGCCGTTTCTGATTAAAGTCGCGCCACGCGCCGGTTACGGCTTGCAGACTTTGATTTCGCCGAAATCCAAAGAAGACTTATCGCTCGAACCGCCGGAATCAACCGATGCACAAAAAGGCCATGTCGTTATCGTCGGTTACGGAATGAACGGGCATAATTTGGCGAAAGTGCTGAGTCGGACTTCGATTCCGCACAAAGTCCTGGAACTGAATGCCGAAAACGTTCGCAAAGGTAAGGCCGATGGTGCGCCGATTTATTATGGCGATGCGACGCGACGCGAAATTTTGCTGCACGCCGGGCTGGCTTCGGCCCGAATCCTGGCCATTGCGATTTCCGACCTGCTTGCCACGCGTCGAATCGTCGCTTTGGCGCGCGAGATGAATCCTGATCTTCGCATCATCGTCCGCACGCGGTATATGTCTGAATTGAACGACCTGTTTTCGCTTGGAGCCAATCAGGTCATCCCCGAAGAGTTTGAAACCAGCATTGAAATCTTTTCGCGGGTATTGCGCGAATACGGTGTCGGGCGAAATCTGATCGAACGTGAAGTGCAGGAAATTCGACGTGAAGGATACAAAGTGCTGCGCTCTGCGTCGCTGCCGTTGGCAGGTTTCAGCGTTGTCGCTGAAACCTTCGGATCAGTTTCATCCGAAACGGTTTTTATTGACGAACATTCGCCCGCAATCGGCAAAACCCTGTCGGAACTCAATCTGCGTCGCAGCGTTGGCGTGACAGTGATCGCAGCGATTTGCGACAGCAACACTCGCGTCAACCTCGGCCCAGAATTCAGAATCAGCGCCAACGACATTTTGGTTTTGCTGGGAAGCCCTGAACAAATTGAACAGGCGCAGGACATTCTCAACAACGAACATTCACCTTCAGAACATCACTCAAACGATACTGGAATCTCCCATCACTCAAATTAACGCCGGGCTGAAGAAAAAGCCGAAGAAAGCCGTCATCAACGAAAGCATGACCAGGAAGACGGTTCGTACGGTTTGGTCTATTAACGGAGAGCGTCCCCAAACTGCCAGCAGAACAAAAATCGGAAAGACCGAAATCATGTACCGCGAATTGCCTTCGAGCGTGACGGTCGAAAGCGGCGTCAGCACGGAAATGAAAATGTAAAACGCCCACGCCCAGTTTTGTCGTTTCAGCCAGACAAACCCGCAAATCAATGCCAGCATCGCCGCCGCAAAATTCAGCAGGCGAAAATTCCACCCGGCGCTCAATTCAAACGGGCTGATGATGAACGTCACCAAAGGTTGCAGAAAAAATCCCCAACGGACTTTCCAGGCTGCCTGAGCGTCGGCAAAAGCAAACGCATTGCCCGTGATTGCATACAGGTACGCCATAAATGCCAATAAGCCAGCCGGAGCCAGCAGCAATCCCAGACTATTGGCTCGGAACTTGAGCGAGCGATAAGTTTGCCAATAAAAAATCAGCAAAGCCGGAAAAAGGAAAATCCCATTGTAGCGAGTGGCCGACGCCAGCCCGGCAAACAATCCAGCCAGCCACCAGTTGCCACGTTTGGCCGCCAGAAACCCGGCCACCGTCACCATAAAAAACAACGAAGTCGTCCACGGCAAGGAAAAGAAATAACTGGTCGGAAATGCCGCCACATAAAAGATCGTTCGATTGGCTACTGATTTGTCGAACTCGAAGGCCAGGACAAGTTTGTGCAACAGCGTCAGCGCAATAAACAAAAACAGGTTCGACAAGGCAATTCCTACGAGCCGGTAGTTGCCTGTGATGCCGGCTACGGTTCGCACTGCCAATGGGTACAGCGGAAAAAATGCCCAGTTGTGTTCCTTATCCAGATTGAAAGGTTCTTTGTCGTACCCGTTTCGTGCGACCGAGATGTACCACGAACCATCGCTGCGCGTGGCCAGCGCGCGCAACTCTTCGGGAATGCTGTATCGCCGAATGGCAATGCGGACGTTGTGCGGTTGTTCGCCAAAACTCGTCGGCGGTTCGCTGAATGAAAGATGTGTGGAAATGACGAAGATCAGAAACACCAGCGAGCGCGTCAGCAGAAAGACAAAACCTGCGGCTTGAAAACTCTGATCGTTCCATACGGCAGAAAGCCATGAAGCGAGACGTCGCGCCCGGCGTCGCCAATCAACAATCTCCACCGTGGGATTGTCAGCTTCAGCGACCCGTACAGAATGAACTTCGTTGCTGTCGAGATGAGCGGAAGGGGTAAGCATACTCGTCAGTCCTGTTCGGTTTATTTGGTTGTTGGATTAAACAGACGGTCGTAATGCAGATGACCGGTGAAAAAGCGGGTTGACGAGGGAAAACATAAACCAGAAAAGCAGAAGGCACAAAGGTAAATTTGCCTTCGTGCCTTCTGCTGAATTGAACTGGTTGATTGTCGAGTTACGCGATGGTGATTTCTTTGGCCAGATACACGTCCTGAATCGCATTCAGGATTTCCACGCCTTCTTTCATCGGACGCTGGAATGCTTTGCGACCGGAAATCAGTCCCGTTCCGCCTGCGCGTTTGTTGACGATGGCGGTGGTCACGGCTTCGGCCAGATCGCTGGCTCCTTTGGATTCGCCACCGGAGTTAATCAGCCCCGCGCGCCCCATGTAACAATTGGCGACCTGATACCGAGTCAGGTCAATCAGATTGTCTGACGACAGTTCGGTGTAAACGCGGTCGTCAATCTTGCCGTAAGGATTTTCCTTCGACGACAGAGCTTTGTATCCGCCGTTATTCAACGGCAATTTCTGTTTGATGATGTCGGCTTCGATGGTTACGCCCAAATGGTTGGCTTGTCCGCTCAAATCTGCCGACACGTGATAATCCTTGTCTTTTTTGAAATCGGCATTACGCAGGTAACACCACAGCACGGTGTACAGGCCGAGTTCGTGCGCGCGCTGGAAAGCTTCGGAAACTTCCTGCAACTGGCGCGTGGATTCGTCCGAACCGAAATAAATCGTTGCTCCGATACCCGTCGCCCCCATATCGAATGCTTGATCCACTCGACCAAACATGACCTGGTCGAATTTGTTCGGGTAAGTCAGGAATTCGTTGTGGTTGATTTTGACGATGAAAGGAATCCTGTGAGCATATTTGCGGCTGCAAGCTCCGAGCACGCCCAACGTCGAAGCGACGGCATTGCATCCGCCTTCGATGGCCAGTTCGACGATTTTGGCCGGGTCGAAGTAAATCGGATTTTTGGCGAAACTTGCTCCGGCGGAATGTTCTATGCCCTGGTCAACCGGCAAAATCGAAAGGTAGCCGGTTCCCGCCAGACGGCCAGTGTTGAACGTGTGCTGCAAATTTCTGAGCACAGCCGACGGACGATCAGAATCCAGCCACACGCGATCAACGAAATCCGGTCCCGGCAAATGCAAATGGTCTTTGGCAATCGTTTTGCACTCGTGATTGAGCAAAGCCTGGCCGTCTGCTCCCAGCAGCTTCTCTATTTCCTGAATTTTCATTGGTAAATCTCCGAAGTTGAGGTTTGTAAAAGTAAGCGGGATTCTACTGCGTGGGTTTTGGAATGGTCAAACCAACACGAAGCATCGCTTGTAAACGCAGGACGTGAGAAAAATCCGCCCCACCTTGGTTTCGAGCTTTATGTTTAGATTTATAGCGCCTTGCAGTTGGGTGAGAAGAACAGTCACAAAAAACGCAAAACGCACAAAAGCTTTTGTGGCTTTTGTGCGTTTTGTGGTTCCACCTTTATTCAATCGAAAATTGCTGTAGGGCGGCTTGTCGCCGATTCAGCCTTACTCTTTCCAAATGGCTCCGAGTCCGAGTTCCCACAGTCGTTTATTCAGCGACGGAAGGTCTTTGTCGAGTATTTCAGTGGCTCTGGCTTTCAGCGTCGCCCATTCCGCATTGAGTTGTTTCATCCGATCCAGCGAAGGCTGATTCACTTTAGGAATATCGCTTTCGGTTTGGTTAATCAAAAACAGATAGTTCGCCGTGAACTTGTTCGGGAAGTTTTCGACATCGTCATACGCCTTTGATTTGCGCTGCACCATGTCTTCATCCCAGGCCTTCATCTTTTTGACCAAAGCCTCGCCATCTTTTTTGATGGCGCTGAATTTATCTGCGGCAGGCCCCATTGGTAAAGACTTGAGCAGCGAGTCCAATTGCTTCTGCTTTTCGTAAAGGCTGTTGGTCATCCGGTGCATGGCGGTCAATTCGGTTTCCATCGCCAGCATCGTCTGATGGTATTCCGCATAAGTCGCAGCCGTAGTCGGATAGAGCGGATTCGCCAGAATCTCAGTTTCCGTAGCCAGCGTTTGCTCGCCGACTTTCAGCGTCAGGCTGTATTTGCCCGGCGGCGCTTTGTGACCGGCGAAGCTGCTTTCGATGTAAACGCCTGGCACTCCGGGCATCGTCGCGTAACGCATATCCCAAACAAAACGATTCAGCCCCTTCGCTTTGGGCAACAGCGGTTCCGGTCGTGGGCCGCCATCGTAGCGCACGAACTTCTCATCCGCCTTGGAAGAAATACTCCGCACGAGCTTGCCCGCCGCGTCTTTGATTTCGAGCGTGATGTGATCGTCTTTTTTCAATTCGGGCAGTTGGTAGTAAAGCACGATGCCCGAAGCCGGATTGACGCCTCTGAACGGATTAGCGCCGGTGAATTCAGGGTTCGCTCCATCCAGTTCGCTGCCGCCGTTGACGAGATAAGCATTGTCAGGCCGATAAATCGCCAACGCCGCTGTGTCCGGTTTGTATTGCCGAATCAGCCCCAAATCGTCCAGCACCCAAAACGAACGACCTGAAGTCGCGGCGATCAAGTTGCCTTTGTGAACGCGCAAATCGGTGATTGGCGTCACCGGCAAATTCAACTGGAACGGCGACCAGTTCTTGCCGCCGTCCCACGACAAATACAAACCGAGTTCTGTGCCTGCGAACAACAGGTCTTTGCGCACATCGTCTTCGCGCACGACGCGCGTGAATGCTTGCGCGCCGATGCCGTTGTCAATCTTCGTCCACGTGTTTCCGTAATCCGTCGTCTTGTATAAGCCCGGCGCGTGGTCGTTGAATTTATACCGTGTCGTAGCGATGTACGCCGTCGCCTTGTCGTGCGGCGAAACTTCAATCGCGTTGATCAAGCATTCGGCCAGTCCTTTGGGAGTGACGTTTTTCCAGTTCGCGCCACCGTCGCGCGTTACATAAACAAATCCGTCATCGCTGCCGGTCCAAATCACGCCTTTTTCATGCGGCGACTCAATCACGTAACTCAGTGTGCCGTAATTTTCCGCGCCGACGGCTTCGTTCGTGTACGGGCCGCCGCCTTTGCCCTGCTTGTCTTTTTCGTTGCGCGTCAGATCGGGCGAAACTTCTTTCCACGTTTTGCCCATGTCACTGGTTTTCAGCAGCAATTGCGCGCCGTGGTAGTAAGTGTTCGGCTCGTGCTTGCTCCAAATGATCGGCGCGTTCCAGTTGTAGCGATACTTGATGTCTTTCGCATCCATGCCGAGATATTGAATCGGCGCGGCCATCACGTTCGTGGAAGCCTTGGCCTGCGTGTCCAGCACTTCAATCGTGCCTTGATAACTGCCGCCTAAAACGTATCTGGGATTGTTAGGATCGAAAGCAAGAAACGCGCTCTCGCCGCCCGCCGAAGCCGTCCAACTGGCGGTCGTAATTCCGCCGCCGCCCAATTCGCGGCTGGCGATGGAAACCGACGAATTGTCCTGCTGCCCACCGTAAATGCGATAAGGGAATTGATTGTCTACGTTGATGCGATAGAACTGCGCCGTCGGCATGTTGCTTTGCGTGCTCCAACTCTTGCCGCCATTGAACGTGATCGCGCAACCGCCATCGTTGGCGATGACAAAGTTGTTCGGATTGTCAGGATTGATCCACAGATCGTGATAATCACCGTGCGTGCCGGACAGGTTTTCCCAAGTTTTGCCGCCATCCTTTGAACGCAACCCCGGCGCGCTGAGCACGTAAATCGTGTTTTCATTTTTCGGGTCTACGAACAGTTCGATGTAATACCACGCGCGCTGCACCAGCCGATGGTCATTGGTGACGCGGCTCCATTTTTTGCCAGCATCGTTGGAAACGAACAAGCCGCCCGCTTCTTTGTCCGAATCGCTTTCGATCAAGGCGTAAACTTTTTCAGGATTCGAGCGACTGACAGCAATCGCCATCTTGCCCATTTCTTCGGGCAAGCCTTCTTTCAGCTTTTCCCACGTCTCGCCCTGATCGGTGGATTTGTACAAGCCGCTGCCAGGCCCGCCGCTGATGACTTTCCACGGCAAGCGACCGTGTTCCCACATCGCGGCGTACAGGATGCGCGTGTTCGTCATATCCATCGAAAGCTCTGCCGCGCCGGTTTTGTTGTCTACGAATAAAACGTTTTTCCAAGTCGCGCCGCCGTCCGTAGATTTATAAATCCCGCGTTCCGACGAATTGCCATACAACGCGCCTTGCGCCGCGACGAGCACGATGTTCGGATTTTTCGGATCAACCACGATGCGCGAAATGTGTCGCGTCGGTTCCAGCCCCGTGTGCTTCCACGTTTTGCCCGCGTCCGTAGATTTATAAACGCCATTGCCCGAATGCGTCATCACGCCGCGCACCGCATGTTCACCCATCCCGACATACACGACATTCGGATCGCTTTCGGCGACCGCAATCGCGCCGATGGTGGCCGTCTTGAAATACTTGTCAGAGACGTTCCGCCACGTGATGCCCGCATCGTCGGTTTTCCACAAACCGCCGCCAGTCGTTCCCATGTAATAGGTCATCGGATCGCCGATCACGCCGTGCCCCGCATTGGAACGTCCGCCGCGAAACGGCCCGATGGAACGCCACTTCACGGCTTTGAAAACGTTGTTGTAATCATCCGCCGCGCTCTGAGGAGCTTGTGCGAATAGTTGGCTTGCCAGAAAACAGGAAAACAGAATTGACAGTAGGTGTTTTGACATAGATATCCCCTCACGAATTCAGAATTTGCCGAATGATGCACGAACGTGCGCGGCAAACTTACTTTAGCTGAGGTTTATAGTTCGCACAAAACACCACAGGGAAAACGAAGACGTTTGTCACATCATATTGAGCGCACCACTACCCTACCGATCAATGTCGCATTGAATTGGATGGCGGAAATGAAGAAGTGAGTTTTACGCCCAGTCTTTTTTCAGCCGTAGCTTAAAGCGCAGCGGTAGTTTCGTCGCTGATGCCCAGATCGCGGCGAATGGGCCGCACCAACAAATTCAGGATTTGCCGGTCAATAAACGAAAAGACATAAACCAGTGTCAGCACGCCTACGACGTACCACGCATAACCAGCGTTCGGATACTGCTCTTCGGTTTGTTCGGGTGAATCGTTCATTGATTCTCTTCCTCGCAAGTAAATTGATGCGTCCGCACCCTGGCGGGCAGATGTGTTGGGGGTAGCACCTTCCTTCGACAAAGTTGCTGAGCCTGCCTGCCCGCCAAGGCGCGGACACACCAGCGAGATCACTTTTCTTTAGGTAAGGTGGAAAGTGGCGATGGCTCCCGCCACTTTCCGTGAGTTTTATTTGGCTGCTCGTTAGGCACTGCCCCGGCCCAACGCCCCAAGAGTATCGGCCAGCCGCTGGAAGCACCATTCGAGTCCGCCCCCGGTTTTTGTTCGTTCAGGCGTTATTTAACACTGGCGCAAATGTCCAACTCTGGTTATTCGCGCCTGGCAGCACACTCCAACCCCAAACGAGAACCCTTGTTCCGTTCGGATATGGTCCCCCGCCCTCCACGTTCAGGTTCATTTTCTGGTTCTTGTTAAGCTGCACGGCTCCCCAGTGAGTTGCTGGACCTGTTCTGGCGTCAAGGATGTTCCACGAACACCTATTTTCCTCCATCTGCTGCAAATCAAGCGGAATCTGTGTTACAGCCGCCGCATCGTTAGGAGCAGCAATGATTTTGTTTGTCATCGCGTTCAGAAGAACGACCCCCTGTGCGCCGTTATTGTTGACGTACTGTAAGGGTATCCAGAGTTGCGATGGATCGTTGTTGGGTAACTTGGTCCAAACGACAATATCTTGCGTTTGCTTATTGACTGAGAGGTAAAGCGCGGCACCAGTCGGATCCGTGCATAAAGGCGATATTGTGTAAGCTAACATGGTTTTTTCCCTTTGTTTGTTACTACAGGTTTGTAAGTTAGTTGAAGGGTGCGCAGTGATCTTCAGCGGCTTTGCGTGAAATCTTCATTTGCACGGTCTTCAAGTAAAATTCGACGACGCGGCACGCAAGACAAGCCTACGTTAGGAAACTGCCGCGACCGCCAGATTTTGTTTGCTCACTCCCCCTATCGGAATTTCTCGACCGATTCCCTCAGCAGCCGGTAAAAAATTGTTGCTGGCGGAAACATTTGTTAGACTGCCGCTCGCATTCATTCACGAACACAAACCAGCAAAACAAGATCAGGAGACAAGCCAATGGCCGAAGTCACTCAATTACTGTTGCGCTGGAGCGAAGGCGATCAGGTGGCCTTGGAACATCTAATGCCACTTGTTTACGACGAACTGCGTCGGCTGGCGGGTGGGTTTCTGCGTCATGATCGTTTGCATCAAACCTTGCAACCGACCGCTCTCGTTCACGAAGCGTATTTGCGAATGCTGGGACAAGCTGATGTTGCGTGGCAGAGTCGCACGCAATTCTTCGGGCTGGCGGCGACGCTGATGCGGCGCATTCTGGTGGATCACGCGCGCGAACGCTGCGCCGAAAAGCGTGGCGGCGGACAATTCCACCTCTCGCTCAGTCACGCCGATCTGTTCGCGCGCTCCCCCGAAATTGGCTTGTTAACCCTGGACGAGGCCTTGCAAACGTTGGCTGCGATCAAACCGCAGCATTGCCGCATCGTCGAGTTGCGTTACTTCGGCGGTTTGACGATTGCCGAAACGGCGGAAGTGCTGGGCGTATCGCACGCGACGGTCGAACGCGATTGGCAGTTCGCGCGCGCCTGGCTTCGCCGCGAACTCAGCCAGTAATGGCCTGCTAACTCTATCCCTATCCACAATGCAAGACGCTGCTCGCTGGCAATTGATTGAAGACTTGTTCCATGCGGCCTTGGCTCGTCCGCCCGCGCAACGTGCCGCCTGGCTGGCGGAGGCTTGTCCGCCCGATTCTTATCCGAAAGATGCTGACCTGCAATCCGAAGTCCTCTCCTTGCTCGCTGCACATGAACAGGTCGAAGAGTCTGCGTTGGACTTCCCCGCGCAACTCGTGCAACAAGCCACGCAACAACTCGTCACCGCCACGCCCGCCACGTTGCAAAGCGGGCAAAGGTTAAGTCATTACCAAATCATATCGTGGCTCGGTCGCGGCGGCATGGGCGAGGTGTATTTGGCCGAGGACACGCGCTTGGGGCGGCACGTAGCGCTCAAGCTGCTGCCGACAGCATTTTCGCAGGATGCCGAGCGCGTGCGACGCTTCGAGCGGGAAGCCCGTGCCGCTTCGGCGCTCAATCATCCCAACATCATCACCATTCACGAAATCAGCACGGAAGGCGACACGCATTTTATTGCCACCGAATATATCGAAGGTGAAACGCTGCGCGCCCATCTGGCCAACCAAGCTGCGAGTATCAAAACGGTGCTTGAAATCGCGATCCAAATTGCCTCTGCGCTTGCGGCAGCGCACACGGCGGGCATCATTCACCGCGACATCAAACCCGAAAACGTGATGATTCGTCCTGATGGTTTGGTCAAGATTCTCGATTTCGGAATTGCCAAACTGGCTGAAATGCGGAATGAAGAAGCCGAAATCGCACGACCATCCACCTTGCCGGGAATGATCGTGGGCACGGCAAGTTATATGTCGCCCGAACAAGCACAGGGCAAAACGATTGATGCCCGCAACGATATTTTCAGTTTTGGCATTGTGTTCTACGAAATGCTGACCGGAAGGCGACCCTTTGCAGGCGAAACGGCGTTGGAAAGTATCAGTTCAATACTGAAAGATGAGCCGCCACCGATGCGTCAGATGCTCTCCGCAGTTCCGGGCGAGATTGAGCGAATCGTCAGTAAAACCTTGCGAAAAGACCGTGAAGAGCGTTATCAAACGGCGCAAGATTTGTTGCTGGACTTAAAGGAGGCAAAGCGCGAGTTAGAGTTTCACGATCAATGGGAGCGCTCTACGGTTCAGCATCAGGACGCCGCCGAAACAAAGCTTTTGCCGGCCACGCCGACCAATGAAAACCGAAATCAAGCCACCTCAAGCGCCGAGTATCTTGTCACGCAGGTCAAAACCCACAAGTTTCTCTATCTGACCTGCGCGGTCTTGCTGATGGTCGGAATCGGTTTCGGGATTTACCGATACAGCGACAAAGCGCCGATCAACAACCCCTTTGAATCGGTAAAAATCACCAAGATTACGGACTCCGGCAAAGTCGGGGAAGTAGTCGCTCTTTCGCGGGACGGGAAATGGCTGGTGTATTCCATCTGGGACGGAGAAAAAGCCAGTGTCTGGCTGAAACAGGTTGCCATCCCTGACAGTAACACCCAGATCGTGCCGCCTGCCCCGGTGAAATATCGCGGCTTCGCCTTTTCGCCGGATGGCAATTACTTGTACTACACGATAGAAGAAGGGGCGATCAGCAACTGCACCTTGTATCAAATGCCGGTGCTAGGTGGCGGGACGGCCCGCAAGTTGCTGAGCGGTATCAACGGCGGGATCAGTTTTTCGCCCGATGGAAAGCAGATTACCTACGGGGTTGAAAATTTGGCGGACGACGAAAGCCTCTTGATGGTCGCCAATGCGGATGGCACCGAACAGCGTCGGCTTGTGATGCTCAAAGGAAATGAGGAGATCGGCAGCAGCCGAGGACGCTGGTCACCCGACGGGAAATCCATCGCCGTCTTCGTCGGCACGAATAACCCGCTCACCCGCGAACTGGCCACCGTCTCCGTCGCCACGGGCGAGATCACGCGGCTTGCAACGCACAAATTTAGTGAATTTGGTTTGTGGGAATGGCTGCCTGATGGCAAAGGCTTTGTGGTACTCGCCCGTGAGAAGCCTGCTCACAATAACTCATTCTGGCTCATCTCTTATCCTTCAGAAGAAGCCCAAAAGATCACTAACGATCTGAATAATATCTATTCTTCGATGAGTCTGGCGGCGGATGCAGATATTTTGGCAACGGTGCAGAGTTCCGTGACAAGCAATATCTGGATCGCCCCGGTCGGCGATGCTACGCGGCCAACGCAAGTCACCGCGGGCAGCAATCAGGTTGGTGATCCCCAATGGACGCCTGATGGGAAATTGGTTTACAACCGAGGTCTGGGCGACAGTCAGGACATCTATCTCATTGACCCGCGTGGCGGAAGCCCAAAACGACTGACCTCAAACTACATCAACCGTTCTCCGAGAGTTTCGCCCGACGGACGATACGTTGTTTACACTTCGTTTCAAGCGGGAAGCCCTTCCATCTGGCGCATGGACATAGACGGCAGCAATCCGAAACAGTTGACCACTCAGTTCAGCCTGAATCCGAGCATTTCGCCCAACGGTCAGGAAGTCATTTATGAAGTCGGTGTAGATACGTTACGAATCTGGAAAGTGGGAATAGACGGCGGACAGCCCGTTCAGTTGACGGATCAGGAATCACGATTGCCGGTATTTTCACCGGACGGAAAACAATTTGCGTGTCTCTGGTGGGATGACCCAAGCGCCCCGCCGAAAATTGCGCTCATTCCTGCGACAGGCGGCAAGCCGGTAAAAACATTTCCGTTACAAGGTCAGGGGTATCGTTGGATGCCGGATGGACGCGCGCTTGCTTATTTCGCCCGCCAAGACGGTGTGGATAATATCTGGTCACAGCCGCTAGACGGCGGCACGCCAAAACAACTCACCAATTTCATCGGCGACGGCATCGTTTCCTTTGATTTCTCCCGCGACGGAAAACAGATTGCCTTCACACGCATGACAAACACCAGCGATGTCGTGCTGATCAGCGGATTCAGGAAATAAAGCTGGAACGGCAGTGAGGGTTACTTCCAGTCTTTCTTCAGCCGCAGCTCTTCGATTCGGTAAGCGTGCTGCATCTCGTGCAGCAACAATTGCCGAAACATAATCCAGACCGAGTAATGACTGAACTCTGGATGTTCCGCTGTTCGTTGCCAGTCGGCTTCAGAAAGCTGCTGCAATCGTTCGACGAGGCGCGCGCGTTCGCGCACATACAAGGCCAGCGCTTCGTCCAGATCAACGTTGAGCAAGGCACCCGCTTCTTCTTCCGGCGATGCAGACATCGGCGTGATTCGTGGCGCAGGATCAGCAAGCATCAATTCCAGCCGCGCCAGGTACGGCGCATCTATCGTCGTGATGTGGCAGGCGTGTTCGTGCGCCGACCATTTGTTGGAACTGGGACGACGTTTCAGGTTCTGCGACGGCACTTCGCGTACGAGGCCGATGATAATTTCAGGCGCGCCCGCTAAAGCAGCAATCAGGGTTTGCGGATTATTCATATACATCGCTCAGCTTTTGCGGCGGATGGAGTACAGCTTGGTTTCCCCGTGCGTATCCGAACAGCAGCATCGGATCGTTGCCTGACAGACAGGCTAAAGGCAAGCGATCCGGCTTTGCGAGTCAACGAAAAGGTTTTATCACGACACCGCGCCGATAGAATTATTGACAGACAAGGTTGACCAGAGTTCGCACGCAAACACCTGTTGGTCCAATCGCCAGATAAGGTTTGGTGCTTTCGTTCCAGGCCGTTCCGGCGATATCCAAATGCACCCACGGAGTGTCTTCGACGAATTCGCGGATGAAATAAGCGCCGGTGATGGTTCCGGCTTTGCGACCGCCGACGTTTTTGATGTCGGCAATCTCGCTCTTGATCTGTTCGCGGTATTCTTTGTCGAGCGGCAGTTGCCAGAATTTTTCGCCGGACTTTTTCGCCACGCCAATCACAGTGTCAATCCATTCCTGATTGTTGCCCAGAATCGCCACGTACACGTCGCCGAGCGCAATCGAAACCGCTCCGGTCAGCGTAGCCAGATCAACGATCTTCGTCGCGCCGAGTTTGCGCGCATAAGCCACAGCGTCGGCCAGAATCAAACGGCCTTCGGCGTCGGTGTTGATGACTTCGATGGTTTTTCCGGTCATTGCGCGAACCACATCACCGGGACGTTGAGCGCGTCCGCCGGGCATGTTTTCCGTCGCCGGAACAATCCCCAACACGTTGACCGCAGGTTTCAGTTGAGCAATGGCGCGCATCGCGGCAATGGTCGTCGCTCCGCCAGCCATGTCGTATTTCATTTTTTCCATGCCGTCCGCAGGTTTGATGGAAATGCCGCCAGTGTCGAAAGTCACGCCTTTGCCAACGATGGCCACAGTTTCGTCCGATTTGGTTTTCGGTTTGTAGCTCAGAACAATCAGCTTGGCGGGTTCCGCTGACCCTTGCGCCACGCCGAGCAGCGATCCCATTCCAAGTTCGCGCATCTGGTCTTCGTCCAGCACGTCCAGCGACAAGCCGTACGTTTTGGCGACTTCTTCGGCTTTGTTGGCCATCTCGGTCGGAGTCATGACGTTGCTGGGTTCGTTGATGACTTCGCGGCCAAAGTTGGTCGCTTCAGCAATGATGCGCCCGCGTTCGACGCCTGTTTGCGCTGCGTCGAAATCGCCGCCATCGGTGGCCAGAATCATTTGATCCAGATGATTCTCTGTTTTGTCACTGGTGTGATATTTGTCGGGTTCAAACAGCGCCAGCAAAGCGCCTTCGGTGGCTGATTGCGCGCTGTCGCCAGCCGCCAGATCGAATCGTTGTAAAAACGCAAACGTCCGGGCTTTTTTGCCGCGCAAAGTTCGCGCCGCCGTGCCCGCCATCCGCCGTACTTTGTCAGTGGAAAATTCGTCTTTTTTACCCGCGCCAAGCAGCAACAAGCGCCGCGCTTTCATCTCGCCTGTGTTGTGAACGTAGGCCGATTCGCTCGCTTTGCCTGTGAACTCGCCGGTTTCAATCAGCGAAGTCAGCACACCGCCGGTTCGTTTATTCAGTTCGGCCAGCACGCCTTCTTCCGGCTTTTCGCCTTCAAACACGCCAACGGCCAGCGCATCGCATTCAATTTCGTAAAACTTCCTTGAGTCAGCTTTGACTTCCATTCATTTTCTCCTGATGTAGTTTCAGTGCTTTGAAATCATGATTTGGTTTAAGGAATGTATATTCGGCTATACCCCAGATACCGATCCAGATCGAGAACAATTTCAGCCAGACGATCTGCGCATTGCTTTCGGTAAGCAACCTTTCCAAGCCGGCTTCGCTTGCCCACCGTCAACACAGGAATGGAATCTGCGGTAACTTTTCGGCGCAATGTGTCTTCCATCGAATCTTCGCCGTCCATATTGCGATTGTCCGTCAGCAATATCATTCCCTGTTGCTGCGCAAATTCCCAAACTTCATTGTCGGTGCTGTCAGTTGGTAGGCCAACTTCGGTAAATGTAACCAATCGGATGGGGACGATTTCCAGCCAGCCATTTTTGGCAAGAGCGCCCAGCAGAAGGTCGGCGTCACCTTCCAGGTTGTGATCCAGCAAAATAGTCGTCATTAGTTCTTGGAGCTTCCGCTTCCAGCAGTAAGATTGGAGTACGCCGCAGTTTGTTTAGGATTTGACGGTCTGGCCGGGCGAGACGCCAAATGAAGGCGCAATCCCTCTTCGTGATCTCGCCGCAACTCTTCAGCCCGTTCAACCACCTGCTGGTATTCGGCTTCGACTTCTTCACGATGTTCATCCAGATAAGTCATTACGTCAGCCATCTGTTGTTCAGTCAGGTTGAATTTATCCAGAATCAGATGTGGCGGGTATCCGTCCTTGATGAAATCCATGATGGCGTAAAGCGTGATTCGCGTTCCGGCAACGGTCAAACCGCGTTCGGTTCGAATGACGGTCGGTTGCTGATTAGGCTGTCCATTCGTATTCATAACTGCTCCTTGTTGAATCCGAAGGCATTTTATTGCCTGCTGCCGGGAGAGGCAAAAAGTCATTCCCGGTTTCGCTCTTTCATCGCCGCGCGAGCTTCGCGTTCCTGAGTCTTTTTCGCTTCGTCGGCGCGTTTGTCGTACAGCTTTTTGCCTTTGGCCAATCCGATTTCGCATTTGATCAGATTGCCTTTGAAATACAGCTTGGTCGGCACCAGCGTCAGTCCTTTTTCCTGCGTCTTCGATTGCAGCCGGTAGATTTCGCGTTTGTGCATCAACAACCGGCGTTCGCGGTCTGGATCGTGATTTTGCCGGTTGCCGTGCGAGTAAGGACTGATGTGAACGTTCAGCAGCCAGACTTCGCCGTCGCGCACGGAAACATAGCCGTCTTTCAAATTCACGCGCCCGGCGCGAGCGGATTTGACTTCGGTTCCGGTCAATTGAATTCCGGCTTCGTACGTTTCCAGAATGAAGTAATGATGATACGCCTCGCGGTTGGTGGCCAGCGTTTTGGCTTGTTCCGTTTGTGTTTTTGCCATTCCTCTAAATCCGTTCCGATTTCAGCGGGCGTTCCATTAGCTCAACGGCCAGTTGGCGCGGGCTTTTGCCTTCGTACAGCATCTGGTACACGCCTGTGGTGATGGGCATTTCAACGCCGAGTTTTGTCGCCAGCGCGTGAGCGGCTTTGGCGGTTTTGACGCCTTCGGCGACTTCGCGCATTTCGCTGATGATGTCTTCCAGCCTGCGTCCGCGACCGAGTTCCAAACCGACTCGGCGATTGCGCGACAGATTGCCGAAGCAGGTCAAAACCAGATCGCCCATTCCCGCCAAACCGGCCAGCGTGTCGGCTCGCCCGCCAAGCCTGACTGCCAGCCGAGTCATTTCAGCCAATCCGCGCGTGACCAGCGCAGCCTGGCTATTGTAGCCCAAGCCCAAGCCGTTGACCGCTCCGGTGGCAATCGCCATGACGTTTTTGATTGCTCCGGCAATTTCCACGCCGACCACATCGTTGTTGGTATAGACGCGAAACCGCCCGGAAGACAGCGCCTGCTGAATTTCCGCCGCCCAACCCAATGAATGTGAAGCTGCGACGATAGCACACGGTTCGTCTTTGGCGACTTCCTGGGCGAAGCTGGGGCCGGACAGAACGACGTAACGCGGCTCAAACTTATCCTTGAGCACATCGCGGACGACTTCTTCAATCCGCATCTGAGTTTCGTTCTCTATGCCTTTGGTCGCGTTGACGAAGATCATCTGTGCCCCAGCTTCTGAATGCAGATGCGGCAACATCTGATTGTAAACTTCGCGGGTGACGTGCGAAGGCACAACGGTCAACACGATTTCGGCTCCGGCCAGAGCTTCGGCCAGATCATTTGTCGCCGTGATCGAATCGGGCAGCGCAAAACCCGGCAGGTAAATTTTGTTTTCGCGCTCGCGCTGCAACGTTTCGGCGACTTCCGCGCTGTGTGCCCACAGACGGACTTCGTTCGCGGCGCGCGCGGCAACCAAAGCCAGCGCCGTTCCCCAACTTCCTGCCCCGATGATGGCGATTCGTTTCATCGTGATTATTTCAATGACACGTCCCCGGCTCGGCGAATGTCGTAAGCGAACGAAACAAAGGTTTGCAGATACGCGATCATGGCCACAGCCAACGCAGCGTAAGCCAGCAAAGGCGCTCCGGGCAATTCGCTTTGCCAAATCGCCACACCAATCACCGCCAACATCACAGCGGCAATCCACCAGCCGTAAATGACTTCAAACCACAAAGCAAAAATTGCAACGAAGCCCAACACCGTCATCAGCGTTCCCAAACCGTGAGGCCAAAACAGCATCAGCACCATCGAAAAGTAATAGCTGGCAACCAAACCGCGCACGAATTTTTGCAGCGTGAAGTAATGTTCGTAAAAGAATGGAAACAGCGCCGCCAGCGCAGCCGCCACCAGCCATTCATTGCGTTCGCCCGATGGAACCGCCAATGCCCGGCAAAGCAGGTAATGCCAGATCAGAATCAACCATACCGGCATTGTGTTGCGAATCCATTTGGCGAACCGCCCAGGTTTGATCAGCGCCAAATCAGCAGCCAGGTAAAGATAATACCCAACCGCAGGCAGCCACACTCCCAGCCAGGTTTCGCGGATCGTGTTGCGGCTCAGAGAAACCAGCAAGGTGACAACAACGGCGATCAGCGGCGCCCATTCATAGCTGCGAATGTTCGACGGCGGCTGGCTGTACCAGCGTTCATACGCATCGTGAACGCGCAAACTGGGGGTCAACGAACGATTGATGCTTTCGGCGACCGACGCCATCACCTGTTGATGAAACTCTTTGTCGTCTCGGCGCGCGGTTCTGTCAGTTTCATCGAGCTGAATCGGCGGATGATATTTGACGATGATCTTGGCGGGTTTCGGCAACAGCTTCCATTTTGGCCACGCGCGATAAGCTCCGCCGATGGTGACGGGAACGATTGCCGCGCCAGTTTCAATCGCCAGCCGAGCGACGCCGGTTCTGAGTTCGCCCATCGGCCCCTGTTCGGATCGCTGGCCTTCGGGAAAGATGCCCAGCGCGTCACCGCTGTCGAGCACTTTCACCGCTTCGCGGAAAGCCGATTCGCCTTTGCCTTTGCGAATGTCTACTGGAAATGATCCGAACGCGCGAATCAATTGGCCAAGCACTGGCACTTTGAACAGCGCATCCCAGGCCATAAATCGAATTCGCCGTTTGACCGGCAACAGCACCAGCACAGGGTCAAGATACGACGGATGATTGCCTGCAATGATGACGGCTCCGCGTTCGGGAACGTTTTCGACGCCGTGGTATTCGACGGCAAACAACACGCGGAACAACGGCCAGCCAATGGATTTCAACAATCGTAAAAGCATAGCGACTAGAGGTTTTTCTCAACGCAAAGTCGCTAAGAAACAAAGGCGCAAAGATTTTGATCCTTTGCGTCTTTGCCGCTTTGCGCCTTTGCGTTGAAAGTCAAAGTTACGTTAGTGAGATTCGCGTGTGACTTCCGCGCCGCTGTGTCCAACCAGAAAATCGAAGTCTGCTCCCTGATCGGCCTGCATCACGTGGTCAACGTAAAGTTTGTAATAACCGCGATTGAATGCCGAAGTCGGCGCTTGCCAGTTGGCGCGTCTGGCCGCCAGTTCTTCGTCAGAAACTTCCAGATGCAGCTTACGACCCGCCACGTCCAATTGGATGTAATCGCCGTTTTCCACCAAAGCCAACGGCCCGCCGGTTGCTGCTTCGGGCGCAACGTGCAAAACGACGGTTCCATAAGCCGTGCCGCTCATTCGCGCGTCAGAAATGCGAATCATGTCGGTGACGCCTTTCCGCAAAATCTTTTCCGGCAAACCGAAGTTGCCGACTTCCGGCATTCCGGGATACCCACGCGGGCCGCAATTTTTCAGCACCAGAACACAGCTTTCATCAACGTCCAAATTCGGATCGTCCACGCGAGCGTTGTAATCTTCGATGTTTTCAAACACGACGGCGCGTCCGCGATGCTGCATCAACTTCGGCGTCGCCGCCGAAGGTTTGATGACAGCTCCGTTCGGACAAAGATTTCCACCCAATACGGCCAAGCCGCCTTGTTTCACCAGCGGAGCGTCAAACGGCTTAATAACGTCGTTGTTGTAACAGGGAGCGTTCGCCGTGTTTTCGCCGATGGTTTTGCCGTTGACGGTCAAAGCGTCGCGGTTGATCAAATCGCCGAGTTCACGAATCACCGCCGGGACTCCGCCCGCGTAATAAAAATCTTCCATCAGGTATTTGCCCGAAGGCATCAGGTTGACCAGACACGGCACGTCGCGGCCAAGCGCATCAAAATCGCTGAGTTTGAAATCAATTCCCAGCCGTCCGGCCAACGCCAGCAAATGCACGACGGCATTGGTCGAACCGCCGATGGCTCCGACAACGCGCACTGCGTTTTCAAACGCCTGCCGAGTCAGAATTTTCGACATTCGCAAATCTTCGTGAACCATTTCAACGATGCGGCGGCCAGCCATGTGTGACAGCGCGTACCGCCGCGAATCCACCGCCGGAATCGCCGCGTTCATCGGCATTCCCATTCCCAGCGATTCGACTACGCTGGCCATCGTCGAAGCCGTGCCCATCGTCATGCAGTGACCCGCCGAACGACTCATGCAGCTTTCAGCTTCCTGAAAATCGCAAAGCGGCATGATTCCAGCGCGAACTTCTTCGCTGAACTTCCAGACGTTTGTGCCTGAACCGATGTCTTCCCCGCGAAATTTGCCGTTCAACATCGGCCCGCCGGAAATTGCCAGCGTCGGCAAATCGCAACTGGCCGCTCCCATCAAACAGGCCGGAGTCGTTTTGTCGCATCCGACCAGCAGCACAACGCCGTCAATCGGATTGGCGCGGATGGTTTCTTCGACATCCATGCTGGCCAGATTGCGAAACAGCATCGCCGTTGGCCGCATCAGGTTTTCACCTAAAGACATAACGGGAAATTCCATTGGGAATCCGCCCGCTTCGTAAATGCCGCGTTTGACGTGTTCGGCGATTTTGCGAAAGTGGCCGTTGCACGGCGTCAGTTCAGACCACGTGTTGCAAATGCCAATGACCGGACGACCATCGAACATGTGATCGGGGTACCCCTGATTTTTCGTCCAGCTACGATGAATGAAGCCGCCTTTGTCGGTTGGCCCAAACCAATGAGAACTACGATATTTTTTTTGTTGAGACATTCCTTGCTCGCTTTTGAATGGAGTGGTGGCGCGAAAGGCCGCGACAAGTATAACCAGCCATTTCTGTCTGTCCATTTTTCGTTCTGCAAAACAGCTTAAGATAGTTTCCCTGTTGACAATTCACAGGGACGCGAGTATCTTCCGCGCCACGATGACGAAGAAAGTGAAAATCACACCGAGCGTGGCCGAACAGGCGTTGATCCGATTAATGCGGGTGGGCGACCGGTTGTGGCGCGAATCGGACAACCGGTTCGGACAATGGGGGCTGACAGATAATCACTACAATGTGCTTCGCATCCTGAACGGAGCCAGCCAACCAATTTCGCAATCGGAGATCGGGCGCAAAATGCTGTCATCGCGCGCCAATGTCACCAAGTTGGTGGATGTGTTGGAACAGCGCAAATTCGTCAGGCGACTGGCTTGCGGCGACAGACGGGTGAATCTGGTGGAATTGACTGACGAGGGCGCAAAATTCATCGAAGAAACTTTGCCCGTTGTTATCGGCGCGGCTAACGAAGAGATGAAACCGCTGACGCGCGAAGAACAGAAAACCCTTTTCACTCTGCTCGGCAAATTGCTGGAGGAGTGAAAAATTTTTTGCCACGATTGTTAGCTGAGAAACAATCAATAGGTAAACGGAAATAAAAGGAGAAAGATTATGACTCGAAAGCTTTTGGCGACAAACGACGACAGTTTGCAATTGATACTGCGGTTGACTCTGGGCATTGTGATTTTTCCGCACGGAGCGCAAAAACTGTTGGGTTGGTTTGGCGGCGGCGGATTCAGCGCGACAATGCAGGGAATGACCGGAATGGGTTTACCCGGCATAATCGTTTTTCTGGTAATCGTGGCTGAATTTCTTGGCTCGTTGGGATTGATTACCGGATTCCTGACGCGGTTCAGTGCGTTCGGCATTTCGGTGGTGATGCTTGGTGCGATTGCCGCTGTCCACGCCAAAGTCGGTTTTTTCATGAACTGGATGGGGCAGCAACAAGGCGAGGGTTTTGAATACCATTTGCTGGTTCTGGGCATTGCGCTGGCGCTGATGATTCGCGGCGGCGGAGCCTTTTCGGTGGATGGCGCTTTACAAGGCAGCAGGTCGTAATTCTCAACAAGTCAAAACGAGAGGAGGATTTTATGCAAATCATCAAAGCAAAAGACCGTTTTCATTTGGATGGCGGATGGCTATCGGCTTACTGGCTGTTCAGCTTCGACAATTACTACGACCCGGCGAACATGGGCTTTGGGCCACTCAGAGTTTTCAATCACGACACCATCGCGGGCGGTGGAGGTTTTCCAACTCACCCGCATCGTGAAATGGAAATCGTCACATACGTGCTGGAAGGAACCCTGGCGCACAAAGACAGCACTGGCGGTGAAGGTTTGATTCACGCCAGCGAAGTGCAACGTATGACCGCCGGAACCGGAATTCGTCATTCTGAGTTCAATGCTTCGCCGACCGATTCGGCGAAGTTGATGCAGATTTGGGTGTTGCCGGAACGCGCTGGGCTGACGCCTTCTTACGAACAGAAACAGTTCACGATTGAGCAGCGAACAGGCGTGTTGCTGCCGATTGCTTCAGGACAGGACGTGCCGGGCGGAGTGAAGATTCATCAAGACACGACGTTTTATGTTTCGCGGCTGAAAGTTGGCAATCAGGTCGCTCACGAATTGAAAGCCAATCGCCGAGCCTTTTTATACGTCATCGAAGGCGAAGTTGCGCTGAACGGCGAAACTTTGAGCGCAGGTGATCAGGCGCGAATCACCGAAGCAAGCATATTGAATCTGTCGGCTTCACAAGAAAGCGAGATCATTTTGATTGACCTGCCTTGAACAAGGCTGCTGTGTTTTCCGATTGTTCCTGCTCGCGCCAGATTCGACGAAGTTCCAACACTTCGTCGGTCAGCGCGAGCAGCTTTTTTTTGATGGATTCGCCGTTCAACTTGGGCGGTTGGGGGTAACGGTTCGGCAGAACGAGAGGGCGATAAGGCTCGCGGGCTTCGGCTGGGACGCGAGTAATCATTTCGTAGATGTGAAATTCGGCTGAGCCGACTTCGCTTTTCAGCCGGCGCAAAGTTCTGCCAAGTTCCGGGTCGCATTCGGAAATGGCGTTGAGCAACGCAGAGCAGATAAACGTCGCACAGAAAACCGTCTTGCCGCGTTTGTTGTTCGGATCACAGCCAGCCACGCCCATCACGCGGCAAGTCGGCGGACAGCAACCGGTTCCTTGTTGATGGCAGCGAGCGCAAATGTCGAAAACTCCGCTGGCAGCAAAAAACCGATCAAGCTCGGCGATCAATTCTTTGCGCGTTAAGCCAGTTTCAGTTTCAGGCTCGGCCCACAACCGTTTTCGCTTAGTTCTGGCGCAGCCGACGCAAAGCAAAAACTTTTCGGTGGACGATTCGCCAGTCGAATCGAAACCGGTCAATTCATACCGGCGCGCGGTTTTGATTTCGCATTTCTGGCAAATCGGCAAACTGTCAGGCGAATTGGTCATACTGCGGTGCGCTGTTCCAGCAACCTCACGATGGCGTTCATCCAGTCAATCAAATGCTCTGTGACTTCTTCGCGGTTGAGTTCGTTCAGAGTTTCGTGGCGGGCTTGCGGGAAGATTCGATAACTGACTTTTTCCAAACCGTGCGAACGGTAGTATTCCGCCAGCGATGTCGAACCGCGACCTTCTTCATTGGCGGTGTCGCGCGAACCGGAAAACAAATAAATCGGCAGTTGTTTTGGGACGCGCGCGCGAAATTCCGGTTTGGCGGCATCGGTGACGGCATCCAGAACATCCAGCCACAATTGCGTCGAACACAAAAAACCGCACATCGAATCGGCGATGTATTTGTCCACTTCGGCTTCGTCCCGCGAAAGCCAGTCGAACGAAGTCCGATTCGGTCGGAACGGTTTGTTGAACGCATCGAAAGTCAGATTGTTGATGAATTCGCTTTTGCCGCGTTTGCCCAATCGCCAGCGTTCGATTTTAGCAATCAGTTTGCCCACGTGAACCAACGGCGTGACCAGGCCATTCGCGCCGGACATCGCCACGGCGTCAAACAAATCTCGCGTTGCCAGATGCTGCGCCACCAGCGAACCCAGACTGTGGCCGAACAAAATTATTCGATGGCCGAAAAATTCGTTGCGTTCCAGCCGCACCAATTCTTCGATGTCTTTCAGGATTCGTTGCCAGCCGTTTTGGTCGCCGAAATGCCCAACGTCAACAGCCGATTGAGCCGTTTTACCGTGTCCGCGGTAATCGTTGGCAAAAACGACAAAACCATTTTCAGTCAACGTTTCGGCCAGACGTTCATAACGCCCGCCGTGTTCGGCCATTCCGTGAGCGACGTGAACGACGGCTTTGCCTATGCCGACATCAGGCTGCCAGCGATAAACAAACAGCTTCGCGCCATCGTCAGCAGTGAAAGTGAAATGATTTTCCTTCATCGTTCGCCTAACTTTTCTCGCAAGAATCCGATGGCAATGCCGTACTGCCCCAGATAGTAAGTCGCCCAGATCAAATACTCAGCAAAAGGCACAGGAGTTTTGAATCGCCCCGCCGCAATCATCGAATCAGAAATCATAAACAGCACAGCGCCTATCCAGATGAACGGCTTGGAAAATCCGGCCAGGATGCTGGAAACCACCATGACTGTGATGGCGCAGATGTAAACCATCACCGGTTTGGCCATCGCGCCCAAATCCGGCGACAACCAGTTCGATAACAATAAACTGGAAATCAGCACCGCCGCCGTCAACGCCAGTTGCCAGCCGCCGGGACGCAAAGGTCGCGGCCAGTTCCGCACAAACAGCAAAATGTAAATGAAGTGCGCGACCAGAAATGACACCAAACCTTGAACAAAGTAATTCCCCGTCAGATCAAGAAAGATGTCGCCCAGACAGGAAAAGCTGAGCGCCATTCCCAAAATCACATTGTCGCGGTCGCGCAGCCATTCAATGCCATGAGGTTTGGTTCCGCGCAGCAGCCGGAACGCCAACACGGCCAGCGGAGCAATACTCAAAGCTTTGATGGCGATGCTGCCGGGAAAAGGTTGAAGACCTTGCGTCGCCAGATACACTGCGCCGCAAGCTATCGAAAGCAGCAACAAACATTTGTCCGCTTCGCCAAACCCGCGCAAACGGCCAAACGTCAGAACGTCTGTGTTCATCGGCAAACCTCTGTGCTGATTGAATGAAAGGTGTAAAGCGGCGGGATCATACCAGCGGGTTAAGGTTTTTGGCGAGCGGTGAGTTTTGGACTGCTGCGATCTGAACCGCAGCAGTCCGGCAGGATTATTTCTTGCGAGCGTACAAACCGTCGAATGCCGTGCTCCAGGTTTTGCCGTCGTCCTGCGACTGTTCCCAGTGTTGACGGACTTTGTCTTTTTCCAGCGGATGCCAGGTGATTCGCTGAATCGCTTTTTTGCCGTTGCTAAAGGTTTCGCCAGTCAATTGCATCGCTCCGTTTTTGAATTCGCCATACAACTCCAACACGTTGCCGGAATTGTCCACCCAGGTTTGTTGCCATTTGCCACGAGCAGCATTGAACAGGTTGAAACTTTTACCGGTGCCGCCTTTGGCTCCAGTCCAATTTTCCAGCAACACGCAATCGCCCAAAATCAATTGAATCGAATTTGTTCCGGCGGGTTTGCCGCCAACGGTCACATCCCAATCGCCCAGCCAAAAATCGAACTGGCGATGTTCGGACATCGAACACGGTTTGGTCGGTTTCGATGGCGCAGTGGAATTGGTTGACGTTTGCGCCAATGCGCTTTGCAAAAACGCCGCCACCATCAAAGACAAAAACACTGACTTCAAAAACTGTCGAGACATAAATTTTGATCTCCTTCGGTTTGAGTTTGGGTCGCGCGCCACGAAGTTTGGCTGAGGCAAACGAAAATGTCTTCAACAGATTGTAAAAAGCCACAAAGGCGCTGAAGAGTGATTCAACGCCTTTGCATCCTGATGAAGTGATTGAAGTGGTAGAACTATCGGCAGGTTCCATTCAGTCTGGCCAAAATTTGCGCCAAGACTCGCATGTCCTGATTCCGCTCTTCGGAATCGGGCGGCAAAATTGCTACGACATCACATTGGCTGAATAAAGTTTCCAGCGACGATGCCGGAGAAATGATCGCACCGGTACTCAGTTTGACTGGTTGGAAATCTACTCCGTAACAGCCGATGCTGCTTTTGACCCCGCTGTAAACCGAAAACAATGGCGTCAACGCCATGCTCAATTGCGCGGTGACATATTGCCGGTTGAATTCCGCCAACGGCGAAGTAGAAGGATTTCGCAACGTAAGCAGAATGGTGTTGACGCTGGTCACTTCAACCGGATGATTCAGATTGACGCCGCTGATCAAAATGTCGCGTGGAAAGAATTTCAGGCGGCGGTAATTCAAAAGAAAGTAGGCGGTGGAGCGCAAGCAAATCCGCGAACCGCATTGCAACTCGTTGTCTTGCGATTGAGCATTAACGCTCGCGTTTGTTTGAAAAATCGTCGGCGTCAAAACAAATAAAAATGTGAAAGCCAGAAGCAACAGCTTTTTCATGACTTTGGTCTCCTTCGGTGAAACGAATGTGTGGTTTGAGCAACCGGCTGGCGGTTGAAAGCACTTTGCCTGACTGGCACCGGGTAACAAGCTGAATGCTAGGATTTGAACAGGGCGTGAATTTGACGGGCGGCAGTTTAGGCAGACCCAAAAAACCTGTCAACGCAGAAAAGCTGTCGCTTCAAAATCTAATGAAACGGATTTGACGTTTTCGTGGCAGAGCCTATATCGGTTAGAATCCGGCTCGTTCAAATCTCACCAGTTTTAAGAAGGAGTAACCGCCGTGCGGAATTTTTTGGAAAGCCGATTGGGCAAAGAGATCGAAATTCAATGCCAGGGATTAACGCTGAATGGCAAAGTCGTTCGCGTCGAAGGCAACATCCTGCATTTGGAAAAAGATGATGAAACGGCCTACGTCAACATTGACAAGATTGTGGTCGTTTGGGATTCGCGTGAAAAGAAAGCGCAGGCTCCGGGATTTCTGGCCAAGACAAAATAAGTGCCAAGAAACGAAAACGGCGGGACAGTTTGAAAAATTGTCCCGCCGCACAATCTTCTCTACCGTCGGCTCGCCTCTTTGATTTTGGGCAAAGGCACTCGCCTGTAACCAATCACCTTGCCGCCCCAGTATCCAGTGTAAAACGAACGAATGACTCCCTGCGAAGTGGACGAGTGATAAAACGAATATCCGTCTCGCACAATGCCCACGTGAGTCAACCCTTCAAAGAAAACCAGCGTGCCGAATTCGGTTTCCTCGCCCGCGGCGGCTTGTGGCAGGGAATTCCACAACGAACGCGCAGAGGTTCGAGTCAAATCTATTCCGGCTTCCTGGAACACCCGCCAGACAAAGCCGGAACAGTCATAACCGCGATCATCCGTTCCGCCTGAACGATACGGCGCTCCCAGACGATCTCGAATGGCTCCGTAAAGCGATGCTTCGATCTGTGCTCTGAATTCGCGTTCGCGGTGAGAAGTGTTGACCCGCGATGGCATTTTGGAATTGCTGCCCGGATGAAAGGATCGAGAAAAATCGGTGGAACGTTCGCTGTTAAACGCCAACTGCCTGCCGGAAACGCGCAAACGATCTTGCGCCTCAGCTTGTCCAACCATTGCCAACGAACCGAAAACAGCCAACAGACACACTACCAGCCGATATGCTTGTCGCATAATTTATTTGCTCCTTGATGATCTTAAGTCGAAGGGGTCGGCTAGATCGGTGAGAAGATTGGCAACGAAACGAAAAGGGGTTCGGGAAAAGAGGGCTTTGTTTTGAAAGGGGTCTGCGGTGAAGAAAAAGGGGTGCGAGGCGGGCGGATATTAGCGACAAACGCTTAATCTGTCACCAAAAAAATTAGACAACTGCGAAAGAAAACGAACTTTCAGTTTGTGGCAGCCTGAACGCCGATTAAATAGCAATCCGGGCGACAAAGCCTTTGCGGTTTTGTCGCCCGGATTTTTTTAGGAACTTCATTCGCCGTCTTTGGCGCTGATTTGATTGGCCAGTTCCGTCAGTTGAAACGGCGCTCGGCGATACCCTGTGATGCGCGATCCCCAGTATCCGGCAAAGGTTGAAAGAGTGACTCCCTGTGAGCGCGACGAGTGATAAAACGTGAAAGCATCGCGGACGATGCCGACGTGTTTCAATCCGTTGAAAAAGACCAGAGTGCCGAATTGAGAAGTTTCTTCGACAGTCGCTTCGGGTAACTGTCCCCACAAAGTACGGGCGGCGACCCGGTCAAAGCTCGATCCGGCATCCTGAAAGACTCGCCAGACAAAGCCGGAACAGTCATAACCGCGATCATCCGTGCCGAAAAATTTATACCGGATTCCAATCCGCTTGTTGATCGCCTGATACAACAACACCGTGGTTTCGTTCGTAAAAATCAACGGCGTCAAAATCGTTGTTGGCGAAAACTGGTAAGGGCGAAAAGCCGGCAGCAATATGGGCGCCAAGTTTATAAACTCAGTTTGCGGTAACTCGACCGGCAATTGGGGCAACATCGTCAATTGGGGCAACTGCAAAGCAAATTCTTCGTTTGCTGGACGTTTGAAACTGTCCACACGAATTTGAGCATTGGCGCTCAACGAAACTGTCAACAACATCGGGGCAAACGAAAAAACGCAAAGCAACAGCCGTGAAGCTGTCTTCATAAATCGAAATCTCCTGAATCAAAAATTTGCTTAACGTTTCTTATATGGCTTGAGGAGTACCACTAAAGTGCGGGCATCTTAGCCGATTGCCCAGCGATTTGTCACGTCGGACAACCGGCTGATTTTTTTGCATTGTCTTCGGAAAAATTACCAGCTTTCGCCGACACCAGTTATCGAATCCGGCTTAAAGCGAAATACGATGGCCTGACTTATGCCTTTGGACATTTTGGATTCGACAGGCGTCAGGTGAGGCATCCGGCGAAAGAGTTCCGCCAGCATGTGTTCGCGTAAATGTTCGTCCGTAACTTCTTCGTAATTGCCGTAAACAATCACGCTGCGCCAGTGATACGAATCTTCGATTTCGTCCACTTGCAGGCAGATTCGCGGATTGGCGCGCAAAGCGTTGATCTTTTTTCCCGCCAACGAATGCACGTAAAGGTATTCGCCGTCGAAAAAGAAATTGATTGGCACAACGTACGGTTCGCCGTCGGCAATGCAGCCAAGTCTGCCCAGTTTGTTGTTGCCCAACAGTTTCAGCGCGTCTTCTGTGGAAAGCTTTCCGAATGTCATATCGCCTCTGAAAAGGATGTGGGGCAATTTTCCAAATTGCCCCAGCGTTGGAATTGGCCGCTTTTTCAATTCGCCTTTTCGCGAACGATTTCGACCGAACACGGCGCATGCGAAGCGACCGCTTGCGAAACCGATCCGAGCAGGAATTTACGGAACCCGTGATAACCGTGCGAACCGAGAACGATCAAATCCGCTCCCCATTCTTTGGCAGTTCCGATAATTGTTTCTTCGGCGTGGCCGATGACGGCTTTGCTGGTGATCGTCAGTGGAACTTCGCGTGCGGCGTTGCTTTCCTTCAGATTCGCAACGGCTGCTCCGGTGATTTCTTCCGCGTGCTGACGACCGACTTTTTCCGCGTGAGCGTAATAACTGTCCGGCAAAGCCCAGGTTTCCGGCGTAGGCGTCATCGGCAAATGAATTGCCGAAATCACGCAAACTTCGCTGCCCGCCGGCCAGGAACGATTGGCGATTTCTTCAACCGCTCGATCTCCGCAATCGGAACCGTCCACTGCCAACAAGATTTTCATGGCTCCGGTACGGGCAGGTTTCTGCTGCCGCACGATCTCCACCGAACAGTGCGCGTGCGAAGCGATATGGCGGGAAACCGAACCAAGCCAGAATCGTTCGAAAGCGTTATAACCATGGGTGCCGACGATAATCAGGTCGGCTCCCCAGTGCTCGGCTTCTTCGATAACAGCGGTTTTCGGATCGCCCTTAACGGTTTTGGCCGTTGCTTCGATTCCAGCCCCGCCTTTTTCGTAAAAGCGTGAAATCGCGTTTGCCGTATTGACCACTGCTTGGTCTTCCAGCGCCTTTTCCCATTCCGAATAATAGTTATCCGGCATAGGCAATGTGCCTACCGTCACCGGCGTAGGCATTTCAATTGCAGAGATGATTTTGACTTCGCTGCCTTGTGGCCATGGCATACGAGCCGTTTCGTCAATTGCCGCAAGGCTGAACGGTGAACCGTCAACCGCAACCAGAACTTTCATAGCTTTTTTCATAATGTGTTACGTCGTGATACCCACAACGCCCTCCCGTTTTGATGATGAGCAATGCCTGTGCCGCCTGTTACTGACAATCAACTTGAGTCTTTTCAATACGCGCGGGTTTTCAATGGCTTACCGTAGAGTAAAATCACCGACTTGAGCGGGGAATAATCCCCAGCAGTTTTGGAAAATCAAAAATGATTACACAGAAAACTATTCACCAACTGAACCAGATTGTCGGCGCTGATTACGTTTCAACCGCGCCAGATGTCGTCGTCGCCAATTCCCAGGACGCATTGAAGCAGGTGTTTTGCGCCGAAGCCATCGTCTTTCCGCGCACCACCGAAGAGATTGCAGCAATTTTGCAACTGGCCAACCGGGAAAAGTTTTTCGTCACGGCGCGCGGCGGCGGAGTCGGTTACACCGGCGGAGCCGTTCCGATTCGCGGCGGAATCGTGCTGGCGACCGAACGCATGAACCGAATTTTGGAAATCAACAAAGCCGATTTGGTCGCCGTTGTCGAACCTGCCGTCAAGACGTTTGATCTGGCCGAAGCTGTCGAAGCCGAAGGATTGTTTTATCCGCCCGACCCTTCAAGCTGGAAAGATTCTTTCATCGGCGGAAACATCGCGCTCAACGCCGGTGGCCCTCGTTGTGTGAAATACGGCAACACCAAACAGTTTGTCTTGGGATTGGATTTTGTCACGCCGACCGGTCAGATCATCAAAGCCGGAACTCGTACGCCAAAAAACGCCACCGGATTTCATCTGGAAAGTTTGCTGATCGGCAGCGAAGGCATGTTGGGCATCGTCACGCGCTGTATTTTGCGGCTACTGCCCAAACCCGAAGCTCGGCGAACGGCGTTGGCGATTTTTGACTCGGTGCAGGAAGCCTGCAACTGCGTGGCCGACTTCACCAGTTCCGGCATTCTACCTGTCGCGCTGGAATTGCTGGATCGAACTTCGATCAACGCGATTGAAGATTTTGAACCGTCCGGCTTGCCGCGCGCCGCCGGAGCTTTGCTGATTATCGAAGTGGACGGCCTGAAAGAAGCCGTCGCCCGCGAAGCCGAAATCGTCCGCGAAATGTGCCAGAAACATCGCGCCATCCAGTTCACGCTGGCAGCCAACGACGCCGAAGCCGACGCCTTATGGGAAGTCCGCCGCAAAATGTCTCCGGCGGTGGCGCGCACCGGAATCATCAAACTCAACCACGATGTAGTCGTTCCGCGTTCGCGCATTCCCGCGATGCTGGATTTTCTGGAAGGCCTGAGCCGTCGTTCGGGATTTCTGATTCCGACGTTTGGCCACGCCGGCGACGGCAATCTGCACACCAACGTCATGCTGCAAACTGACGATGAAGAAACTCGACAACGCGGCGCTGAAACCGCGCGCGAAATTTTCCGAAAAGCGGTTGAACTGGGCGGAACGCTTTCCGGCGAGCACGGCGTTGGATTCGCCAAATCGCCCTTTCTCGATCTGGCCTTGACCGAGCCAACGATTGAACTGATGAAACGGATCAAGCAAACAATGGATCCCAATGGCATTTTGAATCCGGGGAAAGTCTTTGAAACGCCGATAGCGCCGCATCAAGTGTTTGTCAGCGGCGAACAAGGATGCTGTTGATTGCACTTGGTTATTGTAAACTCTCCACGTCTTCGCAAGCTTGAAAGGAGTTTCTGAAATGTCGCAAGCCATCACACTCAATTTGCCGGATAACATCTTTCAGCCCATTGCGCGGGTCGCCCAGGCCACGCAACAGCCCGTGGAAGAGCTTGTCCTGACTGCGTTGCAAGCTTCTCTGCCGCAGTTGGAAGGTTTGCCCGATGACATCAGCGAAAATCTGTCGGCGCTGGAAATGTTTGATGAACAATCGCTCCGCAGTGTCATGCTGGATACCGTTCCCGCCGAAACATCTGAACAGATTCACGATTTGCTGGAACGTCAACAACTCGGCTCGCTGGGAATTTCCGAACAAAGACAGCTTGATTCGTTACAGCGGCAAGCCGATCTGGTCATGCTCCGCAAAGCCCGCGCTGCGGTTCTGCTTCGGTTTCGCGGCAAACCAGTTCCGACCGCTGCCGAGCTCCACCAGTTATCAGGACAACTTGCATGAGCCGCGCAAAAATCTCAGCCGCGTTGGCCGAAGAGGTCAGAAAACAAGCTCAGTTTCGTTGCGGTTATTGTTTGGTCAGCGAACACCTGATCGGCATTCGGATGGAATTCGAGCATTTGTCGCCGCTGGCCAAAGGCGGCCAAACCGTCGAAGAAAATCTTTGGCTTTCTTGCCGCAACTGCAACGGATTCAAGCATACACAGACCGAAGCGACTGACCCGGAAACCGGGCAACTGACGTCGCTCTTCAATCCACGCACACAACATTGGTTTGAACATTTCCGTTGGAGCGATGACCACACGGAAATCATCGGATTGTCACCTGTGGGGAGAGTGACCGTGATTGCCTTGAAACTCAATCACCCGATGGTTATCGCTACGCGCAAACTGTGGGTGAGCGTCGGCTGGTGGCCGCCAGTTGATTGACTCAGCGGACAGCAATTCTCAGTTTAGGCAGGATGATCCATTGGAACTCTTTTTGTTGCCGTTTAGCTTAAGGCCGAAATGCTTTTCGCTCATCTTCTAGTCTCTGTCTTTCCTTTGCGTCCTGATCGCGTTCTCGGAGTCTAGCTTTCTCCTGGGAGGCTGAGTCAATAATTTGCACAAACGGCAATACACGAGTTGTTGAGAACGCCCTGGAGATAGGGCCAACAGAATTAAACCCAACTTTAGCTGAGATCATTCCACACTCTTTAGTTTTGAAATCAAGGAGAGTGTTATCCCAGGGGCCTGTAAAGCCTAGCGATGGGCTGATATGAGAAACAAACTGATCAGGCGTCCGCCAGAGGTCAGGATTCTGATAAAAGACGCTGATTGAATAGGCGCGATCCTCAAGAAAGAGAATCTCAGCAGTATTCACGTCGCGAAAATCTGGATAGTTTATATTGTTTATTAGATAGTCAGGTTCGATGTCGAGCTCCACGTATTTGTCCCTTGGAACAAATACCAAGCGAACTGTAGATGTGCCAATGGTTGAACGTTTAATAGGCTGAAGAGTGGCAAATTGCTTGCCCAAGTCTTCAGTAGTCATGCCTAGCCTTAAGCCGCGTAACGTGGGGGCTTGTTCAAGTGTCATCTGACAAGGCTGTTGACCTTTACAAGCCGTAATGCACAACAGGGCTAGGATGAATAGGGAACGCATCTGATTATCCTTTCTGGTAGGGCAGTGCGCATTCTCCGCAAACATCATCTGGCCGTCAACGCAATAATAAAATCAAGACCCGCTTATCAGCGGCTAAAGGCGTAAGCTAGTTCGGACACCAGACGGTAAGAATAGCCAGCCGGTTTGCGCGTGTTGACCAGTAAGGCCATCGCGTCCGATTTTTGCGTGACTCAGTCAGGTATCTGCTAATTCAAGCCGCCGCGCGTTTCGGTTTGCGTTGGGTAAAGGTGGGAAAGAATTTGTTCAGCACTCGGTAAGCCAGCAACACGGCCAGCGCAACTCCAAACGCCATCGGAAGGCGTGTGTCGGCTTTGACCAGCAGGTAATAATGCAGGACTCCGGCAATCGGCGCTAAGTACGCCAGTTTGTGCAATCGGTTCCAGCGTTGGCCGCCCAGCCGTTTGACCATCTTGTTGGTGGAAGTCACCGCCAGCGGAATCATCAACACAAAGGCGAGCATTCCCAAAAAGATGAACGGGCGTTTGAGCGTGTCTTCGGCAATCGCGCGCAGGTTGAACCATTTGTCGAACCACGTGTACGACAGCAGATGCAGGCAGCCATAAAAGAAGGCGTATAGACCCAGCGTGCGGCGAAACTGCACCATCCACGGCAACCCCAACAGCTTCCGCAACGGAGTCACCGCCAGCGTCAGCAACAAAAACACCAGCGTCAACGTGCCGGTCGTGCGCAACACGAATTCCTGCGGATTGGTTCCCAGCCGATGATGAAACGCATCCCACAGAATCAGCGAAAACGGCACGGCGGCGTTGGTGAAGACGGCGAATTTGGCAAATTTGATGTCAGGCATAATCGTCAGAAGTTCGCTTTCAAATCCATTCCTGCATACATGCTGGCGACCTGATCGCCGTAACCGTTAAACATCAGCGTGTCGCGCAAACCGAATTCGCCAATGCGGCGTTCGGTCGCTTGAGTCCAGCGCGGATGCGAAACCTTCGGATTGACGTTCGAATAAAACCCGTATTCATCCGGCGCAGCATCCGTCCAAGCGGAAACCGGTTCATCGCGCACCAGCAAAATCTTGACGATGGATTTGATGCTTTTGAATCCGTATTTCCATGGCACGACCAACCGCAACGGAGCGCCGTTTTGCGGCAACAGCATTTTGCCGTACAGCCCTGCGCTCAGCAGCGTCATCGGATGCTGGGCTTCGTCCAGACGCAAACCTTCGATGTAAGGCCACGTCAGCACATCGGTTTTCTGGTTGGGCATTCTTTCAGGATCGTACAGCGTGAAGAATTTGACGTAGCGCGCATCACTCATCGGTTCAACCTGTTTCAGCAATTCGGCCAGCGGGAAACCCATCCAGGGAATCACCATGCTCCAGGCTTCTACGCAGCGAAACCGATACACGCGCTCTTCCAGCGGAGCCAGTTTCAAAATGTCGTCCAGATCAAACGTCTTCGGTTTATGAACCAAGCCGCCGACTTCGACCGTCCAAGGACGTGTGACGAAGTTTTTGGCGCGCCGAGCGACGCCTTCCTTGCTGGTCGTGAATTCGTAAAAGTTGTTGTAATTCGTGATGTCGGCAAAATCGTTGGCGGCTTCGCCTTCGGGCGTGAAATAGCCTTGTTTGGTTTGCAATTCTTCCGGGCTGAGCTTTTTCACGTCCAGGTTCGGCGGATTCAATTTGCGATACAACAATCCGGTTGCCGTCGTCGTTGCGGCCAGAATCCCCCCGCGAATGAAGTTGCGCCGATTCCAGTATGTTTTTTCGTCGGTGATTTCGCTGCTTTTGATGTCGTCTGAATCTTTAATCAGCATCAGAAACTCCTTTTGTCGTCAGTGCCGCGACCGATAGGAAGCGCGCTTGGCAAATCGCCACTTGCTAACGCGCGCGGTACTGACCCGGTGTATGACCAGCCGCCGGGATATTATTCCAACCACGCCGCGAATGCTTCCTTGCCACAACGAGCTTCGGGCTATAATCGCCGCTCGAAATTACGATTCTGCATTCACAATCTGATTCAGGACACATTTCAAAAACAAGAAAGTACTGACCGCGCCAGGTTTGCGGACAGAAAGATGTGGAACAGAAAGATAAGAGCTGCTGCCATTTCAATAGCCATTTTTCTGCCTCAAATTCTTCTGTCGTAGAGAAAGGGATTGCAGTTTGAGTCTCGAAAGAAAATGTGCCCTGTCATCAGATTCACAATGGATTTCATGTCTTCTGTCCAGGAATTGCTGCAACAGTCTGTCGCCCAATTGAAAGCGAGTTTACTCGACCACGGCGAAGCTTTGTCAAAGGGTTTGCCAAAAGGTTTGATTGAGGCGTTGGCAAACGACCGGCGACAAGGCGCACGCGATCTGGCGGCAAAGCTGCGCGCGCGTCAGTCGGAAAATCGCGCCGAAGGGCAGCGGCTCCGGCATTTGCTGAAATTTGAAATCGAGTTGTGGCAGCAGGGCTTCGAACAAATTGCCGGAGTGGATGAAGCAGGCGTTGGGCCGTTGGCCGGACCAGTGGTCGCCGGAGCCGCCATCTTGCCGCGTGATTACAAGCTGCGTGAATTGAATGATTCCAAAAAGCTCGACGAAACAACGCGCGATGCCTTGGCCGAACGGATCAAAGCCGACGCTGTAGCCTGGGCGATTGGCGTCGCTGAAGTAGAAGAAATTGATCGGCTGAACATTTACCGCGCCGGATTGCTGGCAATGCGGCGAGCGGTGGAAGGGTTGAGCAAAGCGCCGGATTTCGTGTCGCCGGATTTTCTTCTGGTTGATGCGCGCAAGATTCCTGACCTGACGATTCCGCAGCGAGGCATCGTTCGCGGAGACGCACAATCGGCCAGCATCGCTGCGGCTTCGATTCTGGCCAAAACCACGCGCGACGCCATGATGCTGGAACTGGATCGGCAATTTCCCGGCTATGGGTTGGCGGGGCACAAAGGCTATCCGACGCCGGAACATTTGGCAGTGCTGCGAAGACTCGGAGCTTCGCCGATTCATCGCCGCAGCTTTCGCCCGGTGCGCGAAGTGTTGGGACTCGACCCGACACAAGAATCTTTATTTGATTGAAGGTTGGATTTGCTCAAGACGGAAATTTCAACGCAAAGGCACAAAGGTTCAATGACGCAAAGGGATTCTTTGATAGCCAACCATAAACTTCTTGCGCCTTTGCTTCCTGGCGTCTTTGCGTTGAAGCAGCAGTTTTCATGGCAACACCACAAATGACAACTGTGACTGGTTCGTTGATTGACCCGCGCGACGCAATTGGGTTCGTGTTGCGGCTTGGACGGGCGTTGCACACTTATGGGTATCCGGCGCACCGATTGGAAGAAGTCTTAAGTCGCGCCGCCGAACGATTGCGGCTGACCGGGCAATTCTTTTCCACGCCGACTTCGATTTTTGCGTCGTTTGGCAAACAGGAAGAACAACAAACCTTTCTGATGCGCGTCACGCCCGGCGAAGTCAATCTGGGCAAATTGGCCGAACTCGACGACGTAACAACGGGCGTGTTGCGTGGAGCCGTCAGTGCGGCGGAAGGCTCAGACAGGATTGAAAGCATTCTGGCCGCTCCGGCGCGGTACGGCGATGCGTTGACGGTCGTTGCTTTTGGCATGGCTTCGGCGGCGGCTTCACGTTTTCTGGGCGGAGGGTTGAAAGAAATTGGCGTGTCGGCGTTGATCGGCGTGACCATCGGATTGCTGTCCGTGTTTGTCGGGAAAAATCCAACCTGGGGGCGTGTGTTTGAACCGGTCGCGGCGTTTACTGCCTCGGCGTTGGCGGCGGCGCTGAGCTTCGCTGTCGGGCCTTACGCCGTGTCGAACGCTACGCTGGCCGGATTGATTATTCTGATGCCCGGATTGACGCTGACGGCGGCAATGATCGAATTGTCGTCGCAACATTTGTCTTCGGGCACGGCGCGATTGAGCGGCGCGTTCGTCATTTTCATTGGCATGGGCTTTGGCGTGGCGGTCGGAGACACTGTTTCTCAAGCCGTGTTTGGCGATCCGCAAATCGCTCGGGCAGTTCCGTTGCCTCCATGGACGGAACCGATTGCGTTGGTCACAATGCCGCTGGCGTTGACCGTATTGCTAAAAGCGCATTTGCGCGACGCCGTTTGGATCGTCATTGCCGGAGCTTTGGCCGTTGGCGGAGCCAAGCTCGGCGCAAAGTTTCTTGGCCCGGAACTTGGAGTTTTTCTCGGTGCATTGGTTGTTGGCGTCGCCAGCAATGGATATTCGCGGTTGCTGGATCACCCGGCGATCATCACCCAGGTTCCTGGCATTTTGTTGCTGGTTCCCGGCAGCGTAGGCTTTCGCGGATTGGCAGCGTTGCTCGATCGGCAAATCGTTTCCGGTGTAGATACCACCTTCAAAATGGTTTTGACGGCGATGGCCTTGGTGGCGGGAACATTGATCGCCAACATCGTCGTGCCATCGCGCAGAGAGTTGTAGGGCAAGCTGCCAGCCTTGTCATTACCCACATTTTTCGCATTTAGCGATTTTTGCCTTTTGCCCTGAAAGGGTTGTGGATATTAGCCGTCTATGAAAACAGTGCTGGCGTCAAGCGAAAAATGGCAACACTTATTGATCTCTGCCGAAAAGCAGTTTTTTTGGTAGCCAGTTGATTGACAAATAAAACGCACAGCAACAAGTGACGAAAGAGTT
>JANRKX010000069.1:0-141446 GCA_033763255.1 Acidobacteriota bacterium | reverse complement strand
ATCCAGAATGCTGCGGTCGAGTTTGCGCCCGGAACCATCGCCCACCAATTGGTCGAACGTCCGCGAAGGATAAATTTCCTTGGTCGCGGGTTTGTTCGGCGACACCCACGAAATGTTCGAACCGTAAATCATCGAAAGCCCATCTTCCAATCGCAGTTCGTTCGGTTCGATGCCCAACACCAGACTCGGCACGGCGGTGCGGTTGCCGATGCGTGCGGCGAGGATTTGATCGAACGACGTGCCAACGCGAATTTCTTTGGGATCGAGACTGACCTGCGCTCCTGACAGCAGGTTCATTCGCCCCAGATGCGGGCTGGTCGAAACGAAAGCTTTTTGGTGATACAGGCCGCGCAGAAAGACTATGTCTTCGCGGATGGGCGCGAGCGGTTCAGCGGCTTTGCCGAATTCCATCGCTGCGCCACTGCCTTTCGCCCACCAATGAATCGGTTCGACGCCGTTGGAAAAATACATAAGCGCGAATCGCACCGGCGGTTTGTTGGCGGCTTTGTCCTGCGCCTGCGCCAGCAAGGGCAGCGATTCCATCCACGGCAACGCCAGCGCCACGCCAGCGCCGCGCAAGAAATTTCGTCGAGAAGTTTGGGTTGGGTTGGTCATTGTTTTTGAATCCTTATCAAGTCCGCTTTCTGACCTGTCAAGCTTGTTTTAGAATGCTTGCCCGGAGGCAATAAGAGTTATGAACAAACAGGCTATTCACAATGTTTTGACGCTCGAAGAAACTGCTACCTACTTGCGCCTTCCTGTTGAAACCGTAATCAAACATGCGACACAAGGAAAGATTCCCGGTCGGCGGATTGAAGACACCTGGCGATTTTTGAAAGCTGCCATTGATGATTGGTTGCGCTCTCAGGACAATCGTCAAGTCTTATTACAACAAGCTGGCGCGTTGGCAGACGATGAAACCTTGTCCGCGTTACGCGATGAAATCTATCTTGCGCGCAAACGACCGGAAGTAGAAGCCGATGAACCAATCGAAATCCATTCCTGACCTGCCAACATGCACTTGCTTGATACCGAGACCTTAACTCACCTTCACGCCGGACATCCGCGTGTCGTGGCTCGGTTGCAGGCATTGGCCGATCCGAATGTCGGCACAACCATCATCACTCGGATTGAGATGTTGCGTGGCCGTATGGATCACGTCTTCAAGGCGGCAACCAGCGATGACTTGCTCCGCGCACAATTCCTACTGGCGCGAACTGAAGAGTTGTTGGAGCAAATCCTTATCGTTCCTTTCGATTCAGCAGCGGCAGCGCAATTCGATCAGCTACGAACAATTCGCTCGCTACGCAAGATTGGGCGCGGTGACATTTTGATTACCGCTATTGCCCTGGCGAATCGAGCAACTTTGGTTACTCGCAATTTACGACACTTCAAACAATTTCCTGGTCTTAAACTCGAAAACTGGGTGGACTAATTTCTCATCTCATCGCCGTGTTCGCCACACTTTTCGTTGTAGCCGGGCGATCTTCACGCGCGATTCGGTGGCGGAACTGTTTGCTGGTGGCGATTTCCATCGCCAGTTGAGCAAAGGTCGCGTCGCTGCCCGCGTTGACCATGCGTTCGACCAGCAATTGATCCGAAGCCAGCACCGTGCGTCCCAGCGCATACCCGACCAGTTTGTACGACAGCGTTTTGCGAACCTGCGGTTCTTTCGCGCGCAGGTATTTCAGCAAGCCGTTTACTCCGGCAATTTCGGTTTTGTCGCTCAGCGCGGCGGAATCTTCAATCGCATTGCCGTCGGCGTATTTATCGCGCCAGCGCCCGGTCGAATCAAAATGTTCCAGCGAAAATCCCAGCGGATCAATGCGCGTGTGGCAATTGGCGCAGGTGGCGTTGCGTTTGTGCTGTTCCAGTTTGGCTTTCAGCGACAACCCGCCAAAAAGTTTGTCGTCCGCCGGCAACGACCCGGCATCGGCGGGCGGCGGTGGAACCGGCGTTCCCAAGATTCGTCGCAAAATCCAATCGCCGCGTTTGACCGGGCTGGTGCGTAACGGAGCCGACGTGGTCGTCAAAATCGCTCCCAGCCGCAACAAGCCGCCGCGATTGAATGCATTTGCGCCTTCGACCAGCTCGGCTTGGTCTTTCGATTTGATCTCTTTTTTCACACCGTAAAACTTCGCCAAGTCCTGGTTCAGGAACGTGTAGTCGGCAAAAAGCAGTTCGCTAACCGGACGGTCTTTGCGAATGACGTGCTCGAAAAACGAGACGGCTTCGTCGTACATCGCCTCTTTCACGTCGTCCGTGAATTCGGTGAAGCGGGTGGTGTCCACGCCTTTGTATTCATCGAAATGATAAAAACCCAGCCACTGGCCGAAAAATTCCGTCGCCAACCGGCGAGCCTTCGCATCGGCCAGCATTCGTTTGACCTGCCGTTTGATGCCTTCCGTGTCGGTCAATTCGCCAGCGTTGGCGGCTCGGCGCAATTCGGCGTCCGGCATCGAAGACCACAAAAAATAACTCAGCCGGTTGGCCAGTTCCCAATTGCTGAGCGGCGTAGCCGCAGATTGCGGATTGCGGATTGCGGATTGCGGATTGTAAACCGCGTTCAATGGACGTTCAGACTCCCGACTCCCGACTCCTGCATTCCCACTATGTTCGATGTGATACAGAAACTGCGGCGCAACCAGTATGCGCGTCAGCACGGCTTGAATGGCTTTGCGGTGATCGGCTTCGGCGCGGAGCGTCTGGTCGTAAAACGCGCGCAGGCTGCGTTTTTCCGCTTCGGTCAACGGACGCCGCCACGCGCGGCTGGCAAATTCCAGCGCGTCATTGACGTGGCCAGCACGCGCGGCCAATTGCGAGGCCATCACCGTTTCGTAATGCGCTCTGAGCGGAGCGACGTACGGACGCATTTCGGCGGGCAAGGTCGCCATCCGCGCCTTGTCCATTTTGGTGATGTCGTCGCCCTTCAAATCGTAGCCGTAATGTTTGGCCAGCATTCGCAGATAGTTGTTGTGGTATTCAAACGAAGCGTAAAGATCATTCCAGGCTTGATCCAGCCGTCGCCGCGTCGCTGCATCAATCAGGTTTTCGACAAAAAACTTGTCGTCGCGGATGTACTTCACCTTGACGACGAATTCGTCGTGTTCGGGCACGTTATAGGTGTTGTCGAACGGATCAGGAATCGGGTCTTTGTCCGCTGGCGTTGGCTCGCCGTGAGAATTCGGCGGCAGCAGCGAAACGTATTCTTCGACTCCGGCGCGAAACGCTTTGTAACCCGCGCTGCTCATATCGCCGATCAACGCGCGAGTCGGTTGGCCGCGCGTCGCTCCGTCGGGACGATCGGAAATCAGAAGTCGAACCACCTGATCGCGGTTGTTGCCTAATTCCACGTCTATCTGCAAATTCAACAGCATCGGCTTGCCTTCAGGCATTGGAACTTCAAACATCACCGAACCTTCAGAGGCAAAATCATCCGCGCCGATTTGTTTGCCGTCGGGGCTGTGGCCGAAATTCAGCCGTTGAGCTGTTTCGGCGCTGACAATGTCTTTCAGCTTTTTGCGTTCGCCGGGCGGAACGATTCCGCGCCGCAAATTGGCAGCGGCTTCGGCATCGGCGGCCAACACGACGGCGGATTCTCCGGCGGCAACAGTTTGGCGTTGCACAACCGGGCGAAAACCTACAGTCAGGTTTTTCCAGATGACGACGGGTTTATCGCCCATCGCCGGATTGACGTTGGCAACGTTCAAATAGATTTTCGCAGGGCCAGCCGGAATTCCGCCTCGCCCGCCGCCGCGCACATACGCAAAGCGATACGTCGGTTTAACGTTCAGCGTTCGGTCGCTGAATTCCAATGGGCTTTCATCGCCTGCGCCACCTGCGGCCACGTCGCCGCGCGCAAACAACCAGCTTGGCCAGGTGACGGAAAATTTCTGCACTTCCTGACAACCGGCGCGAACATCGGCTTCGCTGAATTTGCCGTTCGCGCCAGGAACCGGCAGTTTCCGCCAGCGAGCGACGACTTCCGAAGACGGATAACTCAACGACGGTTTGTTGACGACTTGCCAGATGTGTTCGGCAAATCGCGTTGTGATGCCTTCGCGCGCCGCCAGCGATTTCAAAGTCGCGCTCGCTTCGCCAAGCGCAGCGCGGTGTTTGAATCGCCACGCGACATAAAACGCTTTGCTGTATTTGTCCAAACCGAAAGGTCTGCCGCCTTCGCCGGAGACGGTGCGGAAACCGTAAGTTTCGTAAATGTTCCGAGTGCGCGTAACGGCGGCGAGTTCAAAACCGGATTTTCCGGGATGCGAGAAAAATTCCAACGGGCCTGCGCCGATGACGGCGTGATTTGCGACGATTTTGGCGGCAGCCAGATAACGTTCCAGATTGGCGTCCTGCATAAACTGCACATCGCCAAAATTCGTGAAGCCTTCGCCGCCGACTGCATCGCTGGAGGAATCAATGCCCAGATTCACATCCAGGCCGGTCAGGTCTTTGATCGTGTAGGCGTATTCGCCGCTGGTCAGCCGCCGCACGGTGACGCGCCCCGGATCGCCATCGTGTTTTTCGGCGTAACGTTTCAACTCGCCGCGAATCCAGGTGACGGCTTCTGCGCGCTCGGCGTCGCTGGGTTGAGGCATGGATTTGGGCGGCATGGTTTTGTCTTCCAACGCCGTAGCCACTTTTTCCCATTGCTGGAAAGTTTCGGCAACCGAAGGTTGCGCCAGCAAATGTTGCAAGTTCATTCCGGCTTTGGCCGACGTGCCGGTGTGACAGGCCAAACAGTATTCTTTGAAAGTCGTTTGCGCTTTTGCCGCCGACTGGCTGGCTGCTTGAGTTTTTCCATCAACAAAAACCCAGTCGGTTTTTCTGGAAATACCAACAGCTGCCACTGCGGCAATCAACACCAGCAAAACTTTCCAGCTTCGTTGCGTTTTCACGAACTTGCGTTTCATAACCTTGTCGAACCTCATTCTTGAATCAGGATTCAATGGCGATTTCCGCCCACACAATCTGGCAATCTCGCTTTGCGGTGAATTCAATCAAATTGTATCCACGGTTCAGCAGCGTTCGCGGAATGGCGAATCGGAATACAGGCGCTTCGGGCTTTGGAGCTTTCAGCTCAGCGCGACCTGCCGACTGACAGATTTCTCCATTGATGCGAACTTCAGCCGATAGCACATCGGCTTCGGTCAAACCTTCGATTCCCAGTAACGCGGAAACTGTGCCGCTGATTGGAACCGGGCCGGTCGCCAATCGAAACGCTTGCCACTTCCCTGATGCACAGCGACGAGGCAACGTAACTGCCTGCGGTTCGCCGGGCGCCCAGGTGTCTGCAAACGTCATCACGTGGCGGCGGGATTTTCCCGCCAGAGTTTCCGCTTGTCCAACCTCGCGCAGCAATTTCGGATAATTTTCCAGATCGTCCATTGCCGTTTGCGAATCCATGTAATTGAACAGGTAAATTCGATCTGCGCCTCTGTCCAGCAATGACGCAGCGGCTCCGCGAACGGTTTCAAGCGTGTTTTTCTGAAATTGTTTGGAATCGGGATGCGAACGAATCAGCACTTCCAATCCAGCCGCCAAAATCACCGAAGTTCCGCGCAGCAGTTCGCGCCACAACTCAATCGGCATGTCAGTTTCGATGCTGGCCCAAAACGGAGTGACCACCAGCATGTCAATCAACCCTCGACGCGCCCAAATCGCCGGATCGTAACCCAATCCCAAAGCCGTTTGCGGACGCGAAGGCACACGCGCTCCGAGCCGGATTTTGTGGCCGCGCCGCCGTTCCCAGCTATTCAACAATCGGCGAACGTCTGCGGTGAATTCGGTCATCAATTCAGCGCCTTGTCGTTCGTGGCCGGGTTTGAAATGAAATCCGAACCGCATCCAATCCAGTTCCAAGCCGTCGAAATCGTATCGCTCGACCAGTTCCCGAATCAGCGTGAAATGATAATCGCGGACTTCTTTGTGGCCGTAATCGAAGGCGCGATCCGCAGACCTATCCAACCGATAATCTATTCGCCGAAACTGCGGATTCTGTCGCCAGAAATCGCTGTGCATGTAGCTGCGTTCGTCGTCCACGTCATGAACGTCATTCATTCGCATTGAGATCCAGGACGAGATGCCATGCTTTCGCGCTCGCGTGATCCACAGTTGATAAGGGTCAATACCGTTTTGATGAAGCTGCCAGGCCGTGTGAATCCATTTCCGCGCACCCGCTCGCGCCGCCGGAGCAGTGCTGGCCAGCAGCGGTTGATCGCCCGCGCCCGCCGGGTCGTAGCCTTTCCAAATCGGTTCCCACGCCTTGCTGGCGTAACTGGTTCGCATCGCATTGGGCGACAACATCAACTCGCGCACTTGCGTGTTGGCGTACTGATCCACCCACGAAGCGACCATTTCCGCGTCGAGCTTTTTGCCCGCGCGCGTCGAGAAAAAATGACTGTTGTCTTCGTTGAGCGAAATGCCGCCGCTGGCAGGAAGCGGTTTGCGTTTGCCGGTTTGGGCAAACGTTTCAGTTGAATTCAACGTGGCCAGAACCGGCGCAGCCTGCGAACATTGGCGCAGCCATTGGCGCCGAGTAAGTGTGCTCATGGTGATTTGTCCTTTTCTCCGTGAAGTCGCGTGGATTGTGAATTGCGCGGCGGAGTGTAGCCGACTCAAGCCAGCGCCGCCAAAGTGTGATGGTTCGCCTGTACACATCCGACAGGTCGCCGTATGATCTGCCCGCAAAAATTCCGAGCTTCATTCCAACGGACAACATCACAACACGGAGACCAACGTTATGTCAGGGAAATCACCTTACGCGAACGAACTGTCGCGCCGTCAATTTCTGAACCATGCAGCCAGTGCCGGATTGGCAACGCTGGCCGCTCCGGCCATCGTGCGAGGCCGCAATCTGAACGACAAACTCAATCTGGCGATCATCGGCGCGGGCGGTCGCGGAGCCGCCAATTTGAAAGGCGTCGAATCGGAAAACATCGCCATCTTGTGCGACGTGAACCAGGACGGTTTGAACAAAGCCGCCGCCCGTCACACCAACGCTCGCAAGCTGGTGGATTTCCGCAAGGTGTACGACCACGCCAAAGAATTTGACGCAGTCGTCATCAGCACCGCCGAACATACGCACGCCTTTGCCACGCTGCCCGCGCTGCAACTCGGCAAACACGTGTATTGCGAAAAACCGCTGACGCACAACATCTGGGAAGCGCGCGTCATCCGCGAAGCCGCCGCCAAAGCCAAAGTCGCCACGCAAATGGGAACGCAGATTCACGCCGGAGACAATTACCGCCGCGTGGTGGAATTGATCCAGACCGGAGCCATCGGCAACGTCACCGAAGCGCACGTCTGGGTAGGTCGCGCCTGGGGATGGCACGCTACGGAAGCGGAAGCCAAAGCCGCTGGCGACATCGTCTTTGTCCAAAATCGCCCGGCGAAACCCGATCCGGTTCCGGCGATCCTGGATTGGGAACTGTGGTTGGGTCCCGCGCCGCAACGTCCGTTCAACGATGTCTACTTTCCGGGACCGAAATGGTATCGCTGGTGGGATTTCGGCAACGGCACGATGAGCGATTTGGGCAGCCACTGGATTGACCTGCCCTGGTGGGCGTTGAAACTGGATCATCCGCTGACCATCGAAGCCAGCGGCCCAACACCGCATCCCGAAATCGCTCCGGCTTCGATGCAGGTGACTTATCAATACGGCAAGCGCGGCAATCTCTCTCCTCTGCAACTGACCTGGTATCAGGGAACGCACAAGCCGCAACTTCTGAAAGATGGAAAAATCCCGAACTGGAACAGTGGCGTGTTGTTCGTCGGCGACAAAGGCATGCTGCTATCCGATTACAGCAAACACGCCTTGCTGCCCGAAGCGCAGTTTGCCGATTTCAAACGTCCCGATCCGTTCATCCCGAAATCGCTTGGGCATTACGCCGAATGGATTCACGCCTGCAAAACCGGCGCGCCGACGACGTGCAACTTCGAGTACGCGGGCTGGCTGACCGAAGCCAACCACTTGGGCAACGTCGCATTCCGCGCAGGCAAAAAACTGGAATGGGATTACCAGAAGCTTCGCGCGACCAACGCTCCTGAAACCGAACCGATGATCCGCCGCAAATATCGCAAAGGCTGGAAGCTGGTTTGAACGAATATCTGAGCATTGCCCTGGTTGAAATTACCCATTAGCCATTCGTCATTACCCATTATTTCGACAGGTAGAAAACACTCTCTACCCTGACAGTTAATGGGCAATGTGGAATTGCCAATGGCTAATCGGCAGCCTGGCTTCAGTTGTCAAAAGGTAGTGGCCTAAATGCCGTAAACAAGCATGCTGTAAACAAACATGAAAGCTAAGAGCAGGAAAATTTCTTTGCTGGCATTTGCGATGGTTGCGGTTGTCACGCTTGCGCCAGGTGAAGCCCCACAACATTGGGCTTGGCAGCAAATCCAAAGTCCAGCAGTCCCCAAAATCCGCAATCCGCAATCCGCAGTCCGCAATGAGGTTGATGCTTTTATCGTCGCCAAGCTCGCTCAAGCCGGTTTGCAGATGTCGCCCGAAGCCGACCGCCGCACATTGATTCGGCGGTTGTATTTCGATTTGATCGGATTGCCGCCGTCACCGGAGCGCGTACAGCAATTCCTGAAAGATCGAAGCCCGCTGGCTTATGAAAAGTTGGTGGAAGAGTTGTTGGCTTCGCCGCGATATGGCGAACGCTGGGCTAGGCATTGGCTGGATGTGGTGCATTACGGCGACACGCACGGTTACGACAAAGACAAACCTCGTCCGAACGCCTGGCCTTACCGCGATTACGTCATTCGCGCGCTGAACGAAGACAAACCTTATACGCGGTTTGTCGAAGAGCAGCTTGCCGGAGACGTGCTGTTTCCCGGCACGCGCGACGGCATTGAAGCGCTGGGGTTTCTGGCTGCTGGTCCCTGGGATTTCATCGGTCACGCCGAACTGCCCGAAACCAAAATTGACGGCAAAATCGCTCGCCACCTCGACCGCGACGATATGGTGGCCAACACGATCGGCACGTTTGCCAGCGTCACGGTTCACTGCGCGCAATGCCACAACCACAAATTCGACCCGATCTCGCAGGAAGATTATTACTCGCTGCAAGCTGTTTTTTCGGCGCTGGATCGAGCCGACAAAAAGTATTTTCCCAACGACGCGGCGATGACCGAACGCTTTGCCAAACTCGAAGGTCGCCAGCGCGAACTCGCCGAACGCAAACGCATCATCGAACGCGACGCCGCCAAAGCCGCAGGCGAAGTTGTGACCAAACTCGACGCGCAGATTGCCTCAGCCGCCAAACAGCCTGACAACGCCGCCGAAGTCACAGACTTGCGAAAGAAGCGCACTTCGTTGGTGGACGCTGCGATGAAGCCGGAGCTTCGCGCCGAACGCGACGCCATCAACGTTGAACTTGGCGAACTGGCCATAGAACTGGCGAAGTTTCCGAAACCTGAAGTCGTCTTTGCCGCAACGGTTCATTACGGTTTAGGAAATTTTCGTGGCACAGGCTGGAATGACGGCAAGCCTCGCCCAATCCACGTGCTGGCGCGCGGGCAAGTGACTTCGCCCGGACGCGAAGTCGTGCCTGGCGCGCTTTCAATGCTGACGTTTCAATCGGCGCGCTTTGCCGTTCCCAAAGATGCGCCCGAAGCTCAACGCCGTGCGGCGCTGGCGCACTGGATCACCGATCCGAACAATCCGCTGACCTGGCGCAGCATCGTCAATCGCGTCTGGCAATATCACTTCGGAGCCGGGCTGGTGACAACGCCCAACGATTTTGGTCGTAACGGCGCGAAGCCTTCGCACCCCGAATTGCTGGATTGGCTGGCGACAGAATTCCGCGACAACGGCGGTTCATTGAAACGGCTACACAAGCTAATCGTCACCAGTGCAGCGTACAAACAATCAAGCAACCAGTCGCCAAACAATCCGCAATCCGCAATCCACAATCCGCAATCCAATGAATTGTTGTGGCGACAAAACCGCCGCAAGCTGGAAGCCGAAGCCGTTCGAGACGCTGTGCTGGCCGTGACCGGCAAGTTAGACCTGACAATGGGCGGCGCGGGCTGGCAGGATTTCGTCATCGAACGCCCCGAACATTCGCCACATTACGAATACGGATTGGCCGATCCTGAAGATGCGAACACGTGGCGGCGTTCGATTTATCGGTTCATCGTTCGTTCACAAACCCAGCCGTGGATGACTGCGCTGGATTGCGCTGATCCTTCGCAGCGCGTGGACAAACGCAACGAAAGTTTGTCGCCTTTGCAGGCGCTGGCGCTGCTGAACAACGGGTTTATGGTCGTTCAGGCGCGCCATTTTGCCGAACGGTTGCAACGCGAACATCCCGGAAACCTGACGGCGCAAATCGAACGCGCAAGCTGGCTGGCTTTTGGCCGAGCGCCGTCTGCCGCTGAGCGAAAACAATTCGCGGCATTTGCTCGACAGCACGGATTGCCGAATTTATGCCGCGTGCTGTTGAACCTCAACGAATTCACTTTTGCAGATTGATCGAAAAACCAACTCAACAAGGAGGCTCCGTTTATGCAACGTAGGGATTTTATTCGCCAGGGCGCAGGCTTTGCGCTGGCTCCGGCAGTATTGCGGCGGAATTACAAATTCGCCGAAGAGTTTGCCCAAAAGAAAGCTCGCGTCGGATTGATCGGCACAGGGTGGTACGGCAAAAGCGATTTGTTTCGGTTGCTGCAGGTCGCTCCCGTCGAAGTCGTTTCGCTGTGCGACGTGGACAAAAAGATGTTGGCCGATTGCGCCGCACAAGTCGCCGAGCGGCAGGAATCGAAAAAGACTCCGCGCACGTATGGCGATTACCGCCAGATGCTGAAAGAAAAGGATTTGGATATTTGCTTGATCGCTACGCCGGATCATTGGCACGCGCTGCCGATGATCGCCGCTTGCGAAGCCGGAGCCGACATTTACGTCCAGAAACCCATCAGCGTAGACGTAGTCGAAGGTCAGGCGATGGTTGCCGCTGCGCGCAAACACAACCGCGTCGTGCAGGTTGGCACGCAGCGCCGCTCGACGCCGCATTTGATTGACGCCATCGAAAAGGTCATCAAACCGGGCAAGCTCGGCAAAATCGGCCTGGTCGAAATTTACTGTTACTACCACATGCGAACGCGCGAAAATCCGCCCGACACGGCTCCTCCGGAAGGTTTGGATTACGAAATGTGGACTGGCCCAGCGCCGCTGCGTCCGTACAACAAACTCGTGCATCCGCGCAGTTGGCGAGCCTTTATGGAATACGGCAACGGCATCATGGGCGATATGTGCATTCACATGCTGGACACCGTGCGCTGGATGTTAGGACTGGGCTGGCCGAAAGAGATTTCTTCCAGCGGCGGCATTCTGGTAGACACGCGCAGCAAAGCGAACATTGCCGACACACAAACCGCTACGTTCAACTTCCAGGAATTTCCGGTCATCTGGCAGCATCGAACTTATGGCCATCCGCCCGATCCGAAGTATCCGTGGGGCCTGACGATTTACGGTGAAAAAGGGACGCTCAAAGCCAGCGTGAATAGTTTTGACTACATTCCGATGGACAGAAACGAACAGCCGATTCATCAGGATGTAAAATTTGAACTGGAAGAATATCCGATAGACAAGGTCGAAAAGGATTTGGAAAAGCATGTGGCTCCGGCCATTCGCGGCCACATGAAAGATTTGCTGCGTTGCATCGAAACGCGCGACAAACCGGTTGCCGACATCGAACAAGGCCACATTTCCACCGCAAGCTGCATTCTGGCCAACATCTCAATGAAGCTGGGACGTTCGCTGAAGTGGGATTCGACCAAACAACAAGTCGTCGGCGATTCTGAGGCGAACAAACTGTTGCAGCGCGAATATAGAAAACCGTGGATTCATCCAAAGGCATAAAGCGAAACAGGTATGCAATTTTTCAAATTGCATACCTGCCATCTCACGAACCACTTTCCAGTGACTATTTGCGGCCTTGATGAGTGTGACAATTTGAAAAATTGTCACACTTCATTTTTCTGACTCCAACGTCCCCAAACGCGATTCGGCTTCGCGCAATTTGTCCAGGCACTCCGTCAAGACGGTGTTCAATCCTTCCATTCCGGCCAGCTTCACGCGCAATCCGCTCAGTTCGACTTCCAAATTATTGACGGCTGCTCGGTGTTGTTTTTCCAGGTCGCGCAATTTTGCTTCGGCGGCTTCGGCCTGAGCGCCAGCCGGTTCCAGTTCGGCGATGCGCGCGTTCAGATGCTTGGCTTCGGATTCCTTGTCGCTGATGGCTGATTGCAAACGCGCTTCGAGTTCGATCAGCCGTGCGTCGCGCGCGAACAATTGCGCGTGCAAAGGTTCCAGTTCAGCAATGCGCGCTTGCAACCGGGCATTCTCTTCTTCGCGGCTGCTGAGTTCGGCATTGAGTTCAGCTTTTAATTCCTGCGCTTTGGCTTCAGCGGCTTCGACGCGCGCGTGTGCATCGTCCGGGCTGGAAACGGCAAGAGATTTCAATCGAACAATTTCAGACTCCTTGTCGGCCAACGCGGCTTCAAGTTCCTGCTGCCGAGTTTCAAACTCACGCAGTTTCGATTCATCAAAAGCTGTCGCTGCTGGCTCAGTTGAGTCAGCGACCGTTTCCAGTTCGCTGACGCGCTGCTGTAATCGAGCAACTTCCGATTCAGTTCTGTTGACCAATTCGGACAAAGCGTCTTCGGTTCTTCGCAGCATCAAATCACGCTCGGCAATTTGAGCGGCCAGCGGTTCCAGTTCTTTGACGCGAAGCTGCAACAACGAAATTGCCGCGTCTTTGTCGCGCAAGGAAGAATCCTGAGCCGATTCGGCAGACAAAGTTTCGACTTGCGATTGTAATTCTGCCAGCAAGGAATCTTTTTCGCTGAGCGCGAATTCCAATTCGGCTTTCGATTCACGCAATTGCGAAACCAGCGCCAACTGTTCGGCGACGGAACTTTCCAGGTCGGCAACGCGGTCAGCCAAAACTCCTGACTCGTTTTCTTTGGTGTCGGCAATGACGGAAAGCTGTTGAGTGAGCCGGGCAATTTCGTCTGTTTTCGTTTGTTCTTGTCGGGCGGTTTCACCCAGCTTTGCTTCCAGCTTTCGCAATTTCAAATCGCGGTCAGTGATTTGCAGTTTCAACGGCGCAAGCTCTTTGACGCGATTTAGCAACGTTGCCACGTCGTTGTTCTGGCTGAGCACGGTTTTCCGCAGCGATTCGATTTCAGCAACCATCGCGGGATCAGGTCTGGGTTTGTCTAATTCGGCTTCGGCTTCAGCGAGTTTAACGCGCAACGAACTGAGTTCTGTTTCGGCGGCGGCCAATCTGCCGCGAAGCGAATCGGCTTCGGATTTCAACGCCTCCGTTCGGGAATTCGCGGCGTCCATTCCGGATTCGGCGGCGAACTTGGCGTTGTCCGCCAATTCCAGCTTGCTTTCGAGTTCGGCAATTCTGGCATCGCGCGTTTTGATTTGCTCGGTGGATTTTTCCGCCTGGCTTTTCAACGAATCCAGCGCGTCGTGTTGAACATACAACTCGGCTTTTGCCGTTTCGAGTTCGCGTTCCAGTTCGCGCAACTTCGCGTCGGAACCGCCTAAATCCGATTTGCGCGAAAACAACGCGCCAATCAGCAGTCCTGGCAGCAAAGCCCAGACAATTCCCACAATGTTTAGTGAAGTCATAGCTAGCCCTGTTAAATGAAGATTTGTCCGCGTCGAACTTGAGTCATTGCTCAATGCCCGCGCAGTTAATGGCATCCCACAATTTTGAACTCACCGCTGATTTTAGACTCGAAAATAATCGCCGCGCCAGTTTCGGATGGCTTCTTTCAAATCTTTCGGCGTGGCGAACGCGCCATCCACAGCAAGTTGCGCCAGTTGCGGCAATTCAGCGTCAGAGGCGAACCGCATCGCAACGATAAATCGAACCGGCAAGGCACTGGCTCTGGCTGCCAGATCGGCTGGCAACAACCGTTGATACCGAAGCTGTTCTTCCAGTCGGATGATGCGATCTTGTGCTTTCAGCGGATTGACGCGCACCAGCAACATCATCAGCAGCAAACCGAACGACAACAATAACTGTTCGAAATGGTCCAGCGTAGGTTCTTTTGTCACGCGCAGAATGCACCACGCAAAGTGTATGAACAAGATCGGAAACAACACGAAATGATATGGCGTGTGCCAACGTGTGTGGCGGGAAAAGTTTTGGGTGGATTCGGGCATTTTTTTCTCCGATAAAAATAGACAGGATTTACAAGATCAAACAGGATTGGTTTCATCCTGAAAAATCCTGCCAATCCTGTCGAATTGTTTTGTTGAGCTAAAGCGCGGAAGCTCCGGCGCCGCCTTTTGGAATTTCGACCTTCGGCAGATCGGGCGTGAAATCTTCGCCAGGATTGATGAATTGATCTCGCTCGAATTTGTACTGTTTGTCGTAAAGCTGTTTGTAGCGACCTTCGTGGGCAATCAATTCGTCGTGCGAACCGCGTTCGACGATTTCGCCTGCTTCGAGCACCAGAATCTGATCGGCGCTGCGAATGGTCGAAAGGCGGTGCGCGATAACAAATGTCGTGCGGCCTTGTCGCAATCGGCGCAAACCTTCCTGAATCATTGCCTCGCTTTCGCTGTCCAGACTGGAAGTCGCTTCGTCTAAAATCAGAATCTTCGGATCGGCCAGCAATGCGCGCGCAATGGCAATTCGCTGGCGCTGGCCGCCGGAAAGTTTGACGCCGCGTTCGCCGACAATCGTTTCGTAACCTTTTTCAAAACCGGCGATGAACTCTTCGCAATGAGCGATGCGCGCAGCATCTTCGATTTCGGTTCGCGTGGCGTGCGGATTGGAAAAGCTGATGTTGTCGGCAATCGTTCCGTCGAACAAAAAATTGTCCTGCAACACCACGCCGAGATAGCTGCGGTAATCGCGCAGTTTCAAACCGGTCAGATCGCGTCCGTCAATTTTCACACGCCCCGACAGCGGATGATTGAAATTCATAACCAGACTGATCAGCGTGCTTTTGCCGGAACCGCTGGAACCGACCAACGCCGTCGTCGAACCAGCCGGAGCCTTGAACGAGACATTTTTCAGCACCGGAACATTTTCGTTGTATTCAAAACTGACGTTGTCGAATTCGACTTCGCCGCGCAAATTGCCCAGGGCTTCACGCTGCGAATCTTCGTCGTCTTCGGTTTTCAAAGTCAGGATTTCTCGTATGCGGTCAAGTCCGGCAAAGGCTTCGGTGATTTGCGTTCCGATGGCGGAAATTTCAATCACGGGCAACGCCATCAACCCGGTGAAGGCGACATACATAAACATATCGCCGACGGTCATTTCCCCGGCCAAGACCGAACGCCCGCCGACGGTAATCATCACCACTCCGATGGCCCCGACAATCACGGACGAAAATGCAGTAATCGCCGAAACGCCTGTCATGGATTTGGCGATGTTGCGAAACAATTTGTGAGCGCCGCGCGCAAAAACCAGTTCTTCGCGTTTTTCGGCGGTGTAGGCTTTGACGATGCGAATGCCGCCGAGCGATTCGCCCAGCCTGCCGGTGATTTCGCTTTGAATCTCTCCGCGGTCGCGGAACAGCGGACGCAGTTTGTTGAACGCAAACGCCAGCCCTCCGCCAAACGCCGCCAACACGACAATCGTCACGCTGGTCAGTCGCCAGTTCAGATAAAACAGCACGCACAGCGCAATGACAGCGGTGATGATGCTGCCGGTCAGTTGCACCAACCCCGTGCCAACCAGATTACGAATGCCGTCTGCGTCATTCATGATCCGCGAAATCAATTTGCCGGTTTGCGTGGAATCGAAATAACTGATTGGCAAGCGTTCGACTTTCGACTGGACGCGCTTCCGCATTTCGGTGATGGCTCGCTGAGCGGCCACGCCCAGCACCTGCGACAATGAAAACGAAGTGACGGCTTGAATAAAGGTCGCTCCTCCTGCGGCCAGCGCAATCGGCAGCAACAGGTCGGCGCGTTGTTTGCCGACCACATCGTCAATCAAAAACTTGGTCGAAGCCGGTAGCACCAATCCGACCAGGCGATTGAAGATCATCAAAACTCCGCCAAGCATCAATCGCCAACGATGCTGCACAACCAGACTGCGAGCTTCCGCCCAGGCGGCTGAATAATTCACGCGCTTCTTTTTGTTTTTTTCTTCGCTCACGTGTGTTCCTCTGAAGTTGTGGGGCGAAATTGAAAAATTGCCTCACAAACAGGGTAAGCCGAAGCTCAGATACAACATTGAACTTATGATGAATTGCGAGAAAAGATTGGCGGGAAACCGAGCTTAAAAAAGGAAAGAGGCGGGTAGTGGGTCTCGAACCCACGGCCTCAAGAGCCACAATCTTGCGCTCTAACCAACTGAGCTATACCCGCCGCAAATCTGTATTTTGAATCGCAAACAACGTTGACGGCTTAAAAGCTTTGTGGAGAGCACCGTCAAAGAGGGCGCAATCATAGTCAGCGATCCGCACATCGTCAAGGGGGCGCTCTGACGCGCCCGTCCGTGTGTAATAGTTTCGTAATACCTGACCTGGAAGCCTTTGCAGTCATTGCCCTTAAACCAAACGCCGCTTACGATCACGCCGTTGTTAAGCTCTTGAGTAGCTGTGCTCCTCACATAACTTTCCCTGGAGAAAACCGAATGCATTTCGATTCCAATGTGATTAAAGCTTCGCCGGTCGCGCCGCGCTGGCAGGACGTCATCAAAAAATACCAGACGCCCGAAAACTGGCGCAGCATCTGGCAAATTGCCAACTCGATTCTTCCCTACCTTGCCCTGTGGTATGTGATGCACTGGAGTTTGTCGGTTTCGTACTGGCTGACGCTGGCTCTGGCAGTTCCCGCCGGTGGGCTGGTGATGCGAACGTTCATCCTGCAACACGATTGCGGGCACGGTTCGTTTTTCAAATCGCAAAAAGCCAACGACATTGTCGGAACGATTTGCGCGTTCATCACCATGATTCCTTATTACCAGTGGCGGCACGAACACGCCATTCATCACGCGACTTCAGGCGACTTAAGTCGTCGCGGAACCGGCGACGTAACTACGCTGACCGTCAATGAATACAAGGCGCTTTCTCCACTCGGACGGTTGAAGTACAGAGCCTATCGCAGCATGCCTGTGCTGTTATTGATCGGTCCGTTTTACACCTTTGTCGTTTCGCACCGTTTCGTCCGCTGGTATTCGGGCAAACGCGAAGCCCGAAATGTGTATTTGACCAATCTGGCGTTGTTTTCCATCTGGGGAAGTTTGTGCCTGACAATGGGCGTGAAATCGTTTTTGATGATCTGGTTGCCAATCACAACTTTTTCCGGCATTGCCGGAATCTGGCTGTTTTACGTCCAACACCAATACGAAAACACTTACTGGCAGGACAAAGACAAATGGGATTATGTGACGGCGGCTGTAATGGGCAGTTCGTTTTATAAATTGCCGCGCATCATTCAGTGGTTTTCGGGCAACATTGGCTTTCACCACATTCACCACCTCAGCCCGAAGATTCCCAATTACAAGCTGGAGCAATGCCACAAGGAAACCCCTATGTTTCAGGAATCCCCAACTCTGACCTTCTGGTCGAGCCTGAAGACCGCTTCGCTGAAACTCTGGGACGAAGACCAACAGAAAATGGTCGGCTTCAAGGCGCTGAAGAACTAAACCGTACATTCTGATTTCGCATTCGATTCAAAGCCCATTTTTCACTCGCCGTGGAAAATGGGCTTTGCCAATTTCTGGCAACGCTCTTTTTCTTCATTCACAGCAAAAGCTCGGAACCCTTTTTACAAACTTGGCGTCGAATCAGCCCGTTAGCCTTTGACACGTTGATTTTTCCACCACCAAGCCGATAACCAACGAAGAGCGGCTTGAACCAGCACTGAGGAGAGAAAACGATGCCTCCAAAATTCCTTTTTAGATCAGTACTCGCAATTGGGTTTTGCGCCCTTGGCTTTTCCATCCCTTATTTAGTCCAGCATCCCGCAATGAGCCTGGCATCTTCATCGCCAATATCCTTGAATCAGGAAAAACCAGCTTCGCCTCTTGGAAACTTAAATGAGGAAGAGAAGGCAGCACTTACTCAACTGACAGTTTCGGGATCGGCGCTCAATCTGTGGGCAATCAAAAAAGTGCTGCCTGAATATCCGGTAGGTGCGAAATTGACAGAGACAAGAAACAGGGTTCAAGTCAGAATTGAAATCCACGTTTTTGGTGAAGTCACACTGGCCGAAGCAATAAATGGCCATCCATCGTTAAGGCAAGCGGCAGTAGAAGCCGCCAAACAATGGAAGTTCAAACCTGTTGATGATGCTGGCACCTTACAGATTATCCATGGAGTGTTGACGTTCAACTTTCAACGCGACAACAATTTACTCAATGTCATCTTCGAGCCTCGCCCTTATTCGCCCAAGCTTCGGAATACAGGAAAATTGCATCCTTCAGCGATCGCGCTCCTCGAACGGATGGCCGCAAAATCATCAGAAACAATCGCAACTGAAGCGGCTTTCGTTCAAAACAACAGAGCCAATCTGTACGTTCGGCTCAGCGACAAGACTAATAAAACGAATGCTCAGTTAAAAAAACTCGGCTTCAAGGTTGTTCAAAATTCGCAAACTCCCAATCTCATCACTGGGCTATTGCCAATTGAGAAGTTACAAGCTTTGGCTGATTTGGAGGTTACTTCGTTCGTCTCGCCAAAGCTTCAAAGTCAAACTGCAACCGTAAAACCTGACAAACCTGAAGACTCGCTGCTAGCAATCAGACATCTCACGGTTTACAACGCCCCGTTGCTCGCCGGAGCCATCAAGAAAGTGATGCCTGTTCCTCCGCCAATGGCTCGAGCCAGTGGGCTTGTAAAAGTCCGAATCGCCTTGAACACAGATGGCGAAGTTGAAGAAGCCGAAGTGTTCAGCGGGCATCCGCTTTTGCGTAATCCAGTCATTGAGGCGGTTCGACAATGGCAATTCAAACCATCCGTGTATGACGGCGGGACGATGAAGATTCACGGTGTTCTGGCATTCAGATTCTCGGTGGATAAGAACGGAGAGACGACGGTTGTAGCTGAAGCACAGCCCATTCCAGCCAATCTTCAGAAAGTATGGACAAAACTGCATCCTTCGATTTCGGCTGTGATTGAACGCCTGAACGCCAAGGGAGATACAACTGCAAGCGAACCTTCTTTCGTACGAAACGGCAAGGCCAATTTGCAAGTTCAGCTTACCGAAAAAACTGATGCGGCAATTGCTCAACTGAAAAAGATCGGGCTTGAAATCACTAAAAACGCGCCAAACTCCGAACTCATCAACGGACGATTGCCGACTGAAAAGCTGGAAGCTCTGGCTGACCTGAAGACGGTTCGCTATCTATCCCCCCTAAACCACAAATAGCGAGGAGCAGAAAAAACAGTAACCCGAATTTCGCACGGTGCGTCTTTTTGGGTGAAGCTCACTGAGAAAAGCACCAGCCGGTGTTTCTTCAAAGGGGTATCCTCCTGTAAGCCGCTCGGAGTTCGGAAGTCCGAGCGGCATTTTTTCTGGTCAGAATCACCAAGTCGGCCAGCGAAGTTTGGTTTTCAATTCAAAAAAGTTGAGTCGCTGGAAGAAATTACGGCGGTTTTTCGTCAAACGCCCTACCAGCGGGAGGCCTTGCTTGCGCCGCAAAATTTTCGTGGTGTATGATCCAGCCCGCTTGTTTCGGTCGTTCAAATCATTGGTTGTTCAATCATTTGGCATTTGGCAATCTTTTGACGGCGTTGCGGCAGAACGAAAAGTTTTACTTTCAAGGAGCCGGTTCCATGTCCATTCGCAGCAAACTGACGCTGATTACGCTTTCCGCTTTTATCGCTCTCTACTCTGTGGTGGGCGGCATGCTTTCCCGGTCGAATAATCCGCTGGTTCGCGCTCTGGCCGATCCGGGGCCTTACGCGCAGTTGAGGATTTTCGAGAACGTCGTTCAACACATCGTCAACGAATACGTCGAAAAACCTGACCTCGAAAAAGTTCGCATCGGAGCTTTGCGCGGATTGACCGACGGGCTTGATCCGTTCAGCGCCTACTTGCTGCCGCCGCAAGTCAAAGAATATCAAGCAGGCAAAATGAACAACGACGTGACCGGCATGGTCATCGGTCAGTATTCGGGCTTCGCGTATGTGATTGCCGTCGTGCCGACTTCGCCCGCCGACAAGGCAGGCATTCGCGTCGGCGACGTGATCGAATACATTGACGGCCACGCCACACGCGATTTGGATTTGTTCGACGTTCGTTCGTTGCTGGCCGGAGCTGCCGGTTCCAGCGTCGAACTGGCGCTCATCAATCGCAAAACGGAAAAGATCAAATTGGTGCGCGGCACGGTTCCCGCCATCGCCCCTGAAGTTAAGTCGCTGGAACAGCAAATCGGCTACGTCAAAGTGCCGATCCTGAACAAAGGCCAGTCCGAAGCGGTGGCTTCGGCGATTAAAGACGCCATCAAAAAAGGCGCGAAATCCATTGTGCTCGACCTGCGTGGTTCGGCTGGCGGAGAGTTGAAAGAAGGCGTCGCAGTTGCCGATTACTTCCTGAAATCAGGCACGATTGCCAAAACGATTGGCCGCAAAGACAAAGTCATGGCCACGTATGAAGCCAAAGCCGACAACGACCTGACCGATTTGCCGGTGGCTGTCATCATTGACCGCACAACCGCCGGAGCCGCCGAAATCATAGCCGCTGCGGTTATGGAAAATCAGCGCGGCGATGTGGTCGGCGAACGAACCTTGTTCGGAATGGGAGTCGAGCAACAGTTATTCCCGCTGGATGATGGCTCGGCGTTGCTGCTGACCACGGCGCGTCATGCTTCGCCGAACGGCAAGATTTTTATGGCGGATGGCGTGGTTCCCAATGTCGAAGTGAAGCGTGCGGATTTGGCTGAATTGGGTGGCGACGATTCCAATCGTTCGGCTAATGAAGGTCAGCCGCCAGCAGTGGTCGGCCCCAAACCTTCGGAAGACCTGATGCTCAAGAAAGCCATCGAAGTTCTTTCAACTGGTGCAAAAGCCAAGAAGAAAGCTGCATAGTCCATTTTCTCCTCAACTGAACCGAATCGTGGGACGACAAAAAAAGTCGTCCCATTTTTTATTCAATCACAGCCAGCGTTTCTCCGGCGTTGACCGTTTGGCCTTCAGTCACGCGAAGTTCCGCAACTTTGCCGGCTTTGGGCGATTGGACTTCGTTTTGCATTTTCATGGCTTCGACAACCAGCACGCCCTGATTGGCGGTAACTTCATCGCCGACAGCCAACAACACGCGAACGATCTTGCCAGGCATAGGCGAAACGAGCGTTGCTTTGCCGCCTGCACCTGTGTCTACGCCGACATTGCCGCGCAGATGTTTTTTGTCGCGGACTTTAACCGGAAAACGTTTGCCGTTGACGACTATTTCCGTGTCGCCGGTCGGCAACTTGTCCACAGCGCAACGATAAACACGGTTATTCAGTTGAACGACATAAAAATCCGGTTCCGGCTGGCTGACTTCGGCAGAATGCGTTTGCTCGCCTAGCTTCAGTTGCGCCAACCCATTGACCGTCACAAATTCGGCTTCCTTTGATTGTCCGTCAATTTCAATTTGCAGTTTCATGAGTTGCTAACGCCCGATTCGTCCCGCAGCCTTCCATTTGCTGGCGGTTGGGGGTTGATTGTTCGAACTGGCCTGTTGCTTTCGCGCTTGTTCGCTGAAGTTCAACGCCGCAGCAATCGCAGCAGCGATTTCCGCTTCATCGCTTGGCTCGGATTTGGCTTTCTCCGCCTGACGTTCCAGAAACCGGGCGATATAGCCGGTGTCTGTTTCGCCGCGATGAAAATCTTCGTCGTCCAGCACAGACAAAAAGAATGGAATCGTCGTGCGGATGCCGCCGACGTGATATTCGCCGAGCGCACGCCGGACTCGGCCAATTGCTTCTTCGCGCGAAGCTCCCCACGCAGCCAGTTTGGAAATCATCGGATCGTAAAACAGCGGCACTTCCCAGCCTTCGTAAACGCCGCTGTCGTCGCGCACGCCTGGACCGGACGGAGTTCTCAACCGAGTGATCTTGCCCGGCGAAGGCAGAAAGTTTTTGTCGGGGTCTTCGGCGTACACACGGCATTCAATTGCTGATCCAGTCCAGCGAACGTCTTCTTGTTTCAGACTCAGCGGCAACCCGGCGGCAATGCGAATCTGTTCGCGCACCAGATCAATGCCCGTGACCATTTCGGTGACGGGATGTTCGACCTGCAGGCGCGTGTTCATTTCCAGAAAGTAAAAGTTGCGGTCGGCATCTACCAGATATTCAATTGTGCCCAGACTGTAGTAATTCGCCGCGCGAGCGATTTCGACCGAAGCCTTTCCCATTCGTTCGCGTAACTCAGCGTCGTTGAAGCTGGCCGGGCATTCTTCGATGACTTTTTGGTGGCGGCGCTGGATCGAACATTCGCGTTCGCCCAGATGAATGACATTGCCGTGTTTGTCGGCGACGATTTGAATTTCGATGTGACGAGGCCGTTCGATAAGCTTTTCGATGTACACAGACGGATCGCCAAAGGCGGCTTGAGCTTCGGCGCTGGCCATTTGCAACGCGGCAGCCATTTCTTCGTCGGATCGAACGACGCGCATGCCTTTGCCGCCGCCGCCTGCCGAAGCTTTCATCATCACGGGATAACCGATTTCGGCAGCGACTTTTTTGGCCGCGATTTCGTCGGTCAACGGTTCGGTTGTGCCGGGAACGATCGGCGCATTGGCTTTGAGCGCAGCGATACGAGCATTGGTTTTGTCGCCCATCATTTCGATGGATTCCGGCGATGGGCCGATGAAAGTCAGCCCGGCTTCGCCGACTGCGCGCGCAAACCATTCGCGTTCGGACAGAAACCCGTAACCGGGATGAATTGCTTCAGCGCCGGATTTTTTGGCGGCATCAATGATCTTTTCGCCGACCAGATAGCTCTGCGCCGCCGGGGCTTCGCCGATGAAATAGGCTTCGTCGGCCAGCTGCACGTGCAACGCCTTTCGGTCGGCTTCGGAGTAAACGGCGACCGGAGAAATGCCCATATCACGGCAGGCTCGAATCAGCCGAACTGCAATTTCTCCACGATTGGCAATCAGGATTTTGCGGAACATAAGAAGTCGGAAGTCGGGAGCGCCTGGGTCAACCTATTACTGACAACCAACCACTCTCAAGGAACGATGGAAATTCCCGGATGTTTGGGATCAAAGCGAACAGTGATGCTCGCGCCGGGAACGTAAAGTTGACTGCGTTGTAGTTGGTCAGCCGTGAGTTTTTGAGATGTTTCGTAATCTACGTTGGCGATGTTGTAACGGTAAAAAATTGTCGTTACGCCCGAATCATCCAATTGAGCGTCCAGGACTCGGCCTTCGGTCACACGACCGAATTTGGTCAGCCATTCGTAGTATTCCGCCAGGGGATCACGACCACGTAAGCGATAGTAAAGTCGAACCAGCCAATTATGGCGCATGCTTTTGCTTCAGCTATTGGGGCAAAAAACTAAGGGGATTGATGGTAAAACGGCCTCAAGCTATTTGCGACAAAGGGCACGTAACTTGAGGCCGCAGGTTTGAGTTCAACCAGTTCGTCGGGGAATCCGGGAATTGAAAACTTACCGGTTGTTTTTTTCCGGCGATGACGAAATCTTTTCAATAACGGTTTGCCCGTCTTGAAGAATAATTCCGTCTTGCATGGAAATGTCATCTTCCGTTCCCAACTTTCCGTCCGGCCCGGCAGAAATCAGTTTGTAGTTGCTGAAACTGATTGCACTGCCACGCGAAGCAATCACGCCGGTTGGTTGATAAGAAAAGTTATTTTCCCAGTAATCGGTGTTCGGAAGAGCTTCAGCATTGACCCGCGAAACGTCCGACAGTTCCTGCGGGTAGCTGCCATATTCGCGGTGATATTTTTCCAGCGCCTCGGCGTGCAGCGCATACATCGCCGCGCGAGTCGCGGCGGCTTTTCTCAGGCGACCACGTTCGAGCATGTCCGGAATGCCGGAAATCGCTCCGACGCTGAAAACGACCAGCAACGCGGCGGAAACAGTAGTAGCGATTCGCGCCAGCGAAAACCCGCCGAATTTTTCAGGAGCGGCTTTGGCACGTTGCATCGCACGGCGTCCCAGCCAGACTCCAAGCAACGACAACGGAATCCAGATAAATGATTGAAAAAACATCTGCCGATAAGCGTCGTAGCTGAAAATCTTGTAGTAAGGAAGTTTGGGGTTTACATCCAACAGTTCTTTCGTGAACTTGATTCCATCCCCAAACGCCCAAACCAGCAACACTCGGCCAGCCTTCATATCGTTGCTTAACAGCCAGACGGCGGTGAACCCCAAAAGCACAAACATCGCGCAGCCAAATGCCGCCAACGAACTGCCGAGTTTGGGCAACAGCACATCCGGTTTGGCCATCGGCTCGCCGATTTGGCGAGCGCCACATCCCGAACATTCCATTGAAGTAATTCCGCGAACCTCGCCGCAGCAAGGGCAAATCATCGAATCTTTCTGAAGTTTTTTTCTCATAAGGTGATGTAAATCGTGAACCCGCGAATCTCGCGGCTTCACTTGGGGTCAGACCGAAGCGAAACGAGCAACCGGCAAAATCTCGACCGGTTTTTGATGACGAAGTTTCAAGCAACAGAAGCCGTGCCACGGCTCTCTATTTCACGAATTTGCCGCCACGTGTGAAACAACCGTTGCGCGAAAGTCCAATACGACAAAACAGTCATCAACCAGATTGTCGCCGGCATCTTGTTGAGAAAAGGGCTTGATGATTCAGGCCAGACCGTCAGCGAACCGATAATCAGCAAAACAACGCGCTCCGGTCGTCTCAAAAATCCGACATCACATTTCGGAATCAGGGATTCAGCACGCGCGGCTGTGTAGCTAACCATTACCGACCCGATCAACGCTGCGCCAGTAAGCGCAGCATAAAGCGTGCTGTGATATTCAGTGTCGCGGGAATAAAAAATGATGATACCGAGAAAAACCAGCATGTCCGACAGCCTGTCCAGACTTGAATCCAGAAACGCTCCGAACTTGGTAACGCGACCTGTCAATCGGGCAACACGCCCATCAAGCAAATCAAAGATGTTGGCAAAAATCATCACCAGTCCGGCATAAAAGAACTGCCCATACCCATACAGCACCGCAGCAAGTATGTTGATGCCCAGCCCAATCACCGAAAGCAAATTTGGATTCGGGTCTAATCGCGCAAGAAGGCGAACAATGGCGTCAAGGATCCGCTGACTAGCTTCTCCAATATACCCGCCTAACATAATTGCCAATTCTTTCCTTTATGATTTAACTACCTGCAAGCAGTTGCTGACTGATGATTAACAACCTGTCAAAACTGTTGAATCGAAAATACATTGCGTAAGACGGGGCGAATCATACGTGCGCTCTGCAATAGTGTCAAGAAATCCACCCCCTCATCAACCACGTGTTTCAACAGCGATTTAGCGCGAAGTTCACGCCGATAAATTGGCGAAAAACTTCTCTCAGGTCGTTCGTAAAATTGGCGAGCTTCAAAGCTCAACTGTTCAGGCGAAGCAACCTTGTTATAAGATGCGCGCGTCTTTGTCCCCGTCGCTGTCTGCCCCATGTTCCCCGTAATTGATTGAACGTCTGAATAGACAATCGTGGAGATGCCGCAAAATTCCCGGCATCTTTACGAAAATGAGGAGCGATATGAATCCCAAATCAGCCAAAATTGCTTTTTGCAAAGCGTGCGTTGTCGTTGTTTCTCTCTCTCTGTTAATCACCAAAACTGAAGCACAAATGATCGGCCATCTTGGTGTGGCCACAGAGCCGATTCCGCTGGTTCAAGCCAAACGCCCTCAACGCAAACTGGTGACGCGGAACTTGCTGGCCAATCGTCCGAATCCCGGCAGCAAGGATTTGCAGGCCGACGTGAGCGGACTCAACGTAAGCGGAAAACCTGCTGGCACAAATCAAAACGCCGCTCCGGGTTCTTCAACGGGAACCATTGCCGCTGTCATTTCGCCGCCGAAATCGTCACCAACCAAACCACCAGTCGAAGCCAAACCAACCCCGACGACTCCGGCCAAACCTGTGGTGTCGCCGTTTGACGAAAGTCTGGCCAAAGCCGAAGCCTTGCTTGAAAAAGGCGAAGCGCGCGCGGCAGTGGATGCGTTCCGTTCAGCGCTGGCGCTGAAATCGGATTCGATGGATGCACAACTCGGCTTGGCGGAATCTCTATTCGACGCTAAGGATTACTCCAACGCCGATGCCGAATATCAAAAAGCCATCTCTCAAAATCCAAGCTCCATTGAAGCCAGACGCGGCAGAGCCGACACGCTGTACGAACTGAACAAGTACGAAGAGGCCGTCGGCGAATACGAGGCGACGCTCAAGGCGGGAGCCAGCGACGCAGGAATTTTCAACAACTACGCCAACGCGCTGTTCCGAACTGGCAAACGCGAAAACCGCGACCGCGCAATTGAAAATTACAACCTCGCCATCAAGAAAGAGCCGAACTGGCCGGACGCTTACGCCGGATTGGCCAATGTGCTTCGAGTGCAAAAACGACTGGAAGAAGCCAAACAGGCCGTCGAAAAATCCGTACAGCTTGCACCTAATTCTTCGCTGGCGCACACAGTCGCCGGTCGAGTTTATGCCGAGTTGCAGGATTTCAACCGCGCCAACCTGGAAGGCAAAAAAGCTCTTGAGCTTGCGCCCAAAGACCCGTTCGTGCATTTGAACTGGGGCGGAATCCTGTACTTGCAGCGCCGATACGCCGAAGCAATCAACGCTTATGTTGCCGCGCAAAGTTACGATTCAACCTGGGCTGTGCCGCGCAACAGTCTCGGCAATTTGTTTCTGGCCGCCAATCGCCCGAACGAAGCTCTGGACGAATTGAACATCGCCGCCAGGCTGGAACCGCGAAGCTCCATCATTCACAACAACATCGGAACGGCTTACTTGATGCTGCAAAAACTGGATGCAGCGATTGCCAATTTTCAACAGGCGACGCAATTCGATGAGCGCAATTCCTCGGCGTTTTACAATCTCGGCGCGGCGTATTTTCGGCAAGGCAGGATGGATGATTCGGTCAAGGCGTTTCGGCGAGCTTCGGAACTAGAGCCGGAAAATTCGCAGTTCAAAGCCGCACTCAACGAAGTGCTGAAAAAATCCGGCGGCAAAGGCAAAGACGACAAAGGCAAAAAGAAAAAAGGCTGATCCGACTTGTGCCTGGCCCGTCAGTTTCGGACGCTTTCAATGAAAATTTCGTTCAGCGAAGGCGCGACCAGTTCAAAGCGATTGATACGAGCGCCGCTGGTCAGCAAATGTTGCAACAAAGCTTGCGGGTCATCGTGGCCGTTCAATCGAACTTCGGTGAAATCGCGGCGGCGTTCGATTTGTTTGACCAGCGGATACGAAGCCAACGCAGCATCGAAATTTTCGCCGTCAATCGCAATGTAGCGCCATCCAAATCCGCGTTTGATTTCACGGACAGAACCGCCAAGAATTTTTTGCCCGCGATTTATCAAACAGATTTCGTCGCACAATTCTTCGGCCTGTTCCATCAGGTGAGTTGAGAAAATGATCGTTCGGTTTTGCTGCTTCAATTCCTGAACGATTTCTTTCAACAGGCCGGCGCTGACCGGGTCGAGTCCTGAAAATGGTTCGTCCAGAATTACCAGTTCCGGTTCGTGCAAAATGGTCGAAACGAATTGAATCTTCTGCTGCATTCCTTTCGACAATTCTTCCCATTTTTTTTGTTTCCACGCGGTCATTTCGATTCGCTCCAACCAGCGATCAATTCTCCGTTCGGCTTCGGCGCGTGGCAAACCTTTCAATTCGGCGAAAAACACTAACTGTTCGCCGACTTTCATTTTTTTGTACAAGCCACGATCTTCCGGCAGGTAGCCGACTCGTTCCTGTAACTGGCTGCTCATTTGTTGATCGAACAACCGAATTTCTCCGGCATCAGGCATGGTGATGTTGACGATCATGCGAATCGTCGTGGATTTGCCAGCGCCGTTCGGCCCCAGTAATCCAAAAATGCTGCCGTGTTCGACTTCCAGAGAAAGGTTGTTGACGGCGACGAAGTCCCCGTAACTTTTGCTGACTTCGCGAAGGGATATAGCTTTGGGCATAGTTTTGAATCGAGTTGGAGTTTGAAAACGGGTGTATGCTACTTCAGGCACTGAAACGGCTCAAGCCGTAACTTCGCTGCCTTGACAGCCACAGACTCGGTCAATATACTCCCCGCCTTTCCGAGACCAAGTTTCATGTCTGTAGCACTCAAGGAGAGTTTAAGAAAGTATGCCGAATCATAAGTCCGCTGAAAAGCGTGTACGTCAAAGCAAAAAACGCAATTTGATCAATTCTGCCAATCGCACCCGTCTCCGTTCGCAAATCAAAAAGCTGCGGGCGGCCATCTCTGCCGGCAATGCCGGAGATGCTCAGGCGCTGTTGTCGGCAACCGTTTCTGTGATTGATAAATCAATCCAGAAAGGAATCCTGAAACGCAACACGGCGGCTCGCCATAAATCCCGTTTGACGCAACACGTCAACGCGATGGCTGCCAAGTAATCGGTCAGGCAAAATCATAATTGTAAAAGGACGCCAGGTCTGTTTGTCAGAGTAGACTTGGCGTCCTTTTATTTTTTCCGAAGCGTTCAATTCAATTGTGCTTGTTTTTGGCGCAACTGAATCAGTCGTTTTTTGATTTCGCTGGCATCGTCGGCTTGAGGCGAACGACGCAGGTATTCTTCGAAATCCATTCTGGCCTGGCCATATTTTCCCAACGCAAAACAAACCATCCCGCGGTCTCGGATTTCAGCCAAAGCTTCGGGATTGACCAACAACGCAAGCTCGATCATCGCCAAAGTCTGATGATAGTTTTTGGCGCGGGAATAAATGCCTTTCAGGTTTTGCAGCATTCGAGCCAGGATTTGTTTTTTGCCGACTGCATACAAAAACGACGGATGAAACTTCATCTGGCCTTTGTACATTTCCGAAACCATATCCTGGCACCGCTCTTCGTTGACGATGCGCCCGCCGTGAAACGGATCAACGAAAATTTCCTGCTCGTCGTCGGCGTACTTCGCCATAAAGTGGCCGGGCATTCCCACTCCAAAGAGCTTCAATCCGATTCGTCGCCCGATTTCGATCATCACCACCGACAAGGTGATCGGCAACCCCAGCCGCCGGTCAATTACATCGTTCAAAAAACTGTTTCGAGCGTCGTAATACTTTTCGGCATTGCCGCGAAATTGCAATTCATCAAAGAGCAAATTGCTCAACCGCCTGATTCTGGCCAGCGGATCGGCAAACGCATCGTCACGAGCGCGAGCCATATCGGCAAAGGCATCCAGTTCCGAAAGATATTCTTCGACATCCAAACGCGGATACTCTCCGGCGGCGATCAGCAGCGCCGCGCGGTCCAGTTCCAAAGTGGTTTCGTCACGCGAAACAAGTTCGGCAAATTGGGAACGGGCTTGTTCTTTAGTCATTGAGAACGTTCAACCGTAAGAAAGTTTTGGGATTTGTGCAGACGAAATACTGCTTGATGCAGCCAGATCAGGCAAGAGTTTCAACTATTAAAACTTCGTTTCGTTTTTTCGCCAGTCACAACAAAATCTGATTGTCATCATTGCTGAGAATCGGGTTTCGGAGTCGGCGTTGGCAATCGTTTCAGCGTAGGCGGAACACGTTGCTGGCGATTTCGGTTTCCATTCGGATTAGGCGGAGGAGTTTGCGGGCGTTCCATTGTAAAAGGCGGCGGTTCGACGACAAGTTTGGTTTGCGCTTCAAGCATTCCGGCCTTGGCGATGGACGAGTCCGGTTTTAACTGAAGAATTCTGCGGTATCGCTCGCGCGCCATTTGATACCGCTTGGCATCAAGATCGGCTTTGGCTTCGTTCAGAGCGCGTTGAAGATTCACCAGCACGTTCAGCTTAGTATTGACCAGGCTGGATTCGGCGGAATTCGGATTGACCTGTTGATATTCCTGATACTTGGCAATCGCTTCGGCGTATTGTTCGCGGTCTTCCAGAGCTTTGGCCTGATTCAGCACTGCGCTTGCGCGTTCGGCCAGACTTGGCGTAGGTGTCGCGGTTGGCTGAATCACAGCCGCCTGCGTCGGCGAAGTTTTCGGCTTCGGAGTTGGTTTGACTGTCCCTGTCGGCGTCACTGTCGGCGAAGGCGTTGCGGCGATTTGAGCAGACAGGTTTTGTTCGTTGATGCGCCCCTGTTCCGAAAAGAAATAAGCCCCGGCGGCTGTGCCGGCCACCAATAAACCGCAGGCTCCCAACACCAGGCCAAACTTGCTGCCGGCGGATTTCGGTTTGACTACGACGATGGTTTCTTCGTCGGCAGTCGCAGCGGAAACCGGTTTCGCAACTCCACCGGAATTCCCCCGACTGGCGGTTTTCAACTGAGCCAGCGGAATTGTTTCGGCTTCCTGCATCGGCGAATTGGTCGGCGGAACCGAAGCCGCCTGCAAAACCGGCGCGACAATCGGCGGCGCATTGGCCGCAGCAGCAGATGCTGAAATCGGCTTTGGTTCAGTACCTGCAATCAACGTTGCCGCATCGGAAATCACAGTCGGAGCCGCAAACAACGGCTTGGTCAATCTGCCGCTAGGCGTTTTTTGCGTATCAGCGCCGACAGTGCGTTCGTGAATTTGCAACGCATCCAGAAATTCTCCCGCGGTTTGATAACGTTCGTTGGGGCTTTTTTGCAGCGAGCGCATGATGATCGCTGCCAGAGTAGGCGGCAGGTCAGGCCGCAAATTCTGAATCGGCGGCGGCGGGACCTCGATGTGCCCTTTGCGAACTTCCCAATCGGAACCGGTCGCCGAACGCAGAAACGGCAATCGCCCGCTCAACATTTCGTAAAACGTCACGCCCAGACTGTACAAATCCGACCGCACATCAATGTCGAGTCCGAGCAGTTGTTCCGGCGACATATATTCAACCGTTCCGGGATGAAATCCGGTTTGAGTCATGCCGCTGCTGGAATTCGGTTCGCCCAACACTTTGACTATGCCGAAGTCCGTGATCTTCAACTTGCCTTTGTTGTCCAACAGCATGTTCGCCGGTTTGATGTCGCGGTGAATGATGCCAGTGTGACGAATGTCCGATTCATCAACGTAGGTGAAGTTGTGCGCGTATTCCAACGCCGACAACGCCTGTTTGCACAAGTACACGGCCTGAGCCGGAGTCGGCACGCCTTGCCTGGAAAGCAGGTCTTTCAAACTCATGCCCGGAACGTATTCCATCACCAGATAGTAGTTGTCTTCGGCGGTGAAAAATTCGTAAACGCGAACGATGTTCGGATGATCGAGCTGAGATTGAATGTAGGCTTCGCGGCGAAACCGCGCTTTCAGATGCGATTGGGCCGAAGGAGAAAAGGCTCCGAGCAAAATGGATTTGACAACAATTTCGCGCGGCAGATTGACGTGCTGCCCGCGATAAACGGTTCCCATGCCGCCGTGCGCCAGTTCGCTGGTGATTCGATAATTGCCTATGATTCTGCCGATCATTCGTTACTCACTTGAAAACCGGGTAGTGCTGAAAATGTAATTCTGATTTCACCGCAGAGGCGCAGAGAACGCAAAGATTTCGCAGAGGTCAAATTGAGGAATAGCCTTTCTAACACAGGCTCTCTGCGCTTCCTCTGCGGTCTTCGCGTCTCTGCGTTAAAAGAGGCTAGCGCGAAAAGTAGCATTACTTTTTCATGGCCACCGAAAACCGAAACAGCGTTTTGACGCCGATTTGTGTTTATTGGTCTGCAAACCTGCCTTCGGGAAAACCGAGCCTAATGTAGAGAATCCCCCTTCAAAAGGCAAAAGTCAGATTCGCTAATTTCTCAACGCCCCGTACACAAGACGCGAAATCTCGGCAATCAGTTTACCGCTTTGTTTGTCGCTTTCGATGCCTTTGGTCAGCACGACAATCACATAAGGTTTGCCGCCAATTGGGTAAACGATTCCGGCATCATGTTTGTGTTTGGTGATTTCGCCGGTTTTGTGAGCCACCTTCGTCGCCGTAGGCAATCCCGCCGGAATGCCGTCGTTGAAATGTTGCGCCGCCAAAATCTCGACCATCTTTTCGCAAGCGCGTTTGCTCTTGAACTTGTTTTCGGCAATCGCCCGCAACAACACCATCAAATCATAAGCCGTCGTCGTGTTGTTCTTCCCTGCCCGAAAGGCTTTGGAATCTTCGACGCCGCGCAACACGCGAATGTCGTTTGCGCCAAGTTCGGCCATCAACTTCATGATGTTTTCCGGCCCTGCGCGTTCGATCAGAATGTTCGTCGCCAGATTGCTGCTCCAGGTAATCATGTGGTCGGTCAATTCCAGCACAGTCATTTTCTGGCCGATGCGGTTGTAGACCTCTTCGTCGCTATCGTCGGTTTTGTTCAGCCGGTATTCGCTGCCGTCCATAATGCTGAAGAATTTGTTTTTGACTTCAATCGGATCGGTCAATCGCAACTTCTTCTCTTCGACCAAGCGAAAAACTTCCATCATCACCGGCAACTTCATGGTGCTGGCGGCGTGCAGACTGACTTTTTCATTGATGAACAAAGTCTGTTTGCTTTGCAGGTCGTACACGGCTACGCCAACGACTTCTGCGCCGCTGGCGGCAATGACGGTTTCGATTTGCGCTTTCGCTTGCTCGAGTTTCGATTGAGCAAACGCCGTCACTGCCAACATCACCAACAGAAACACTGCTCTGCCCATTGCTCTGAACGACAAAAGATTCATTCCTGATCTCCGAATAAAGGTTTGGGAGCCAATAGATTTTGAGTTGATTCTTGAGGCGGGAAATATCCTGTAAAAGCTGTGCAGGCGCAACCTCTGGATCGTAGTGTCACTCACTGGATACGGAACCGGAAGCGGTAGCGACCGGGTGGCTGATCCGAAACGACCGAGCGACTGGTACGGAACCGGGAGCGGTAGCGACCGGGTGGCTGATCCGAAGCGACCGGGCGACTGGTGCGGAACCGGGAGCAGTAGCGACCGGGTGGATGATCCGGAGTCAATCAATCATCAAATTTCGGGAGTTCATCGCCTTGCCCGTTGATCACATATTCCAGGGCAAGTTCGAGGTGTCGTTCAGTCCACAGATAGCGGCGACTCCCGCCAGCAACCCAGGGGCTGTGTTCAAATGGCCAACAATGATCTTCTCTCATCTGGCGCGTAGCGTTTGCCTTGAAAGCATTCAAAACGACTTCTGGCTTACAACTGGCGGCAACAACAGCATGCAGGTGATTAGTGCGGACATTGAGCGCGTGTAAAACCCATCCACGCTTTCACGAAGCTCAAAACGTGGATCGCCGATCAAACCCAAGCTCTCTCCGGCGGCGATGCGAGCGCGCAAATCGGCTGTCCAATCCTGAGTGCGATTGACCAATTGCTGCCGAATTTCTCGCTTCAGTTCTTCGCTGATTTTGACTTCAGCGGAAGCCGCGATGCGCGCAGCCAGCGCCAGATTTTCAGGCACAAGCGAGCGAACGAATCCGGCTTGATCTTTCGCCATAGCCGCCGCCGTCAGCGTAGTTTCTTCCCAACCGGTCTGCTCCAACGGAGGCAGGGGGTCGCCGTCGCTCAAACCGGCAATGGTTTCGGCCAGCGATTCCGGGACTTTGTCCGCAGCCCATTCAACGCGAACCAGCACGGCATTCGGCTGCGTGGCCAACAGCCGAGCGGCGAAATACTCCTGCAAAGATTGGTGGAAGAACTTGATCGAATCGCGCGCTTCGTCCAGCACGTTCAGCTCGACACCGGCTTTGAGAGTCTTTTCCGCGTCTTCATCGCTGAGCATTCGGCAGGCGTCGTCATAATCCAAACTGACTTCCGAACCGTCTTTCTGCATATCGAACGCCAGTTGGCTGAGTTTCGGAATCAGCTTTCCGTTCGTCGGCAGATCAAATTCGTCGCGCCAATCGCGTCCAGGCAATTTATTTCGATCCCGTTCGCTGAGCAGCGCGCCAGCCTGAAAAAGCGCGCCGTCTTTTTCTCGGTCTAAAACCCGGCGGACAAAACCCGTAAACAAACCGGCGCGACCTTTGGGCAATTCGCCGCTGGCTCCAACCTGTTCGCACAGCAGCTTCAAAAAGTACGGAGTCTGAAACAGGTCGAACTGCTTTGAACCTTTCAACTCTTTCCAAATGCGTTCGTGATGTTCGGGCGAATACGCCTTGAGGAAATCCTGCATCTGGTCGGAGTTCATCGGCTGAACGTCAATCAACGGAACGGGCAATTCCTTGCTGCCAAGCTGAGCCGCGCCAATGTCACGGCTGCGGCAGGAAAAGACCAGACGGTTTCCTTCGCGCACCGATTGCTGAACAAAGGTTTTCCATTCGGCGATCAATTCGGCGTAACTGCCTCGGCGAGGCTGCATTTCGTTCAGCGCGTCCAGCAGCAAAAGCATCCGGCCATTGGCCAGCAACTTTTCCAGCTTGGGCATCAGCGGATAACGCTTTTTCCATTCATCTTCCAGCCATTTGCGCGGAGCTTCGTGGCCTTTGTGTTCGTTGAGCGCGACGAAAAAGCTGATTTCTTCGCCGCCGTCGTCAATTCGATCCTGACTGTGATCGAGCTGCAGCCGACGCAACAAAGTGGATTTGCCGCTGCCGGGCGCTCCGATCAAAACCAAGGCGGAATGGTCTTTGGCTTTGTTGAGGACTTCGCTCAGATCGCGCATCGGCGGTTCATTGGCTGGTTGATAACGGAGTTGCTTGTCTTCGGGGCGATCCCAGGTCAACGTCAGATTGACGAACCGATGATCGAGTTCATAACGCGGCAAAGACCATTCTTCGATTCTGTCCAAGCGATATTGCGTGACGGGATCGGTGATTTCCGGCGGAGGCAGGTTTTTCAAATCGGCCAACAATCGGTCGAGCGCACGCTCCAAATCGTCGTGAGCCGGAATGTAATTGCCGGATTCAAATCGGCTGTGCAATTCCCAGCCTTCGACGCTTTCGATCAGTAAGGAATGAATCGGTTTGTTTTTGCGGGCGAAGTAAAACCATTCGCGGTGGACTTCCTGTTTGAACGGCATCGAAGACGACGAAAGCAGCAACACCATTCGGCTGCAATCTTTCAACGCCTGTTCGATGGTCATATCCCAGTTGGCGTCCGACCGCATTCGCTCGTCATAAAACACACGAATCCGGGCTTTGGTCAGAAAGTCGAGAACTTGCTCAGCGATGTGGCGATCTTCTCCGGCAAACGAGAGAAAGACATAAAGTTCCTGTGGCAGGATGTTTTTCGTTGGCATATCAAATCAATTCGGCTCTCAGCGTTATTTATTTCACCGACTGCGGCAAATTCATTTTTTGGACGATGGATGATCCGGCTGGTGAGGCATTGACCAGCGCAACCGGAGCCGCTGTTGTGGGACTAGCTTGCCCCGGCTGCGCTGGGTGTGCGGCCACTAGGGGCTACAACGGGGCAAATGATAGCGGAGAACATCCGGTTTCGCCATTTTGCGTGAGCCTTTGCGAGTCTGAAAAAAAAATTTCAGATGTGTGACACCTTGCAGCCCATTTTCTCGCTTTAGTGATTGAAGGGTGAATAAGCTGGATAAATAGATAGGATTGACGCAGAACAAAAATTTCAACGCAAAGGCGCGAAGACGCAAAGATTATTTTCGCGTCAGCTATCGTTGAGTTCCGTAAAAATCTACCTGCAAGAAGGGCTTTGCGCCTTTCCCACTTTGCGTCTTTGCGTTAAAAAAACGACTTTGCGTAAGTCCTGATAGAAAAACGAATCAAGCTCCCCCGGATGCTCCGCGCGAATTGAGGTGTCAGGTGGGCAGGCATCGAACAGGATATTTCCGGACGCGCGGAGCATCTTTGAGTGTGTTGCGATTATTTGAGTTGCGCTCGCTCGGCCAACGGGTTTACCGACAAACCAGCCAGCCGCCAGTTGCCCCCTGTTTGAAACTTTGCGGCAAAACAAAAGCCGCAGGCTCTGCTGAAAAGCAAAGCCTGCGGCTTTTGTTTTGCCGATGGGTCGAACCTTATTTTCTGCGTTCGTCCTTGTAAATTTGACCGTCCAAAATGGTCAGCACACGATGCGCGTGGGCGGCGACATCCGGTTCGTGCGTAACCAGAATGATCGTGTTGCCTTGATCGTGCAGCCGCTCCAAAACCTGCATGATTTCTTCAGATGTTTTCGAATCCAGGTTTCCGGTCGGTTCGTCGGCCAAAATGATCGAAGGATTGTTGACCAGCGCACGGGCAATGGCGACACGTTGACGCTGTCCACCGGAAAGTTCGTTCGGTTTGTGCGTCATGCGGTGGCCAAGTTCGACGGACTCCAAGGCTTTTTTGGCCATCTCAATCCGTTTGCCAGCCGGAGTGCCGTTGTAAATCAGCGGCAATTCGACGTTGTGCAAGGCAGTCGCGCGCGGCAACAGATTGAAGGTCTGGAAAACGAATCCGATTTCCTTGTTGCGGATGTAGGCCAGTTCGTCGTCGTCCATCTGCGAAACCTGTTTGCCGTTCAGCCAGTATTCGCCTTTGGACGGCGAATCCAGACAGCCGATCATGTTCATCAGCGTTGATTTGCCGGAACCCGAAGGCCCGATGATGGCGACATATTCGCCACGACGAATTTCAAACGTAACTCCGCGCAAGGCATGAATTTCTTCGTCGCCCATCACGTAAGTTTTCCAAAGATCGCTGGTGCGAATCATCACCTCGCGTGAATCAGCAGTCGGGGCTTGTTTTTGAATAGCGGGTCTGGTTTCGGGTTGAATCATTGTTGCTACCATTTATAGACATCCTCGTGGAAAGGCAGGCAGTGCTCAAACAATCGGGCGGTAAAAGCCGTTCAACAGCTTTTACCGCCGCTTGCCATTGATGATCTTACTTGGCGTCTTTGTTATCACCGTCAGGTTTCTTGTTCTTGTCTTCGCGTTTGATCGTTTGATCGGGTTTCAATGTGCGAAGCTGACGATACGGCCCGGTAACGATTTCCTGACCTTCACTTAAACCGCTCAGGATTTCGATGTCGTTTTCGCCGGTGATTCCGGTTTCAACCGGTTTGAAAACCGTTTTGTTATTTTCGACGACAAACAGACCCTTGATCGGTTTCTTGTCTTTCGGATTTTGAGCCTGACCAGCCGCCGGAGTCGCTGCGGCTCCACCGGATTTGATCTGTTGGGGATCGCGCTCAACCAGCGCCTGCAATGGAACCGCGACGATGTTTTCGCGGCGTTCGGTGGTAATCACCGCAGTGGCGGACATTCCCGGACGCAATCCGTCCCGGACTTCCTGCGCCATACTGGTCAGCCGAATGACGACCTTGAAATCTTTGGCTTCCTGCGAACCGGAAGTCGCCGTTTGAGCAATACTCTGCCCACTGCGAGTCAGCGCAGTGGCGGCGATTTCAACGACTTCGCCTTCGATTTCGCGTTCGCCAAGCGCATCCACTTTGACTTTGGCTTTTTGCCCGTGTTTGACGTTTTTGATGTCGGTTTCGTCCACTTTGACGTCAACGTTGATGGTGGACATATCGGCAATAATCATCAGGCCGGTGGAAGAAAAGCTGGACACGGCAAAGGTTCCGACCTGAATGATCGGGCCACCGACAACGCCTTCAATCGTTGCGTATTGAGTCGTTCTTTTAAGTTGATCGGCCTGCTGCGCCAAGCTGGCTTTTTGCTGTGCGACTCGCGCGTTCGAAGCATCCAGTTGGGTTTGAGCCTGTTTGACACGAATCTCGGAATCCTTGATTTGAACTTCAGCTTGTTGAACACGCGCTTTGGCGGCGTTCACCGACGCGACTGCTGAATCGTACCGCATCTTGGCCGTATCGTAATTCGAGCGCGAGGCGATTCCCGATTCGAGCAGGTCGGTCTGGCGTTTCAGTTCAACGCTGGCATTGCTTTTCTCTACCTGAGCGCGTTCCAGATCCGCTTGAGATGTGACGAGTGCCGCGCGCGAAGTGTTGATCGCATTTTCCGCAACATTGATCGCAGCCATCTGATTCTGAACATCCGCTTGTACGGCCCTCACTGCGGCTTCCTGCATGGAAGTCGAATTCGCCAACTGAGTCGGGTCAACGCGCAACAACGGCTGGCCTTTTTTGACCAGATCGCCTTCTTTGACAAATACGTCCGTGACACGTCCGGCAACTTCAGCGGTCAAGTTAATGAATTGAATTGGCCTGACTTCGCCGTTTGCAGTGACTTTCGATTCCAGCAAGGTGCGTTTTTCTACTTTTGCTACCTGCACTTCGGGCAAATCCTTGCCGCGATTGAACAGCGTCAGCCCAATCACCGCGCCGAGCACAACCAGCACTCCGACTCCGATGATGATTTTTTTGTTTCTTGAGACTGCCATGAGTCCAAATCCCTCCAGAGATGATGATTCGAATTTTGTCGTTCAGTTAGTTCCGTCAGTTCTTGTTGTAGTGGAATTCTTTCGACCGTGAGCCAATACGAAAGAGTCTTTTGCCGTGTTTCAACAGAGTGACAATTTGTTAAAGCGCATTGTAAAGACCTGCCACGCTTTCAGACAAGGCGCAATCCGACTCCAATGCGAAAGCGCGCCAAGGCGAATGCGCACCAATGTGAAAGCGCGCATGATAAACGACGCTGCCCGCAAATCATAAACAGCCAAAGTGCCGCCAATAGCCTCTATTTTTAATTTTCGCATAAGCTTATCAGGGATTAATCGGTTGAAGTGCCCAAGGGCGGTGTGTATAATCCGCCGCGCTTGAGTTGAGATCAACGCACGGTGATGCCTCACCATTCTTCATCAATGGAACCGTGTTCAGGCATTCAGGATCAAGCGAAATAAAGTCCAAGTTAAGAGAATCACTGGGAGCGAATTCAGGAATCGCCCAATGCTGCCGAAACCGGCGTCCTGAAATCCTCACAAGATAATCGGTTCCCGTGAAAATCAATCTCGTTGCCGTACAAGTGAAAATTCCGATTCGCAGAAGCGTTATGCGCCTTCTGCGAGAAAGTATTTTGCACACTGGTTGTAGAGACGTAAGTCACTACTGCAAAACAGGCTGTTCTTTACTGAAACCGCGACACGAGACTGAGGTTGTCGTCATTTGCCCCCGCTAAAGCTTATGCGACAACAAGCCCGACAGTCTGCCCTACGGCAATACCGCCATTGATTTAACCCTTCCGCAGGCCCCGCTGCAAAGTGACGGTTAAGGTTCCGCGTTTTCAGTTCATCACATTCAACTCTTTATTATTACCGGTTTGGTGAAATCAACTCCGGCTTTGAGCGTCGCGTCGCATTGGCGCGCGTTGGCGTTATGGTTCTTCGCCTCACAGTTTCGGAGAACGTAGCTAGAGGAGGAAAAATTGAAATCCAGAGTATTACTGATTTTAGGGCTGGTCGCATTCGGGCTGACCGTGTTCGCGTGGCGCACAAACCTGCTGACTTCCGGTCAGAGCGCGCCCAATCGAACGTATGACAGTCCGGCAGGCCAGATCACGCTTCCAACCGTGGATGGCACGGCTGGAAATTTAGGTACGGATTACAAACTGGCTCGCCTTGCGTTCGGATTCGCGTCGAACGTTCCGCAAGTCGGCGACCTGGCGGGCGACACTGGAAATGGATTCAGTGATCGTTACGACTTTGAAAACCTGAACGTTTTCAATATCGGCCAGTCAGCCAATAACATCGGCGACCTGGACAGTCTCGATCCTCGTAACGAAGTGATCGTAGGCGGTCGCAGAATCAATCCCGGTTTTCGTTTCGTTCACATCGGAATGCAGCCGTTCATCTGGCAGGTCGGCGAACAAAACGACATGGTGGCGACGCGCGAAGTCACAGTGTTTCCTTCGATTGACCACTTGTTCGATCCTGAAATTCCAGGTTACGGACCAGGAGCCGTCAATCCACCAGCAGGCGGACTGGGCAACGTATTGCTCGAAGCGACTGAGTTTACCGTTTGGGGAACCAACGATCGTGACGAAGCTCTGTTGGCGGCTCAAACGCCCGGCTATTTCGGACGTGGCGGATCGGGCGTTTTGCCAAACACCCGCTGGGTTCGTGCCACGCTGACTCGCGTTTTTGCCGAAGGTTTCAAGGATTACAACGGCTCCAGCCCGTTCACTCCTCGTCCGGCTGGCAATCCTTCGCCGCAGGAAGGCGATGATTTCTCTTCGCAATGGCAGTTCCAGGACGCCAGCGGAAATCCCGTGGCAGTCAAATACGTCGCCGTTTACGCCAACCGCACGCGTGATGAAAAATTCTTCCGCGCAGATTCCACCGGCAGAGTTCCCGGCAACATTGCCCAAAGCAATGAAGCCGAAATTGATGCCGTCGGGTTCCGCGAAGTGATTATTCCGCCATTCGCTTCGGTCGCTGGTCGCGTTATTAACGATGCCAACGCCAACAGCAAGATTGATCCGGGCGAAATGCCGATTCCGGGAGTGACCGTCAAACTCAGCGGCAATGGCGTTGACCAGATGACCACAACCAACGCCAATGGCGAATACAAATTCAGTTCTTTGATGCCGGGAACTTATCGCGTCACAGAAGTCAATTTGCCGAACTATCTGGACACGGGAGTTTTGCCTGGTGTTGGGAACACAGCGATTGATTTGAACAACATCAGCGCCGTGCTGGACGCCGGTGAAGACAGTATCGAAAACAACTTCCTGGACGTTTTGCCGACAACAACCCAGTGCACTCCGGGCTGTTTCAACAGTGTGGATATGTGGTTGTTGTTCGATGGCGCACGTCGAGCCGTGTATGATGCCAATGGCGGAGTCGGAGCAATCTTCATTCTCTCGCTCAATCGCGCGGCGGCCAACGACGACGAAGTCGTAACGGCTTTGATGACAATTGACACGCCGAAAGATCGGTTGAATGCTCAGTTCGTGGCAGCACAACTCAACGCGCTTAGCTTCCCAGGAACGATCTTCAATCGCGCTTCGTGTTTCTATAACGGGCCGAATGTGATTGTCAGGATTCCGGGGGATCCGCGTTTGATCGAATTATTGGCTCAGGCGCGTACGATCTTTGGAACCGGCACCGACTTTGAGGTTGATCAACTGGCCGTATACATCGAAGCGTTCAACAACATCACGGCAACGATGGGTATTTTGTGCCCGTTCGCAGACCCGTGATGCAGAAAATTTGCGCGCCAATGAATCAGATTTAGAAAACGCGCAATTCCGCAAAATCGCTGCACTTGCAAGGCTGTCGGTCTTACTGATCGGCAGCCTTTTTTGTCGCTGACCGAGCCGGTTGCACCTCAATCAGGTTGATGCTATTTCTTCGTCACCCGAACTTTTTCAATTTTCAATGGAGACAAATTCACGATGACTGTTTTTCAGGAAATTACTTCGACTGCCGCGCTGGCCGAAGCTCTGAAATTGAGCGAACAACAGCCGGTGTTATTTTTCAAACACAGCAACACCTGCGGCATCAGCCAAAGAGCGTTTGGCGAATTCGAGCGGTATCTGGAATCAGCGGAAAGCGCCCGTGTTCAAAATTACGTCGTCGTCGTTCAAACTGCTCGCGAAGTCAGCAACGAACTCGCCAGCGTTCTTTCCATCGAACACGAATCGCCACAAGCAATTCTGGTCAGCAAAAGGCAGGCTGTTTGGAATGATTCGCATCTGGCCCTGAAAAGCGATGCTCTGAAAACGGCTGTCGGCGTTCGGTAAGGCTGAAAGTCTAATTTGATTTGGCAGGCGGCCACTAATTGTAAGGCGACACTTCTTTCCGGCAAGGCTCGAAAATCCAAAGAGCAGATTTTCCAACCTGCCCTTTGGATTTGATAGATTTGAATGATTATCTGACTGGCCGAACCAGCACGTCATCACCGTTGGAATTGTGTGAATCCGGTTTTCCCGGACGCTCGGCAATCGGCAATTCGTCATCATCTCCGCCAAGCTCTGAAGGTCTTTCGGTCAACTCATCGGTTGGGTCATCTGTTGCGGAAAATTCGGTAGAAACGGCTGGCATAGTGTTGGGAAATTCTTTGGCTTGCGTCGCTGAAATCGCCAAAGTTACGGCCAACACCAAACAACCAATCACCAACTTCACCAGCAACATTGAGCGACCGGCGGTAAAAAATGTGCGTGTGTTCAAAGTTTTCTTCATAACTGCTCCTTTACTTCTTCCAAAATCCTTGTCCGTCCAACTTGTCACAGCATGCCAAAGCCGTTTTGCTATTCGATTGTCAAAGCCCGGTGGCAACGACCGCGAACTCGCTCTCACCAAGTTCACGGCCGCTGCCATGTCATTGCGATGTCATGCCGAGGCTCACGAACTATACAAATGCAGCAGGCAAAATAGTGTGGCACTTTCGCAGCTTATAGGGGGCCTTTAGAAAGGGAGTTTCGGGGCAGAAATTGGGGCAGAAATTATTGGGGCAGAAATTATTCAGGGATCAAAAAAAGTGTGGCATTTTCGTAACTTCAGCGATTGAGTCCTTGTCACAACCTCGATGTTGGCGTAATTTTGCCGCCGATTCGTCGCCCCCAGTTTCAAGGTTGCTTGTATAGGTACAGTTGTAGCTAGAATGCGAGAAGTGGAAAAACTCGAACGGGCATATCAACTGGCATTTTTCATACTCGGCAACCGTGAAGCGGCTGAGCAATCTGCGGTCGCGGCAGTTGACCGATTGCAGGTGGCGTTGGCGACGCAAGACCGCCGCTACTACTATATCCCCCAAGGTAGCTCGCGTCAGCTTGGTCGTTCGGCTGGCGCTCGCAGCAAAATAAGCCTTAACGAATTGCATTTGCTGCAACGCCTGATTTACGACGAAACCGATACCGAAGAGCGCGCTCAGGAAAGCGCAGGATTCGATGATCGTCGGTTGTTGATTCATTACCTCAAGCATCTGGTGAGAATCACGATCAAGCGAAATTCCTTTTATGTCTCCCTTGGAGTAACACGTTTTTTGCATCGGTACTCGATCACAGAGGCGATGGCGTTTTATAACGTCCTGATGCAAGACCCGAGTCGAGTCAAAGACAATTACTACTGGCGTTCTCGTAAAGGTCAGTTGCTCCAGGAAATCAAGGCGCGATTCGGTGAATTGCTCACCGTCACGCGCGGCGCTTATGGCGAAGAGCGATTCATCCCCCGTCCTGAACAGACACGTTATGCCGACTTCGTCAGCCAATCTTTGCAAATCCTGATGCCGTGGGAAACGTCTTGTCCACTGCCAACCAACCAAGCAGCGGTGGCAGGCGAAATTCCCGCTTTGCGTTTCGACGCGGACGATCCCGACGAAGAACATCGGACGGAAATCGCTCGCATCCACGCGGCATTGCACACGGACTGTTTCCAGCGGTTGCTGGCCGGGCTGAAGATTGAACCGCCGCCAGCCCGCCTGGATTTGCCGGAATTTTTTCACCCTGAAATGCATAACCATAACGTGCAAAGAACTTCTGATAGCTTTGACCCTTTTGGATTTATGTTGGAATCAAACCCGATCAACAAGGCTTCAATGCGCGCCCGACTGGAAGAGCGACAAACTCGTCGGCGAGCCGCAGAGCGCCATCCACAACAGATCAGAGTTCTGGTTGATCGCCAACAGCGCGCTTTGCTGGATTTGAATTCCAACAGCCAGGCAGCTTTCACTTTGTCCGAAGGCGAAGAGTTCATAGAAATACGCGACGGCGAAAACCTGGACGCTTGTTTGGCGCTTTACCCGATTGATTACTCAATGTTGCAACAAGCGCAATCAATCGAAAACTTTGTGATCGAACTGGCTGGCGGCCAAAAACTTCGTTTCGCGCTGACGCCTGAACACGATTCGTTCGGCGAAGTCATCGGCGCCGCTGTCACTGTCAATTCCGAAACGACTCAATCCACAACTTACGATTGGTTGGCGTCTTGGTGGCAAAACCTGGAATCAGCATTCAACTCACTGCTTTGGCCTAAACACGCCGCACTGGCTTTGCGCTACGGCTTGCTGGCGGCGCTGCTGATCGTTGCTGGTTTCGGCACTTTCGCTTTGTGGAAAACCTTGCAACCGGAACCAGCCGAACAAACAGCCGCGACTCGCAATGAAGCAGGCGGCAGCCAATCCGCGAAAGCCAACAACGGGGGAAGCCTTAACCCGAATTCGTCGCCGTCTGCCGTGACTTTGCCATCTCCGCAACAACGAACTGACAAAACCAGCACGTTGCGCGACCCCGACGTAACCGATGGTGCAACCGTCACTGTGGTTAATTCTCCTGCTCAGACGCGAAAGGTCTTTCTTGCTTTCAACCGCGAATCAGAAGAACTGCAAACTGAACTCACCAACCGGCTGAAATCCGTTCAATCGTGGGAACTGACAGACAAGGACGAAGCCGATACCGCGCTCGACATCAACCTGTCAGCCGACGGGCAAACCATTTCGATTGAACTCGTCAACGTCAAAGGTCGCGTCATCTGGCCGCGCGCAGGTAAACGCCAAAAATACTCCGGCGAAGCGGCTCAGATTGCGGAACGCATTGTTGCGGATTTACAGAACGCGATTCGTCAATCTGGCCGGACTTCGCGCTGACGATTTGACACCTTACTTTCCAACTTATTTCGGCTCGCCTTGCAAAGTGAATGCTGCCCAGTAAAACGGTGACTGCCACTGTTTTCCTTTCCACATCGAAATCTGAGCCGCGCGCAACGCCGCCGCCGGAGATTGTTTTCCGGTCAGAAGTTCCCGATAAAACCGCGTCATCAATTCCGAAGTCGCGGCATCATCCACAGACCACAAACTGGCAATGACGCGCGGAATTCCCGCGTGCATAAAGCCTCGCGTTAATCCCATCACGCCTTCGCCTCGTACTTCCTTGCCCAACCCTGTGCGGCAGGCGCTCAGGACGACCAGGTCTGCGGACAGTTTCAGTTTGTAGATGTCTCCGAGTCGTAGCACGCCGAGTTGCGACTCTCCCTGATCGTTGACCAGCGAAAGCACCAGCCCGGAAAGTTCCGGCGACTGGCTGTTGAGCAAACCGTGCGTTGCAAAGTGAATGTAACGATATGGATTGAGCGCGTCTCCGACCACCAACGAACGGTTGGCCTGGAAATCCAGAGCCACCAACCGTTTGTTTTCCGCAGCCAAAGACGCAATTTTGACGGCCTCCTGCCGCGAAAACGGCAGACGGGTTAATTCTCCGGCGTCGCGTTCGCTGACGTTCCGCAGAACGTTTTCCAGCGATGCAGCCAAAGATTGGGGGGCGGATTCGGGGATTGGGGAATGTTTGACCGGCTGATTGACGGCCAATTCTTTATTGGAGGGCACACGGCTGAGAGCGAGCCTATCATCCGAAGGGTTGAACACCGGATCGGCGATGATGGCTAGTTCGTGGGTTGATTGACGACGCAATTGGGGATCGCGCCGCAATTCCGCCAGCACGGTCGCCGACGGCAAATTTATGACTTCGTGTTTTACCAACAACGGTTGTCGGTGGTTGGTGGCTGGTGGTCGGTTTGATATTACGGTTTTACCGACAACCGGCGGCCAATCATTTGAAACAGGTTCAGGCAAAGCGCCAAACGGAATGTAATTCAGCATGCCGTCGCCAACCACCAGCAGCTTTTTTTGCGAAAGCAATTCGGCGACCGGATTGAGCAAAGTGCAACTCAACGCGGACGCAGCCTGATTCAAATCGCGGTCGGCTTGTTGAATGCGTTGCTGTTTTTGTGACGGCTTTTCAAACTTCACCACCTGGCTGCGAGCCGTCAACAGGTCATAAAACCGGAACGCTTGTTCTTCAATTTCAGCGCGCGCGGGCAAGACAGCCGCCTTAACGGAATTTTTGCTGATTGCCCATACGTAACTGCGTTCTTCGCCAAGCGCGAATTCCAGCAGCACCGAATCGTCGTCCAGCAAACGCGATTGAACTTCTGACAGACCAATTGGCGAAGGCCGAGTAAGCGAAACATAGCGAGGATTTGTGCGCTTGATCTCGCTCTGCACCTGTTCATACGCCAGATTCAGATTGACGATTTCCTGCGCGACGGCGTTGAGTTCCGTTTCAGGCGCTTTTTTGCGAGTCAACGCCACGCGCTCGGCTTTTTTGATCGTCAGGCGTTGAGCCAGATCACTTTCGCGCTCCAACAACGCCGATGGAATTCCGTCACGCAGATCAATTCGGGCTTCGGCAATCAAATCGGCCAAAGCTCGCGCTTTGGAACCTTCGCTGACTTGAAAAGCCGTCGCCATATAGTCTTCGGCGCCAGCTTGTTCGCCGAGTTTTGCCGCCGACCGGTGATCGTTTTGGCGCATCAACAGATCAACATAAAACTCGTAATATCGTTGATTCGTGGCCGCAAACGAAGCTCGCAAGTCGGGATTGAACATCTGCTGGCGCTGCGAATCGAAAATTGCCAAAGCTTTTTCGATCTCGTTGCGCGAACCGGAGAAATTGCCCAAATCGCGTTCGACGCGAGCCAGATCGCCGTGAATGTGAGCTTCGCGCGTGACATCGCCGGTCGTTTGAATCAGCGACAACGCCTGCCGATAAAATCCAAGCGCATCTTCTCGTTTTCCTGTGGCTTCAGCCAAAGCGCCCATGTTTTTCAGCGCGACGGCTTCTCCGCCCGCATTGCCCAGCGCACGCCATAACGGCAACGACTGCTGGTAATAGTTGGCGGCAATCATTCGCTCACCAACCAGATCGTGCAATCGAGCCAGATTCGTCAGCGAAGCCGCCTCCAATTCCTGGTCGCCGAGCGCGCGAGCCACCGTCAGCGCCTGTTGGTAACACTCCATCGCTTTAGAGTTTTCACCGAACGCCTTGTACGCAACTCCCAGATTGACCAATGCGGCGGCTTCGTTCGGACGATCCAACCGCGACCGGCTGAAATTGAGCGCCGCGTTGTAACAATCAATCGCTTTGCGTTTGTCGCCCAGATCGAAATAAAGCGTGCCGAGTGCAGACAGCGTCAAATGTTCGCGCTCTTCGTCACGGATCGAACGGCTAAGTTCCAACGATTGCAGGTAACTGTCCAAAGCCGCCTGATGTTCGCCCAAATCCTGCTGGCGAAGCGCCATCAAATATAACGTTCGAGCTTCGGCGCTCTGATCGCTGCGTTGAACTGGAAACGCGCGCCACAACGGCAACGTCAGGCGATATTTTTCCACAGACTGTCTCAACCCGGCTTGTCCGTTTTGGCGACCGACTTCGTTGGCTTCGGCAATCAGACGCTCGGCTTTGACGCGATTTGCATCACGCGGAATCGCCGGTCGCTGTTCTTCAATTCTAACCAGATACCGCCCGGTCTGGCCTCGCAATCGAGCGCGAAGCTCGATTTGATATGTCACGGGCTTTTCAGAACCGGTAGCAGCAATCACCGACAAGCTCTGCTTTCCGGCGTAATCCGCAACCAGCAATTTTTCGCCGTTCGCGCCAAGCAAAGTCGTGACGACATCCATCGCTCGTTGCTCTACAGTCAGCCGTAAGTAATGGCCGGCTGGCAATGAAAAGCGATACCGATGAGCCGTCCCGCCGGACAGGTCGCGTTCCGCGACTTCGCCCGGCCCCAGCAATGTCGGGCTTTGAGTAAAGTTTTCAGTTGTAAAGGAAAGATTGGCTGCTGAAGCTCCCGCACCGAAAACGGGATGCAGCCAAAAGGTAGAAATGAAAATGAGCAGGCTCAGGCCGATTGTCAGATGACCAAATCCAACACGTCCAATTCGCAGAGGGTGTTGCATACGGGCATGTGACGAAAACAGCTTCAGGCCTTTTGCAGACTTCAGATGGGGGATCATACATACCTCCGCAGAAAGCTCAGCAGTTAGCTGAATCATTTTTCTGGTGATGGAATGGAAACGTCTCCCACCTGCGGCTTTATTCTTCGTCCGTGACGCTTAAGGGGATTTCTGATGGCCTGCTCGCCACAGAACGCCATGGACATACAAAGAACCCGGTCAAGAAGCTCGCTCCCAAGTCCGATCATAGTTTTCAGCAAGTGTTTTTTGATTCGTGATCGTTACTCAGCGTGTTTGTGGGGTACGCTTTGCCTCGCAGAAAACAAAGTGTCAACCTGAGATAACACTGAACGTTTAGCCCTGCGTCGGCGGCTCAAGACTTGAGAGAAGAAAATCGCAGAAGAGGAAGGCGGCGATGCAATTCGTGTTTGGCAAACGTCGCAAATTGTGAGGCGAAGTATTTCTTCTTACCTGACGCGGCAGCTAATCTACTGCAATGGGTTTGGTCGCGCAAGACATTGATCGAAGAAAATTTCACAGATTGTCACAAAATACCGGGCAAACAGCATTACGAAAATTCGGTAGAGCAATTTTTCTGGATCGCCGCATACAAGATTGATGCTCGAAAACACGCGGATGTTTCTCATTAAGAACCTGATTCAGAACTGCGGAAAGCTCTGACAGTAAAATATCTTGCGGCGTTTGTTTTGGTTGTGCTACTCTCCGCCGCGTTGAGTGCGACCTCACGGCGAAATGCCTCATACGTCACGCGCTCCGACTTCCACAACAAAAACCCCGTCCGTAACCCCGTCTCTTCGGACATTAGAAATTCGAGCTTAATCGTGCTGCCCCGCATGAGCACCAGTCAATTCAAGTACTGATCCCAAACGTTCCGAGTCTTTTGTTCAGGCTTGCCCCGATTCCAATTTGATTTTAGGTATCTTGATGTTTGCCCGTCGCCTGACTCTTTCGGAACGCGATTCGATCCCGGCCCCTCGATTTCCAGCTATTTAACAATCACTGTTTCAGAACAGTCGTCAGTGGCCTCAACTACCTGACTGACAGTTCTTTCATTACTGCCGACGAGGAGATTTTGGGAATGGAACTCAAACCTCACAAATTCAAATCAGAATATATGAAATTCAATCGTCTTCAATTCGCCTTCATTCGCAAGGCTACCGTTTGGGCGTTGGCTCTGGTGATGATGGCCGCGGTTTCTGCGGCGGTGCTATTCAATCATTCAGTTACAACAGCTTCGGCAGCTTTCACGGTCCAAAACGATCAACCAACCATCGGGCCTGGCATTCCGCACGGCGGATCGAACACGCCGAAAAGCGGAGCCAGCACCACCAAACCCGGCAGTGTGCTGTTTTTTCCGAAATACACCAGCGACACTGCCAATCCCAGCAACGTCAATACGCTGATTTCGCTGACCAACGTCAATCCGCGCGATGCCGTCACGTTGCGATTGTTTTTCGTGCGTGATTGTCAGGTTCACAGCATGTTTTTGAATCTGGCCGGAAACCAGACTCGAACTTTGCTGGCCAGCAGCGAAGACCCCGGCAAAACCGGCCATTTGGTCGTGATGCCGGTCAATGCGTTCGGAGTTCCGACTCAGTTCAACTGGCTGATCGGATCGGCCAGTTTGCGTGACGCCAACGGCCACGAAGCAACTTACAACGCCATCAGTGTCGCCAAACGCAGCGGCGGAGCTATTCCGGTTCTGGAAGGCGCAACCACTGCCGAGTTGAAATTCAACGACACGGATTTCGACCGCCTGCCGCAGTTGATTGCGCTCGACCGCATCAACAATCAGAACCCGAATGCGGGCGAAGACGGACCGATTCCCGCCGACAAAACCGATGTCACGATGTTTAGCCCATTGGCCAACCTGGCCGGAGGCGCTCAGGCATTGGAAGTGACGGCCATCGCCTACGATCAAAGCGGCAGGCCGTATCCGCAAATCATCAACTCAGCCTGTGGATTGAGCGAAGCGGTTACGAACATTTGGACATCGCCTGCGCTGGACGGATTCATTACGCCGGATCGCGCCGGTTGGGCGAATTTCTCCGCCCAGGTCGAAGGCTCGCCAGTTCCGCTGATCGGTTTGACGCTGAACGACGGTACGACTGAAAAATATCGCAGCGCGCGTTTGATGCAGGCGCTGAATCGGCTGGATTCGTTCAGCATGACCATGCCGCTGGTTGCGCCGCCGATTGCAGCCAACGATGTCATCACCACCAATTTGCCGGATGCCACTGGAAATTCCATTGGCGCCAGTGAAATCAAATCGGGCAGCGCACTGATCTTCGCGCGCTTTGCCTCTGGCATGCACGGCGATTCGCGGCTGTACATCACCAACACTCATCCGACGCAAAAAGCTCGCGTGCGCGTGTTTTTCACCGGACTGGCCGATTCGACGGTGATGAGCGAAACCATCATCAGCCTGTTCCCGAACCAGACGACCGAACTCAACCCGAACGATCTGGCTCCGCACCAGAAAGGCTGGGTAATGGCGACGGTGATTGATAACCGCTATCTCCCGCTCAACTTCAACTTCCTGATCGGCAGTGCGCGCGTTAAGGATCAAAACGGAAATTCGTTCGGCTACAACGCTCTGGCCATCGCCAAAAACTCCGCCGGAGCTTTGCCGCGCAACGAAGATTTGCAAACCGCGACGATCACCTTCGACGATGAAAACTACGACCGTTTGCCGTCGTCAATGGCTATCGCCGGTCTGCCCAGCCAGGTGGACAACACAACCATGTTTGGGTACGCGCGTCCGCCTGCCAGTCTGCTTGATCCGGTCAACATTCGCGGTTCCGTGCTTTCGACGGTGATTGACGACCTGCTGGCGCAAGCTTCGGCAACGATTGGAGCCGTCGAAGTGCGGCTCGGTCAGGTCAGAGGCGGAAACGTCACGGCTCCGCCGATTGTCAGCACCATCTTGAAAGGCCATCGCGGCTGGATGAAGCTCGCGCCCGGTTCGCCGATTTTTGCCTGGATGAACGGCGCGCCGAATGCTCCGTTCGTCACGCAACCCGACAGTTCAAGTTGGACGGGCGGCATCGGCGGCGGTGTGACTTTGCATTCGCTGACCCTGACCGATTCGTTTCAACTGAAAACGCTTTCGACCAATCCGAACAACCACGCGCCCACGGCGAATTTTGAATCCATTGATTTCAACACCGAAGCGCGCTCGCAAGCCGGAACCATCGTTCGTCTGGATGGACGCATTTCAACCGATCCGGATGTGGACGATCCGCTAACTTACAAGTGGTACAACGGCGAAACTCTGATTTCGACCGCGGCGATTTCCGATTTCCGATTGCCAATCGGAACGCACGCCATCAAGTTGATCGTTACAGACGGCAACGCGCTGTCGTCCGAACCGCTGATTCGTCAGGTGGATGTTCGGGACAACACTCCGCCTGTGATGAGCGGCATTCCGTCGAAAATCACTCGCACGACAGGTTCCAACGTGGGCGTGACCGTCAACTATCCGCTGCCTGTCGCTTACGACGCCGTTGACGGAATCGTGACGGTGACTTCGTCCAAACTGCCGGGCTTCCTGTTCCCCATTGGCACCACGACCGTAATCTTCACGGCGCGCGATGGTTCAGGTAACACTTCGACAGCAACGATGCAGGTCGAAATCAAAAGAGGCACGGCGAATTTCCCGCAATCAGGCGGCGTAGCTGGCAACAAACTGCCTGCGATGAACAGCCTGAACGATCAGTATGTCGTGATCGGCAAGCCGCGTTCGATTTCGCTGGAAGCCAGTGACTTCAACGGCGACCCTGTGACGTTCTCGCTGATTGGAGCGCCATCTTACGCGCTGATTGACGCGATGGATCCCGTCGCTCGCAAAGCGACGCTGAAAATCACTCCGCAACAAGGCGACCAAGCAGCCGCAACCAACGTTCGCATCGCGTTGCTGGACAGCAAAGGCGGCATTTACCAAACCTTGCCGTTCCGCATTCAGATCAGCGATGTCGAAAACGACGAAACCGGCAGCGGCAAAGGCCCTGGCGATCCCGGTGACGGCGGCGGTGGCGGTGGCGGCGGTGGTGGCGGCGGAGGAGCCAACAACGCGCCGGTCGCCCGTATGGCCGCGTTGCCTGCTTCCGTTCAAGCCACAACCAAACAAGGCGCCATCGTCAAACTCGACGGTTCGCAATCCAGCGACGCCGACCTCGATCCGCTGACTTACGTTTGGAAAGACGGCGACACGATGATTGCCGAAGGCGCAATTGTTGACGCGACGTTGCCGGTTGGAGTTCATTCCATCACGCTGACCGTTACCGACGGCAGAGGCGGAACGAACACCACTGCGCCGCAACAGATCGAAGTCTTGCCGCGACCGCTGACGATTCTCAGCGCGACACCGGCGAAGATTCCGCGCTTCAACACGACGACGATGACCATCACCGGCACGGGCTTCAATAACAGCACCCAAGTCCGGTTTGATTGCCCGTCCTATTGCAGCGGCGGTTCGCAAATCACCGTGACCATCGTCAGCATCGAAGAAGACAAGATCGTTCTCAGCGCCAGGACGACCAACAACACACCGCTCGGCAACCGCGACGCCGTAGTGGTCAACCCGAACGGTTCCAACGCCGGTTCGGCCAAACTCTCACGTAGCAATTACGTGTCGAATTAACCAGAGCGCGTGTTTATTTTCAGGCCGTGCGAGAGCAATCTCGCACGGCCTTTTTTTTGTTTTCGCGGTATCCGATGTTTGCAAGGTCGTGTCCAACTGAAAACCGTTATAAAGGAATAAGGCAGGCAACTTCACTCACTTGAGTTGCTCCAAAAACTTCGGGTCAAGGTGCGTAGTCGTTTTCGCGCCCGGCGTTGCCGAATAAAGCTGCTGCGCCAGTTTGGCGATCAAACCCGTCCAGCCTGTTTGATGGCTCGCGCCAAGTCCCTCGCCGTTGTCTCCATGGAAGTATTCGTAAAACAGAATGTAATCGCGCCAGTAAGGATCGTTTTGGAATTTTTCGGTCGCGCCGTACACCGGTCGTCGCCCGCTGGCGTCGCGCGCAAACAGGTTCAGCAACCGGCGCGAAAGTTCTTCGGCGACTTGCCACAGGTTCAGCATTCGGCCTGAACCGGTCGGGCATTCGACCAGAAAATCATCGCCCAGATACCAATGAAACTTTTGCAGCGATTCGATAATCAGGTAATTCACCGGAAACCAGATCGGGCCGCGCCAGTTGGAATTGCCGCCGAACAATCCCGTTTGAGATTCCGCCGGTTCGTAATCCACGCGATGCTCCACGCCTTCGACAATCAACCTGTATGGATTGTCTTTGTGAAAACGCGACAACGAGCGAACCCCGTAAGGCGACAGAAATTCCGTTTCGTCCAACAAATACTTCAACACAGATTTCAATCGTCGCCGATTGACCAGCGAAAAGAATCGCCGCACACCGGTCGGAGTCGTCACAGATTCCACATAATCGCCAAGTTCCGGCAGGTTGTTGATGAACCATTGCATGCGGCGTTTGAAACCCGGCACGCCATCCAGCACTTCCGATTCCAGCGTGTCCACCGCAAACAGCGGAATCAACCCAACCATCGAACGCACGCGCATCGGGAAGCTATTGCCGTTCGGCAGGTTCAACACGTCGTAATAAAACCCGTCTTTGCGATCCCACAACTCTATGCCTCTGCCGGCAATGTCGTTCATTGCGCGCGAAATGTAGACAAAGTGTTCGAGGAATTTTGACGCCACGTCTTCATAAGCCGGATTCTCCTTTGCCAGTTCCAGCGCGATGACCATCAAATTCAGGCAATACATGCCCATCCAACTGGTCGCGTCGGATTGTTCAATCGTGCCGCCGGTCGGCAGTTTGGCGCTGCGGTCGAAAACGCCAATGTTGTCCAAGCCAAGAAAACCGCCTTCAAACACGTTGTTGCCTTCGGCGTCTTTGCGATTCACCCACCAATTAAAATTCAGCATCAGTTTGTGAAAGACGCGCTCCAGAAATTGGCGGTCGGCTCGGCCATATTGCCGCTGTTCGATTCGATACACTCGCCAGGCCGCCCACGCATGCACAGGTGGATTCACGTCGCCGAACGCCCATTCGTAAGCCGGAATTTGTCCGTTCGGATGCATGTACCATTCGCGCAGCATCAAGATCAGTTGTTCTTTGGCAAAGTCAGGATCAACCAACGCCAGCGGCACACAATGAAACGCCAAATCCCAAGCCGCATACCACGGATATTCCCATTTGTCCGGCATCGAAATCACATCTTCGTTGTAAAGATGTCGCCAGTGAGCGTTGCGCCCGGTCAACCGCGAAGCAGGCGGATCAGGCTGAGCCGTGTCGCCGCGTAACCAGCGCCGCACGTCGTAAAAATACCATTGCTTGCTCCACAACAATCCGGCGAAGGACTGGCGCTGAATGCGTTTGATGTCGTCGTTTGCGCCGGGCGGTTCCAGTAATCGGTAAAACTCGTCGGCTTCGGCTTTGCGAGCGGAGAAAATTTGCTCGAACGAATCGCCCAGCATTTCCTGTTTCGGTTCGTCGGTCGTCATTCGCAATTTGATCGTCGCGGCTTTGCCCGGTTCCAGATTGAACTGATACCGCGCGGCGGCTTTGGTGCCGAATTGCTGAGGATTGACGGCTTCGCGCGCGCCGTTGACGACGTAATCGTTGACGCCGTCTTTGGCGTAAGGCGTGCCGTGCGCCGTAATGTTGTCGGCTCCGTACAATCGCCGCAGGTTGGTTTCGTTTTCGGTGAACAACAGTTCTGGCGAATCCTGGCAAACCAGCCAGCGCAAAGGCATTTCAAAATGGCGCAACCGAATGACGGACGCTTGCGGCGCAAATGTGTCCGAGCGTTCATCGCGGCGAAGCTTGGGTTCGCGCACATCGTCGCCCCAAATCCAGGTATTGCGAAACCAGACGGTCGGCAGCAATTCCAGTCGCGCCGTTTCAGGCCCGCGATTGATGGCGGTAATGCGAATCAAGATGTCGTCCACGTCGGCTTTGGCGTATTCGACGAACACGTCGAAGTAACGATCCTGATCGAACACTCCAGTGTCGAGCAGTTCGTATTCCGGCGCACGCCGTCCGCGTCGTTGAGTTTCTTCGACCAGTTGTTCGTAGGGAAATCGAGCCTGCGGGTATTTGTACAGAAACTTCATGTACGAATGCGTCGGCGTGGAGTCGAGATAAAAGTAATACTCCTTCACGTCTTCGCCGTGATTGCCTTGCGGTCCGGTCAAACCGAACAGACGTTCTTTCAAAAACGGATCGCGCCCATTCCACATCGCCAGCGCAAAGCAAATCATTTGATGCCGGTCGCAAATTCCAGCGATGCCGTCTTCGCCCCAGCGATAAGCTTTCGACCGCGCGTGATCGTGCGGAAAGTAATCCCACGCCGTGCCGTTCGGCGAATAATCTTCGCGGACAGTTCCCCAGGCGCGTTCGCTCAGGTACGGCCCCCAGCGTTTCCAATACTTCGTGCGTAACCGAGATTCTTCGAGTCGTTGTTCTTCGTTCGTCATAAACTTTCACCGCCAAAATAGTGTAGAACCAGTCGGGTAAGGCTAACGTATGCTTGGCCGAACTCCCAACTAAAACTTTTCGAGGAACTTACGATGAGCAACAACCTTCCGCTGGGGCTGCCTCTGATTTTGATGGAAGACCTGACCAAAGTCTTTCGGACGGGTAAAGTCGAAACTCCCGTGCTGAACGGAATTGACCTGACCATAAATCGCGGCGAGTTCGCGGTGATTTTCGGCCCTTCAGGCTGCGGCAAATCCACGCTGTTGGCGATTATGGGTTTGCTGGATTCGATGACGGCTGGCGTATACAGCTTCAATGGCCAGCCGGTTCAAGATTTGAAACTCGCCGATCGCGCGCGCATTCGCAATCAAGACATCGGCTTCGTCTTTCAGAACTTCAATCTGATCGGCGATATGTCTGTTTTTGAAAACATCGAACAGCCGCTGAGTTACGGCAAGATCAGTTCGTCCGAACGAAAACAGCGTGTGATGGCCGTGCTGGAAAAAGTAGGTTTGGCCGAACGCGCGCGCCAACGCCCAAGCTCGCTTTCGGGTGGCCATCAACAATTGGTGTCCATCGCCCGCGCCATCGTCGGCAATCCGACGATCCTGCTGGCCGACGAACCAACCGGTAATCTGGATTCCGCCAGCGGCGAAATCGTAATGAAACTGTTGAAACAACTTCACGCAGCGGGAACGACCGTTTGCCTGGTGACACACGATTCGCGTTTTTTGCATCTGGCCGACAGAAGAATTCAAATGCTGGACGGCAAGATGTTTGAAAGTGAAGACCTGCCTGTGCGAATTTGAGCATCGCCCGATGCAGTGCGCGAAGCGTCAGCGACCTGAAGCCCCGCGCAAACGCACCTTTCGAATGACTCACGCCTCTCGTACTGCCTGGCAGGGTGCAAGTGTCTGTTTACCCAATCGTTCTGCCATCGCTTTCCGATCATTCGACTTAATCATTGCCCCGTAAACGTAGCCGACAGGGATTCCAGCGCCGCCTGTCAAAATTCGCCGCTTTTTGGAGATCAAGATGAAGTACCGAATCGTTTTCGCCACCATCGTTTTTTGCCTGAGCCTGTATTCGACAACCGCCCAAGCTCAACCGCAGCGCGTTCCCCAATCACCCAAGCTGACCGAGGAGCAGAAACAATTACAAGAAAAAGCTTTGGCAATGCTCGGTGAATTAATCGGCGATGCGCAAACATTGCGCTTGCCGGAAAATCGAGTCCGTGTTTTTGCGACAGCGGCTGACCTGCTCTGGTCGCATGATGAAAACCGCGCGCGGACGTTGTTTGCCGATGCGACCAAGCTGCTGACACAGTTGATGAAACAGCCGGACGATTCGCCCGAAGCGTTGCCGGAAAATGTTCGCTGGCAGGTTTCAAATTGGCGACAGGAGATCGTCCAAATGATGGCTCGGCACGACGCGCAACTGGCGTTGGATTTTCTTGCTGCAACCCGCCCGCCGCTCAATTCCGCCAGCAACGCGGAACAGGAAACGCAAATTGAAATGATGCTGGCGCAACAAATCTCCCAACGAGACCCGAAACGCGCGCTGGCCATTGCCAAAGAAAAACTGGCTTCGACAAAAAACTACGGCGCAGTGGCGAGCCTGACTTACAACTTGCGGGAAAAGGATTTTGCGCTGGCTCAGGATTTGGTTGACAGCATTCTGAGCAAGCTGCGCGCGGAAGGGCAGCTTGATTACAATTCGGCGCTGTTTGCGGTTTCGCTGTTGGGGCACGCTCCGCAACCCAAAGACAACGGCGAAACCCAAGCCAAATATCTGATCTCAGCCGCCGTCGCACGCGAACTGATTGAAAAGGCGTTGGCGACCGCTCAAACCGAAATCGCCAAAACCAAAGGCCAGATGGAAACGCAAGAGCGATACAACGCCATCAATCTGATCGGCAATTTGAAATCTTCGATGCCGTTCATCGAAAAGTATGCTCCTGCCAGTTTGCCTCTGTTCAAACGCCTGTTGCCCGAAACCGAAAGAATCAAAGACGTTCACCAAAAACGCTGGGATGATTTGAACGAACTGGCTTCCAAAGGTTCGCCGGAAGCGTTGATTCAGGCTGCGGCAAAGGCTCCGCCTGAAATGCAGTACAGCTATGTTCAGCGCGCGTCGCAGCTTGCCCGCGGAAAAGGCGATGTCGAACGCGCCCGGCAAATCATCAAGGAAAATCTCAGCGATTCAAACCAACAGCGACAGGCGATGCGGGAATTTGACCAACAAATGATGTGGCAACACATCAACGAAGGCCAATATGACGAGGCACGGCAGTTAATGGCCGGAATGCGCCACGACTGGGAACGAGTCAATGCGCTGATGCAAATGGCGACGAGTGCCCTGAACGGAGAAAAAAAAGAAATCGCCGCCGCTTTGTTGGAAGAAGCGTTGGCGATGATTGGCACTGAAGTGGAGACCAGCCAGATGTTCAGCAGCCAGTTGCAAATCGCCGGAGCATTTTCGCTGTTGAATCCCGCGCGAAGTTTCGATGTTCTGGAATCCACGCTCGATCAATTTAATGAATTGCTGACCGCCGCCGCCGTGACCGAAAGCTTTCAGCAACAAGGTTCGTTTCGGCAGAAAGAAATGGTGTTGAACACGGGCGGTGTGGCTTCACAGTATTTGCCTCAGTATGGACAACATCTGGCCGGACTGGCGCGAACCGATCTGGCGCGTGTGCAAACCGACATCAACCGCTTCTCTCGCCCGGAAGCGCGCATCGCCGTTCGGATGTATGTGCTTCAGCAGGTTTTACAAAGTAATGGCGAAATCAAAATCATCCGCGGCTTCGGAGGCGGAATTCGCAGTCTTCATTGACCTGCATCACGCCAATTGGCCACCGACGTAAACGGCTAAAGGGTGTTCCAAGCCCGCAAAGTACGCCAATTCGCGGTAATCGTCGCAATCGTGAATGACAACATCGGCTCGCTTGCCCGGTTCAAGCGAGCCGATTTCTTTTCCTCTGCCCAAACTGTAAGCCGCGTTGATCGTTGCGGCGGTGATGGCTTCGGCGGGCGTCATTTTCATCTGCGTCGAAGCCAGCGTCAGCGCCAGCAGCATTGAAGCCACAGGCGATGAACCGGGATTGAAGTCAGTTGCAATGACGACGGCCAGCCCAGCTTCAATCATTGCTCGCGCGTTGGCGTACCGCTGAGAACCGATCATCAACACCGAACACGGCAACAAAACTGGCTGAACCTTTGCGGATTGCAGATTGCGGATCGCGGATTGATCGCTTTGCTCCAAATGGTCTGCCGTCACCGCGCCGAGTTCCGCAGCCAACGCCGAAGCTCCGCAAAGCGACAATTGATCGGCGTGAACGCGCAACTTGAACCCAAGCTGTTTCGCTGCCAGCAAAATTCTTCGAGACTCTTCAACTGTGAATGCCCCCGCTTCGCAAAACACATCGCAGAATTCGGCTAGTTGTTCCGCGGCGACGCGCGGCAACATTTCTTCGACAATCAAATCCACATAACCCGAACTATTGCCTTTGAATTCTTCGGGCACGACGTGCGCGCCCAAAAACGTCGGCACGTAATTCAGCGAAGTTTCGTCATTCAATCGCCGAATCGCGCGCAGCATTTTCAATTCGTCTTCAACGGTCAAACCGTAACCGGATTTGGCTTCGACGGTTGTGGTGCCGCAGCGCAAAAACCATTCGGCGTAACGTTTCCCGGCAGCAACCAATTCATCTTCGCTCGCCTGCCGAGTTTTTCTGACCGTCGAACGAATACCTCCACCCGCCAGCGCAATCTGTTCATACGTCGCGCCGCCGGCTCGAAGCTCGAATTCGCCGGCGCGGTTTCCGGCAAAGACCGGATGCGCGTGCGCGTCCACAAATCCCGGCAACACGATTCGTTTGCCAGCGTCCACCACTTCGCAATCGGCAGAGATCAGCGGTTCGATGGCTTCGCGTTTGCCGACCTGTTCGATTCGCCCGTTGCGAACCAGCATCGCGCCGTTTTCAATGATCGAAAGTTCGCGCAGTTCTACGCCAACTCGCGGACGCTGCGGCCCGGCCAGCGTGACCAGTTGCGAACAATTGATGACAGCCAAAAAACTCAAGACGCCTTCCTCAATCGAGTGACCATTCCGGCGGCGAACGACAGCAGCACCGAAGCCGCAGACATGACCGTCGCGTCGGCAATGTCGTTTTCGGGATCAATTTCCACCAGATCAATCGCGCGGACTTTCGGATGCTGGCCGCACAAAAATGCCGCACGTTTCAATTCCCACGGCGTCAAACCTCCCGGACGCGAACCCGGACACGCCGGAGCGTAAATGCGATCCAGCGCGTCAATGTCGAAATCCACGTAAATGGCTTTGACTCGTTCGGACAAATGCGCCAACGCGCCTGCTACCAAAGTTTCAAAATCGCGGCTGCGAACCTGCCCCATCGTCACAACTGAAATGCCTACGTCGTGGGCGAACTCGGCGTAAGCGCCGGAATTGGCAAAACCTTGAATGCCGATTTGCACGATGTTGTCGCCCGGCAATCCATCGTTGAGCAGCGCCCGCACAGGATTGCCATTGGTTAGCCCTTGATCCAGATCGCGCAGATCAAAATGTGCGTCGAAGGTCAGCAAGCCGCAATCTTCCAGCGGCAAACCCAGCCCGTGAACTCCGGCGCGCGTGATGCCGTTGTCGCCGCCGAGCAACACTGCCGCATCGGCGCTTTCCAAACAGTTGCTGACTGCTTTGCTGAGTGGCTGGAACACTTCGGCCAACGTGGCGTAAGAAAAATCCATGTTTCCGGTGTCGCGCACTTTCAACCATCGCAAATCGGCGGCGCTTTCGATGTCGAAGCAACTGAACTTTTTCAGGATCATGCGAATGGCATCCGGCGCCAGATCGCATCGCCCCGGAGTGATCGAACCCAGCCGCACCGGAACGCCCAAAATCGCCAGCGTGCCCAACGTCTGCGCGTAATGTTCGCCCGCCAACCAAACGCTGGCTCTGCGCCAGTTTGGATCGTTGAATAATGGCCCTGTGTCTGTGTTCATTTCTCCTCCTGATTGTCTATCCACGAAGAGCACGAAGAAAAAGCAGAAATGGTCTGCCTCCTCTTCGTGAATCTTCGTGTTTCTTCGTGGACGAAAAAAGCTATTGCATCGGAATTTTGACGTTGTGTTCGCGCGCTTCTGAGATGGCTTTGTCGTACCCGGCGTCCACGTGGCGAATGATTCCCATTCCGGGATCAGTCGTCAGCACGCGCTGCAATCGCCGCGAAGCTGCATCGGTTCCGTCAGCGACGACGACCATTCCGGCGTGCAGCGAATAGCCAATGCCGACTCCGCCGCCGTTGTGAATCGAAACCCAGGACGCTCCGGCGGCAGTGTTGACCAGCGCGTTCAGCAACGGCCAATCGGCGATGGCGTCGGAACCATCGAGCATCGCTTCGGTTTCGCGGTACGGCGAAGCGACCGAGCCGCTGTCCAAATGATCGCGGCCAATGACAATTGGCGCGTCAAGCTCGCCGCGTTTGACCATTTCGTTCATGGCCACGCCGAATTCCGCGCGGTCGCCGTAACCCAGCCAGCAGACGCGAGCGGGCAAGCCCTGAAACTTCACTTTGTCGCGCGCCAGTTTCAGCCAGCGTTCAAGCACCGGATCGTCTGGGAAAAGCTCCTGAGCCAAATCGTCGGTTTTGCGAATGTCATCGGGATTGCCAGACAACGCCACCCAACGATACGGCCCTCGGCCTTCGCAAAACAGCGGGCGGATGTATTCCGGCACGAAACCCGGAATTTCAAAAGCGTCTTCGACGCCGGTCAGCTTGGCTTGAGTGCGGATGTTGTTGCCGTAATCGAACGTCACCGCGCCCATTCGTTTCAGTTCCAGCATGGCGCTGACGTGATCGGCCATCGCCTGCATTGAACGTTTGACGTATTCATCAGGCTTGTCGCGGCGAAGCTGCAAGGCTTCATGCAACGTCATCCGGTTCGGCACGTACCCGTTCAACGCATCGTGCGCGCTGGTTTGATCGGTCAACACGTCGGGCACAATTCCGCGTTTGACCAATTCGGGCAAGACATCCGCGCAGTTGCCGACCAACCCAACTGAAATGGCGTTGCCGGTTTTTCGCGCATTGGCGACGAAGCTCATCGCCTCGTCCAGCGTGAACGCGATTTCGTCGCAATATCCGGTGGTAATGCGTTTGCGAATGCGTTCCGGGTCAACGTCTATGCCGATGAAATTCGCGCCATTCATCGTCGCGGCCAACGGCTGAGCGCCACCCATACCGCCCATTCCGCCACTGACGACCAGCTTGCCAGCCAACGAACCGCCAAAGTGTTTTTCGGCGACGGCGGCGAAGGTTTCAAACGTGCCCTGGATGATTCCCTGACTGCCGATGTAAATCCAAGACCCGGCGGTCATCTGGCCGTACATCGTCAAACCGAGTTTTTCGTGACGGTGAAATTCGTTCCAGTTCGACCAATGACCGACCAGGTTGGAATTGGCGATCAAGACGCGCGGCGAGTCTTCGTGAGTGCGAAAGATGCCGACGGGCTTTCCAGATTGCACCAGCAAGGTTTCGTCGTTGGCCAACGATTGCAAACTGCGGACAATGGCGTCGAAGGCCTGCCAATTGCGGGCGGCTTTGCCGGTTCCGCCGTACACAACCAGATCGTCCGGGCGTTCGGCAACTTCAGGGTCGAGGTTGTTCATCAACATTCGCAAAGCGGCTTCCTGTTGCCAGCCTTTGCAGGAGAGTTGAGTTCCAGTTGGCGCTTTGATGATTCGTGAAGTGCTCATAACAAACCCAGATTGCGGCAAGAGTCTTTCACCGTCAAGACGCGAAAAAGCCGCGAAGCTTCTTCGTTTGAAAACAGGAAGAGGAAACTTCGCGGCTTTGAATTACAGCGGATGTGGACATCCGCGCTCCAGTTTATCGCCGCACCAGCGTGAAGTTATCCACAACGAAGTTGCTGCGTATGTAACGGCTCTGATTGCCGACGGCGTAAATCGTGACCGGGATGCCGCCATCCGTCACTGTGAAGTTCACACTCAGCCGTGCGCGCTGGCTGATCGGCGATTGCGCGGTGATGCCGGGCGAACCGTTGTTGAAATTTATGCCCAGCGTGGCAATCGTTCCGATGCTGGGAACGACATCTGCGCTCAAGGTGTAATTGCCGGGTGACAACGACAAATCCTGCGCGCAGTAATCCACCAAACGGCGTCCGTTGGCCTGGAATTTCAGCGCGTACTGACCGTCGCTGACAACCGCCGGATCGTTGATGATCGAAGCTCCGCCGCCTTCAAAGAAGTAGGTGAAAATTCGCCAGCCGTTGTAATTGCCTTCTTCAAAGCTGGGATTGACGATCACGTTCAACGGCGTGCCTCCGGGCGGAGTCGGCGTTGGTGTTGGAGTCGGCGTGGGCGTCGGAGTTGGCGACGGCGTTGGCGTCGGTGAAGGAGTCGGAGTTGGACTTGGCGTGGGCGTTGGAGTCGGGGTTGGTGTCGCCGTGGGAGTTGCCGTAGGTGTCGGGCTGGGGCGCGGGATGCGCGCCCCCAACAAACGAATCGTGTGCGTGAAGTAATCGCTGACGTAAATGTTGCCTTTGGAATCCACGGCGACGGCTCCGGGACGAACGAAGGCGGCCTGTTCAGCCGGGCCATCTACATGATCTTCGATGCCGCTGCCCGCAATTGTCGTCACCACGTTGCGCGTCACGTCCAGTTTGCGAATTTGCGCGTTGTGCCAATCGGCGATGATGAAATTGCCATCGCGGTCGCGCGCGATGCCTGTGGCAAAAAAGAACGACGCCTGCAACGCCGGGCCGTCTTTATCAATTCCTCCGCCTGCGACTGTCGTCACGTTTCCATCAGGCGTCACGCGGCGAATGCGGCTGTTGAAAAAATCCGCAATCATCAAATTGCCTTGCGTGTCGAAAGTGGCTTGCGGCGCTCCGCCCGAAAAACTGAACGCGGCGGCGGAACCTTGTCCGTCGGCGTAACCATTGACGTACCCGGCGACGGTCGAAACGTACCGAGTCGCATCAATTTTCCGCACCAGATTGGTTCCGGCGTCCAGCACGTAAATGTTGCCGTTATCATCCACCGCCACGCTGCACGGATTGGCAAAACGCGCGTTGACGCCGACGCCGTTCAAGCTGCCATATTGTCCGCTGCCAGCGACGGTCGTCACCACGCCGCTCGGCGAAATCATGCGAATACGATGATTGCCGTAATCGGCGACGATGATGTTGTCGTTTTTATCCACCGCCACGCCCGCCGGACCGAAAAATCTGGCCAGCGTAGTTCCGTTGGCGAACCCGGCGATGGTTCCGGCAACGGTGGTCACGGTTCCATCGGGCGCAACTTTGCGAATGCGATGATTGCGAAAATCAGCGACGATGACGTTGTCATTTTTGTCCACCGCGATGCCCAGCGGAGCATTGAACCGGGCAGTGGGCCCTACGCCGTCGTTAGAACCGGCAGAAAAGCCGACTCCCGCCAACGTGCTGACGTAAAAACTGCTCTGCGCTGTGCTGGGTTGAGTGGTGAAAAAGGAAGATGCGGCAAGCACCAACGCCAGAACGGCAACGGTGCGGACAGTCAGACTCGCTTTCAATTGGCGAGCGATGAACGAACGGGATGAGTTCATTTGAGTAATGCTCCTTTGGGTATTGCCAACGCGGGCAAATGAAAGGTTCGGTACTGAAGCTCGCCGGTCAGTTCTGGGGATTGACGGCGAATCCTGCGCGGAGAATGTGGCGCGTTTTCGGAATGCCTCAGATTGCCAATTCTAATTTCCGGTTGCTCGCAACGAGCAAACTTTTTATCGGCCAAACAAATGCAGCAATTCAGTTGGGTTGTTCAGCAAATAATCCGGCTGCAAGGCTTCCAGTTCATGACGCGGAAACGGCCCCCAAGCGGCAGCCGCCGTAGCCAGTTCAGCAGCTTTTCCGGCAACGATGTCGTGCGTACTGTCGCCGATGTAAATCGCCTGATGCGGCGCAGCATCGAACTTTTCCAAAGCTTTCAAAAGCGGTTCGGGGTGGGGTTTGTGATTCATCACGTCGTCGGCGGAAATAATGACATCGAACCATTCGGACATTGAAAAGATGCTCAAGCCGCGTTCGACGCCTTGCCGCAATTTTGACGACACGATGCCCAGTCTGTAATCGCGCGCTCTCAATTCGCGGACGGCATCGGCAACGCCGTCAAATGGTTCAATCGTTTCATCGTGCCATTGCCAATTGAATTCGCGGTAAGTTTTCAGCAGTTCATCGGCTTTCGAGTTCAAATCTTCGATTGCGCCGATTCGCCCGTCGGCGACGCATTCCTGAGTCAATCGCTTCAACGCCGTATGCAGCAACGTGCCAAAGGTTTTGATGTAATCAGCATCATCCATCGTGAAGCCGAAAATTTTCTGCCACGTCGCGCGAAAAGATTTCAAAATCAGCGGCGTGGTGTTGACCAACGTGCCGTCGAAATCGAACAGAATTACGCGGCGATGGTTTATGTCTTCGTTTTTCAAATTTGCTAGACTCGCTTTTCGTTCAAATCAATTTCAATTCCAGCGGGCGGGACGCCTGCGCTCCCAGGAGATTAACACATGGCCGTCAAAGACATTCTGCTGCTTGGCAATCCGCAGCTTTGGCAACCGTCCGAAGCCGTCCACGATGCTCGCGCCACTGAACCCCAAACCATCATCAACGACCTGGCCGACACGCTGGCGAATTTCCGCGCCGGTCATGGATTTGGCCGAGCCATTGCGGCTCCGCAAATTGGCGCTCAGCGGCGAATCTTGTTCGTCAACATGCACGACGGCAGCTTTGGCCCGGCCCCGCTGATTAACCCGCAAATCGTTCGAGCAAGTTCCCAAATGATGGAATTGTGGGACGATTGTTTTTCTTTCCCGGAACTGATGGTGCGAGTGCGACGGCACGTCGAAATCGAAGTCAGTTACTTGAACGAAAACGGCAAATCGCAACTGGTCATCGCTCGCGGAGATTTATCCGAACTGTTGCAGCACGAAATTGACCATCTGGACGGCGTGTTGGCTACGGATCGGGCCATTGACGCCCGCAGCCTGGCGCTTCGCAGCGAGGTGATGAAATTGCGCGAATAAAGTCCAAGTTTTGCGCGAGTCGCAGGCGGTTCGGTATAGTGACGCTTCATCAAATCATCACAGGAGACATCTCAATCAAATGAATTCGGAAGCAACACCCGGCACAGCGCCGGTTGAATCAACAGGAGAACCCACAACCAAGTCGAACTTTTTGCGCGACGCCATCATTCAAGACCTCGCCACAGGCAAGCACGCCGGGCGAGTCCAGACGCGCTTTCCTCCCGAACCGAATGGCTATTTGCACATCGGCCACGCCAAAGCCATCTGCCTGGATTTCGGGCTGGCAGATGAGTTCGGCGGCAAAACCAATTTGCGGTTCGACGACACCAACCCGACCAAAGAAGAAACCGAATACGTCGAAGCCATCATGGAAGACGTGCGCTGGCTGGGTTTTGAATGGGACGGATTGTTTTACGCTTCCGATTATTTCCAGCAACTTTATGACTGGGCGATCAAGTTAATCAAAGACGGCAAGGCTTACGTCTGCGACCTGACGGCGGATCAAACCCGCGAATATCGCGGCACACTGACCGAACCCGGCAAAGACAGTCCGTACCGCAATCGCTCTGTGGAAGAAAACCTTGATCTGTTCGAGCGGATGAAAAATGGCGAGTTTGCCGATGGTTCGCGGACTTTGCGCGCAAAGATTGATATGGCTTCGCCAAACCTGAGTTTCCGCGATCCTGTCATGTACCGCATCCTGCATCAGCATCACCATCGAACCGGCGACGCCTGGTGCATTTACCCGATGTACGATTACGCGCACGGCCAGTCCGATTCGATTGAGAACGTCACGCATTCCATCTGCACTCTGGAGTTCGACAACAACCGCCATCTGTACAACTGGTTCATCGAACAGCTCGGCATTTTTCCATCACAGCAATACGAGTTCGACCGACTGAGTTTGACCTACACCATCATGAGCAAGCGAAAACTTCTCAAATTGGTGCAGGAAAACCTGGTGAGCGGATGGGACGATCCGCGTATGCCTACGCTGTCTGGAATGCGGCGCAGAGGCTACACGCCCGAAGCGATTCGGGATTTTTGCGCCAGCCTGGGAGTTTCAAAAACCAACGGCATCACGCAGCTTCAGCAGTTGGAATACTACGTTCGCCAGGATTTGAACAAACACGCGCAGCGAGTGATGGCTGTGCTGAATCCGCTGAAAGTCGTGTTGACGAATTACCCCGACGATCTGGTCGAAGAAATGGAAGCGGTCAACAATCCTGAAGACGCCAGCGCGGGGACGCGCAAAATTCCATTTTCCAAAGTGCTATACATCGAACAGGACGATTTCCGCGAAGTCCCGCCGCCGAAATACTATCGTCTGTCGCCGGGCAAAGAAGTTCGGCTGCGGTACGGTTACATCATCAAGTGCGAAAGCGTTGTCAAAGACGCTGACGGCAATGTTGTCGAAGTCCATTGCACTTATGATCCTGATTCGCGCAGCGGCGGCCCGACCAGCAATCGCAAAGTCAAAGCGACGATCCACTGGGTTTCCGCCGCGCACGCGCTGGATGCCGAAGTGCGGATGTATGACACGCTGTTCACCAAAGAAAACCCTGACGACGTGGAAGAAGGCCAGGACTTCACCGCCAACCTGAATCCGAACTCGCTGGAAATGCTGACTGCCAAAGTCGAGCCGAGTTTGAAAGACGCTGCGGCGGGCGCTCGGTATCAATTCGAGCGGATGGGTTACTTTTGCGTTGATCCTGACTCCACGCCCGGCAAACTGGTGTTCAACCGAACGATTGGCTTGAAAGACACCTGGGCCAAGATCGAACAACGGGCACAAAATACCTGATGTAGACAGCAAAACCGACCAATAGACAAGAAAATGTGGGAAAGGAAAATCGGAGTTCCGATCTTCCTTTCCCACATTTTTCTGTTTCACTGGGTTGATGATGTTAGCGCCCAGCGACGGGCAACCGGAACGCGGCCATTTCTTCGCCGTTGCGAACCAGCAGCACATCGCCCGCCAGCGCCGGATGATTCCAGGTTTTGCCTTTGACCGCCGGGAATCGCGCGACCTCTTTGAACTGATCAGTCGTCGCGCCCACCAACACAAGCTCGCCCTCTTCCGTCAGCACCAGCAACAGGTCTTGTTCGGTCAGCAATACGAGTTGGCCGTTGCCATATCGCCCGCCTTTCCAGCGGCGTTTGCCGTCTTCCAGATTGATGCAAGAGAGAATGTTGCCGTCAAAACCGTAGGCGTGGCCTTTGTGCGTAACGAAGTCGTTGAAGTAGGGCTTCAGGCCGTTTGAAGTCCAACGCTCTTCGACAGCCCATTTGTCGGCGTCGCGTTTGACCGCCAGACGGCGCGTGCCGAGTCCGCCGGAAACGGCCAGAGCGTTAATGATGATGTCGCCATTGGCCAGCAGCGCCGGTTGCACAATCGCGCCCGATTCCCATTTGTGTTCCCACAACACGGCTCCGTCGGGCGCGACGCTGATTGCGCCGGGGCCGCCCAGCAGCAAAATCTGCGGAACGCCGTCAATCGTCGCGCGATGCGGCGAACTGTAGCTGCCGCCATAAGACGGCCCTTTCCAACGCAGTTTGCCATCCGCCAGGTTGTAAGCGGCCAGCGTGCCGGCTGCGGCGACAACCACCATGTCGTCAACCACCAGCGGCGAACTGGCGAACCCCCATTCCGGCGGTTTCCGTTCGGTGTCGGTCGCCACATTGCGCGACCAGACGGCCTTACCGGTTGCGGCGTCCAGCGCGTTCAACAGTCCTGTCGCGCCAAAAGCGTAAATTCGATTTCTGTTGAGCGTCGGCGTGGCGCGCGGCCCGGCGCCAGCGTTGGATTCATAAAACCGAACCGCGTCACGGTGACGCCATACCGGTTCGCCTGTGGAGACTTTATAACAGCCGACAATCTCATCGTTTCCGCGCTGCTCCTGCGTGTAAAGCAAATCGCCGCGCACAGCGAACGACGACCAGCCGGGTCCGACGGGTTTGCGCCAAATTTCAACCGGCGGCGAAGCCGTCCAATCGGTTTTGATTTGCAGACCGCGAATCACGCTGTCGCGTCTTGCGCCGCGAAAGCCCGGCCAGTCGGCTTTTGACTCTGCCGAAACGGCAGGCGCAGTTGCCGAATCTTCCGGTGTGGGAGTTGTTTCCGGTTGAGCAGCCAGTGTTTCTTTCGGCGTTTCCGGCGTCGCGGTGGTTTCAGGCGTGGCGGGCGGCAAAGGTTTCAGTTCTTCATTGGCTTGCGCCAGCAAGAGTTGTTCAGCCGTAGGCGTCCAGCGCCAGCGGTATTGCGAACCGTCGCCGCTGATTCCCTCCGTTCGCAACAGCACCCACGGCGCACAGGCAAGCAGCATGACCGCCACCAACGATGCGCGCCGCACTACAGCCGAAAGCCGCTGAGTGGCCAACGCCCAACCGACCAGAACAAGAGTCAGAATCGGGATCGCCGAAAAATAAAGCAGCATTCCCATCCCGGCTCCCGCGATGGATTCGTGGGCGAAAAGCCGTGTCACAACCACCCCAACGATCATCAACAAGATTGCGCCCAACCGTTCCAGCCACGTCGCGCGGCTCAGCGCCAGCCACCAAACAATGATGCCGAGCGCGCACAGCACTCCGCCAATGGCCGACAGAAAACCGACCTGGAATCCAAACGGTTCAGCGCCCGGCGCAATCAACGGCAAACCGTAACTGACCAATGCCAGCACAATGGCAATGACCACACCAGGCAACAACCGAAGCGGTTTTCGTAATTGATCGTTTCCGTCCAGCCCTACTGCTTTTATGTTTTGCATGCTTTTCCTTCCGATTTGAGTTTCGTTCAGCCCTGGCGCAAAGCCGCCAGCGAATTAACACCAGCGGCGCGCGATTTTCACCACCAACGGCAAAGTTGCCGCCGATTACGTGCCTCATCAAGATGATGGAAATTGTCACTTGGGCAACGACCAACGCGCCGCGCGGGTTCCAACGAATACCGCGAAAGAAGGCCTTGAAAACGGAACGGAACGCGACTACCTTGCGCCTCGATCAGAATTTCCGCAGGAGTTTTTCAGGTCGCGTAGCGACGCTCTGAAATAATGAAAACTGGTGGGACAGGTTCAGAACCTTGTCATTACCCACATCTTTTTCTTTGCGCCGGAGGCGCAGCGGATATTAGCCGGTGGTGAGCGTAGCGTAACCACCGGAAACAATGGCAAAAGACCGCCAAGCCCTGAAAGTTCCGGTGGTTTCGCAGAGCCTCCACCACCGGCTAATATCCACAGCCCTTTCAGGGCAAAAGGCAAAAAACGCTAGGTGCGAAAAATGTGGGTAAAGGCAAGGTTCAGAACCTGTCCCACCCATTTTCTGAGAAGGTTGGCAAACACATGCCAAAGGTTTTTATTAGCTACAGCCACGATTCCGTCGAACACAGTGACCGCGTGCTCCAGTTTGCCTGGGCGCTGCGCAATCACCGCATTGATGTCGAACTTGATCAATTCCACAAAGAAGAAATCGTGGATTGGCCGCGCTGGTGCAATGAACAGATCAGTTCGGAGCATTCTGATTTCGTGATTTGTATTTGCACTGCCGAATACAAGCGTCGCATCGAAGGAAACGTGCCGCCGGAAAAAGGCAAAGGCGTTTATTGGGAAGGCAGTTTGTTGGATGACGATCTTTATGACGACAAAGGCAATCGTCGGCTCATCCCTATCTTGTTGAATTCGGAACCGTCCACAAGCATTCCGCGATTTTTGCGAGGCTGGACGTTTTGCTCGCTCAGTCAATTTGTTCTCGACGATGCGGGCTATGAACACCTGATTCGCATTCTCACCAATCAACCAACGGTGGAGAAAAATCCGCTCGGCACGATTCCGGTGTTGACGACTCAACGCGCGCCTTCCGGTTCGCCATCAGCACCACAGCGCGAATTGGAACTGGCGTTTCTGGATGGATTAAACGACGAAAGTCTGCGCCAGCTTTACACAGGGATGAACAGCCGGTCAGAGCGGCAGTTCCGGCATTACGGCGACCGGCGGATGAAAGTCGAATTGTTGCCGGTGGGCAAAGACGGTTCGTTACAACCCAAAAAGGATGATTTCGACGACGCAGCCGAAGCCATGTTGAAAATCAAACGCGCGGCGCTGTTGGGCGAACCCGGCGGCGGAAAGAGCACGGCGATTTGGAAGCTGGCGATGGAGATGGCCGAAACCGCCCGGCAAAATCCTCAAGAGCCGATTCCGCTGGTTGTGCCCTTGCGCGAATGGACGCTGGCCGATCAACCGCTGCGGGATTTCATCGCTTCGCAAATCGGCAAGTTGGAACCGCACCTGGATTCCTTGCTGCAATCGCACAGAGCCGCATTATTGTTGGACGGATTGAACGAATTGCCTGTGGATCAACGTCGTGACAAATACGATCAAGTCTGCCGTTTCATCAAAGAGCACCCGGCTTTGATGGCCATCGTTTCCTGCCGCAAGGAAGATTACCCGCCGGAACTTGGTTTCGATTGCATCAACATCAGCCCGCTTGACCCGCTTCGCATTCGCCGCTTTGTCGAAAATTACCTCCATCAAGTCGAACGCCCGGAACTGGCCGAACCGTTGTTTTGGAAACTGGCTCCGCCAGAGGCTCAGCAAACGCTGGCAGAGTTTTTGGCAAAGTTCAGCGGCAAATTGGACGAAGCCGAGCAAGTTTTCTGGCTGAACACAGAATTGCCGAACGGGCTTCGCTGGGGTTGGGAATGGGAAGGCAAAAACGACAATTCGACTTGGCAACACTGGGTTCGCCAACGCGATGATTCAGCGGGATTGATGAAGCTGGCCAGCAATCCGTTTATGTTGAATATGCTGATCGGCAATTTCGTCGCCAACTCAGGCGAGTTGCCGAAAAACCGTGGCGAATTGTTCAAGAATTTCGTCCAGAACCGGCTCAACCGCGAACTGGAAGACGACCGCATTCTGCCAACTGAAATGGAGCCGTTGAAAGATGCGTTGGCGCGGTTGGCGTTTGAAATGCAAAGCCGCCCGGCCAAACCGGATGCCGAGGAAGACGGCAAATACAGTGGCGCGCTGACTGTGTTGCCCAAATCCGAAGCCGCCAGAGTTTTGGGCGAAAACCATCAGCGATTGTTTACGCTGGCCAGCGGCGCTGGCATTTTGGAAATCGCCGATCCGGTGCGGTTCACCCATCAATTGTTGCAGGAGTACTTTGCCGCGCGGCATCTGGCGATCAGATTTGAGGCGCGGGATTTGAAAGCTTCCCAACTCTGGCCTGAAAAATGGTGGCAACGAACCAATTGGGAAGTGGCCGCCGTTCTGTTCACCGGTTTGTACAGCAACGATTGCTCCGCCGCCGTCGAATGGATTGCCGAAGCCAATCCCGAAGTCGCCGCCCAATGTCTGGATCGCAGCGGAGTCGGCCATACGCTGAACGATGCCACGCGCCAACGATTGACCAAAGAATGGATTGAGCGGCTGACAGATTTGAAACGCGATCCTGAACCACAGGCTCGCGCGGCCATCGGGCGTGCTCTGGGGTTGATGGGTTGGGACAATCGCCAAGGCGTCGGCATTGTCGAAATCAACGGCGTGAAGCTGCCGGACATTGAATGGATCAAAATTCCCGAAGGCGAGTTTCAGTACGGCGACGCGAAAGACGAATATGCCGCCAAGCCGCAAAAACTCTGGCTGCCGGAATTTCAGATCAGCCGTTACCCGATTACTTACGCGCAGTTTCAAACCTTTCTGGACGATCCCGAAGGCTTCAACGACAAAAGATGGTTTGCGGGTTTGGCCGCCAGCGAAGGCGAACGCCAAATGAACGAGCAATCTTTCAAATTCGCCAACCATCCGCGCGACAGTGTGAATTGGTATCAGGCGATGGCGTTTTGCCGCTGGCTGACGTGGCGACTGGATCAAGCCGACCGAGTCAGCACCGCGACCGGTAGGGAGCGACAGACAAACGAAGTTCGCCTGCCCACCGAGTTTGAATGGGAAAAAGCCGCGCGCGGCACAGACGGCAGGCTGTATCCGTACAAAGGAAAATACGACACGAAGAAAGCTAACACTGGGCGGATCATCTACCAGACCAGCGCCGTCGGCATTTTCCCGAACGGCCAATCACCTTGCGGAGTGGAAGAGATGAGCGGGAACGTCTTGGAATGGTGTCTGAACGATTACAGCGATCCGAAGCTCGACCCGGCACAGAAGAATTTGGATGAGGCGACATTTCGCGTCCTGCGGGGCGGTTCGTGGTTCTTCGATCAAATGGCCGTGTATCGTTACTTCAATCATGCGGCGGACCGTTACAGCAGCTTCGGTTTCCGGGTGGTTGCGGCGCGTCCCCCTTCTTCCTGAACTCTGTCTTGGGACGGTGCGCGTAGCGATAGCGGAGCGCACGCGCGTGAGCGCGAGTCCCCACAGCGCCGTCAGGCGCTCGAATTTATTTTTCAATTTGTAACTGCTCAGCCGGTACGGAACCGGGAGCGGTAGCGACTCGGTTTCTCGTGAAACACAGGACTCCGCGAGCACCCGGTCGCTACCGCTCCCGGTTCCGTACCAATTTTCTGCCACCAGGCTGAGCAGTTAGCACCCGGTCGCTCCCTGTTCCGTGCTGGCTCGCGCCTGCCCGTCAGGGATTGACCGTTTCGCTCTTCACCTCAGAGCGAAGGCTTTCATTGCCGTAAACATCCACAGCGGTAACTTGATAAAAGTATTGTTTGCCGACTTGCACGCGGTCGTCGCGGAACGAAGCTGTTTTGTGAAGTTGAGTGTTGAGTTTTGTCCATTGCGCGGACGGCGTTTGATCGGATTCGGCTCGGTAAATGTTGTATCCGGCAACGTCGGTTTCCTGATTCAGCGGCCAGAACAAACTGACCAGACCGCCGATGGAAGCCAGCGTCACAGGATTTGGAGCAACAGGCGGGAACGTGTCTTTCGGCGTGTGAGCGAGCGGTGCGCTTTCGTTGCTTTCAATCGCCGAAGCCAGACTGACGCTGCCCGGCAACAACGACAACGCGCGCACCGTGTATTGATACTCCGCGCCAAAGGCGAAATTGCGGTCGGTAAAGCGCGGCTCGGCGAGCGGCTGAGCATTGAGTTTGACGACGGCGTCTCCGCTGCGGCGATACAAATTGTAACCAGCCACATTTGCCGGAGCCGTTCCGCTTTCGTTGGCGGCGGGCGCTGCCCAGTTCAGATCAATCTGCCGTTCCTGCTGCGCGATTTTCAACGCCGTCGGCGGCAACGCCAGATCGAACAGCGGAACGATCATCGCGTAGTTGGAAAAATCCGCTGCCTGCCCTGACTGATTCACCAAACGCACTGCATACCGATACCGCTGATTTCGCGCGTTGCTTTTCAAATCCAGCGCGTCACGAAAACTGATTGTGGAAGTTTTTTCAGGGATTTGCTCAACCGAGTTAATCAGGCTGGCGCGTGCCGAAAAGGTTTCGATGGTGACGCCTTCAGGATCGCTGGCGGATTCAACCGCTCGATAAACATCAATGCGGCGAGGCTTGTTTTTACCGATTTTCAGCGGGAAGCTCAGGATGAGTTCAGCGCCCTGCTGTGCGACTTGCAACTCTTCGACAATCAGCGGAGCGCGCGGAGTCGGCGGAATGGGATCGCCAATTTTGCCGCACGCGGCAAAATTGAAAATCAAAAGGCAAAAGGCAAAAGGCAAAAGGCAAAAGTGCGGAACTTTTTTTTTCGCTAAATGAAAGCTCTTCATTTTTTCCTTTTGATATTTGCCTTTTGCCTTTTGATTTCAGTTACAGGATGTAACGACTGAGGTCTTCATTCTTGACGATATCCGTGAGCATGTTTTGAACATAAGCCGCGTCAATCACCTGATTTTTTTCAATCAGGTCGGGGCCTTCAAACGAAATGTCGTCCAGCACTTTTTCCAGAATCGTGTGCAATCGCCGAGCGCCGATGTCTTCGGTGGTTTCGTTCACCTTGAAGGCGAAATTCGCCAGTTCGTCAATCGCGTCATCGGTAACGTCCAGTTGAATGCCTTCGGTTTCCAGCAAGGCTTTGTACTGTTTGATCAGCGCGTTTTTGGGTTCGGTCAGAATGCGTTTGAAATCGTCTATGGTCAGCGGTTGCAGTTCGACGCGAATCGGAAAGCGGCCTTGCAGTTCCGGGATCAAATCCGACGGTTTGGACACGTGAAAGGCTCCGGCGGCGATGAACAGAATGTGATCGGTGCGAACCATTCCGTATTTGGTGTTGACTGTCGTGCCTTCGACAATTGGCAAAATGTCGCGCTGCACGCCTTCGCGCGAAACGTCTGGGCCGTGGCCGCCTTCGCGCCCGGCGACCTTGTCAATTTCGTCCAGAAAGATGATGCCGGAAGCTTCAACGCGCTCCAGAGCCACGCGCGCGACAGCTTCCATATCAATCAGCTTCTGTTCTTCTTCGGACATCAGATATTCCATCGCTTCGGCGACGGTCATCTTGCGAGTCTTGGTTTTAGAGCCGAACAAACCGGGCATCATGTCTTTCAGGTTCACGTCCATTTCTTCGACGCCCTGATTGGTGATGATTTCAAACGACGGGAAACTGCGTTCGCGTACTTCCAGTTCGACAATACGACTTTCCAACCGGCCTTCGCGCAATTGCGTGCGGAGTTTTTCGCGCGTGCGGTTGTAAGTTTCCTGCGCGGCGGACGGCGTGTCTTCGATCTGGTCAATGGATGAATCGAACGAACCGCCGGAAGCCGATTTGCTGGGCGGCAACAGCAAGTCGAGAATTCTTTCTTCGACATTCAGCGCGGCCTTGTCTTCGATTTCGGCGATTTTTTCTTCGCGGATCAGATCAACTGAAATTTCCGCCAGGTCACGAATCATTGATTCGACATCGCGTCCGACGTAACCGACTTCGGTGAACTTGGAAGCTTCGACTTTCAGAAACGGCGACGAAGACAGCCGCGCCAATCGCCGGGCGATTTCGGTTTTTCCGACGCCGGTCGAACCAATCATGATGATGTTTTTCGGCATCACGTCCTGCGCCATATCCGGCGGCAGCTTCTGACGACGAACGCGGTTTCGCAGCGCGACGGCGACTGCACGTTTGGCGGCGTTTTGGCCAACGACGTGTTTGTCCAATTCGGCGACGATCTGGCGCGGAGTCAATGAATCCAAGCCGGCGGGTTCTTCAAGATTACCTTTGAGATAAACAACCATAAGAAAAGTAGACAGTAGACAGTAGACAGTAGGGAGCTGTTTGGGTAGGAATTAAAGCCTGAGCCAATCAAACCAGAGTAGACCATCGGCAATAGAACTACTGTCTACTGTCTACTGTCTACTGTCTACTTCTTCAGATTTCCTCAATCACTAAATTTGAATTGCTGTAGATGCAGATTTCGCCTGCGATTTTCATCGCTTCTTCGGCGATCTGCCGGGCGGTCAGTTCCGTGTTGCGCGCCAGCGCACGAGCCGCCGCCAACGCATAAGGCCCGCCCGAACCAATCGAAACAATACCATCGTCGGGTTCGATCACGTCTCCATTGCCGCCGATAACCAGCGTGCTGGTCGGATCGGAAACCAACAACAAAGCTTCCAGATTCCGCATCATCTTGTCTGTGCGCCAGTCTTTGGCCAGTTCGACAGCGGCGCGATTCAACTGGCCATGAAACTGTTCCAGCTTGGTTTCAAACCGCTGAAACAGCGCGAAGGCGTCGGCGCTGGCTCCGGCAAATCCGGCCAGGACTTTGTCGCCGTACAAGCGGCGAACTTTGCGCGCGCCTGATTTCATGATGGTGTCGCCCATCGTCACTTGTCCGTCTCCGGCAATGACGACTTTGCCATCTCGGCGAACTGCCAAAATTGTTGTGCTGCGGATTTGCGGCCTGCCGCCGCGCGAATTTTTATTTGAATGCAATGGATAAGGCATGCTTTGGACTATAGCGACCGCTTCCAAGCCGTGTCAAGAATGGCTTCGGAAGACACAAACGCCACCAACTTTTTATGCCTGCGCGCTTGTTGGTGGCGTTAGTTGACGTAAGTTTCTGATTACCACAAGTACCGATTGGCTTCGAGCATCGCATCGGCAATTCGGCGACGAGCCGCGACAGTATTGACCGGGCGATGCAGCGACAACCGTTCGAAAGCTTCGCGCAGCTTTTTCGGCTCACCGAGTCCGGCAGCCAGATTGCTGGCAGAAACTCCAATGCGGTCGGCGGCGTCGCTGGCGTATACGCTGGTCAGGTCAATCGCCAGCGAACACTGCTCGCGGCCTTTGGCGGCAATCAGCTTTTCAGTTCTGAGCAAGGCGCTTTCGACCGCATAAGCTTCGATGACGATGTCGGCAGCCAGCGCGACGACTTCCTGTTCTTCGCTGAACTTGTCGCCGTAACTTTCGGCGACGGCGGCCAGCGCCAGCTTGGCAATCTCTTTGGCGTTTTTCAGTTTGCGACGGACAAACAGCATATCTTCGCCGCCGGGTTCGGTAATCGTGCGATCAAGAATGTCGCTGATTTCTTCGTGCAGGTTCGGCAGTTTGTCTTTGGCGGATTTCAGCAACCGGGTCGGGATAATCATCCGATTGATTTCGTTCGTGCCTTCGTAAATGCGAGTGATGCGCGCGTCGCGGTAAGCGCGTTCCGCCGGATAATCTTTTGAATAACCGTAGCCACCGTAAACCTGAACGGTTTCATCCGTCACCAAAGCCAGAGCTTCGCTGGTCCAGACTTTGATGATCGAACATTCGACGGCGAATTGCTCAATGGCTTTCAGCGCCTGCATCGGATCAGTGGCGTCCACGGTTTCAAGCGACTGGTCAATCGCTCCGAGCGTGCGCCAAACCAGCGCGTCGCCGACGTAACAGCGAATGGCCATTTCGGCCAGCTTGCGCTTGATGAGTCCGAAACTGGCGATGGCTCGGTTGAATTGATGACGTTCTTTGGAATAAGCCAGCGCGTTGTTCAGAGCGAACTTCGCGCCGCCGATGTTGCGGCTGCCGAGTTTCAAGCGGCCAAGATTCAAAATGTTGAACGCGACGACGTGGCCTTTGCCAATTTCACCGAGCACGTTTTCGACCGGAACTTTGGCATCTTCCAACATCACCGCCGTCGTCGAACTACCATCCAATCCCAGCTTCTTTTCTTCGTGACCTGGAATAACACCCGGGCCTTTTTCGACAATGAAGGCCGTGAATTTTTCGCCGTCTACTTTGGCGAAGACGATAAAAATATCCGCGAAGCCGCCGTTGGTGATCCACATTTTCTGGCCGCGCAAAATGTAATGCGTGCCGTCTTCGCTCAAGCTGGCTTTGGTTTTGGCGGCCAGCGCGTCAGAACCGGAACCGGGTTCGGTCAAGCAATACGCTGCAATCAATTCGCCCGTAGCGAGTTTCGGCAAATACTTCGCGCGCTGTTCAGCCGTTCCGAAATAAACAATCGGCAAAGTCCCAATGGTCGTGTGCGCGCCCAGCGAAGCTCCGAACGAAGGCATTAGCGCAATCTGTTCGCCAACGTAAGCCGAACTGACTTTGTCCAATCCCATTCCGCCGTAAGCTTCCGGGATGTCTATGCGAAGCAAATCCAGTTCGCCGGCTTTCAACAACAGTTCGCGCGTCAGCGGCCAGTCTTTGGCATAAATCTGTTCAGAGCGCGCGACAACTTCTTTTTGCATAAACTCAGCGGCGACTCCGGCAAACATTTGCTGCTCTTCGCTGATGTCTTCGCGGGTGAACACTTCGTTGGGTGCGCGGTCTTCAAACAGGAAGCTGCCGCCTTTGACGATTGCCATTGGTTTTGTCCTTTCTGATAGCGCCGCAAAAGTTATTTCGCAGCGGCTTTGCTTTTGGCCTTTTTCTGGCAGGCGGAACAAATGCCCCAGATTCGCAAGCTGTGCCGCGTTGGTTTGAAGTTATAAGAAAGCGCAATTTCATCCTGCTTCTGTTCAATCACTTCACTGTAAAATTCGATCAAATCGCCGCATTCGGTGCAGATCAAATGATCGTGGTGCGGATGGTTATACAAATGCTCGTAGCGTTTGCGACCATCGCCCATGCCTTCTTCGCGCGCCAGACCGCATTCGCACATCAGTTTCAAAGTGCGGTAAACCGTCGTGAACCCAACCGTCGGGTCTTCGGCTTTGACCAGCGAATACAGGTCTTCTGCGCTCAGATGGCCTTCGGTTTTCAGAAACACTTCCAGAATCAGTTCGCGCTGACCGGTTCGTTTCAGTCCTGCTTCTTTCAGGTGACTGAACAAAATTTCTTTTTCTTGGGCGAAGTCATTCATTTTTTTGGGGTACCAGTTTTTTCTCCCACGAAGCCACACAAAGTTTCACGGAGATAACAAAGGATCAATTCTCTCTTCGTGATTCTTCGTGTGGCTTCATGGGAAAGATACAGCCTCTACCTCATCACCAGATTTTCGATGAAGAATTCCATCATGCGATCCGTTCGCAAACCGGAATGCCCGGCATCGGGGCCAACCTGAACTTCAAAGCTCTTCCCTGCCCTTTGCAAAGCCTGGATCAACTGCATGGAATTATTCGGATGAACGTTATTGTCCGCCGTGCCGTAGTAAATCATCAAGCGGCCTTTCAGCTTGTCGGCATAATTCATGGCGTTGCCCGCCTCATAACCTTCCTTGTTTTCCTGTGGAATCCACATGTAACGTTCGGTGTAAATCGAATCGTAGTGATACCAAGAAGTCACAGACGAACCCGCCGAAGCCGCCTGGAAAGCATCCGGGTGACGCAGCAAACACATCGCCGAAGCGTAGCCGCCATACGAAGTGCCGAAAATTCCCACGCGCTCTTTGTTCAGATAGGGCCGGTTCCACAACGAGCGAACGCCCGCCGCCTGGTCGTCAATTTCCGTCACGCCGAGTTTCATGTAAATCGCGTCGAGGAATTTTTTGCCGCGACCGCCCGCGCTACGCGAATCCAACGAAGCCACCAAAAAGCCATATTCGGTCAGCGGGCTGGGCGTCGAAAACATTTCGCGCGCTCCGTTGGTTGCCGGCCCTCCGTACACGCTGACCAGCAGCGGATATTTCTTGTTCGGATCGAAGTTCGACGGAAAATGCAGCAAGCCGTGCAAGTCAGTCACTCCATCCGCCGCTTTGTAGGTAATCAATTCGACGCGCTTCAATCCAAGCTGATCGAATTTCGATGTATCGCTTTTGGCTAGTTCTTCGATCACTTTGCCGTCGGCGTCCACCAGTCGAGTGGTCGGCGGCGTGTTGTGCGTTTGCGCGATGTCAATGAAATGCTTGCCGTCGGGCGCAACGTCAACCGTGTGATTGAGCTTAGGATCGGTCAGCCGCTTGTCGCCTTTGCCGTCCAAGCCAACGCGATGAAGTTGCATTTTCATGTGGTTATCGCCGCTGCGAGCCATGTAATACAGCACGCCCGTTTCTTCATCCACGCGAACGATGTTGGCGACATCAACTTGATGATTGGTCAAAGTCGCCAGCAACTTGCCGCTCAAGTCATACAAATAAAAGTTGTCGAACCCCGTTCGCTCGGAATTCCAGACGAACCGTTTGCCGTCTTTCAAAAAACGAATTGCCGGAGAGTTTTCCGTCCAGCTTGGCAACCACTCTTCGCGGAGTATGACTCGACATTTGCCGGTTTCAGGATTGCAAGCAATGAACTCCATGATGTTTTGCCGCCGGTTGGTGCGATTGGCCAGCAACTCAGTTCCGTCCGGCGACCACGAAACGTTATACGCGTAATGACCGACAACCGAATTTTCAAACGGCTTGCCGTCGCGCACGTCGAATCTGACGGTTTGTTTCGTGTCCAGATCGTAAACCAGCAAATCGGCAATCGGATTGGCGACACCGGCTTTCGGATAAGCTTCGATGTCCATCTTGCTTTGCAATTTGGTTTGATCTAGTTGCAGGTAAAAATCCGGCACGGGGCTTTCGTCAAAGCGATAAAACGCGATCTTCTTCCCGTTGGGCGACCACCACATCGCGGTGTTCTGATTCAACTCTTCGCCGTACACCCAGCTTGCCGATCCGTATTTGATGCGCGTCTTTTCATTGCCTTCGGTGGTGATGGCGATTTCGTTGCCGCCGTTGGAATCGCTGAGCCACAAATTGCGATTGCGATAAAACGCTTTCAGCTTGCCGTCCGGCGATATCGCCGAATCGAATTGCCGCCCGCGTTCCACTCCACCGCGAAAGCGATTGGTAGGCGCAGGCCCGGCTGCTGGCGAAGGTTCGGCTTCCGCCGCAGTCCGCGTTGCCACGTCGTAACGAAAGTTTTTCCCGTCGCGGCGAAACTCAAATGCTTTACCGCCATCCAGCCACTTCACCTGCAACGTTCCCGGCTTGACCGAACCCTGAATTTGCGACGCCATCTTTTGAAACTGGTCGTAACCCGGCATGGTTTTCAGCCGATCCTGCGCGCCGACCGGCATCAAGCAAACAGCTACGGTCAAAACTCCGCACACGAATGGACGAGCGAAGTGCTCAATCTTTTTCTTCATTGATGATGTCTCCTTAAAAAGTTATCTGGCGCTGACAGAACAGCCGCGCTCATTCAATGACTACACGGATTTCTTTGTTAGACTTGGACTGAGGAAAGCGATTGCTGAATCGCACGTTGGATTTCCACGCGAACCATTTCCTTCATTCCTTGAGCGGAAAGCCATTCGCGCAAAGCCTGGTTAATCAGTTGTTCGCAGCTTCGATCTTCGCTGGCAAGCTGTTGAAATTGGTTGAGCAAGTCTTCGTCAATTTTCACAGCCAGACGTAACATTGCAGCGTCATAACGTTGCTGACGCTCACTCTTTCCTCGGCGAATTTCCGACGGATTGGGCGGCGTTTCTCGCACATAGCTTTGATAGTCGAAATTGTCACCTTCCATAGTATTCATCAATCCACCTTCCTTCTGCATCAAACACAGTGATAATTCGGTAAAGAGGCAAATCCTGTTCGGTGTAAACAACGATCAACAACCGATCCCAGGGGGGGTTTTCCAACCCAAAGCCAGCGATCTTCGTGTCCGACTGAGCCAGGGACTTCATATCCAACCAGATCATCAAAAGCAGCAACAACTTCGTAAAAGGCGACATTATGCTTTTTGACCACGGCTTTATACTTAGTGTCGTCCCAAACAAACCCAACGTCCATTTTCCGTTCCCTTAACTGCTGAATTTACACGAAAGCAATTATACGACTGAGCCTGCCGGAGCAACAGAGAACCTTATGGCCGGAACGACGAGGTTTGCCATCGCTCCGGCCAACTTTTTACTTCGTGATGCCGAACTGGCCGAGAATGAAAGCGTAATCGAACGCCGTATCTTTTAGCCGGTCGTAACGTCCTGAAGCGCCGCCGTGGCCTCCGGGTTCCAGTTTCACTTTGAACAGCAACGGATTTTTGTCGGTCTTCAGTGAGCGCAGCCGGGCGACATACTTGGCCGGTTCCCAGTACATGACCTGGCTGTCGTTCAGCGAAGTTCGCACTAGAATTGTCGGATAGGCTTTGGCTTCGATGTTTTCGTAAGGTGAATAGCTTCGCATGTAATCGTAAGCCGGTTTTTCGTTCGGGTTTCCCCATTCCAGATATTCGCCGACAGTCAGCGGCAAGCTGGCATCAAGCATCGTGTTCATCACGTCCACAAACGGAACGTAAGACACGACGGCTTTGAACAGGTCGGGGCGCATGTTTGTGACTGCGCCCATCAACAAACCTCCGGCGCTGCCTCCTGTGATAACCAGCCGATCCGACGACGTGTATTTGGTTTTGACCAGGTGTTCGGCGCAGGCGATGAAGTCCGTGAATGTGTTTTTCTTCGCCATCATCTTGCCCTGGTCGTGCCATTCCTTGCCCAAATCACCTCCGCCGCGAATGTGCGCGACCGCGTAAATCGCTCCGCGATTGAGCAGGCTCAATCGTTGAGACGAAAAATCCACATCGTATGGATAACCGTAAGAACCGTAAGCTTCCAACAGCAAAGGCCGCTTGCCGTCGAGCTTCAAATCCTTGCGGTAGACAATCGAAATCGGCACTTTCGCGCCGTCCGCAGCCGTCGCATAAAGCCGCTTGGATTCATACAACTTCATGTCGTACCCGCCAAGCACCGGTTCCTGTTTTTTCAGTTCGCGCTTTTTGGTGGTCAGGTCGTAATCGAACACCGAACCGGGCGTGATAAACGATTCGTAGTTGAAGCGATACGTCGTCGTCGCAAATTCGCGGTTCGGCCCTCCGCCAGCAACATACACCGGTTCCGGAAATTCGATGTAGTGAGATTGACCTGATTTCAAATCGGTGACTTGAAATTGCGGGACCCCGTTTTTGCGTTCGACGGCGATGTAATGTCCGGCAAAACAATCCACGTCTTCCAGCATGACTTCTTTGCGATGCGGAATCAGTTCCTTCCAGCTTTCCTGGCGCACATCGCTGACCGAAGTCGTCACCAACCGGAAGTTTTTGCCTTTGTCGTTGGTGCGAATGTAAAACCGGTCGCCGATGTGATCCACGTAGTATTCGTGCATCTCTTTGCGCGGCAGGATCAGTTTCAATTCGGCGGTTGGATTGTTCGCGGGCAAGTAACGCATTTCGCTGGTCGTCGAGCTATACGACCCCATAATGACGTAACCTTTGCTGCGCGTACGCCCGGCTCCGATGCGATAGAGTTCGTCTTTTTCTTCGTACAGCAGATCGTGTTTGCCGCTGCCCAGCACGTGACGAAAGAACAGGTGCGAACGTTTGGTCATCGCATCTTCCACGACATAAAACAGCGTTTTGTTATCCGTCGCCCAGACCACCGAAGTCACTCGTTCGGCAATTTTGTCGCTGATCTTGCCGGTGGTCAGGTCTTTGACGAACAGGTTGTATTGCCGAAAGCCCGTCGTGTCGCTGGAAAACGCCAGCAGATTTCCGTTGTCGCTGATGTTGTATGCGCCAATGCCGAAGTAATTCAAGCCTTTGGCCATTTCGTTCATATCAATGGTGACTTCTTCGGCGGCGGTCAGGCTGCCTTTTTTGCGGCAGAAGATCGGATACTGTTTTCCCTGCTCGGTGCGCGAATAATAAAAATACTCGCCGTAACGGTACGGCACGTTTTCGTCTGTTTCCTTGATGCGCGCCAGCATTTCCTTGTACAGCGCATCCTGAAAGCCTTTGGTCGAAACCATCATTGCGTCGGCGTATTCGGTTTCGGCTTTCAGATAAGCCAGCATGTCTTTATCGGTTTTGGTTTTGTCGGCCAGCCAGCCGTAATCATCCGTGACCGTATAGCCATGAATCTGAGTTGTCTTGGGAATCTTTTTGGCGATTGGTGGTTTGGGTGGTTGTTCTTGAGCGTCCATCGTTCTTTCAGTGCAAACGGCTGCGACGGCACAGGCCAGCGCAACCAACAATGTAGTTGTTTTGAGCTTCATTGCTCCCTCCGAGATGTTCAAATTGATGGTCAGGAGATCGCGCGGGATTGTAGCGAATCAGCGTCGCCAGCGATAGAGATTGAGACGATTTCCTTCTTTCCGAACCGTAAAACTATCGCCCAAAATTGGACTTACCAATCCGGCTTCAAACGGTTGACTGAGCGCGGAGGCGAAGCTAGACTCTCCGGCCATAAGGCTAGTATTTGCAATCAACGAACATAAAGAAATGCCCGCAATTTCACGACGGGCATCCGCTGTGTAGCATTCAAAAGTCACAAGAAAATTTGCTACCCGTTTTTCGTGCGAGCGGTATCGAATGATATTTCCGCGCGAAGTTTTCCTAAGTTTAACCACTATCTGTTTCAGGATGAACTTGATGGGTAAGTGCTGACTGCCCAAAACAAGTCACCCCTTAGAACTGAGGAAGATCATCTTTTTTAGTGTCGTAGATGCTATGAACAAAGATGAGTACCCGCAGGGAAATTTTCAAAATTGCCCTGGAAATTTAAGGAGATAAATATGCGACCCTTTTTGACCAGATTTGTACTGGCTGTTCTGCTAGCGGCAGGTACGCTAGTCGGTACAGCTAATGCACAGGCTCTCTACGGCAGCATCGTAGGGAACGTGACTGACCCACAAGGCTCGGTTCTGCCGGGCGTGTCCGTCAAAATCACTAACACCGGCACCGGCCTGACGCTGGAAACTACCACGGACGACACCGGCAGTTATGTCTTCCGCAATTTGCCGCCGGGCAATTACGACATGACCTTGTCGGCCAAAGGCTTCAAGGAACTTAAGCAGGAAGCCATTGTCGTTACCGCCGGAAATCCGAAGCGCGCGGACGCCGCACTGCAAGTCGGCGGCACGACCGAATCGGTGACGGTGACTGCCGACGCCGCAACATTGAAAACGGAAAAGGCCGACCTCAACACCGAACTCAATTCCAAACAGGTGTTGTCGCTGCCATTGAACCAGTACCGCAACTATCAAACGTTGCTCAATCTGGTGCCGGGCGCGACGCCGACGCAATTCCAGAACGCCGAAATTGACACACCTGGCCGCAGCTTGCGTACCTGGGTCAACGGCACGCAACCGAACAGTAACACCACGCGCGTGGATGGCGCGGTTTCGGTCAACGTTTGGTTGCCTCACCACGCCGGATACATTCAACCGGCGGAGACTGTCGAAACGGTCAATATCGCCACCAACAACTTCGACGCCGACCTGGGAATGGCGGGCGGCGCGGCGCAAACCGTGGTGACCAAATCAGGAACTAACGAATTCCATGGTTCGGGATTCTGGTTTTACAACGGCGACAAGTTGAACTCGAATAGCTTCTTCAACAACGCGAACCGTTTGCAGCGCACACCGCTCAATCGGCAAACCTACGGCGGCACGCTCGGCGGCCCGATCAAGAAAGACAAACTCTTCTTCTTCGGTTCCTATGAGAATTTCCGCGACCGCCGCATCAACAACGTCGCCTATGCGGTTCCGACTGACAAGATGCGACTCGGCGATTTTAGTGAAGTTCTCGCCGCGAGAAGAGCTGATGGCAGCGCCGCTTATGCTTTTCAACTTTACGATCCGGACACGGGTGCAGCCAACGGCACAGGGCGGACGCAATTCAGCAACGCCATCATTCCGGCAGCCCGCATCAGTCCGATTGCCAGAGCCGTCATGAACTATTACCCCAAAGTGAATGCTGGCGATTTGAACAACAACTTTATCCTGGATGATTTCGTGCAACAGCGCACGGTCATGGTGGATCGCGCCAATTATGACGGGAAGCTCACGTGGCAGCGCACCAAAAACCACTCCATCTGGGGTAAATTCTCCACGCTGCAATCTGACAACGTGGACGAGTACAGACTGGGCTTCGACGAAGGCAGCGCGGGCAACACGAAGGTGTATGTGGTCAGCGTCGGCCACACCTGGACGCTCAGCGATACTCTGTTGTTGGACGGCAACTTTGGCTATAACCGCCAGAATCAGACCGTGACTGGCCCGGATTTCGGCAAGAACCTTGGCATTGAGCTTGGTATCCCCGGCGTGAACGATCCCAACGACATCCGCGCCAGTGGCCTGCCCACATTCGACAACGGCTATGCGATCGGCACGACGCCGAGTTGGATGCCGCTCTTCCGCAAGGAAGTCAACTACAGCTTCAGCACCGCGCTCACCAAGGTCTTCGCCAAGCATGAACTGCGAGCCGGCTTTGACCTCGTCAAGCTGGAATTGAACCACCGCCAGGCCGAGTTCGGCCCCTACGGATTGAAGGGCGGATTCAGTTTCGGCGGGTTGATCACAGGCGCGCCCAACTACGTCTCGCTGGGTTGGAATCGCTTTGCGGACTTCCTGCTTGCGCGTCCGAATTTCTTCTCCAAAGACGTTCAGACCGAGGACATGACCGGTCGTGAGTGGCAGATGGGCTACTACCTGCGTGACCGGTGGCGCGTCACGCCGAACCTGACGCTCAACCTGGGTTTGCGGCTTGAGCAATACCCGCTGATGTCGCGTGCCAACAGTGGCATCGAACGGCTTGATCTCAGCACCTATACCTTGTTGCTGGGCGGACGCGGCAACGTACCGAAAGATGTCGGGCTGGAACTCCAAAAATGGTATCTGGCGCCACGTCTGGGTGTGGCTTACCGCATCAATGACAAGTCGGTGGTTCGCGCCGGTTACGGTCGCACCATAAATCCGCTGCCATGGTCGCGCCCACTGCGTGGCGCGTTCCCGTATGACATCTTCTTCAACAACACCTCCGAGCAGTTCGCTTCGGTAACGACGCTGGCCGCTGGCATTCCCAACGTGCCGATCCCGAACTTCCAGTCCGGGCGAGTGACGCTGCCGGTGAACGTCTTCACACGGACACCGAATAACGGCACGGAGTTCTTCCCCGGCGCGGGCAAGGGACTGGATCGTGCGGTCATTCAGCAATGGAACTTCGCCTACGAGTACAAGCTGCCAGGGGATATCATCGTTGAGACTGCCTACGTCGGAACCCGTACAGACGGCGGCTACGCTGACTTGAACATCAACTATGGCGAGCCGGGCGGCGGCAACGCTTCACGCAAATTCTTCGCCTTGGCTGGCGCGACCACCATCAATGACTGGGGCGCACGCACACGCAGCCGGTATCAATCGCTGCAATTGTCAATCAACCGGCCTTTCAGCAAAGGGTTATTGTTGAAGGGCGCTTACACGTTGAGCAAAGCCAAAAACATGGCCGATGAAGACGGCTGGACGGGTTTGACCTGGAACCATCCGCTGAAGTTCGAAGACAACTTTGCGCTGGCGGGATTTGACCGCACGCACATCTGGCAGATGGGCTTCGTCTATGGCCTGCCCTTCTTCAAAGACGCCAGCACACTGACGGGCAAAACGCTCGGTGGCTGGCAGCTCAACGGCATTCATTCCTGGTTCTCCGGCACGCCTTACAGCATTGGCGGTACGAACAATGCATTGAACTGTCAGGGCTGTGGCAGTGTGTTCACCAATTTCACTGGTGATCCGAAACCCATCGGCAGGGTGGGGGCGTACACCACTGAAACCTACTACGACAGGAGTCTGTTCTCACAACCGACCGGCACAGGGAAAACAGGCTTCGGCACGTCGTTGCGCAATCAGTTTCGCCGTCCGCGAGTGTGGAACGTTGACCTTTCGCTCTTCAAGCAGTTCCGCGTGAAAGAGCGCTTCCAGCCGGAATTCCGTCTGGAAATGGCCAATGTCTTCAACCACTCGAATTGGGGCGCGCCAGTGACGGGCTTCACGGCGGGGAACTTCTTGCAATTCACGCCTGGCTCCGAGCTTGGCAACCCACGGCGCGTCCAGATGGGTATCCGCGTGCAGTTCTAACCGATAATGGGGTTCGCGCCAGCTAACCATCGGCGCGATAGACCCAACATCAATTCCGATTCGGTCTGCGCCTGGAATTCCGAGCGCAAGCTGCAATCGCTAAAACTCAAAGCGGGCGTCAGAGAATCACTCTGACGCCCGCTTTTTGCTGTTACAAACTCTTCCCGGTTTATTGCCGCTGAGAAAATGCGCTACAGGACTTACGCAAATGTCGGTAGCCCGCGCGTAAGCAATGGCTTTTTGCACCAAACTCAAGCCCTTCCTAACGGTCGGGCTACTGACACGGTATGTTTTGCGTAAGTCCTATGCTATTTTCCGCGCCAGAAGAGGTTGATTATGAGCACTGCACAACGTGAATTGCTAAAAACAATTGAATACCCGGAATCGGATGGAGAGCCAATGGCTGAAACTCAGGTGCATGCGGAGTTGATGATTGATCTGCGCTTTGCGCTTCGGAATTTCTTCCGCGACGACCCGCAAACTTATGTCGGCGTCAACATGCTGATGTATTACGTCGAAGGCAATCCGCGAAAAAGCGTCGCGCCGGACGTGTTTGTCGTTCGCAACAACAGCAAAGAACCTAAACGCCGCACCTGGAAAGTTTGGGAAGAAGGCAAAGCTCCTGACGTGGTGATCGAATTGTCTTCAGCCAGCACCTTTGAAGAAGACCTGCAAAAGAAATGGCAGGTGTACAACCAAATGGGCGTCCGGGAGTATTACATCTTCGATCCGCTGTATGAATTCCTGAAACGCCCGTTGTTGGCCTATCGCCTGGAAGGCGACGAATTGATCCGCGTAATTCCCAACCAAGGAGTAGTCAGCAGTCAGGCGCTGGGATTGGATTTGGTGGATACCGGCGAAACTCTACGGCTGCGCGATCCGCAAACAGGAAAATTCTTGCTGACGGAACAGGAAGAAACTGCCCGCGCCGAACAAGAAGCAAAGCGCGCCGAACAGGCAATGGCGGCCTCTGCCATTGCAGAAGCCACAGCCGCCAGGCTTGCGGCAAAATTGCGCGAACTTGGTGTTGATCCGAATCAATTGTGACGTCGCCGGTTATTTCCGTCGGCCAACAATTTTTCCGATCAACGTTTCCACTCAAGACCGGTTCCCTGCTTCAACACGTTCAGCGAATCAATTTTCAGCTTCGCCCAAGACTCACGCGAACCATTCGGCCAGATGACGCCGACGCCTTCAATCGCGGCATCTTTCCCTAATCCAAAATGAACGCGCGGGTCGTTCGCCGCCAAATAACTGCCGTCAGTGTGAACTCGCCGCCAGAGCGTTCCCGATTTGCGAATCACCGCCACGCGAGCGCCAATTCCATCTCGATTATCTTTAACACCGGCCAGTTTCACTTGCAGCCAATGATTCGTCTTTGAACTTTGATTAAGCATTAACCGAGCAGGGGCGTTGTTGTTGGCGACCAACACGTCAACGTCTCCGTCATTGTCTATGTCGCCAAACGCAGCGGCTCGGCTGACTTCGGACAACTGCAAAGCCGATCCGCCCTCAGAGGTAATCTCACGAAAAACTCGCTCCTTACCGGTCGCGGTACTGACTCGATTCGCTGGTTCGTTGTGAAAAAGCTGATTGCGTTGATGAAAAGGATACGACTGACCACGCAGGCTCGGCATCAAGGTCACGGCTCCGTTGGCGGCGAATAAATCCAGCCAACCGTCGTTGTCATAATCCAGCCACGACACGCCAAAACCAGTGGACATAAAACTCGATTGAGCCAGATTGAAATCCGCCGTCACTTCGTCAAACAAGGCTTTGCCGTTGTTGCGAAAAAACGAGCTTCCCTGTTTGGTCAGGTTCGTCACCAGCAAATCGTCGTCGCCGTCGTTGTCAATGTCTCCGGCGGTCACGCCCATTCCTGCGCGAGGCGCGCCGTCGGCGGCATAAGCCGCACCAGCCATCAACCCGCTTTCTTCAAATTTGCCGCCGCCTTTATTCAGCCACAACAAATTCGCGGCTCCGTCGTTGGCAACGTAAATGTCCGTCAATCCATCGCCGTTGAAATCCGCGCAAGTCACTCCCAAACCCGGCCCATAACCAGCACCAAAACCCGCCGCCGCTGTCACATCGCTGAACTTCCCGTTGCCGTCGTTATGAAACAGGCGATCCGGCACAGGCCTGTATGAAGACGGCGAGCAGTAATCCACTTCGCCGGTCGGAGCGAAACACGGCTTGTTGCCTTTGACCGTGAAATCCACGTAATTGCAAACGAACAAATCCAGCCGCCCATCCTGGTCGTAATCCACAAAGGCCGCGCTGGTGCTCCAACGCGGATCGTCAACTCCGGCCTGAGCCGTCACGTCTGTGAACGTGCCGTTCCCGTTGTTTCGATACAGCACGTTCGATCCGAAATTCGTCACGTAAAGATCAACGTCTCCGTCGTTGTCGTAATCGCCGGTCGCCACTCCCATTCCGTAAGCGATCAAACCGATTCCAGCAGCTTCGGTCACGTCTGTGAATTTCAACTTGCCGCTCGGCACCAGTTCGTTGCGAAACAGCCGATTGCCGGGCTTAAAGTCTTTCGGCAACGGAAATTTAACCCGGTCGCTACCGCTCCCGGTTCCGCCCAACGTTTTGCCTTGCAGCAAGTACACGTCCAAATCGCCGTCGTTGTCGTAATCCAGCAGCGCCGCGCCTGATCCCATAATTTCCGGCATGAAGTATTCGCCCGTCGCTCCGGTCGTGTGCAGAAAATTCAATCCGGTTTCGGCGGCAACTTCGCGGAACAAAGCAGGATTTTGAATTTCGGGTTTTGGATTTTGGATTTTGGATTGAGACGCCGAATAGCCAAAAGGCAAAAGGCAAAACATCAGCGCCGCCAGTGGTAGCAAGCGTCGCATTCGCCTTTTTGCTTTTTGACTTTTGACTTTTGACTTTTGACTTTTGACTTTCATCTCGCCTCCAACACTTTCAACTCTCGTTCGAACAGAAAGCGTCAACATTACAAAAACCATTTCACCGCAGAGACGCAGAGCTACGCGGAGGTTTCGCAGAGAAAAACCTCTACGCCGCCTCTGCGGTGAAAGAAAGTTTCTCATCTCAATTTCGCTCTCAACCATTCAACCAGTTTGGTTTTGTAATCCAACCATTCGGCGTGGCCTTCCCAGTTTTCAACTCCGTGCGGAGCGCCCGCCACATCAATCACGTCGTAACTTGCGCCAACTCGTTGCAGTTCTTTTTCAAAAGCGACGGCTTGCGCGTGCAGCCGGTCGGCTGTTCCCTGAATCAGCAACAGCGGCGGCATTTCGGCTTTGACCTGATACAGCGGCGAAAACCGCTTCATCACTTCGCGGGTTTGATCGTTCAATTCGGTCACGCCGAACAACCGCGCAGGAATCGAACGCGGCGCAAAGCTCGTCGCCATCGGCAAAAAATCATAAACGCCATAAAACGAAACGACTGCGGCCACGCCTTCCGTTTTTTCCGTCGCCAGTTGAGCGACCATCTGCCCGCTGGCCGATTCGCCCAAAATGGCAATCCGGTTCGGATCAACGTTGAACTTCTTCGCGTTGGCTCGAACAAAACGAATCGCTTCGCGCAAATCGTCAATCTGGTCAGCGTTACGAACTTGCGGCGTCAATCGGTAATCCACCGAAAACCACGCAAAACCCGCTTTGGCCAGCGGCTCAAACAGCGGAGTGACGTAAGTGACTTTGTCGCCTGCTTCCCAACCTCCGCCGTGCGCGATGATGACTGCTGACAACGGCTTCGCGCTTTTCGGCAGATAAGCGTCCAGTTTCAAACTGTGACGCGGGCTGAAAACAATGTCTTTTTTCAGATTCGCGGCGTAAGGCTGGTGATCGGCTTTGCTGAGTTTCAATTGCCTCGCCAGCCAGTCGGTTAATTTCTGTTTGTAGCTCCACTGCGATGGCCACCAGTTTTCGGCGCGATGAATTGCACCTTCAACCAAAACCAATTCGCAATTTCCAGACCGGCAAAACTGTTCAACTTGTTGCGGCGGAACTTCGCGGTCGTTGCCGCCGTGAATCATCAGCGTTGGAAACTTGGGAGTTGGGAGTTGGGAGTTGGGAAAAGCGCCGCCGATGCTGACAAGAGCTTTGACGCCGGGAGCATTTTCTGCCGCCATCAACGCCAAGCCCGCTCCTGTGTCTTCGCCGAGCAAAGCGATGTTGTCGGGATCAACCCGAAATACGCGGGCGTGGCAGCGAATGAATTCGACGGCAGCCCGAACATCGTCAACCGATTCGGCTGAACGGCTCAATCCGCCTTTTCGGTAATCAATCGAAAACCAGTTGTAACCGGCAGCAGTCAGCAATTCCAAAAACTGGCCAACAAAACTGACTCGGCTGCCGCTTTCCCAATTGCCGCCGTGAATGATTACAACCGCCGGACGTTTGTCGCCACGTTTTTGCACATAAGCATCCAACGACAATTCCACTCCGTTGACGCGACGATAAACGATTTCGCCTTGCACACCCGGAACGATGTAATTGCCTTCGGGATTGCGAACGCTGATCGGCGAACAAGGTTGAGAAGACGAATAATTAGCCATCGGCCATTGAGCATTGACCATTGCCCGAATGGGTATTGCATCCTTCCTCTGACCGATAATGGGCAATGGGTAATGGCTAATGGCTAATGCCTTCGCCGCCAGAAAAAGCGCCGTTAAACAGATTTTTGTTGCGGGATTCATCGGCCAAAGAGATAACACAGAACCGCGCCGCCAGGTAGCGCCGACAGTCGTTTTGAGTTACAACTTGCGGCCATCAATTCAACCCAATTTCAGGAAGGTGTTATGAGTTTTGTTCTGCGAGCAATTTGCTTTGCTCTGGTTTGTCTGTCGTTCAATTCCGTCGTGGCTCAGACGGCGAAAAAGCCCCGCCCTTCAGCGCAACCTGCCGCTCCGTCAAAAGCCCAAGTGGCAGCGATGATTCCCAAGCTGCGCGCCGCCGTCAAAGCCAAACCCAATGATCCGCAGCTTCGCAACGCGCTGGGCGCGGTGTTGGCCGACAGCGGCCAGATCAATCCGGCAATTGTCGAATTTCGCCAGGCTGTGACGCTGAAATCCGATTATGGTGAAGCCTGGATGAATCTGGCGGCAGCGTTGGAACAGAAAGGCGATGTGGAAGCCGCGATTGAAGCTTTTCAACGAGCCACACAACTGAACCCGAATGATGCCAACCTGCATTTTTCGCTGGGTTCGTTGCTTCACAGGGCGCAGATGCTGGACGCGGCGGTTGGCGAATTTCGTTACGCGCTGCAATTGAAACCTACGCCGGAACTTCATGCGAATCTTGGTTTTGTGCTCGGCCAGATGGGCGATTTGTCTGCTTCGCTGAAAGAATTGGAAGCAGCGATCAAGCTGAAACCGGATTTTGCCGAAGCGTTTTACTATTTGGGAATCGGCAAAATGTTGTCGAACGATTTTGCCGGAGCCGTTGCTTCGCTGAGCGAAGCGACGCGGCTGACGCCAAACAACCCCGACGCTCAAAACGCGCTTGGCTCGGCGCTGTTACGCAAAGGCAGCCGCGAAGACTTTTCGGCAGCCGTCGTCGCTCTGCGAAAAGCCGTCAAGCTGCGTCCGCAGTTGCCGGAATTTCTGACGACGCTCGGCGCGGCATTGCGCGAAGACGAACAGTTCGATGAAGCCGTTGCGACTTTGCGGCAGGCCATCAAGATGAAGCCGGATTTGATCGAAACGCATTCCAATCTGGGGCTGACTTTGCTGCGAATGAAAAATTACGACAGCGCGATTGCCGCCTTCCGCGAAGCCCTGAAACTGGACGATCAAAACATGACTTCGCAATTGAACCTCGGTTTGACGCTGATGCAGAAAGGCGACGCTGACGCGGCAATCCAACAGTTTCAGAAACTGATTGCCGCCGCGCCCGAAGCGCCGGAAGCACATTTCAATCTGGCGCTGGCTTACAAACGCAAAGACGACCGCGACAACACCATCGCTTCGCTGCAAAAAGCCATCAGCTACGCGACGGATTTTGCCGACGCACATTTCACGCTGGGCGAAATTCTTTACCAGCAGTCCAAACTGGACGAAGCCGAAGCTTCGCTGACCACAGCCATCAAATTGCGCGACAACGATGTCGAATACCATCACGTGCTGGGCAATGTTTTGCTGAGAAAAGGCAAGGTTGACGAAGCGATAGCCTCGCTTCGCACGGCGATCAAACTGTCGCCGACTTCGCCGGAACCTCACAACTCGCTGGGCGCGGCGCTTCGGCAAAAAGGCGAAACCGACGCCGCGCGCGTCGAATGGCAGGAAGCCGCCAGACTTTTGAAGCTGAAACAGGATCAGGAAATCGCCGCCACCAACATCGCCACAGGCATTCAACGGCTGAGCGAAAACAAACTGGCCGAAGCCATCGAACGGTTTGAAGCCGCCATCAAGCTCGATCCGAATTCTGCGGCGGCGCATTGGCAACTGAGCATCGCATTGAAAAAGAAAGGCCAGACGGCAGCGGCGCAAGCTGCGCGACAAAAAGCCGAACAACTCGATCCGCGATTGAAAACTTCCAGGTAGTGAACTTCTGCAAAGAAAATTTTCAGCGAAAGGCGAAATACAATTCTCAGCCGCACCTTTCGCTTCCGGGCAAAGGCACTTACGGATGCAAGTGCCGCCCGCGATTCCATCTTTCAGTTTTAGCAGCGGAAAAGCTATTGCCAGTTGGTGAAAACTGCATTATCTTCCCGCCGCCTTAAACCGCCCCCGTTGCTTCAAATTCTAATGAAGCGAATCTTTCTTTCGATCCCTCTGGTCAGACTTGCGGTCAAAGACTGACTAAATCAGTCGTCATCTCGCATCCCTCAAAATTGACGACCCCGAATTTCGCAAGCTCTCCGCTTGCTTTGACGAAAACATTGAGAGGACAGAATATGAAACGATTGACGCTATTACTGACCTTAACGGTCTGCGCTGTTCTTTTGGCTACGGCCAGCGTTTACGTGCAGGAGCGTTTACGCCCGCAACTCGGCGACCGCGAAGACGCTCCGCAACGAATCACCGATCCTGAAAACCTTCCCGTCACCTTCCTGAACCAAAATCGCTTACACAAACTGATTATCAACAACGACCAGCAAAACGTTTACGACGATCTGGCCGGGCGCGGAGCCATCCGCGAAGAGGTCAATTACGGATCGTTTCGGCTGGTCGTCGTGGATCAGGAAGCCATCGGCGGTCGCGCCGCGATGCAGGCTTTGCCGGTTGCCGCACGCGACGAACAGAATTTGATCGTGTTGAATGGTTACGTGTTGGACACGTCGAATGCCGAACCACTCAGCAAAGAACCGCCCGCCGATTTGCGCCAGACGCAAATGGCAGTGGCGCGCAAAAACTTTTCGCGTCCGGGCAACGGTTTGTACGTCGTGCAGTTCATCGGCCCGATTCAGGATGAATGGCTGACCGAACTCAATCGCACCGGAGCCGATGTCATCAGCTACGTGCCGAACAATGCTTATGTAGTTCGCGCCGGCAGCGACGAAGCCATGCGACTGATTCAGTTGAAAGACGAACAATCGTTTGTGCAATGGGTCGGCGATTACGAACCGGCGTTTCGCGTTCGCCAATCGCTGGTTGCGGCTCGCGCTTTTGACGCCGATCAATTCGTCAACGTCACCGTGCAGTTCATCGCCAGCGAAGACACCAAACGCAAAGTCGGCGAGTTGAAACGCACGGCTCGCCGCTTCATCAGCGAAGCTCAAGTGTTGAAGTATCACAACGTGACGATGAACATTCCGTTGTCGCAGGTGATGGAATTGGCCAGCCAGGACAACGTCTTTTCGATTGAACCGGCTGGCGAACGTCGCCGACTGGACGAAGCTCAGGGGCAAATCAGCGCCGGAAATTTGACCGGCAATGCGCCGACCGGGCCGGGCTATCTGGCCTGGCTTGGAACGAAAGGCTTCACCAGTTCGCAATTCACAGGCTTCGCCGTCAACGTGGTGGACGATGCTTACACGCTGACCGGTCATCCCGACCTGGCCACGGGGCGTGTTGCTTTCCAAAACAATCCAACCAATCAGACTGGCGCTCAAGGCGGTCATGGATTCCTGAACTCGCACATCATCGGCGGATTGAACACCGGAACCGGTTCGGCCAACGAAGATTCGCTCGGTTTCAATTACGGACTCGGCATTGTGCCCTGGGCGCGCGTAGGCGTAACAGCGATTTTCGGCAGCGGTTCATCTTCTCCGGCAACGTGGGAAAGCACTGCTTATGGCAGCGGATCGCGCATTTCGTCGAACTCCTGGGGATTCCAGACTTCGACCGGTGCTCCGATTCCCGATTACGACAGCAATTCGCAATCGTATGACGCCATCGTCCGCGACGCTCAAACCGGAACGGCTGGGTTGCAACAATTGACCGTAGTCTTTGCCGCCGGTAACGACGGTTCGGGATCGAACACAGTCAGCACGCCTTCGACTGCCAAAAACGTCATCACCGTCGGCGCAGGAGAAAACGTTCGTCAAACCGGAACCGATGGTTGCGGCATCGGCAACACCGGAGCCAACAGCGCCAACGACATCATCAGCTTTTCCAGTCGCGGCCCTGTGAATTCCGCCGGAGGCGACGGTCGCGTCAAACCCGACATCATCGCTCCCGGCACGCACATTCAAGCCGGTGTGCCGCAATCGAATTACAACGGCAGCAGCGTCTGCAACCAATACTGGCCGAGCGGCCAAACACTGTACGGCTGGTCATCCGGCACGTCGCATTCCTGCCCGGCAGTCGCTGGCGGAGCGGCGCTGGTTTACCAGGACTTCCTCAACAAAGGTTTGAGCGCGCCTTCTCCGGCAATGGTCAAAGCGACGTTGATGAATTCAGCGGCGTATATGAACGGAACCGGCGCTAACGACACCTTGCCGTCGAACAATCAGGGAATGGGTCGAATGGATTTAGGCAGAGCATTCGACACAGCGGCGCGCATTCGCGTGGATCAAACTCAGGTGCTTGGCGCTACGGGTGCAACGCATCAAGTCACTGGTTCGGTCGCTTCTTCCAGTCAACCGTTCCGAGTGACCTTGGCCTGGACTGACGCTCCCGGTCCGACAACCGGCGCGCCTTGGGTCAACAACCTCGATCTGGAAGTGACAGTTGGCGGTGTGACGTATCGTGGAAACGTGTTCAGCGGAGCCAACTCCACCAGCGGCGGAACTGCCGACGGCAAAAACAACGTCGAATCCGTCTTCCTGCCTGCGGGAGCGACTGGCAATTTCACCGTCACCGTTCGAGCGACGAACATTGCCGGTGACGGCGTACCGGGCAATGCCGACACTACGGATCAGGACTTCGCGTTGGTGATTTACAACGCCAACACCAGCACTTCGACTTCGCCGACCATTGGCGTCAGCCCCACCAGCCTGAGCTTTACCGCGACGACTGGCGGTTCGAATCCGGCCAACAAAACCATCAGCATTACCAACACCGGCACCGGCACGTTGAATTGGACGCAGACCGACAATGCTTCGTGGTTGACGGTGACTCCGGCTTCTGGAACCGCGCCTTCGACATTGACGGCTTCGGTCAATATCAGCGGTCTGGCTGCCGGAACTTACAACGGAGCGATTACGGTTTCGGCTACGGGCGCAACCAATACGCCGGTTTCGATTCCTGTCACGCTGACGGTGAGTTCGGCTGGCGGTTCTCAGTTGATCGTCAATGGCGGTTTTGAAGGCAGCGCCAGCCCCTGGACTCTGACCGGAGGAGCGGTTTGGAGCACTGGCGGCAATGCTCGAACCGGAACCGGCTACCTGATTCTGGGCGGAGCCAACAACACCTCACGAACGGCGTACCAGACAATCACAATTCCAAGCGGAACTTCGCCGGGATTGAACTTCTACCTAAACGTCACTTCCAGCGAAACGACTACGACGACACAGTTCGACCGCCTGTTTGTCGAAGTCCGCAACACATCCGGCACTTTGTTGAGCACGCTGGCAACGTTCAGTAACTTGAACAAAGTGACTTCGGCAAACTCTTACACCTTGCGCGGAGCGTACAATTTGTCGGCTTTCGCCGGGCAAACCGTTCGCATTCAATTCCGCGGAACCACTGACAGTTCGTTAATCACCTCGTTCCGAATTGACGACGTGTCGGTGCAGTAATCGCAAAACACAAAAGGCTGAGTGCCATTTCGCGCTCAGCCTTTCGCAAAAATTTCTTGAAGCGATTGATACTTGATGGCAACCGTTCTCGCTTAAACGAGTGAGGTCGCAAATCACCGGTTCAGGTTGAGACCGGTGCCCCGACTGGCTGAATTGCTCTCCTGTCAACGGCCAGTGAACCAGACGGCGTCGCAAACGGCGAAATCGTTTTTGCCAACGGCAGTGGCAATTACGATCAAGCCTGAAAGCGACGCCGTATTTTTATCTCCAGCCTTTACCCTCCGCTGAGCGCCTGCAGGATGTGAACTTCGTCGGCTGATTCCAGCGTCGTATTCAGCGTGAACACCTGTTCACCATTGACGAAAATTTTCATGTGCGGACGAATCGCGTCCTGTTCGTCAATCATTCGAAATCGGATGCCGGGAAAGCTGCGGTTCAAATCGGCCAGCACGTCGGCGACGGTCGTTCCAGCGGCATCAACTTCTTTTTGCTGATTGGTATACGAAAGCAGCGGGCTGGGAATGATAACTTTCATCGCAACCTCTCACTTCTGGTGGGACAATTTTTCAAATTGTCCCGATCGGGTGGTGGGACAATTTTTCAAATTGTCCCACTTGATTGAATTTCTTGGCGTTCAGAAAAAAAAGAACACATTCAAACCGTCCTGGTTGCTTGAACTCCTCAGCACTCCGAAGTAGCAGGACAATTTGAAAAATTGTCCCACGCTTCAAAGTTCGACCGCTTCGACCGCGTAAACGTGCGGCAAATGCCGAACTATGCACGTCCATTTTTCGCCTTCGTTGGTGCTGGCCCAGATTTCTCCGCAGGTCGTGCCGAAATACAAACCGACGGGGTTGTGCGCGTCAGCGGTCATTGCCTGCCGAAAGACAGTCATCCAGGCTTGCTGTTTTGGCAAACCGTTGTCTTGCCTTTGCCAGCTTTTGCCACCGTTGCGCGTGACGTAAGCAGCCGGTTTGCCTCCGGGCGCGGTTCGCGGCCAAACCTGCGTGCCATCCATCGGGAAGACCCAGCACGTGTTCGGATCGCGCGGATGCAGCACCATCGGGAAGCCAATGTCGCCAACGGATTTCGGCATCTTTTCGCCGATGCGAACCCATTGGTTTTCGGCTCCGGCGGCGGTGCGATCTATCCGGTAAATGCCGCAATGATTTTGCTGGTACAAAATATCCGGCGATTGCGGATGCAAACGAACACAATGTGGGTCTTGTCCGAATTCTGGGTACGGGTCTGGATTGAAATCCACCTTACATCCGGCGTTGAGCGGGTGCCAATCCGCGCCTTTGTTCGTGCTTTCAAAAACTCCGCCGCCGGACATGCCAATGTACATGTGGTTGGCATCGCGCGGATCAACAATGATCGAGTGCATTTTGGGGCCATCGGGAGTGCCGTCTTGTCCTCCGCCTGTCCACGCCGAACGCATCGGATGATCGTTGAAGCCCTTCACCGATTCCCAAGTGTCGCCGCCATCTGCCGATCGAAACAGTCCTTGCGGCGAAGTCCCCGCATACCAAACTCCCGGTTCGCCAGCGTGGCCGGGCGTCAACCAAAAAACATGATCCATAGTTCTTCCCGTCTCGCCTTCGGCAGCTTTTGCAAACGCGGGCGGCTTGGCGGCTTCGTTCCAGGTTTTACCTTGATTGGTCGAACGAAACACCGTCGGCCCCAAATGGCCTGTTTTCGCAGCCATCAACATCGTTTTCCCATCGCGCGGATCAAGCATGATGTGATGAACGATGTTGCCCAGATACAACGGCCCTTTGGTCGTCCATTCGCGGCGTTTGGGATCGGAAGAGAGAATGAAGCCGCCTTTTTTCGTGGCGACCAGCAAGGTCACGGATTTCGTTGCGGCTTTTTTAGCCAAAACTTTCTTCGGCGCAGCCTTTGTTTTCACTGCTGATTTCATGCCATTGGCCTCCTACGGTTGGTTGTGGTTGGTTCTCGCGTCTCAAGACGCTCGGAGATCAAGTCCCCGAAAATCTAACCCTAGCGCCCCACAAATGCAACGCTTGTCACGCAAGTAAAACGCACCCAAAAACAAGTTTGGCCTAAGCCTCAGTCAGGCACTGACTCAACTCAAGATAGTTTTGATGCCGTTGACCAATCGGCCAATGCCTTCGGCAACGGTTTCGCGTTGCAAGGCTCCGTAAGCCACGCGCAGATAACAGCCGTCTTTTCCACCGTCTGGCATTCCAAACGCCGAGCCGGGAATTGCCGCAACGCGATGTTCTTTGACCAGTCGTTCGACCAATGCCAAAGGCTGCATTTCGCTTTTCAGTTTCAGGAAGAAGTAAAACGCTCCGTCGGCAGGCGGAATGACGGCGACATCTTTCAACTGCTCAAGCTCCGTCATCACCAATTGGCGAACGTCGGCAAGTTGCGCGACTTTTTCCAGGCAATAACCCGCGCCGACTTTCATCGCTCTGGCCGCCGCGAACTGCGACACGACGGGCGGACAAATCAAAATCGTGTCCTGAATCTTGTTTACAGCCGAAAACAGATGGTCGGGGATGACCATAAATCCGATGCGCCAACTGGCGAATCCGTAAGCTTTCGACAGCGAATACAGCGAGATCGTGTGCTTGTTGGCTCCGACAATCGCGCCCGGCGAAAAACGCCGCGCGTCGCCATAAGTGAAATACTCGTAGGCTTCGTCGTGGATGTGATAGATGCCGCGCGCCCGGCACAGTTCATTGACTTCGCGCAGCGCCGATTCCGGGTACACGGCTCCGGTCGGATTGTTCGGCGAAATGGTGACTACGGCGCGAGTTCGTTCGGTGATGGCTTCGGCAATTCGCTGCGGCTGCAACTGATAATTTTCGTCAGTCGGAACCAACACCGGTTTGCAGTTCGCCATCGTGATCGCCATCTCGTGGTTAAAGTAATACGGCGTTTGCAAAATGACTTCATCGCCAGCGTCGGCTATTGCCAACAGCGCGTTGATGAATGCCATGTTGCCGCCAGCCGTGACGACGATGCGCCCATTCTGGAAGCCGGTCAGCTCAATGCCATTTTCTTTTTGCAGCTTGGATTCGATCTGTTCCAGCAGCGCGGGAATTCCGTAAACCGCCTGATACTTGTGCTGCGACGGATCGGCCAGCATTTCCTTGATGTGGTCGAATGCTTCGGGCGGCGGCGGATACCAGACCACTCCCTGGCCTAGTGAAATCGTGCCGGGATGTTGGCGGATCATTTCGCCGACAACCGGAATGATCGGCGTTTGAACGGATTGAATTCGGAAAGACTCTTGCATCTCAAAATCAAAAATCCACAAAGTACACGAAGAACCACGAAGGTTTGTTTTTCCGTCTTCGTGTCGCTTCGTGTACTTCGTGGATGAAGCTTATTTGCCCTGAAGCTTTTTCCAGGCTTCAACGTAGCGTTTGGTTTTCTCGTTCGCTTCGTTCCATTTCGGAGCTTCCGGGTTGTTGGCAATCATCGTCAGAGCCAGCGCAATCATGCGATTGGTTTTGGCCAGATTCGGATAATTGATCTTGTCCCAGTGATCACCGACTTTGTGGTAATCGGGGAAGATAAAGGCCACGCACAACGTATGAGCCGGAACTCCTGAATCAGCCATCGCCTGATTGTCACTGCGGCCAAAAAACGAATCGCTGTTCTTTTCGTGTTTGTAGACGTTGACGCCGGTCAATTCGCCAGCCCGTTTGAAGATTGGCCCCATATCCGAAAAATCAAAACCAGTCAGCGTAGCCGAATTCGATTTGTCGCCTTCGACATCGTCAGTGCGTCCAACATGTTCCAGGTTCACGTCGGCAATAGTTTTGTTCAACGGGAAGACAGGGTTTTTGCCGTAATACCGCGAACCCAGCAAGCCGCGCTCTTCGCCGAAAACGGTCATAAACACGATGCTGCGTTTGGGGCGAGTCTTCATGCTGGCCAGCGCCGTTGCCAGTTCGATGACGGAAACGGTTCCACTGCCATCGTCGTTGGCTCCGTTGCTGATGGTGTCGGTTCCGGCCATCGCGGCGGTCATTCCTATGTGATCGTAATGCGCCGTCACCAAAACGTAAGTGTCTTTCAGCACCGGATCGGAACCACGCAAAATGCCAATCACGTTGCTGGTTTTGAACGACAGCGTTTCTTCTTTTTGATCGCCGACCGGCGGAGTTTTTGTGATGACGCCAGTTTGCGTCAGTTGTTCGATTTGCGGAGCGCGCAATCGCATTCGCACGGAATTATCCTGAGCGGCAGCGTCATACAACTCTCCATTTTTCGTCACCTTCCAGACAGCGGTTTGAAAGAAGCTTTTTTCGCCTGCCGAATTTGCATCGCCCGCCGGTTCCAAACCGGCTCGGCGAAATTGGGCGGCGATGTATTCCGCCGCAATGTCCAATCCGCGCGAAGGCGTCGCCCGGCCTTCCAAAGCGTCCGAAGCGATGAACGACAAATGTCCGCGCAACGAATTTTCCGAAATGCGATCCAACGCCGCTTGGACTTCGGGGGCAATGGCCGGAGCAGTTACCGTTGATTTGCCGGGCTTGGATTTCGGTTTTGGTTTGGCCTGCTGCGACGAAACTTGAAGCACAACGCCAACCAACAGCAGAACCATAAAAATGCCGCGCGTTGCTGACGAATTGGCCACGCGCGGAAATTTGAAGTGAGTCATAACTTTTGCCTTTTGATATTTGCTTTGTAACTGCTCAGGCATCTTCGTCGCGGTAGCGACGGTTGACTTTAGCCCGGCGTTTCAACGCCGGGTAAAGCGAATAACCCCCCTCGTCGCGTTAGCGACGACTGAATTCAGTCGTCGCTAACGCGGCGGAAAGGCTGAGCAGTTACTTTGCCTTTTGATTTCCCGATTAGACCATTGGTTTGTCGAAGCTGTCCGACCAGACATAAGCGTCAATCAACGCTTTTTCGCCTTCTTTGCCGGGTTTTGCATTGCCGTGTTCCATGCCGACAACGCCGGTGAAGCCTTTGGCGTGAATGTGTTTGAAGATGTTGCGGTAATTCATCTCGCCCGAAGTCGGTTCTTTGCGGCCCGGATTGTCACCGACCTGAAAGTACGCGACTTCGCTGTAAGCCAGATCAATGTTCGGGATGATGTTTCCTTCGGTAATTTGCTGGTGATACATATCGTAAAGAATCTTGACCGAAGGGCTGTTGACGGCTCGGCAGATGGAATAGCCTTGACCGATTTTGGTCAGGAACAGTTTCGGGTGATCGCGCCGAGTGTTGAGCGGTTCCATGACCATCACCAACCCGGCCTTTTCACAAATTTCGGCGCAACGGCGAAACATATCAATCACGCTGGCGGTCTGGTATTCCCAATCCAGCCGCGTGTCGTAACAACCGGGGACAACCGTACACCACTTGGCATTCAAACGTTTGGCGACTTCGACGGCGTTGCGAATGTCTTTCAGGATTGGTTCGCGCAATTCCGGTTTCCAGGTGGTGACGGCGAAAGTCGGATTGTTGAAATCTTTGGTCGCCACAAACACACCCATGGTCATTTTCAAATCGGCCAGCGTTTTGCCAATGCCTTCCTGCACTTCAACGGGACGATCCGGCGCGCCGTTGTCTTCCAGCGCCGTGAAGCCTTGATCGGCCATGAATTGCAGTTGCGCTTTCAGGTCTTCGCCCGCGTGGTTTTTGAACATGCCGAAATGCGGCGCGTAATTCAGTTTGAATTTGTGGGCTGGCGCAGACGGGGTTGCGGTGGCCAAACCTTCAAGCGAGCCTGTTACGACAACGGCTCCTGCGCCGGTTGCCAGAAAATCTCTCCGGTTCATAAGTTTCGTTTCCTTTCGAGTTTGTTGGTGAAAGTGATTGGTGATGATGCGGGCAACTCTATAAACCATCTTTGCGGAGATTGAAAGTTCCGCCCAAAGCATTTATGGCAATCCAGCCGCGTGTTAGCATCCGCCCGTCTGAAATCGAATTCATCGGAGGTTTTATGAGTGTTGCTGTTGCCAATGACCTGTTTCAGGCCGTCGAACGATTGACGCCGGGGATGGCTCTGCGTGTGGATGCCGTGTCGTGGAGCGATTACGAAAACCTGCTCGCCGATTTGGGCGACGGCAGCCACGTCCGGGTTTTTTATGATCGAGGGAGGATGGAAATTATGTCGCCAGTTTCAATGCACGAAAGGCCGAAGAACGTCATCCACGATTTGATTTCCGCTTTGCGCGAAGAACTTGACATAGATATCGAATCGCTTGGCTCTACGACTTACAAGGAAGAAATGAAGCGGAAAGGCGCTGAACCGGACGATTCCTTTTACATTCAACATGCTGACAGTGTTATCGGACAAACCGTAAACCTGGACCTGGCTTATGACCCACCGCCTGATCTGGTTATCGAAATTGATCGCAGCAATTCTTCGTTGAACAAGTTTCCGATTTACGCCGGGCTGGGAGTTTCGGAATTATGGCGAGTAGATGACCGCCAAGTTCGATTCTGGGTTTTGATTGGAGAGGATTACGAAGAGTCCGAACACAGCCGAGCTTTTCCGTTTTTGACTTCAGGAGTGATTTCACGGTTTTTGGGGCAGGGAATTCTTGAAGGTTCTCGAAAAACAACTCAAGCCTTTCGCCAATGGGTTCGTCGGCAAACGGATTCAGCATAGTCACTTTTCCGCCTTAAATTTCAGAAAAACCTCGAAAAGTTGAAAACTTCCTGAGTCAATCAAGCGTTCATTGCCAAACGGTTTTGCGGGCGATTGAAAAACAACCTTAACCACACAGGAGGCATTGATGAATCAATTCAACCAAAGTCCCCAAATTCCACAATCTTTCTCGCTCAATTCCCAGCTTTGGCAGACGTTGAAAGAATTCAGCGTGGGCGAATCCGGCGCTCAACTCAGTTTCGTCAAACGGCTGGCGCGCGAAAATTGTTGGTCGCACAGCTACGCGCAACGAGTCTTTGACGAATACAAACGGTTCGTCTTTTTGGCGATGGTGGCTGGGCACAAAGTCACGCCTTCGGACGAAGTGGATCAAGCCTGGCATTTGCATCTGGCCTACACCGAATCTTATTGGACGGAAATGTGCGGCAAGCTTTTAGGCCAGCCGCTGCACCACGGCCCAACCAAAGGCGGCCAACAGGAAGACGACAAATACTTCGATTGGTACAGCCGAACGCTGGAATCGTATGAGCGCATCTTCGGTCACGAACCGCCCGCCGACATCTGGCCTTCGCCGCAAGCCAGATTTGATCGAAAGCTGCGTTTCGCGCGACTGAACACTGCCAATTACTGGCTGCTGAAAAAGCCTGAATGGAATTTCAAACGGCTGGCGGCTGGTGCGGCGTTTACGTTGGTCAGCGGATTGACGCTTTCTGCTTGTGCGGCAGTCACTCCTCGTGGAGCAACTTTGGTCGTCTTTGTTGCTGTTCTTGCGACAATCGCTGTGACAATCCTGGTTCGGCTAATTTCAGGAAGCAATCAACAATCAGACCACTCTTCAGGCGATAGCGGAAATTCCGCTTTCTGGTTATACGGCGACGGCAGCAGCGATTCCAGCAGTGGCGATTCCGGAGGCGATTCAGGCAGCGACGGTGGAAGCTCCGGTTGCGGCTCCAGTGGTTGCGGAGGCGGCGGTTGCGGCAGCTAAACCGGCTACCGCAGCAAAAATCCATTCTGCAATTCATCCGCCGGATCAATCAAAAACTCGTGCCGCCCGGTGATGTGAGCAGTACCTTCGACTTCGGGGATGATTGCGGCGTGCGAGCCGAAAGTCGTTGTTTCGGCTGCGCGCCCCGTGAATGTGCTGCCGATGATGCTTTCGATGGTGAGGGATTCGCCCAAACTGATTTCGCCGCGAGCGTGATGAATCGCCAAGCGTCCGCTGACTCCTGTGCCTGTAGGCGAACGATCAACTTCGCCTTCGGCAAAGACGCAGACATTGCGGCTGTGATGCGCGGAGTTTTCCGCTTCGCTGACGAAAATCGTGCCGTACAAAAAACTCAGGTCTGGCTCAAACGGATGCGGAATTGTGCGGCTGGCCATCACCGCTCGTTTGATCTGCATTCCTTTTTCAATCAACTGCCTGAAGTCTTCAGGGCGACAACTCAAACCCACATCCGCCGCGTTGACGTAAGCGTAAAACGCTCCGCCATAAGCCAGATCGTAACGAACTCGGCCAAGTTCCGGCACGTCAACTTCAGCATCCAACTCAGCCACAAACGAAGGCACGTTGTGGAAATAAACGCTTTTCACTCGACCAGCTTCGACACGCCCGAACGCCGTAATCAATCCCGCCGGAGAATCCAGTTTTAGTTTCGTCAACGGCTCGACCATCGGAAACATTCCGGTTTCCAACGCGACGGTCACAAAGCCAATAATCCCGTGCCCGCACATCGTGCTGTAACCTTCGTTGTGAATGAACAGGATTCCGGCGTCGGCTTCGGGTGTGACCGGCGGAGTGATGATGCAGCCATACATATCCGCGTGGCCGCGCGGTTCCCACATCAACGCGGTTCGCAAATGATCGAAATGCTCTTTGGCAAATCGCCGCCGAGCCAGAATCGTCTCGCCTTGTAATTCAGGAAAGCCGCTGACGATGACTCGGAACGGCTCGCCTTCGGTGTGGGCGTCAATCGTCGTGATGCGATGCCAGTCGGCAGGCGGGTTCCAGGTGGTTGCTTGGGATAGCGGCGGAAAAGTCATTTTGTTGGTCTCCGGTACTCAGTTGAACAAATCAAATTCGACTCCCAGATTTTCTTTGAGAGCTTCCTGGTAAATTGCTTGGGCGACAGCGGCGTCTTGCACGGCGTTGCCGACGGATTTGAAGTAGGTGATTTCGTCGTCGCGCTGGCGACCGGGTTTCAATCCGGCGGCGATTTCGCCAAGCTCGGCATAAATGTCTTCCAGCCGGAGTTCGCCGCGATTGAACGCAACGATCAAATCGCCCGCTTCGGCCAGAGCGGCTTTGCGTTCGTCCACAACGATTTTTGATGCTCGGCGCAACGTGGCGAAATCCACTTCCTGCATTTCGTGCGTGTACGATCCTGTGCCGTTGACGTGCGCGCCGGGTTTCAAATCTTCGCCGTTGAACACTGGCGTCCGCGAATTGGTTGCCGCGCAAATCACGTCGGCGTCGCGCACGGCTTGCGTTGAAGTGTCGGCAACAAGCAATTCAATTGTGGCAAGCTGTGGCTGCAATTCGGCGATCATTGCTTCGGCAGATTGGCGCAGGCGCGAATAAATCCAAACACGTTTGATCGTACGAACAGCGGCGACGGCCAACAATTGAGTTCGCGCCTGTCGTCCGGCTCCGATGATTGCAGCGGTTTCGGCGTCAGCGCGCGCCAGCAAATCCGTCGCTGCTCCAGTGGCCGCTCCGGTTCTGAGCGCCGTCAGGTAGCCGCCTTCCATCACGGCCAGCGGCTGCCCGGTCGCCGGATCAATCGCCACCACCAAGGCGTGAATTCTGGGCAATCCGCGTTCGGGATTTCGGTTATGAATCGAAGCGATTTTGACCGCCAACGCATCGCATTGGCTCAGGTACGCGGGCATAAACAGTGTCACGCCGTCGTGATTCGGTTGAGCGATGGCGGTTCGCAACGGACTGTCGGCCTGGCCTGTGGAAAGTTCGGCAAATGCGAGTTTGATGATTTCGACGGCTTCTCGCATTGAAAGCGCGCGTTGCACATCGGAGCGGATCAGCAATTTCATAAGGTTCCTTTTGCATTTTCAGGTTGGGCTGCCCACTTCTGTGAACGGCTTCGCACGAAATAAGAAGACATTTTGTGCGGCAATTCAATTGTCCACTAACGTGAACTTAACTTGACCATCCAAAATCGGTGATTTACCCTTCCCGCCTACTTCATCAAGTAAGGAAGCATCCGTAATTTTAACTCAGTAGTTTTTGGCCGGGCGTTATCCCACAAAATGACGCCGGACGGCACGTGATTGACAGGCGTCCGACAGAAGACGTCGCTTCCAGACTATAGCTTTCCAGCCGCAGGGCTTCACAGGGATGAAATCAAGTTTGCACTCAAATCAATGAGCGGCAATGGCGATCGGCTATTGCTTGCTTCTATTCTGTAACCCTTTTCTTCAAGTGAGGGAGATTTATGTTCAAGTCAAATTCGTATCGTTTGCTGATGGCTACGATGCTGTTTGCCCTGTGTTTCGTGCTGGGCAGCAGCGAAGCCTTCGCTCAGGCTCAAGGCAGCACCGGTCAGATTTCCGGCTCTGTGAGGGACGGACAAGGCGGGGCTGTTGCCGGTGCCACCATCAAGGCTGTCAACACTCAAACTGGTTTACAGCAAAGCACTGTTGCCAGCGCAGACGGCTTGTATCGTTTCGTGCTGTTACAGCCGGGAAGTTATGACCTGACTGCCGAGTCTTCGGGATTTTCCAAAACCGAACTGAAAGGCGTCCGGGTGACTGTCGGCCAAATTACCGACGCGAATATCACGCTCGGAGTTGGCGCGGTTGCCGAAGCAGTGACCATCACGGCTGAAGCCATTCAAACAACGGTTTCCCAGCCGGACGCGGTCATCAATGAAAATGCAATCAACAACCTGCCGATCAACGGTCGTCGCTTTCAGGACTTCGTGACCTTGACGCCGACGGCGCAGGTTGATCCGCAACGCGGCCAGATTTCGTTGTCCGGTCAACGCGGCATCAATACCAATGTCAACATTGACGGGTTGGATTACAACCAGCCGTTTTTCGGCGGTATCCGCGGCGGCGAACGTTCGAATAACGCGTTCACCATTCCGCAGGAATCCATCAAAGAGTTTCAGGTCGTGGCTGCTGGCTATTCGGCTGAATTCGGACGTTCCAGCGGCGGCGTGGTGACTGCGGTCACCAAATCAGGAACCAACCAATATCACGGTTCGGCATTTTACCTGCTTCGCCACCGCGAATTTTCGCGCAAGAACGATTACTTCAAAGGACTGGAAACTTTCCTCAACGGCCGCGAAGTGACTCCGGCTCCGACGCAACATCAATTTGGCGGTTCCATCGGCGGTCCGATCAAACGAGACAAAGCGTTTTTCTTCGGCACCTACGAACAACAACGTTTCCGTAATCCGCGCCAAGTGGTGTTCGATCTGCTGCAAAGCTTTACGCCAACTGCTAACACGCAAGAAGCTTTTGATTTCTTCAAAGGGCAACAGCAGGAATTCGTACAGACCAATGACGCAATTGCCGGATTGGCGCGTTTCGATTACAACTTCAGCGAATCCAATCGCTTCAACATTCGTTACAACCAAAGCAACAACAAGGCACTCAATGCCAACGCCACTGGGAACGCACTGTTCCCAACCACAACCAGCGCCTTGTCGAACAACGGCATAGAACGCGACCGCACTTATACCGTGACCGGCCAGTTGACTTCGTTTTTTGCAGGTAATCTGGTCAACGAATTGCGCGCGCAGTATTCGCGCGAAGTCCGTCCGCGCGAAGCCAACGTTCAAGCTCCTGTCGTGCAAAGCTCGATTGGAAACTTCGGAACCGTGCGCTTCCTGCCGACGACTCAATTCGACTGGCGCGCTCAGGTGTTCAATAACCTGACCTGGATTTTGGGCAATCACACCACCAAATTCGGTGCTGAAGTCAATCACGTTTTTGCCGATCAGTTGTTTGCGTTCAACCAATTTGGCTACTTCCAGCTTAACGGAACGAACGTCAGCACATTGCTCGACATTCTTTCTTATACGCCGACCGTCACTACTGGAACGGTCAATCGCTTTGATTCGACGGCTGTCACCTACGACCGCCAAATCGGAAACGGGCTGCTTGATCTGACCGTTAAGGAATTTGCGCTGTATGCTCAGGACGCTTGGCGCATTCGCCCGAATTTCACGCTCAATTATGGCTTGCGCTGGGAAGGACAATTCAACCCCGCGCCGACCACAAATAATGATGCAATCATGAATCAGGTGCGCGGATTCCGTTTCCCGTCCGGGCATTCGGTTGATCCCAGCTTCCTTCCTGATGTTGCCGATCAGTTCGGCCCACGTTTGGGTCTGGCTTGGGATCCATTCAAAGATGGCAAAACGGCTGTTCGCGCCTACACCGGAGTTTATTATGCGCGCACACCGATGCTGTTGTTTGCTGCGCCGTTGAACAACTTCCGAAATCCTCCGGGTGACGTTTCAATCCGTTTGCCGTTCGCCGTTCCAGCCGGAAACACGAACAACACTGTTTATCGTCAGTTGAAATTGATCGGTATTGATCTGAACAACTTTTCGCTGGACAAACTGCCTGTGCTGACTCCGCAACAGATTCAATCGGTCGGGGCAGCATTGGGTCTTTCTGTTGATCCGTTCCGCAATGCCAACGTCATCACCTGGGCGAATGACTTCAAAAATCCGAAGTCGTACCAGTTCGGCGGCGGCATCGAACGCCAAATCGCTCGCGGGCTGACGGTTGGCGTGGATTACAGCCAGGTCAACACTTTCTATTTGCAGCGCAATCGTGAATTGAATCTGCCTGCTCCCAGAATCCGCACCGACGACGTGGCGCAGCGCCCATTCTTCGGACTGCGTAGCGGCACGGCTCGCCCGTTGCCAAATTTGGGCAGCATCCAAGTGCGTGAATCCACCGGACGTTCGGTGTATCAGGCAATGGTTGTTCGTGCGAATTTCCGCCAGAAATGGGGGCAGTTCAACGCCTTCTACACGCTGTCACGCAGCCTGTCGAACGACGATAACGAACGTGATGCTGGTGGTGTGGCTTATGAAAACGCCTTCAATCTGGCGCCGGAATTCAACTATTCGCGTCTGGATCGCCGTCACCAGTTTGTTGCCAATACGGTGTTCTTTATTCCGTACGGCTTTGAAGCGTCCACCACGATGCGCTTTCTGTCAGGTTTGCCGATTGACGCCACCTTCGGTGCGGATGCCAACGAAGACATCGGTGGCCCGGATCGTCCCTACAGTGCGGCTGGAGTTCCTTTCAAGCGCAACTCTTTCCGCAACGAACCGGTTTACAACGTAGACCTTCGGTTGCAAAAAGGTGTTGGCTTCGGCGAACAACGTCGGTTGATTTTCTCGGTTGAATTCTTCAACCTGTTCAACTGGGAAAACGTTCAGCTTTCGGGCGCTCAGGTGACGAACTATTGCGCTACGCCTGTGCCGCGCGATTGCGGATTCAGCGCGCCAACCAATACCAATTTCCTGCGGATCAAGAATGCCGCTGGAACCTACCTGTTCAACAACAATCCCGGACAGGTTTTCCAGATGCAGCTTGGCGCTCGCTTGCAGTTCTAAACCAGCTGACAATGGAAAAACTAAAAAGCGGAGGCCTTCGCGGGCTTCCGCTTTTTTTCTTTGTTGGTTGCTTGCATCAACCGGAAGCCGCGATTAAGATTCGCCCGCGTTTGGGGAACCGCACTCCTTTGCGGTGGTCGAATCCGGCGCTTCGTCATTCAATGGCAAGTCGTATCAGAGTAGAAATCAAATCGCGTAACGATTTCTGGCGCAACGCGGTGATGGTCGAATGGGACTATCAATTTCCGCAACGTGCGCTGGCAGCCGAAGCCGATGAGTTTTACCTGATTGAAGAAAACTGGCTGGAAGATTTGCAGCGGGTAGCCGCGCAATGCTTTTCGCAGGTGTTGCTGGCTCCGAGCGATCCGGGACGCCGACAATTGTTTCGCCGCTTGCTGGCGCGTGACGAATAAACCTGACACTAAAACTATTTTCGAGAGGGAAATAAGGCTCCAATGACCAAGAATTTGCTCAAGTTGACCATTGCAGTTGCCGCCGCAGCCATTGTGCTCGGCTCTTCGCTGACCACCAATGCTTATCCGCCGTTCGTCAAAAAGGCTCAGAAATTCGGCGCCAAAGACTGCATGTTCTGCCACAAAGAAGCCGAAGGCGGCGAAGGCTGGAACGATCGCGGCAACTGGCTGATTGCCGAAAAAGACAAACGCAAAGCCGACGCCATTGATGTCGAATGGCTGGCCGATTACAAAGAACCGGAAAAGAAAGACAAACCTTAACCAAATTGATAATGGATAGTTGATAGTGGAAAGTTTGCTCACCGCAGAAAACTATCAACTATCCATTTTCCACTCTCCACTACTCAAGAGGCACGAACCATGTCAGAAGAGAACAACAACGTTTCTCGCCGCGATGCGCTGAAAGGCATTGCAGTCGGCGTCGGCGCCAGTCTGCCGGTGTTGAACACCAACGCGCTGGCTAATGATCACGAACAACACAGCGGCCACAAAACTGCCGCGCCCGCCAAGAAAGCTGCTGCGGCTCCCAAATTTTTCAAAGCCGATCAGTTGGCTTTGGTGGCGACGATTTCCGATCTGATTATTCCGACTGACGATCATTCGCCCGGAGCCGTTGCCGCCGAAGTTCCGGCCTTCATTGACCTGATGGTCGGCGAAGCGCCAGCCGAAACCAAAAAGTTGTGGACTGACGGTTTGGCTGCCGTTGACAAGATGAGTCAGACGAAAAATGGCGCTGGGTTCAACAAAGCCTCCAAAGATCAACAAATCGCCATCCTGACCGAAATCAGCAAAAACGAGATGAAGCCTTCGACGCTGGAAGAAAAATTCTTCAAAGCGATCAAGAACATGACCATTGACGGGTATTACACTTCGCGGATCGGCATCCATCAGGAACTCAAATATAAAGGCAACACTTACTTGAAAGAGTTCAAAGGTTGCACGCATCCTGAACATCAAGGCTAGTTTTCGATCAGTAATAAAAACATTTACTATGTATGACTTAAGCCACGAACTTGTGGTTTAGGTCATATTTTTTTGCTACTAATGGTTTTATGCCGGTTTACATTAGAGTTGTTGCGATGAGGTAAATCTCCCCACCGATCGTGGTACGAACCCGGAGTTGAGACATGAAAATTTATGGCTTGCAGATTGATTCGGTCTGGGAAAGCAAAACGCCGAATCACGACAAAATCACTTCCCTGCTCGACCGAGCCAGGCCGGAAGCCGGTTCGCTGGTCGTGCTGGCTGAAATGTTCGCGTCGGGTTTCAGCATGAACGTTGCGGCGATTCACGACAGCGACACGCGCGAAACGCAAAACTTCCTGTCGCGCACTGCCGCCGAACACAAAGTCTTTTTGATTGGCGGCATCGTCACCAAAGACGCCAGCGGGCTTGGACGAAATGAATCTGTTGTCTATTCGCCCGAAGGCAAAGAACTTGCCCGGTACTGCAAACTGCAACCGTTCACGCTGGGCGGAGAAAAAGCCGCTTACGTCGCGGGCGAAGATGTTTGCCTGTTCAACTGGCAGGACTTCACCGTAGCCAGTTTCATCTGTTACGACCTGCGCTTTCCAGAACTCTTTCGCCGAGCCGCCAAACGCGGAGCCAACTTGATTACAGTCATCGCCAGTTGGCCGGACGTTCGCGTAGATCACTGGTTGACGCTGCTCAAAGCTCGCGCGATTGAAAATCAAGCTTACGTTATCGGCATCAATCGTTGCGGCAACGATCCAAAGATTTATCACTCCGGGCGAAGTTCGATTTTCGATTACAGCGGCAAACTGCTGGCCGACGCTGGCAGCGAAGAAGGCTGGATCGAAACGGACATTGATCTGGCGTCGCTGAACGAATATCGAAAAGCTTTGCCGTTTCTGGCTGACATACGAGAAGACATGCTGCCATGAACAAACTGCTTCTGGTTTTGCTGGGCGGAGCCATCGGCACAGGATTCCGCTTCGGGGTGAATTTTCTGGTCGCTGCCGTGTTGCGCGAACCGCCGAAGTTTCCTTACGCCACTTTCTTCATCAACCTGACAGGCAGTTTGCTGATCGGTTTTCTGGCCGAATGGTTTGATGCGCGCGCGACGGTTTCGCCGGAACTTCGCGCGATGTTGCTGGTCGGCGTGCTCGGCGGGTACACGACCTTTTCCAGTTTTTCGCTGGAAACGCTAAACCTGATTCGGGACAGCAAACCCGGCGCGGCGCTGCTTTATTCTGTGGGCAGTGTGGTGTTGGGGTTGGCAGCGACCTGGGCAGGCGTGCAATTGGCCAGATTGGTTTGAAACTCTCGCCTGTTTTCCGAACTCTATGTTACCTTCGCAGCGCGCGAAACAACCGCAAAATCCAATCACCAACAGGAGCAAACTCAAATGTCCGGTTCATCCCAGATGACCATTCTCTGCATTTCCAGTTATGAAAAAGGTCAGGAATTTATGCGCGAAGCCAAACGACAAGGCTGGCGCGTGTTGTTGCTGACGGTCGAAAACCTGAAAGACGCCGATTGGCCGCGCGGCCATCTGGACGACATTTTTCTGATGCAGGAACTGACAAATCGCCAACACGTGTTCAACGCCGTCAGTTATCTGGCGCGAACGACGAACATTGATCGCATAGTGGCGCTGGATGAATTCGACATCGAAATGGCCGCCAGTTTGCGCGAACATCTGCGCGTGCCGGGAATGGGCGAAACCACCAGCCGATATTTCCGCGACAAACTGGCAATGCGCGTTCGAGCGCAAAACAAAGGCATTCGCGTTCCCGAATTTTGTCCGGTCATCAATTACGACAAGATGCGCGAATACATGAATCGCGTCGCGGCTCCGTGGATGCTGAAACCTCGTTCGTCGGCGTCGGCCATCGGCATCAAGAAAATTCGCAGCCAGGAAGAGTTGTGGCAAGTGCTGGAACAGCTTGGCGATGAACAGTCGAATTACGTGTTGGAACAGTTCGTGCCCGGCGAAGTTTTTCACGTAGATTCAATAGTCGAAGACAAAAAAGTTCTGTTCGCCGCCGTCAACAAATACGGCGCTCCGCCGATGAACGTCGCACACGACGGAGGCATTTTCACCACGCGATTGTTGCCGCGAAAATCCAAAGACGAAAAAGACCTACAGAAAATGAACAAGGAAGTCGTCAAGGATTTGGGTTTGGTGCGCGGAGTCACTCACGCCGAATTCATCAAAGGCAATGCCGACGGCAAATTTTACTTTCTGGAAATCGCCGCGCGCGTCGGCGGAGCCAACATTGCCGAAACCGTCGAAGCCGCCACCGGGCTGAACCTGTGGGGCGAATGGGCGAAGATCGAAACCGCCACCGAAGACCAACCTTACGAACTGACAAAACCCAACGATCTGTATTCCGGCATCATCGCTTCGCTGGCACGGCAGGAATGGCCGGACACATCGGCTTACACCGACCCGGAAATCGTCTGGCGAATGAACAAACATCATCACGCCGGCTTGATCGTCGCGTCGAAAGACAATGCGCGCGTCGAAGAATTGCTGAACAGTTACGTCGAACGGTTTTATCAGGATTTCCACGCCAGCGTGCCGCTGCCGGACAAGCCGACTTCGTAACCGCTCCAGAAAAATCGCAATGACTCAACAAACCAATTCCGCAACGTTTTACGGTTGGCGAATCGTGGCCGCGTCGTTTTTCACTCTGGGCGTGGCGGTGGGCTTGCCGTATTTCGGGATGCCGTTTTTTTACGATTACTTCGAACGTCCCGTCAGCGAAGGTGGATTCGGATGGTCGCGTTCGACCATCACGCTGGGTTTGCCGCTGGGAACGATTGCCACTTTATGGGTAGGGCCGATCCTGGCGCATCGTTTTCCACCACGCCGGTTGATTTTGATCGGAACCGGATTGACGGCGCTGGTGTTAATCGGCTTCGGAAGCATGAATGGCGCGGTCTGGCTCTATTGGTCGCTGTGGGTCGTGTACATGGTCGGCAACGTTTTCAGCGGAGTCTTTTCACATCAACTGATTTTGTCGCAATGGTTCGTCAAACATCGTGGCACGGCGCTTTCGATTGCGTATCTGGGGATCAGCTTTATCGGCGCGATATCGGCGCGCTTTGTCGTCAAACCGTTGTCCGAAGCTTTCGGTTTTCGTATGGCGTTGCAGTTGATGGCCGGGTTGTTGTTGCTGACGTGGCCGCTGGTTTGGTTGGTGATGAGAGAAAAGCCCGCTGATTTGGGCTTGCTGCCCGACGGCGAAGCCAGCGCCGAATCTGCGCCAGCTTCGGAAGAAAAAGCTCTGACGCCCCGTCAGTTTTTGCGCCAACGCTCTTTCTGGATTTTGTTGATTGGCGGATGCTGTTCGACCGGAGCCTTCGCCGCTGTCAGTCAGCACTTGAAACTGATTTTGAAAGACAGCGGATTCAGCGACCAGAACGCACTGAATCTGGCGTTTAGTCAGACGATGTTGGTGTTGCTGATTGCCAGCGCCATTGGCCGATTGATGGTCGGGCGGCTGTCTGACCGATTGCCCAAGCGCCACGTGCTGACGCTGGCATACCTGTTACTGGCAGCAGCGTTGCCGATGCTGTTTTTTGTCAAAGCGCCTGCGACGCCTTACCTATTCGCAGTGATTTTCGGATTGGCGATGGGCAGTGATTTTTTGCTGACGGCATTGATCGCCGCCGACCAATACTCGGTTTCGTCGCTGGCTCGCGTGCTGGCGATTTTGTTTCCGGCAATGACCGTAGGCCAAACCTGGCTTCCTTACTTCATCGCCCTGTTGCGCGAATGGACGGGAAGTTATTCAACGCCGTTGCTGGTTGCGTTCGGATTGGCGGCGGCTGGCAGATTGGTGATGACCTTGTTACCGGCAGCGTCGAACAATCGTTTTGAAGCTCAGGCTTCAACATCACAAGCTGTATAACTGTTTATGTCGTTGTTACATCACACTCCAACTTTCACTCAGGAAGAAGCCATTCAATTTGCGCGGCAACTCTTCAACATCGCAGCCGAAGCCGTGCCGTTGCCAAGCGAGCGCGATCAAAATTTTTTGCTGACTGCCGAAACCGGCGAACGATTCGTCTTCAAAATCGCCAATGCCGCCGAAGGCCACGCAATGCTGGAAGCTCAGCAAAAAGCGATGCAGCACGTCGCTGGCCAGCTTTCGATTTGCCCAAAAGTTGTTTCGACAACCGACGGCAAGACGCTTGCCGAAATGGATTCGCCAACCGGAGCCAGACATTTGGCCTGGATGATTACGCATCTGGACGGAGTTCCGCTCGGCACTGTGCGGCGGCATTCGCCAGAACTGCTCGGCGAACTCGGCGCTTGTTTGGGCAAGCTGGATCGCGCGTTGGCGAACTTCGATCACCCGGCCATTCACAGAGATTTTCATTGGGATTTGGCCAACGGCCTGCGCGAAGTTCGCAAACACGAATCGCTGATCGCCAACGCCGAATTGCGGCAACTGGTCGGCAAGCTGGCTGACGATTTTGAACAGCACACCGCACCTTTGTTGCCGCGACTTCGCCGCAGCGCGATTCACAACGACGCCAACGATTACAACGTGTTGGTCGGCGGCGGCGAAGACCTTTATTCGCGCAATCAACACGTCACGGGTTTGGTGGATTTCGGCGATATGGTCGTCAGCCACACGATCAACGAACTGGCTGTAGCCATTGCTTACGCCGTGCTCGATAAAGCCGATCCGCTGGCCGTAGCCGCGCAAATGGTCGCTGGTTATCACGCAGAAAACCCTTTGACCGACGCTGAACTTGCGGCGCTGTTCGGGTTGGTTCGTTTGCGGCTCTGCGTCAGCGTTTGTCTGGCGGCGTTTCAGCAGCAACAGCGTCCTGACGACGAATACCTTTCCATCAGCCAACAACCGATCCGCAACACTTTGCCGAAGCTGGCAAACATTCATCCGCGCTTCGCCGAAGTTGCGTTCCGGCAGGCTTGCGGCCTGAAGAAAACATTCACGGAAAACACGTTCGTAGTTCCGCCTTTAGGCGGCAGGCTTGGCAAACAGACCCGACCGCCTGAAGGCGGAACTACGAACGCGACGGCGAAGATTGCGTCTGTGATTGATGTTGATCTGAAAACGGAGCCTTTGTTGGTTTTCGATCTCAGCGTCGGCAGCCCGCTGCTGAGCGGCGAGCCGGCGGAAAACAGCGAACCGAAATTGACCGCGCGGTTGTTTGGAATGATGAAAGCGGCGGGCGTCAACGTCGGCGTGGGACGGTATGACGAAGCGCGAATGCTTTACGTTACGCCGCTGTTCGACGCCGACTCATCGGCTTCTTCTTTGGGTGAACGGCGCACGGTGCATTTGGGAATTGATTTGTTTGTCGAAGCGGATTCGGCGGTTTATGCGCCGCTCGCAGGCGAAGTTCACGCGCTCAACAACAACTCCGCACCGCTGGATTACGGCCCAGTCATCATCTTGAAACACAAATTCGGCGAGCAGTCGTTTTTCACGCTCTACGGCCATTTGAGCGAAGGTTCGATTGAAAGTTTGCGCGTCGGGCAACAGTTTGAAGCCGGTCAATTGCTGGGTTCAGTGGGTGCGCCGTCAGTCAACGGCGGTTGGACTCCTCACTTGCACTTTCAAATCATCACGGACTTGCTCGATCTGGATTGCGACTTTCCGGGCGTTTGCCGCGCCAGCGAACGCGAAATCTGGCGCGAGTTTTCGCCCGATCCGAATCTGATTCTTGGCATTCCCGCCGAATGTTTTCCGCCGGAAGCGCCAACAAAAGCCGAAACGTTGGCCGTGCGGCGCGAACGCATTGGCCGCAATTTGAGCATTGGCTACCGCGATCCGGTGAAAGTCGTGCGCGGCTGGCGGCAATATCTTTACGACGAAACCGGGCGGCAATACCTGGACGCTTACAACAACGTCCCGCACGTTGGCCATTGCCATCCGCGCGTGCTCGAAGCCGCTTACCGACAAATGCGCGTGCTGAACACCAATACGCGCTATTTGCACGACACGATCAATCGCTACGCTGAAAGCTTGTGCGCGACTTTGCCCGAACCGCTGAGCGTCTGCTTTTTCGTCAATTCGGCCAGCGAAGCCAACGAACTGGCGTTGCGTTTGGCGCGGGCGCACACGCGGCAAAAAGACATGATCGTGCTCGAAGCGGCCTATCACGGCCACACCACCGGCTTGATTGACATCAGTCCTTACAAACACGACGGCCCCGGCGGCACGGGAGCGCCCGATTGGGTTCACACCGCGCCAATCCCGGACGGTTATCGCGGCCAGTACAAATACGGCGACGCGCAAGCCGGAGAGAAATACGCCGCTCACGTCCGGGAAGTGATTGAGAGGTTGGAACGCAACGGCAAAGGCTTGTCGGGCTTCATCGCCGAAACCTGTCCCAGCGTCGGCGGGCAAATTTTCATGCCTGCGAATTATCTGGCGTCGGTTTATCAATCCGTTCGAGCGGCGGGCGGCGTGTGCATTGCCGATGAAGTGCAAACAGGTTTCGGTCGAGTCGGCACAAATTTCTGGGCGTTCGAGGATCACGGCGTCACGCCGGACATAGTCATTTTGGGCAAACCCATCGGCAACGGCCATCCGATTGGCGCGCTGGTGACGACGCCGGAAATCGCCGATTCGTTCAACAACGGCATGGAATTTTTCAGCACCTTCGGCGGCAATCCTGTGTCGTGTACTGTCGGACTGGAAGTTCTGAACATCGTCCGCGATGAAAAGCTGCAACAACACGCGCTGCGCGTTGGCGAACGAATGCTTGAAGGCTTGCAACCATTCGTGGAACGGTTTCCGATGGTTGGTGACGTGCGCGGTTCAGGATTGTTTCTGGGCGTGGAGTTGGTGCGCGACCGCGCGACGTTGGAACCCGCCGCCGAAGAAGCTTCCTTCGTCGCCAACCGCATGCGCGATTGCGGCATTCTGCTCGGCACGGACGGGCCGTTTCACAACGTCGTCAAAATCCGTCCGCCGATGCCTTTCGATAAACCCAACGCCGACTTTTTGGTCGCCACGATGAACGAAATCTTGACCGAACTTTCTTGAACAGGAGCGAGTGAATGTTTCCAACCACGTCCCAAATTCTGAACAATTATTTGCTGCCGATGGCCGTCAGTTTGTTTGCGTTGTTGCTGGTCGCCGTGTTTGCCGTCTGGCTGCTGCGGTCGGCGCGAAAAGATGCAGGCGAAGGAAAATCCGATCTGCGCCCAAAACTGTTTTCAGCGGCGGCATTGCTGGTGTGGATTGCCGGAACTGTCTTTTTCAACTGGCCGATGTTGACAGCGTTGCGGCATCGCATTCATCCGAGCCAGATTGCGGAATTGCGCGTCAGGCCGTTGGGCAATGACAAAAAAACTCCGGTGGTCATCAATGACCGCGCGCAAATTTCCGAAGGATTGAACCTGTTGGCAAACGCCGCCGGATACAACAGCGTCGGCCAGGAACGATTTATTCCAGACGGATATGAAATCGAAATCAAACCGGAAGGCGCAGCCGATTATTTGCCGACGAAACTGACTGCTTATCGCCAAACTCGAAGACCTCCGGGCGGAGCCGTGCAGGTCAGCGTCGTCGCCGTCAGCATCAATTCAGAAACCGACGGAATCAATTTCAGCAGTGGGAAGTTCCATACCTGGCTGAAGAAATATGTGGATCCGCTGTTTGTCGAAAAGCCTATGGCTGTTGCTCCTTGAAACAGAGTGATGCGATACGGAGAGCGTAAGCGACTTGTGTTTTCTTGCAAGCGCACATCAAACAAGACTCAGGTCGCTTACGCTCTCCGTACTGCAATGTCTTTGGCGGCAATCGCTCCGTGTCCGATGGCGGTCGCTACGCTCAGACAAACCGGTTTGCAAACATCGCCCGCCGCATACACCCAATTCGCCGAAGTTCGCTGCTGCTGATCGGCAACGATATAACCCGCTTCATCCAAAGCAATCTGTCCGCGAAAGCCTTCGGTGTTCGGCGCAATGCCGACACGAATGAAAACGCCTTCGGTCGCAATTGTTCGCAACTCGCCGGAATGAATCTCTTCGACAATCAATCGTTCGACTGTTTGTGCGCCTTCGATGGCAATCGGCTGAACGCCGGTCAGGAAAGTGATGTTCGCCGTTTGCCGAGCTTCGCGTTGCCATTCAGCACGAGCGCGAAAATGTTCCGACCGATGAATCAATGTGACATGCGGGCAGACGCGAGAAAGAATCAAACTGTTTTCGACAGCCGAATCGCCTCCGCCGATGACGCAAACGCTTTTCCCTGCGTACAAACTGTGATCGCGTGTCGCTGAAAAACTGACGCCGCCACTGATGGCAAAACGATCTTCGCCGGGAATTCCCAAACGTCGTTTGCGCGCTCCCGTGGCCAGAATGATGGCTTTCGCCCTCAGCAACTCGCCATTGCAGCGCAATGTTCGCTGGTCAAGATTGATGTCCTCCAGCCGACAACTGAGCCGATAATCCAGCTTCAATTCGCGCAACTGCATTTCAAATTCGTCGCGCAAATGTCGCCCGTTGTCAGCAATCAAGCCCGGATAATCAATCACGCGATGAACCATGTGCAGCAATTGCCCGCCGAGTTCCGCCGCCGGTTCCAGCAACACGGCTCGCAAACCGAGCGAGTTCGCCCAGAGCAAGGAACTGATGCCCGCCGGGCCGCCACCAAGAATGATCGCGTCAAACTCGTTCATTGCCGTCAATTGGAATCAAGCGCTAGCAAGGTATGCAGCAGCACGTTCGCGCCGTTGGTGATGTCTTCGGGCGCGGAAAATTCGCGCGGCGAGTGGCTGATGCCGTCGCGGCTGGGAACGAAAATCATCCCCACCGGGCAGAGGTTATAAATTTCCTGAGCGTCGTGTCCTGCTCCGCTGGGCATCAACTTCGTCGTGAAGCCAAGCTGTTTGGCGGCATCGGCAATGACGCGGCGAATGCGTTCGTCAGTTGGCGCGGGCGGAGTTTCATTGATCTGTTTGAACTCGAACTTCGTTCCGGTGGCTTGTTCAATCTGGCGAACTTCGGCTTGAATCTTTTCAAACAGCATTTTGACTTTGGCAGCGTCCAAATCGCGCAGCCCCAAACTGGTCAACACTTTTCCCGGCACAACGTTGTAAGCGCCGGGCAGCGATTGAATCTTGCCGACGGTTCCCACCTGCCGACCGGGTACACTGGTCACGATGCGATTAACGGCTTCGATGTATTTCGCGGCGGCCAGCAAAGCGTCTTTGCGCTGATTCATCGGCGTCGTTCCGGCGTGATTGGCGAAACCATCAATCGTCACATCCCACCAATTGACGCTGACGATGCCTTCGACCACGCCGATGTTGATTTTCTCTTGATGCAAAATGCCGCCTTGTTCGATGTGCAGTTCGACATAAGCGGCAATGTCGCCTTTGCGACGAACGACGCTGGCGAGTTTGTCAGGGTCGCCGCCGATGAATTTGATGCCTTCACGGATGGTCTTTTTGCTGTTTGTCACCAAGTTCAGTTCGCGTTCGGTCAAGCCTTTGGCCAAAGCGTGACTGCCGATGGTTCCGCCTTCTTCGTTTTGAAAGATGACGACTTCCAGCGGATGCCGCAACCGAACGTTGGCTTCGGCCAGCGTCTGGGCGACTTCAATCGCGCCCATCGAACCGACTTGTCCGTCGTAACTGCCGCCTTGCGGAACGGAGTCAATGTGCGAACCAATCATCAATGGTTTCAGACTGGCTTCGCTTCCGGCTCGACGACCGACCAGATTGCCGACGGCGTCAATCGAAACTTCCAGCTTGGCCGCGCGCATCAATCCCATCGTGTATTCGCGCGCTTTCAAATCTTCGTCGGAATACGCCACGCGATGCGTTCCGCCTTCGGGAGTCTTGCCGAAGGCGGCAAGTTCCGCCATGTGCTGATTCAGCCGCCCGCCATTGATGCGCAGCTTGTCCTGAGTTTGCGGCAACGCCAACGCTCCTGTTGCCGCCATCAATCCGAAATTGAAGTCTCTACGGTTCATCTGATTTTGCCTTTCTGGTTTTTCGACCGGAATTAAATGCAACCAGTTTTTCCCAATCAATCTGGAACGAGGAGTCACAAAACTCATCAATGAATTGTTTCGTGAAGGCGTTGACGACTTTCCCGTATTCCTGATGAAAAAGTTCGTTTCGCTCTTTGGCCTGATGGCCAAGCGGGTCAATGATGTCCAGATACAAACGAGGCTGTCCTGACACAAATTCCCAAAAAGATTCGCCACAAAGTTTTGAGTAATCGCCTTTGTCTTCGCTGGATTCCTGGCCGTAGCAACATCCGTTGACGGCTTCAACTTGTTTGTTTTGGCCGCCAGTGCGGAGGATTCGTCTGGCTTTGCTGAAATCGTCCTTCATTTTGCTGATCTGTCGGCTGTTCCCCCAGTTCGGACCAGACTTGATGGAAACTACGTAAAGAACTCCCCCTCGCTCAAACTCCAAATCAATTCCGTTGGCGGAAGATTTACGTCCGCCATAAGCCTTGCCGCAAATGAAGATTGCCAACTCTTCAAGGAAGTCGCCGAAGATACCTTCTTCTTGTGCAGAAAGATGAGCGTCCAAAATCTCTTTCACCAAACCCTGTGCAATAACGATGTTCTTGGCTTTGTAAAGATAAGGATTCTTTCGCTTGAGGATTTTGTTCAGCTTGAGGTTGGTCAGGCTATCCAGCCGACGAGCGTGAAACTTCTGAATGTTGTTTTCGATGAACTCGACGATTTCCTGCTTGGTGATTTCAGGCATGGTTGGCTTTTCCATTAACAAGCAAAAGCTTGGATTGTTGAGTGCGTGAGCATGCGATTTCGCAGTATTCCGGCAAAATATCTATGCCAACTGAATTGCGTTGCAGCTTTTCAGCAATCTCAACCGTTGTCCCTGATCCAAGAAACGGATCGAGCACCCAATCGCCCGCTTCGGTGAAAAGTTTGATAAACCATTCCGGCAACGCCGATGGAAAAGCCGCACTGTGTTTTTTGTTGCCGCTTTCGGTCGCCAGGTGCAAGACGTTGTTTGGATAAGCAAGCTCTCGATCCAGCCAGTTGGAGATGTTTTTGCCGAAGCCGCTGCCGACTTGGGAATCGAACCTGACAACATCATTTTTGCCCAGAGATTTAAGCCGTGTTTCTGCCCAGCTTCCCATTGGCACGCGGACTTCATCCTGAAGCATCTTGAATTTTTTCGTTTTGTTGAATTGCAGGCAGCGTTCCCAAGCATCGCGGAACCGATTTGGCCATTTGCCGGGATAGCTGTTCTTTTTGTGCCAGATGAATTCTTCCGTCCACAACCAGCCTTGTTTTCGCAAAGCCAGAATCAGTTCCAGCACATAAGTATGCCGCTCTCCGTTCACGGCTTTTTCCTTGATGTTCAAAATGAACGTGCCCGTGGGTTTCAACACGCGCAGGAATTCTTCGGCGCGCGGTAAAAACCATTCGACATACTCTTCGGGTTTGATGCCTCCGTAGGTTTTATCCCGGCTGTCAGCATACGGCGGAGAAGTGACGATCAGATCAAACTTGTCATCATCGAACTGCCGCAAAACTTCTAAACAATCCCCACATCGAATATCGGTAATCAATTTTGCCATTCACTGCTTCCTGCTTTTCAGATCAAAAAAAGTAAAGGTCGTTGAATCAGGCCGTACGCTAGCCGTCCGGCTGGCTTTGCGTCAATCGTTCTTGGCGACTACTTCGTTTCCGTTTTTCCAATCAACGCCATCAATCCATCTGCCAACGAATTGCGCCAATGCAGCACGTCGTGTCCGCCGTTGTATTCGGAATAAACGACCGAATAGCCTTTGGCCAGCAGCGTGTCGCGCAATCGGCGATTTTCCAGCACCATATTGACCGGCAGTCCTTGTTCCAGCTTGCCGACTTCCATAAAAAACCGCAGCGGCAATTTTGGCGACGCCGCAAACTGCCCGGTCAGCCAGCCGCTGTCGCCAAAAACGTTTTCCGGCGAAGTCATCGTCCAACCTTCGTAAAACCAATACGAGCTGGATTGCGACAACACATTGCCGATGATTTCGGGATGACGCATGGCGGAATAGGACGCCATCAATCCGCCCAGACTGAATCCGCTGATGACTGTATGTTTCGGGTCGGCAGTCACGCGAAACCGGCTGCGAAGATTCGGCACCAGTTCTTTGGCCAGAAAGTCCGCGAACTTCGGCGAACAAGCCAGATCGCGTGCGCGCGTTGCTCCGCTGGAAACCATCACAGCGATGGTCGGCGGAATTTTTTCTTTGGCAATCAGGTTATCCAGAACGATTCCCAGCGGAACCATAAACGGGACGACTTCCCCGTCGAAGTAAATCAACAACGCGCATGGTTTGCCGTCGGCGTTGTAACCGGGCGGCACGTAAATTTTGATGTTGCGCTCTTCGCCCAGAATTTCGCTTTTGATTTTCTCCGGTTTGATTTCGCCTTTCGGCGCATCGGCGGGTTTGATCCAGGTTTGCGGCAAAGCGCCCGGCAATTCGACGTAGGCGGCATTGGGCGGCGTCGGAAACGAACGCGGGTTGAGCGAATCGCGCCGCGACATTTTCAGCACTTTGGCTTCCAGGTCTTTGTCACCCAGCGTCAGCTTTTCCGGGTTGAGCATAAACATGTATGTGAAGCGCGCATCGCGCGGCAGCTTTTCCGTTCGATACCACACATCTGTTTCGCCCAACCGTGTCAGGAATTTTGCCAGCACGTCTCCGACCGGAGCGCCGCCAACCATGCCGACACGTTTGGTGTCGGCGTCTCCTCGCCACAAATACGTCACCCAGAAATTCTTGTCGTCTCCAGTTACGGGTTCGACCAGCGGAGCCTTGCCTTTTACTTCTTCCCAGAAAGCGGATAGTGCGGTGCTATTCCCGGCTTTCAATTCTTTGGCCAGCGCGGCCAGGCGCGAACTGTCGAACGATTCCTCCTGCGCCGAACCCATCAACGTCATCAGCAACAACGCGACGACAAACAGAACGATACGCCGAATAATCATAAGTTTGATCCTTTGGTTGAGAGTTGAAAGTGATTGAGTCTCGCTTGAATCGCCTGGTACGCCAGGCCATTTACAAAATCAGAACAAACAACACTGCGACACTACGTCAGAAAACAGGATGAACCGGATTTTTAACAGGATTGACAAGAACCTCAATGGTTGAGGCCATCCCGTCAGACCTGAATCCTGCTCATCCTGAACAAAATCCTGTCCATCCTGTTTCAAAGGTTTTTGCTTCGATGTAGCGACCAGGCATCCGTCAGCGCAATTGTAGCCGACTTTCTTGTGCCTGTTGGTATCGCTGTATATGATTTCGGAAAACTTACAACTTAGGAGGCTCTCTATGAAACGAATTACGGTTCTGGCCGGATTGTTGCTCGTCGGCGCGATTTCGTTGGCGCTGGCGCAACAACAACCGGCAGGTCTGGAAATTTCAAAAGTAAAAGACAACTTGTACATGATCTCCGGTGGCGGCGGAAACACTGCGGCGTTCATCACCGACAAAGGCGTCGTCGTGGTGGACACCAAACTCCCCAACAACGGCCCCGGCATTTTGGACAAGATTAAATCAGTCACCCCCAAACCCGTGACCATGGTCATCAACACCCACACTCACGGCGACCACGTGGGCAGCAACAGCGCCTTCACCGGCACGGTTGAATTCGTCGCGCAGGAAAATACCAAGACGAACATGGAAAAAATGCCTGCGTTCCAGTCCGCCGAAGGCAAAAAGTTTTTGCCTTCGAAAACTTACAAAGACAAACTGAGTTTGCTGAGCGGCAAAGACAAAATTGACCTGTATTACGTCGGGCGCGGCCATACCAGCGGCGACACCTTTGTCGTCTTCCCCGCGTTGAAGGTCATGCATTCCGGCGACATGTTTGCCTTTGCCAAAGGGCTGCCTTTCATTGACATCAACAACGGCGGCAGCGGCTTGGAATATCCGAAGACGCTGGCGAAGGCGGCGCAAATCAAAGGCGTTGAATCCATCATTCCCGGCCACTCACCCGTTCAGCCTTTGAGCGAGTTGAAGGCTTATGGTGAGTTTATGGCTGCCGTAGTCGCCGCCACTCAAGAAGCCAAGAAAGCCGGAAAGACTGTGGATCAAGCTGTCGCCGATTTTAAGCTGCCGGAAAAATTCAAAGGCTACGATCTGGGTCGCCTGAAACCCGCCGTCACGGCGATTTACTCTGAGCTGAAATAACCGTGACTGGTTCAAAACTGCTTCGCGTGGCGCTGCTGATTGCGATTGTTGTCGGATTGGCAGCGCCCGTTTTCGCTCACCCCGCGCCATACAGCTATCTGAATTTGCGGCTCAACCAAGGCCGGTTAGAAGCCTCGCTGATCGTTCACGTCATTGACCTCGCCCACGAACTGAACATCACACCCGCCGAGTCTTTGTTGGAACCATCGCTGGCCAATTCCCGAAAAGAAGCGGTTCAAACTCTGCTGCGACCTCGTTTGCTGCTGACGGCAGACGGGCAGGCGATTGAATTTGAATTGCTCGACATCCAGCTTCTTCCCGATCAACAGGCGCTGTCGTTGCGCTTGCGCTTTCAAACCAGAACGACGCCGATCTCGCTGACTGTTCGTTCATCGCTGTTCCCTTACGATCCGCAGCATCAAACCTTCATCAATGTTTACGAAGACGACGCGCTGACTCATCAGGACATCGCCGACAAAGATCACGCCAGCGTTGAATACTTCTTCGGCGGAGCTTCGGGCAATTGGCACAGCACGCTGGCCGTCGTAAAGCGATTTTTGGTCAGCGGCATCCAGCACATTTTCGCCGGACCGGATCACATTCTGTTCATCATCGGATTGCTGCTGCTGGGCGGAAGCTTGCGGCGATTGCTGTTGATCGTCACGGCGTTCACTCTGGCTCACAGCATCACGCTGACGCTGGCGGCGCTGGATGTGTTAAGCCCTCCGGCGCGCCTCATCGAACCGGCCATCGCCTTGAGCATTGTTTACGTCGGCATTGACAATTTAATGGTTGGCAAAACCGGGCGCGACGTGCGCGCGTGGATCGCGTTTTCCTTCGGTTTCATTCACGGGTTTGGCTTTGCGGGCGTGCTGCGGGAATTCGGGTTGCCGCGCGGAGCATTGGGCTGGTCGCTGTTTTCGTTCAACCTGGGCGTCGAAATCGGACAGGTCTGCATTGTCATTGTCGCGGCAGCGTTGCTGATGACCTTGCGCCGCAACAAACCGGCATTGGCCGAGAGAGTTGCGACCATCGGCTCAGCCGTAGTGATTCTGGCCGGAAGCTTCTGGTTCGTTCAGCGAGTGTTTTTTTGAATTGACTCTACCTGATCGCCAGCGCATTGGGCGGAGAAGCCACGCCGCCCAGTTTGTTCAACGGCGCAGCCGTGAAAAAACATTCGTAGCGCCGATCAGCCGCACAAGCCGCCGCCAACTTATCCAGCGTAAACATTTCGCCAATTGGCATTCCCCACAATCCGATGATCGTGTCGTGTAAAGCTTCATCTTCTTTGGGAAACGGGTTGGCTTCAAAACTGGGATTGTCGCTGCAAACGGCGGCAAAGTGGTTGTCCCACAAAAACCGCAACGAATCTTCGCCTTGTGTCAGTCCGGCGATTTGCATGCCGCCGGGTTGGGTAAGCGCGACTCGCTGCTCTTCGCTGAGCGAGTCGTACCATTCGATCCAGCCGACGCGCAGCAACAGGATGTCGCCGGTTTGAAAGCGAGCGCCTTGCCAATCTGCGGCGGCCTGTATTTGTTCAGCAGTAATTCCGTATCGAACTCCGGGCGAATAGCTGATGCCATGCGCGTCAGCGAAGCGGCGAAAATCAATCAGCACGCCGCGCCCGGCAATGCCCCGCCGCGCCCAGTTATGAATGCCGATGATCGAATTTGCGGGGTCGGCAATCTGCTCTTCGGTCACTCCGTTGTAAAACCCATGCTGCCGATGGCCGTAATGCCGCACGCCGTCCCACTGCGAAGACGATTGTGTGTTGAAGCTGTCGTAAATGTCGTCGAAGACATTGCGCCGCCGCCGTTGCACGGTATGTTGCAACGCCGAGCGGTTAAACAGAGGCGGATGCGGTTTTTCCAGTTCCCAATTCATGGGAAAGACTTCGCCAGTTTTCACAAGCGTTGCGGCAGCGGCGACGCGATCCGGCGTCAACAGATTCAGCGTTCCGATTTCGTCGTCATCGCCAAACACTCCCCACGCGGAACGTGGCGGGTAATCCGGCTTGATCGGCAGTTCATCGAAAGTCGGCAATCGTTCCGGCAAACTCATCTTGATAAGACTCCTTTTTGGTTAGGCACTCGGCCTTTGCGCACTTTGAAGCAAGCATGCGAAGACCGGGTGCGTACCAGCTAAATCAGAGCAAGCAACATTGGGACATTCTCTTTTGACAGGATGAACAAAATTTCCGGCAGGATTTACAGAATCATCAATAACAACCAAGTTCCAACTTGGTTTGAATTCTGTTCATCCTGAAAAAAATCATGTCCATCCTGTCTCAAAGTTTTTTGCTTCGATTTAGTCAGCGATGGATTGATACGTCAGCACGCGGAACTCCGAACCGTATTCCAATCCGGTGTGCGGCAGAATCTGGATCATAAAAATGCCGATCAATTGTTCTTGCGGGTCAATCCAGAATTTCGTGCCCGCAGCGCCGCCCCAGTTGTATTCGCCCGGCGATCCCATCATCCCGGCTTCACCCGGAGATTTGTTGACCGCGAAACCCAGTCCAAAACCAGTTCCCGGCCCCAATCCCGGAATGCTCCCCAAATGGTCGCTGCTCATCAATTGCACGGTTTTGCGGCTGAGCAATCGTTTGCCGTTGTATTGGCCGTTGTCCAGCAACATCTGGCAGAAGCGCAGGTAGTCATACGCCGTCGAAGTCAGTCCGCCGCCGCCGGACAACATTCCCAAAGATTGAAAAACCGAAGGCGCGGCGTTCGGGAATTTCTCTATACATTCCTGCGACGTGGAGCAAATCAGCGATGGCTGAAGCTGGCCTTCTTTGGTCAGCGTGTACAGCTTGGCCATGCGATCTTTTTTGCTGGCCGGAACGACAAAGCCCGTGTCGTTCATTTCCAGCGGCGTGAAAACGCGCTCCTGCAAAAACTGATCGAAGGGCTTGCCGGACAGGACTTCGATCAAACGGCCTTGCACGTCCACCGACACGCTGTAATGCCAGCGCGTGCCGGGTTCGTATTGCAGCGGGATTTTCGCAAGCTCCGTGACGAATTCGGCCAGATTCAACTGTCCCAAAATTTTGGCTTTGCGGTATTCACGATCTACAACCGTGTCGCCAAACACTCCGTAAGTCAGCCCAGCCGTGTGGCGCAGCAAGTCTCGAACAGTGATCGGGCGTTTGGCCGAAACGGTTTTCATGACGGGCTTGCCGGTTTGTGGGTCTTTTTCTTCGATGGCGATTTGCATCTTGGCGAATTCGGGCAGGAATTTGGCGACAGGATCGTTGAGCTGAAACTTGCCTTCTTCGTAAAGCATCATCAACGCGACGCCGGTGATGGGTTTGGTCATCGAATAAATGCGATGAATCGTGTCCATCCGCATTGGCTTGCCTGCTTCCATATCAGCCATGCCGAAAGTTTCCTGGTAAGCGATTTTGCCTTTGCGCGCGATCAACCCCGAAGCTCCGGGGATGCGTTTTTCGGCAACGTGCTTGTTCATTACCGAGCGGATATTGGCCAGCCGATTGGTGGACATCCCTACGGTTTCAGGCGCAACAACCATCGGATCGTTTTTGGAATCGCCTTTGACTGATGGAAAGAGTGGATTGACAGCCAGCGCCAACAACAGCGCCGAAATGGAAAGCAACAGACGTTTCATGGTTCCTCCGAAGAAATGGCCGCGGCAAGCTCTGCCCGGCGGGGTGATTGATTCAAATAAAAGCTCTACTTCAACACTATGGAGTGCGGTCGGCTCGCCGCCGCTTTGGCTTTCGTTACCAAACCCATACGAATCAAAGCGGAAAGTCCGGGTGGCCGCGATTCGAGTCAAAGCAAATTTTGTAGTTGCGAACGGAAAGCGGCGGCGAGCCGCCCGCACTCCACACGAGCCTCGCCTTGCGAACGAAAAGCGGCGGCGAGCCGTCCGCACTCCAAGTCAAAAATCATCGCGGATATTCAGTTCATCAATTTTGAAGCCATAGATGGTTTTGACGGCGGAAGGTAGAGCGTTTCGCTCAAACCAGGCTGCCGAACACCAGTCATACTGGCCAGCAACATTCACCAGTCCATGCTTAACCGCGTTCTGATGGACGTAATTCAACCGCGCCAGGTAAGAGCGTTGAAAGGTCAGTTTCGTATCCCAAAAGTTGAACCAGACCTTTCGCCCTACGGCTTCGTCCATTTTATTTACTTCGCGTGCAGTGTCGGAATGCAGATGCGAGAGCAGCTTTTTCAAATCTTGCGCTTCCGGCAGGCCGCGCGCAACGAAATGATAGTGGTTGGAAAATACGGCCCAAGCCTCCAACTGCCATCCATAAAGTTTCGCCAGCGACAATAACCTGTTTTCCAGCAAGGTCAGCTTCTCCGGCTCACGAAACAGATGGATTTTATTGTGCGTCGCCGCCGTAACCATAAACACGCCGTTCGTATCCAACCGATGAACCGGCGCGTGTGGCCAATCCTTTTCCATAATGACTCTCCTTTGGGAGTTTGGAGTGCGGTCGGCTTGCCGCCGCTTTGGCTTTCGTTATCGAACCCATTCGATTCAAAACATAAAATTCGAGTCGCCACGTTTCGAGTTAATACGGATATTTTGCGTTGCGAACGAAAAGCGGCGGCAAGCCGACCGCACTCCACATTATTTCGCCTCCGCCGCCCAGTTCAGCGATCTTTGGACTGCGGGCGGCTAGACGCCGCTTTGGCATTCGCCTCTGACCGATTCAAGGTGCAGCGGAAGTTTCGAGCCGCGAACGGAAAGCGGCGGCAAGCCGACCGCACTCCACATTATTTCGCCGCCCAGTTCAGCGATCTTTGGACTGCGGCGGCTAGACGCCGCTTTGGCATTCGCCTCTGACCGATTCAAGGTGCAGCGGAAGTTTCGAGCCGCGAACGAAAAGCGGCGGCAAGCCGACCGCACTCCACATTATTTCGCCGTCCAGTTCGTCACGACGGTGAATTGCAGACTCGCGGCCTCTTCCCGCGTCGTGACGAAGAGGAAGCGATCTCCCGCCGCCGTCACCGCATAGCTGCTCGCGCCGCCAATCGCCCGCACTGGCGCGAGATCGAAAAGCGCCCGGGGCGCGCCCGCCGCGAAGCTACCGCCCGGCTTTATCTCCAACGCCATCAGCTTCCCGTCAGCGGAAAGGTAGTACAACTCTTTGCCATCGCTCCGCCACCACGGCATGTAGCCGCCACTGGGCGAAATCTGCCACTTGCCACCCGAAGCGGGAAAAGTCTGCACGTACACCTCGTACCTTCCCTGATCGTCTGAGGTGTAAGCGACCCAGCGCCCGTCGGACGAGAATCGTCCCTGGCCCTCGAAGAACGGCGTCTGCCAAAACAGCGCGGGCTGGCGGTCTCCCGCGAGCGGCAGCGTCCACAAATCTTGTCCCGTTTTCGGATCAATCCGAGTGTAAAGGAGGAAGGGGCCATCCGCCGACCAACTGGGAGCACCGATGGTAACGTTGTCTTTGAGCAGCACTTCTTCCGGCCCGACGCCGCTCGCCAGCTTTTGGTAAATCTGATAAGCCCCGTCCCGATTCGCACGCCAGGCGATGCGGCTGCCATCGGGCGACCAGACCGGATCGCGATCCTCGCCCGGATCAAAGGTCAGCCGCGAACCAGCGTCCCGCGCTAGGTCTATCACGTAGATGTCCTGGGTTCGGATTTGCGGATCACGCCGCACTACCGCGACTCGCTGACCGTCGGGCGACAGCCGAGGAGTTTCATACTCGCCCGGCGGCCCGACTGTGCCGAACGGCTTGCCCGCGCGATCCAGCCAGGTCAGTTGCTGAGTGTCGGTGACAGTGTTCGGATCGTAGGCCAGGCTGCCGTTGTCGGATACGGAAAAGTATCCTCTGGTGTTACCTGTGACTCTTACCTTGTCCGCGATCACGAAAGGCTCGCCTGTGAGTTTCAAGCCGCCGGCATCGAAGGGCACCGCGAGCAAGGCTCTGGCGCGCGCAAAAAACAAATGGCCGTTGGTATAGCGCGCCTGTGAATCCGCCGCCAGCAGGCGCGTGGTCTCCTGGCGGTCGAGCGCGGCGAGATGAATTTCCGCAGCCCCCTGTGTGGGCGTCCTGCGCACGAGGAAGTGGTGACCGTCAGGTAAAAAGACCGGCCAGCGGTGAAGCCCCGGCTGGTCTGATCGCAGCGCCAGCGTCGGCTCGCCGCCTGTCGCCGGGACGCGATAAATCCCTGCGTTGCCAGAGAAGAGAATGACACCGTCGCTATTCCACGTGCCGCCGACTATCTGAAGGATGCCTGCTGGCAACTTGCACAGCGTTTGTGGCGCGCCGCCCGCCAGATCAAGCTTCCTGAGTTCGCTCCCGGCAAAGAAGCCCAGCGAGCGGCTATCCGGCGACCAGAAAGGTAAACCGAAAACGCCCTCCGTACCGGGCAGCGGTTGCGCCGTGAGCGAACCCAGCGGACGCAGCCAGAGACTACTCCTGCCTTCCGTCGTCGCCACGAAAACCAGATGGCGGCCGTCGGGGGATAGCTCCGGCGTCGAGATGGCCGTAGCCTTCTCCGGCGCGGCGATGGTAAAGCGCGCGGCCACCGGCGCAGCGGGCGGCGACTGGCGCAGATACTTCACGGCGAAGGGCAACGAGATCAGCGAGACCAACAGCAAGACTGCCGCCGCCAGCCACGCGAGTCGCTCGCGCCCCGTTGGGTACGCACGCGCCCCCGCGTGCTGGCTTGGCAAGTTGCCCATTGGAATCGAAGAAGTCTCTTCCCCAGACCTGCCCGCGAGGGCGCGGGCGTACCCAGCCGACGACAATGTTTCCAGCGCAAACCCCAAATCGTGCGCTGAATGGAATCGCAGCTCCGGTTTCTTCTCCAAACAGCGCCGCACCAGCTTTTCCAGTTGCGGCGAAACCTTCGCGTTCGTCTCGCTCAGTTCCGGCGGCTCGTCCTTCAAAATCGCGTTCATTACTTCAATCGCCGAATCGCCGCTGAATGTCCGCTGGCCTGACAGCATCTCGTACAAAATCACGCCGAAGCTGAAAATATCCGAGCGATGATCCACGTCTTGCCCGCGCACCTGTTCGGGCGACATATACCCAACCGTTCCCATGACCGTGCCGGGATCGGTGATTTTCTTTTGTGTGGCGACTTCAGAACCGGCATTCATCGCGGGTTGCGGGCGCAGTTTGGCCAAACCGAAATCCAGAATCTTGACGCGGCCATCTGTGGTGATGAACAGGTTTTCAGGCTTCAGGTCTCGATGAACGATGCCTTTGGCATGGGCGGCGGCCAGACCATCGGCGATTTGCCGCGCGTACTCAACCGCTTTCTTCGGAGCAATCGCGCCTTCGTTCAACTGCGCGCGCAACTCTTCGCCTTCCAGCAATTCGGCGACGATAAACGGCTGACCTTCGTGTGTGCCTATGTCGTGAACGGTCAGGATGTTCGGATGATTGAGCGCGCTTGTGGCCTGCGCCTCTTGCTTGAATCGCCGCAAACGGTCTGCGTCCTGCGCGAATTCCGGCGGCAGCACTTTGAGCGCAACTTCGCGGTTCAAGCGAGTGTCTTTGGCGCGATAAACTTCGCCCATCCCGCCCGCCCCAAGTGGAGCGAGGATTTCATAAGCGCCAAGCTGAGTGCTGACAGAGATAGTCATCTCAAATGGTCTCCTGTGGGGTGCGGCGGCTCGACGCCGCTTTTGCTTTCTCCATCGAATTATTCGAATTCAAGCGGAAGTTTGGGGCAGTGAATGGAAAGCGGCGTCGAGACCGCCGCACTCCAAAATATCAATCGCCGAGCCGTTTGGTTTCGGCGCGTTCGATAATCAGCGCCAGTGGCATTGGGCCTTCGCTGGCGGCTTTCGGGCAATGGCGCAAACCTTTCGGAATAACAATTCCCTGCCCGGCGCTGAGCAGGAAATGGCCTTGCTCGGTTTGAAACAGGACTTCGCCTTCCAGCACGATGAAACTTTCGTCTTCGTCATCGTGCGCGTGCCAGCGTTCAAACTCGCCCTGGAACTTGACCAGACGAATGGCGAAATCATCCACCGTAGCCAGATTAACCGGCGAATATGCTGCGGTGATTTGATCGCGGATTTGCCGAATCGAAAAAAGCTGAACGTCCATTTTCTTTGCCTTGTTTTTACCCACGAAGGTCACGAAGGAACACTAAGAAAACTGCTCATCTTCGTGTTTCTTCGTGATCTTTGTGGACGAAGTTCATTTCTTGACCACTACGCCGCCTTTCATCACGAACTTGATGCGTTCCAGTTCGGTCACGTCTTTGGTCGGGTCGCCTTCGACGGCTATCAGGTCGGCGTATTTTCCAACTTCAACAGCGCCAATGCTGTCAGCGCGGTCGAGCAACTTTGAAGCATGAACCGTCGCCGTTTGAATCGCTTGAATCGGCGTCAATCCCATTCGCACCAGCACGGCGAATTCGCGCGCGTTCAGTCCGTGGGGGTAAACAGCCGCGTCGGTTCCAAACGCGACGGGCACACCTTGCTGAATGGCGTGCGTCAGATTCTTTTTCATCGCAGGCATGACTTCTTTGGCTTTGGCGACGATCTGCGGCGGCAAACCCAGTGACGGGTAATTTTCCAAAAACCAATCGGTCAGATAAATCGTCGGGACAAGGTAAGTTCCCTTCTCTTTCATCAACCGAATGCCTTCGTCGTCAATGTAAGTTCCGTGTTCGATGGAATCCACTCCGGCCATCACGGCCTGTTTCAAACCTTCGCCGCCGTGAGCGTGGGCAGCGACTTTGCGACCCAGCCGGTGAGCTTCGGCAACGATGGTCTTCATTTCTTCAAAGGTGAATTCGGCGTGCTTCGGATCGTCGCCAAGCGACAGCACGCCGCCAGTCGAGCAAAATTTGATGACATTGGCTCCGTACTTGATGACTTCGCGCGTTTTGGCCATCACGCCTTCGACGCCGTCGGCCACGCCATCGGATTTGTGGTGAAACTCCCACGGCAAATAGTTGTCGTCGCAATGCCCGCCGGTGATTCCCAGACTCGGCCCCGAAGCGACGATGCGCGGGCCGGGAATGTCTCCGGCGTTGATGGCGTCGCGCAAAGCAGTGTCGGAATAACCGCCAGCGCCTACGTTGCGAACCGTCGTGAAGCCCGCCATCAATGTGATGCGAGCGTTTTTGGCTCCGGTCAACGCCTGGCGTGGGATTGATTGCGAAATTGACGAAGCTGCGTTGGCTGGCGAAAAAGTCAGATGCGTGTGGCTGTCAATCAAACCGGGCAGCACGGTCATGGTTTTCAGATCAACGACTTCGGCTCCGGCGGGAACGGTGATGTTGGCTCCAACGGCGGTGATGCGTTCGCCTTCGATCAGGATGAAGGCGTTTGGGATCATTTGGCCGGTGCGAACGTCCAACACGCGACCGGCTTTGATGGCGACGACTTTGGCCTGTTGAGAGAATGCAGCACTCGCCAACAAACAAACGAACAATGAGGCAATGAATAGTTTCAATTTCATTCGGTGTTCTCCAGAAAATTTAGTTGAGCCGTTTGGCTTTGATGATTTTGATCGGCGGCGTCAGCCGCTGAGCGTCGGACGGGGCTTGTTGAATCTTTTTGACGATTTCCATGCCTTTGACGACCTGGCCGAACGCCGCAAAGCCTTGCGCGTCAGCGTTGCGTTTGCCGCCAAAATCCAACTCTGGCTGGTCGCCGATGCAGATGAAAAAATCCGACGTGGCCGAATCGGCAAAAGCGCGCGCCATCGAAATCGTCCCGTCTTTGTGTTTCAACCCGGTGACGCTGGTGCGTTCCAGCTTGATCGGCGGGAAACCTTCTTTGGATTTTTCGGGATTGACCCCGCCTTGAATGACTTCGATTTTGATGGTGTTGTTCGGCTGGTTGTCGGGATTGAGTTTGACCGTACGATGAAATCGTCCGCCGTCGTAATGCCCGGCGTCAACGTATTTCAAAAAGTTTTCGGTTGTGCCGGGCGCCCGTTTGGCGTCAAGCACGACTTCGATGTCGCCGAGTTCGGTTTGAATCAACACGCGAACGGTATCAGGTTTCGATTTGGTCTGCGCCAGCGAAGCCATTGCCAACACCAGACCAACGCAAACGACAAAACACATGCGAAGCATCAGTTTTTCTCCTTCATCAATGCAGTCGAAAAGTTCCGGGACAGGCTGCCCAGTGGAATTGTGATCCGTGAAAAAGTGCTTGGGATAAATCGCGGCGATGATAAGTCGCGTTGGTGCATGTGGCAATACGCTTGGGCTATACTCCGCCACGCCACCCCACAGGTTCAACTCAAACCAGTTTCAGCAAATGCGTAGCCCGTTTTATCAAGGCAATTTTTGTTCGGAATGCGGCAATCCGCTTTCGCCGCGCTTCCAAATTCTGCCGCGTCATTTTTGCGATGAATGCGCGGCGCGGTTGCGGCAGCGCAGTTACCTGACGCCATTGGCCGGAGTTTTGTTGGCAGCCTCAGTCGCTGTCTTCGCGTTGAATTACAAAACCGGTGAAGCACCGAATCGGCAGCAACCAGCCGCTGCCCCTGTTGTTTCGGCACAAGATTCCGTCATCAATCGCAGCTTGAAACCGGCAACCATTCAATCAAGCTCGAAAGTTTTGTGTGGCGCCAGAACTCGGCGTGGAACTCCGTGCAGACATTTGGTAGAACCGGGCGAAAGATGCGCTCAGCACAAAGGCAAACCTTCATTGCTGGCAAATGAGCAGGAATCCAAAACTCCTTAACAAGCGGCACAGGCCAATCGTCGCTACTACTTTTTATTTTGGGTAGATTCTTGACGCTTCTTCCGAGCGTCAACTAAGATGCCCTTCGTTGTCATCAGACACATTGGCCCCTTAGCTCAATGGTTAGAGCAGCGGACTCAAGACTTTGAACGATCTAAGTGGAACCCCATACGATCTTCAAAAATGGGTTGCAGGTAAGTCACATTGCACATTCAAAAGTGCTCTCAGGCTTGTTTGTAGAATCTGTCAAATTCGGGGAAGCCTAAGTTGTGAAAGCGATATGGTAATCCCGAGCCAAGCCTCTCCAATGGTGAGGAAGGTGTAGAGACTAGACGGCAGACACGTAACGTGAAGAGATAGTCCAGACCACAAACTTCGATTGCAAAATCGAAGCGCGGCGAAAGCCGTAGCGGCAAGCATAATCCGTTGGTTGTAGGTTCGAATCCTACAGGGGCCACCACACCTTTCAATCGCTTTCACAACGCAGCAATCACATCGCGCATTTGCTCCGGCATTGGAGCTTCGATGTTCAATTCCCTGCCGCCAGCCGGATGGCGAAAGATCAATCGTGAAGCATGCAGCATTTGGTATTTAAGGTTGTGTCTGGCTGCCAACAGGTCAGCACCGTTCAAGGCTGATTTGTAAATCGTATCGCCGACAATCGTGTGGCCGATCAGATTGCAGTGAATGCGAAGCTGGTGAGTTCGCCCGGTCAACGGTTCCAGTTCCAGCAAGGTGTGCGCGGCGAATCGGCGAAGCACTTTGTAAATTGTTTTGGCTGGTTTGCCGCCATCGGCTTCACTCATCACCTGCCAACGCGGCCAGACATCTTTTCCTTCTTTGGAACCAATCGGCGCATCAATTTCGCCGGTATCGCGTTCAACTCGCCCGTTGACCAAAGCCAGATAAAACTTCTTTACCCAACGTTCGCGGAAGTGTTTCGACAGTGTGCGATGCGCGCGTTCGTTTTTGGCCAGCACGATCACGCCGGAAGTGTTGCGATCCAGGCGATGAATCAATCCAGGCCGAATGGATTCGCCAGCAGTTTGCCAAAAGTGATAAGCCAGACCGTTCAACAACGTCCCGGATTTTTCGCTGTGCGAAGGGTGAACCAGCAAGTTGACAGGTTTGTTGACGACGATGAGCGCGTCGTCTTCGTAAAGGATTTCAAGCGGGATGTTTTCAGGAGTGGAAGAAGATTTATCGGCGGCGAAGATTTTGACGCTGACTTGATCTCCAGCCGCAAGGCGGACGCCTTTCAGCGACGATTGTCCGTTGACCAGCACATCGTTTTCGGCAATCAATCGGCGAATGCGCGTCAAACTGATTTTGGGAAGTTCGCGCGCGACAAATTCATCGAGTCTGGGTTTGTCGGTTCCGGCGACAAATTCAAAGCTGAGTTTGTCAGGATCAAGATCAGGCATTACCGCGCGCCTCATCGGTTCGGCGAACCAGCATAACGATCAGGACAATTGCGGCGACCATCGCAAAGCCGGTCAAAGCCACAGAAACTTGATGCAATTGATCGAAACTGGAACGAATCGGGTCGCTCATTGGCAAAGCGTAAAGTTGTTCGCCAGCCTGCAAACGCAGGCTGTGCATCTGCGCTGAAACCCAACGCGACACCGCCATCGCGGCAGTCATCAACACGACCGTGAGCAATTCAAAACGGAAGGCTTTGGTTTTTCGTCCGCGCGCCGACAGCAACATCACCAGCAAAATCCCACCAATCACCAGACCAAGTATTTCAGTCACGCCCAGTGTGCGCGAAACCACTTGTCCGGCCAGATGCTGAGTCGGCAAAACCTTGAAAGCAGCAGGAGCCACAGCAAAACTGAAAAACGCCATCACACCCAGCCAGCAAGACAATAATGCAATGCGAGTTTTGAGGTTCATAGGTCTTCGCCAAGTAAATTGACGCGAGGTAATAACGCGCCGGAGGTTGCCAAAAAACGTTGCAGCGACCGCCGAAACTTCGTGGTGCTGATTTGCATCATCACAAGCGGCATCGTTGCCAGTTTGCCGATCGCCCGGTTGCCAACACTGGTTGCGCCGTTCCAATTACCACGCTGAGCGTGATGCAATGCCGCCGCAGCCTGAATCATTGCATGCAAAAACTCGCGCTCGTCACCGTCGGATTTCAACCAGATGATTTCCCAGACCTCGTGGCATTCAAAGTATTTGCCGTCATTGAACAGTTCTACGCCACGCAAAAATTCTTCCGGCAATGAGTTCATCAGTATCGCGGAACGGTCGGGTCAACTTTCGCCGACCATTCGTCAATGCCGCCAATCAGATTTTTCAGGTTACTGAAACCTTGCGCGGCCAAAAATTGACAAGCGCGATCCGACCTCATTCCATGGTGACAATGCAGCACAATCGCTTCGTCTTTGTCGGCAAGCTCCTGTGCCCATTGCATGATTCGTCCGAGCGGCTTCAGCTCGGCTCCGGGAATTTTGGCGACGGCGTATTCGTGAGCTTCGCGCACGTCAATTACTCGCAATGCTTCGCCAGCATCCAGTTTGGTTTTCAATTCTTCGACAGTGATGATTCCGTAAGTGGGCATGGTTGATGACTCCGAAATTTAGCGCGCTTCGCCGCGCATCTTTTCAATTAAAACAGTCAGCGATTCAATATCTTTTTTAGATTCGGCCAGTTCGCGTTTGCTGGCCATGAAGCTCTGCCAGTGGCCGCTTTCGACAATTGGCTGAACGCGCTCTTCGCCGAGCGCGCTGGCCAGCACAGCGATCAAGATTCCTGAAATCTGCGTGTGTTCGACGTACCGCGCAATCACGCTGTAAGCCGTCTCGGCCGATTCCAGATTCCAGTTCAATTCAGTTTTGTTTTGTTCTTCCATTTCAGCAACGCGATGCGGTTACGGGGAGCGTCAGCGACCTGAGCTTCGGCAGGTGTGTCCATCTAGACTCAGGTCGCTTACGCTCCCCGTACTGCACCGAAATTATTTGACGAACGGCAATTCGACCAGCCTGGCGCGGCCAAGCTCAACGTCGCCTTGTTTCAAGATGAATTCGGTTCCGATTTCCAGGCAGTACCGATGCGCGTAACCGAGCGAGATGTTTTGATTTAACGCGAAGCTGAAAACGCTGCTGGTGATTTCTCCCGCGCGGCGACCAGCCATCTGACCTTCGACGGCAAACAATTCAGTTCCGCGCTGTGGCAAAACGTCGGCTTCAATCAAAAAACCTCTGAGCCGTTTTGCAGGTTGGCCTCGCCAATGAATTCGCGCGATGACTTCCTGCCCCAGATAACAGCCTTTGGTGTAACTGACCGCTGCTTCAAGCTCCGATTCCAGAATGATGAAATCTTCGCCAGCGTCAACGCCTTCGCGCGGCTGCCCGGCTTCGATGCGAGCAATTTCAAAAACCGTCTCGCCGACTTCGCGCACGCCGAACGTTTTTCCAGCTTCCAGAATCGCTGAACGTACTTTCGTCGCAGCTTGAGTTTCAACAAACAAATCAAAACCGGGTTCGCCGCAACGCCTATGATTGGCAATCAAGACATTCGTTCCGGCAAGCTCGTGCTTGCTGATTTTGTGCTCTGCCGTTTCAGTCGCCTGGCCGGTCAAGACTTCAATCAATTCCGCTGAACGTTTTCCTTGCAAGGAAATCAGCGCCAACGAGTCGCTGGCGTCAGCAACGAAAAACTCCCCGGCGGAGACGAAGCGGCTCAGGTTTTTGAAAATTTTTTCGCGGTTGATGAAGTCCAATTCCAACAGCAAGTTCTCGCCGGTGTTGTAAATCCGGCAGAGCGCGGCCAGCTTTCCCTGCAAAGTTGGAAACGCGGCCAAAACGCCTTCGCCCGACTGCAAGCTTTTGACTTCGTTGCTGACCAAACCGTTAAGAAACTGCACGGCGTTTTTGCCGCTCAACTGCAATTTGCCAGCCGTCGAAAAATTCAGCACGCCGACTCCGCTGCGAATGGCGTCGTATTGAGTACGGATCGTCTCTTCATAGACAGACTGTAAGACTGCTTTGGTCATATCCAAAAACAAAACTGACAGGATTAACAGGAGTAATTACTAGAAGACTGTGCGTAATTCGGCACGGAACCAGGAGCGGTAGCGACTGGACTTTCGCTAGTGTTACTTCAACCAACCCGGTCGCTACTGCTCCCGGTTCCGTACCATCGTTCAAATTATTGATAGCAAACCGCTTTTATTCGCACAGACTTCAATTACTCAGCCTTCTTCGTCGCGGTAGCGACGGCTGACTTTAGCCCGGCGTTTCAACGCCGGGTAGAGGCGAATGCCCCTTCGTCGCGTTAGCGACGGCTGAATTCAGTCGTCGCTAACGCGACGAGGAACCAAATGCCACGCTCAACGTGGGTTGAAACCCACGGCTTGTATCTTGAAAGTCAGCTTTCAAACGATTAACAAGGGCGCTTGTTAATCGCGGGGAAAGATGAATCTGGCCCACGGCTCAGACCACGAGTCTGTAGTTTAGATGATGATCTCTTTCCCTTTTCA
>JANRKX010000068.1:0-128440 GCA_033763255.1 Acidobacteriota bacterium | reverse complement strand
GCTGGTCAATGCCTTTGCATTGGGGTTGGTGCGGCGCGAACAGATTTTTTACGGCAAAGCCGAAGGCGTGGGGAATTCGGTGATTTACGCCGGAGCCAAAACCGGACGCGACGGCATTCACGGCGCGACGATGGCTTCTGCCGAATTCGACGAAGCCGCGATGGAAAAACGGCCGACCGTGCAGGTTGGCGATCCGTTTTCGGAAAAACTGCTGCTCGAAGCCTGTTTGGAAGCCATGCGTTCCGGCGCGATTGTCGGCATTCAGGATATGGGCGCGGCTGGACTGACTTCGTCGTCGTGCGAAATGGGCGCGCGCGCAGGCAACGGCGTCGAAATCAATCTCGATCTGGTTCCGCAGCGCGAAACCGGCATGACGGCTTACGAAATGATGCTGTCCGAATCGCAGGAGCGCATGTTGATCGTTGCCGCTCGCGGCCACGAACGGCAGGTGCTGGAAATTTTTCATCGCTGGGATTTGGACGCGGTCATCATCGGCAAAGTGATTGCCGAACAGCGGCTGCGCGTGACGCACAAAGGCGAATTGGTGGCCGACATTCCCAACCTGGCTTTGACCGACGAAGCTCCGAAATACAATCGCCCGATGAAGGAATTCGCCGTCGCCAGCGAAGACGTTTCGCCGAAAATTGCTGCCGCTATCGCTTCTAAATCCCAAATCCTAAATCCTAAATCCGGCAAGGGAGCGATGACTGAATTGCTCAGTTATTTGCTGGCTTCGCCGAACATTGCGTCTAAACAATGGGTTTATCGTCAATACGATCACATGGTTCGCACGAACACGGTTGTGCTGCCTGGTTCGGATGCAGCGGTGATTCGCGTCAAAGAAACTCGCCGCAGCATGGCCATGTCGCTGGATTGCAATTCGCGTTATGTCCAACTCAACCCGCGCGAAGGCGCAAAACTCGCCGTCGCCGAATCCGCGCGTAACGTGGTGTGCAGCGGCGCTCGTCCGTTGGCGGTGACGAATTGTTTGAACTTCGCCAATCCCGAACGCCCCGAAGTCATGTGGTCGTTCAGCGAAGTGATTGACGGCATGGCCGAAGCCTGCCGTGCGTTTTCGACGCCGGTCACTGGCGGCAACGTCAGCTTTTACAACGAAACCGAAGGGCGCGGAATTTTCCCAACGCCGACCATAGGCATGCTGGGCGTGATCGAAGACGCCAAACACATCACGACGCAATGGTTCAAAGCGGCGGGCGATGTCGTGTTGCTGCTTGGCGTGACGCGCAACGATCTGGGCGCGAGCGAATTGCTCTCGGTGCTGACCAGTGAAGCCGCAGGTGCAGTTCCGAAAATTGACCTGGCTGTCGAAAAGAACGTTCAAGAAGCCTGTCTGAGAGTCATTCAAGCCGGATTGGTCAGTTCGGCGCACGATTGTTCCGAAGGCGGATTGGCTGTCGCGCTGGCCGAAAGCTGTTTTTCCAGCTATGGGCGCTTCGCCATCGGAGCGAAACTTGACCTGACCGAACACGCCAAACTTAGCGGTCTGGTGGATCCGGCGACGCTGCTGTTTGCCGAATCGCCTTCGCGCATTGTGCTCAGCGTCAAACCTGAAAACGTGGATCGAGTGAAAGAGATTGCTGCCGAAGTTGGCGCTGCCGTTGCCGTCATCGGCGAAGTCGGTGGTGAGAATCTGAGCTTTATTGTAAATGGCGAGGTTCTGGCGAGTGATTCGGTTGCTGACTTGGAACGCATTTGGAGCGGTGCGCTGCCACAAGCTTTGGATCGTCCGCTGCGAACGGTTGCTGATTAACCGAGAAGTTTTTTATTCGACAGGATGCATGGGATTCAACAGGATTGATCCATCCTGAAAAATCCAGTGCATCCTGTCGAATTGTTTTTACGCCGGAGAGTTTTCGTAATCGTAAAGCATTGGCGCGTCTTTGCCTGCCAGTCGCGCGTAGGTGTAAAGCTGGCCGCGATGATGCCAGTGTTCGTCATAAGCGAAGGCAATCATTTGCCAGATTGGAAAAGTCCCGAATGGAGTTTCGACATTGTTTGCCAGTTCTTCGTCGGTGATGGCGTTCAATGCGTCGTCCAAAGCTTGATGCGCGGCGCGAGCGAACGTTTGCAAATCGGCGACGGTTTTCAGTTTGGCTACTTCAGCTTTGCCTTCGGCAGATTCCGGGATGGCGCGGTTTTCCGATTCCTGCGTGATTTTGCTTTTGCGAATGTCTTCAGCCCAGACTTTTTCCATTAAGTAAATGTGGGCGAACAATTCGCGCGCTGAACGCATTTCCGGCCTCGGACGAAAATCCAGCCCGTCGTCGCCAAAGCTGGCCATCAGCCGCAGCGTCACACCGTGAACCATTTTGAAATACTCGCGTTGTCCTAGCAGAGCTTGTTTATTCATTGTTGCATTCCTCCCTGAAGAAAATGTGGTTTGGATTTGAACGAAGATTCGGCAACCACAAAAGACGCAAAAGGCGCAAAATTATCAAAATCAATTTTGTGTCTTCTGAGCGTTTTGTGGTTTCAATCTTTCGCTCTCAGTTCTTGTCAACGAGCAACAATGTAAATCAGCCGAGTGACAACAGTATGTCAGCAGGATTTTCAGTCCGAATATTTTTCGTAAATTTCTTTGGCGATTTTTGCCAAACGACGTTTCAGCGACTCCGGCTCCAGAACTTCTACGCGGGATCCCCAACTTAGCAGCCAGGAAATCACTTCGGTTTCAAAATGAGCTTTCAGCGTCACCAGCAAACAGTCCGGCTGGCCTTCGGGGTTGTCCTGCATGTCTGTGACGTAATACGAACGTGATTCGCGCACCCAGGGGGCAGCGTCGGGATGAAATAACGCTCGCACGGTCACGTTGCGGTCGTCTTCGTCAGGAGCTTCGAGTTTGTAGTCGGCTGGGCGGACGAAACTCTTGTCCTGTAATTTCAGATCGGAAATTCGGTCGAGTCGAAATTGGCGAATCGCTTTTCGCAAATGGCAAAACCCGTTCAGATACCAGGCGTCGCCGTAATGCACCAGACTGTACGGGTCAGCATCGCGCGTCTTTTTCGCTTGCGACCGATCCATCGAATAGCGCGTGTGGTAATGAAACCGAATCGTTCGCCGTTCGATGATGGCGCGGCGAATCGCGGGCAGGAATTTCGCCGAAACGCCGCTGGCCAGAGTTTGCGGCGCAACCAGAACGATGCTTTCGCGTAGGAAATTCACTTCGCCGCGCAGCTTTTCCGAAAGCACGGCCTCGATTTTGCGGCTGGCGGATTTCGACACTTCACCGTATTGATCGTCGAAATGACCGGCCAGCAGTTCGTTGCCCAACAGCAGCATTGTCGCTTCGTCTGTGCTGAAACTCAGCGGCGGCAGAAAGTAGCCTTCGACCAGCGAATACCCGAATCCGGCTTGCGCTACGACCGGCACGCCGGATTCACACAACGCCTGAATGTCGCGGTAAATCGTTCGCTTGCTAGTTTCAAACGTCGCGGCCAAATCTTCGGCGCGCCGCGCTCCGTATCGCTGCAACTCCAGAACAATGGCCAGCAATCTGTCTGTGCGATTCATGTTTCGGATCAGTACCGCGCGCGGTAGCAAGCGGGTTTAGCGATGCAAGTCAGCGAAAAAATCCTTCGGCAAATCTTCCAGCGTCTTGAAGACCCAATCGCCTTTCAACTCATCATGAGTCGTCAACACACCGACTGATTTCATTCCGGCGCGCCGAGCGGCTTCGATGCCCGCCGGAGCATCTTCAACAACAATGCAATCTTCCGGCGCGACCTGCATGCGTTCCGCTGCCGCCAAAAACACATCCGGCGAAGGTTTTCCGGCTTTGACCTGTTCGGACGACATCACCGCATCAAAAAACTGTTCGATGTTCAGAACATCAAACGCCGCATCAATGTTTCCTTGCGGAGCCGACGTGCCCAGCGCCTGTCGCCAATTGTCTGCTTTCAATTGCCGCAGCCAGCGTTCTGCGCCCGGCAACAACACCAACCCTTTGGTGCGGACGAAGCGGCGATAAGCTTCTTCTTTCGCCAGCGCAATGCGCGCGACTTCGGTGTCGGACATGTTTGGATCAATTCGTCCGCGCAAAATTTCGTCGTTGCGTTTGCCGAAATCGGCGACGAAATCGTCAAACGTCAGGGTGATATTTTCGGCAGCCATGACTTCGCGCCAGGCTTCCCAGTGATGGTCAACGGAGTTAATCAGCGTTCCATCCAAATCCCAGATAACGGCTTTGATCATCGAAAAAATGCCTTTGTGAGTGAGTTGGAATGAGCGCGCATTTTGCCCGCAACGCCGAAGCCAGCGCAAATTGACAGTTTTTTGCGGCGCGTGATAGCTTCGCCGCGCTTGCATCAAGTGGCATTGGAAAACCATCAAAACAATTCCGAAGCAGTCAGAGAGGTGATTCGTCGTCGCGGTTTTGTGCGGACTTACGTCGAATTCGCCGTCGCCTGGGCGATTCTGCATGGAGTTCGTTTGCTGCCGCGCTGGATGGCGTTGAAAGGTGGTCAGGCTGTTGGCGCAATCGCTCACGCCGTATTGCCGCACCTGCGCCGACACGCCGAAGACAATTTGCAACTGGCGTTTCCCGACCTTCCTGAAGCCGAACGCCAGCGAATCAAACGCGGCACGTTCCGCAATCTTGGCCGCTTGCTGGGCGAAGTCAGCCAGTTTCCAAAACTCAATCGGCACAACATCGAATCAGTTGTTAGTTATGTCGGGCTGGAAAATTATCTGAAAGCCGAAGCTTCAGGCCGAGGCGTGATTTTGCTGACCGGTCACATCGGAGCTTGGGAATTGTCTGTATTCGCGCATTCGATTTACGGCCATCCGATGTCGTTTCTGGCTCGGCGAGTGGACAATCCTTTGGTTGAGCGACTAGCCGAATCGAACCGCACGCGTTTTGGCAATCGCAGCATTGATAAAAAGAATTCCGTCCGCGAAGTTCTGAAGACGCTGAAATCCGGTGGCGTCGTAGGCATTCTGGCTGACCTGAACGCTTCGCGCGAAGAAGGCGTCTTTTGCGATTTCTTCGGCATTCCGGCTTGCACAACTGCCGGAGTGGCGACGCTGGCGCTCAGAACCGGCGCAGTCGTTTTGCCCGGTTACATCGTCTGGGACGAAGCGGCAAAGATTCATCGGTTGCATTTTGAACCGCCGATTGAAACCGTCTCCACCGGCAACCGCGACGAAGACGTGCAAACCAACACGGCCAATTACACCCGCGTTATCGAATCCATCGTGCGCCGCCACCCCGATCAATGGCTGTGGATTCATCGCCGCTGGCGCACTCGCCCCGAAAGCGAGCCGGAGATTTATTGATTCCTGGTTTTTCAGGACTTGTCGGTCTAAGCCATAGGTTTCAATTTGGCAACGACTTCTTCGACAATGCCTCGCACCTCAGGCGAGAGTTTTTCGATCAAGGCTTCGTCGCCCGTTTGCAGGTAATCAACCGCGCGCGCAAGAGGGAAGAGTCGCTCTTCCATCTTTGATTCAGCAATCAACTGGCGGGCGAAGCTAAGGTGTCCTGACTTGGCGACTTCCAGCAAAGCCCTCGTCACTTCTTCTGGCCAATCTTCATCATTCGACTTTTCGCCGCATGCCAATGCCTCATTCCATTTTTCTCTAGCTAAATCGAACTTTTCTTGCTTACCCAATTTAACAAACCACCTCAGGCAAGCGAATCCGCGATTGTACCAAGCATCGCCGTCACCCAGGTTGAGTTCGAGCGCACGATCATAGCTCGCAATTGCTTCTTCATAACGGCCCATGCCCTCAAGAGCAATACCGCGATTGTACCAAGCATCGCCGTCACCCGGATCGAGTTCGAGCGCGCGATCATAGTTCGCAACTGCTTCTTCATAACGACCCATATCCTCAAGAACATTACCGCGATTGAACCAGATTGCGCTATCGTCGTTTGGTTTGGTTTCCAGTGCGCGGTCATAACTTGCCAATGCCTGTTCAGGTCGGCCTAACTTATCAAGGGCTAAACCGCGAATGCGCCAAGCCTCGCTATTGTCTGCCTCAATTTTTAATCCTTGGTCAAGGTTTTCTAGTGCTTCTTGATAATGGCCTAAGCCAAATAGTGCTCCGCCGCGATGACACAAGGTGCTAGCATCGTGGGGCTTGATATTCAAGACTTTATCGCAGCTTGATAATGCTTCTTCATAACGACCAGAATTAATGAGAGCGATGCTACGAATGACTTCGAATAAGTAATTATCAGGATTAGCATCAACACTAAGCGTTGGTACGTGGTCAAAACTTGTTACTGCCTCTTCGTAACGATGCAAATGAACTAGCGTGACACCGCGTTCAATCCAGGCTCGTTCCGCGTCAGGGTTGATTGCCAGTCCTCGATCTAGACTTTCTATAGCTTCTTCATACCGATTCAGATGGTAAAAAGCAGTGCCGCGAAGGAACCAAGCATTAGGTTCATCAGGACTAAGTGCCAACGCTCTGTCATAGCTTGCTATTGCTTCTTCATGGAGGCCGAGTTCAGTTAACAATTGGCCACGAGCTGTCCATATCGTTGGCTCATCAGGTTTGAGCTTCAACGCTTGGTCAATACAAGTTAGTGCTTCATTATCTCTACCGATTCCTAGAAGCGCGCCACCACGAAGAGCCCAATAATAAAATTTGTTTTCAGATTTAATGTTTGGCAGTTTTTCGAGTTGATAAAGAACCTCTGCGTAGTCTTCTTCCAAGGCTGCTGATGCCACTACCCCCATTATTGCTTCGTATTCTTTTTCTAAATCTGAAGATGCGGAGGCGAGCTTAGTCTTTATGGCTTTAGCCAAGGTTGCTCGCTTTTGGTTGAGACAGTCAGCTTCAACCAATTTGTCCAACAGACCGTCCGGCAAATCAGAGAGGCTAATCTCAGGCAACAATTCAGTTTTTACGGTAGAGGTGTCTTTGAGAGCAAGATGTCCGTGAATAATTCGCTCCATTGCTTGTAAGCGAAGAGGGGTATCAACCATCGCTTCCATCAGGTAACGATGGTGTTCAAGTATGTCTTGTGCTTTTTGGGTGTGATTGGTTTTTAGGTGATAGCGAAAACGTCTTTCCAGTCGCCAACTCTCCATTTTCATATCTTCAATGCTGTACCAAAGTCGTAGAAACAGCACTAGCCAATGCATTCGTTCTCTCGCATTTCGTCCGAAGCGCATCTGATGCCATATAGCATAGAGCGGCTCTGACAGAGTGTAATAAGAGCTTCGGCCACGAAGATTGGCCGCCTGCACGTATCCAAGTTCGGAAAGACGTTTAAGTTGTGTGCTAACTTGATTGGGAGATAACCGGACGGCCTCAGCGATTTCCTTTGGTGTCAATCCTTCTCCGGTCTGTCCACTGCTGCGCGCAATATGATCAAGAATTTTGCGTTGTTGCGGCGGTAAAATTTCGATTTTAGCTTTGTAATAAGGCGTTACTTCGTCCAGCAATTTTTCCAGGGCGCGCCTTACTTCGCCAACATCCGATTGTGTCACTACACGATAGAGCATCAAGACTAGTCGTGGGCTGCCGCCGGTAAAATATTCCAATGCGTGCAGCCGGCTAATGTTCTGTTTGAGCTTTTTTTCGAAACCGGAAATATGGTCTCTCTCGGCGCGGCGACGCAACAATTCCTGCATCTGTTCGAAGCGCAGATCATGAAGGTTATAAATCTTGAAGAAGTTGTAGAGTGGTTGATCGTAAGCGCGGGCCTCTTTGAAAAAAGTGGTTGCACCCCCTAGCAGCATCAACGTGTCATCGTTCATCATCACGTCGCGCAAGCGGGCGTTGTCGCGTTCATCGTTGATCTGTTCCAAAATCTGGTCGAAGTTTTCGACCAGCAGCAATAATCGCTTCCCATGTTTGCGTCGCCAATCTTTCAGCGCGGCGTAAGCGGCTTCCTGCAATTCCCCGTTGTTTGGGTATTTAATCTTAAGGCTGTCGGCGAATTGGCGTAATTCGGTATCAGCGGTGTCAGCGGCAATGAGTTCGAGTGTTTCGATCCATAGGTCGGCAAGGTCGTAAATGCCATAAGACTCTTCTGGAAACTTCACCACCTGCCACTGGTCGGCCAAGCCGCGATCTTTGATGGCGAATTTGACCATCAGCATCACAGTAGTCTTCCCCATTCCGCGCGGGGCGATGATGACGGCATGTTGCATACCTGCGCCATCAGGCTGGCCTTTGACTAATTCGACCAGCGCGTCAATCAACGCTTCGCGCGCTACAAAGGTCGCCTTGATCTCTTCTTCGGGCATCCGATCAGGGTTGTATAGCAATTCCATCTTGCCTCCATCAACTTAGCCGTTCGCTTCCATCCCGTAATGTCGTAGCCACCAATCGCGCAGCAGCTTGCAGGAAAATTGATACTGCCGCTTTTCGCTGTCGAAACTGATGTAAAAATCGTTTTCCAAATCAGTCATCAACAGATTGAAGGCTTCCAAGTCGGCATTGGCTACTTCTGATTTGTAGAATTGAAAGCAGGCGTCGCGTGTCATCGCGCCGACGACAGCAAGCTCGCGCAGCATTCGTTTGGCGGCTTTCTCTTCGTGCGGTTGGTAATACTCTCGAAAGCGGCTGTAGTAATGATCGAAGTAAGTCTTGCAATCCACGCCGAGGACTTTGCTGTGATAAATCATTTCGACTTTTTTGGGCGTGATCGTTTCGCCGTCCAGAAAGTGTGCTTTGCTGACTTCGGAGAATATGATTTGCAGGAAGTAGGGGACTGGTGTGCCAATCACGTCGAGCATCTTTCGTTTGGTTGGCTGCGTGAGTTGGATTTTGGCAGATTTGGCCAACACGTCCAGAAAGTCGGCAGCGACTTTGGGTGTGAAGGGATCAAGTTTGAGCGATTCAAAATCATTGATGGAGGCAATCTGACCCAATTCATTCAACACGCGGCCAATGCCTATGGAACCGGCAATCAGGAAGCGGACGTTGGAAGCCAAATCCGGTCTGACGCGCAAGGCTCGCAACCATTGCAAAAGCAATTTGGCTTCTTCACGATGTTTTTCTGACCGCGCCATCCGGTCAATCATCATCGGGAATTCATCAAGAAAGAAAACGACTGTGGTGTTGGCTGTGGCTATGCGTTTGAAAAGCTCTTCGCCGCGTTCCTGCCAACTCTCACGCAACTTTTCCTTGAGTTTGATTTTGACTTCGAAGAGTTCAACTTCCTCAATCGTATCCCGAAAACGCGACCAAGTTTCCTGTGAAAGCCAGCTTAGCCCACTGATGACTTTGGCCAATTTTCCGTCTTTCGCCAACTTTTCAGTCAATTCGGCAATTAGGCTGGCCGGATCACTGAGATGCTCAAGATCGGCGTGGACGATTCGGTAATCCCACTCAGGGGCATCCATCAGGCGATACATCACGCTGGTTTTTCCAAAACGACGGGGTGCGCCGAGCAGAACGTGCCCAGCTTTAAGCTTTTCGGATGCAAGGTTTACAAATGCTTCGCGGCCAAAGAAATCATTTCCTCTGACAGGTGGGCCAACTCGATTGATTACCATAGTCACCTCAAGAAAAGGATGTACAACGAATTTGTTGTACAACGCTGACGTTGTACAACAAATTCGTTGTACTGGTCAATCGAGGTTTTAGGTAAAGAGATAATTGGTTAGGATGATGCCTAAAAGTCCGGTTCCTGGTATTCGCCAAAGACTGGCCGCAAGGCGTCGCACATTTCGCCAAGCGTGCAATCGGCACGGGCGCAATCTATCAGCAAGGGCATGGTGTTGACTGACTCGTCTTCGGCCCCGCGTCGCAATGCATCAAGCGCGCGTTGGGCTGCGGCTTTGTCGCGGCGGGTGCGCAGTTCGGCCAGGCGTTCGTGCTGCAATTCGGCTACGGATTCGTCAATGTACAGAATGTTCGCTTCGCCGAGTTCGTTGCCGTCCATCTGGTAAGCGTTGACGCCGACGATTGTCTTTTCGCCGCGTTCGACTGCGCGCTGGTATTGGTAAGCTGATTCCTGAATTTCTTTTTGCGGATAGCCCAGATCAATCGCTTCGACCATTCCGCCCATCGCGTCAATTTTGCGGAAGTATTCCCACGCCTCTTCTTCCAATTCGCTGGTCAGTTTTTCGACGAAGTAAGAACCGCCAAGCGGATCAACAGTGTTGGTCACGCCGGTTTCGTGCGCGATGATTTGCTGAGTTCTCAAGGCTATCAACGCGGCGCGTTCGGTTGGCAAAGCCAGCGCTTCGTCGTAACCGTCGCAGTGCAGACTTTGCGTGCCGCCTATCACGCCAGCCAATGCTTGAATGGCCACACGGATGATGTTGTTGATTGGTTGCTGGACGGTCAGGCTGACTCCGGCGGTTTGCGTGTGGAAACGCATTTGCCACGAACGCGGATTTTTGGCCTTGAAGCGTTCGGTCATGACTCTGTGCCAGATGCGCCGAGCGGCTCTGTACTTGGCGATCTCTTCAAAAAAGTCGTTGTGCGCGTTGAAGAAAAACGACAGGCGCGGCGCGAATTCATCCACGTCCAGTCCGGCACGAATACCGTAATCCACGTATTCGATTCCATCGCGCAAGGTGAAGGCCAGTTCCTGAGCGGCGGTCGCTCCGGCTTCGCGTATGTGGTAGCCGCTGATCGAAATCGAGTTCCACTTGGGCATTTGCTCCGCGCAGAACTTGAAAGTGTCAGTCACCAGTCGCATCGCAGGGCGCGGCGGATAAATCCATTCTTTCTGCGCGATGTATTCTTTCAGAATGTCGTTTTGCAGCGTGCCGCCGATGCGACTGAACGGGACTCCCTGTTTTTCGGCGTTGGCCAGAAAGAAGGCGAAGATCATCGAAGCTGGCGCGTTGATCGTCATCGAAGTCGTCACTTGATCCAGCGGAATGCCGTCGAACAAAACTTCCATGTCTTCGCGCGAAGAAATCGCCACGCCGCATTTTCCGACTTCGCCTTCCGAAACTGCGTGATCGGAATCGAAGCCCATCAGCGTCGGCAGATCGAATGCCGTCGAAAGCCCTGTTTGGCCGTGTTCCAGCAAGTATTTGAATCGTTGGTTGGTGTCGAAGGCGGAGCCGAAGCCGGCAAACTGGCGCATAGTCCATTGACGCGCTCGGTATCCGGTTGGATGAATGCCTCGCGTGTAAGGCGGATTGCCGGGAAAGCCAATGTCGCGGGCGAAATCAATGTCGGCTACGTCGTTTGGTGTGTACAGACGCTTGATCGGTTTCAGCGAAACGGTGGTGAAGTCGGATTCGCTTTCGGGCATTTTGGCCAACGAAGCAGCCAAAGTGGTTGCTTCCCATTCCTGTTCCAATGCATCAGCAGTGTTGATGGGGTTTGTATTTGTTGATGAAGTCATGGTTTTCTTCTCCGATGTGGTGCGACAATTTGAGAAATCGTCACACTTTAGCCAAGTGCGGCGTGCAGCAGCAGATGAGTGATGTAAAACAACGCAACGCCGACAAAGACCAGCAAAGATGCACGCCAGCCTCCGTGATTGACTTCGGGGATTAGGTCGGAAGCGGCGATGTACAGTGTGACCCCGGCAGAAAGCGGCAACGCATATTTGACTGCCGAACCTGCCAACGTGACCGAAAGTACTCCGACAAAAGTGGCCAGCGCAACCATGCCTGTTGCCAATTGCGCCGACCGGGCGGCTTTACCGGACGACAGCATAATTGAAGCGACGGTGATGCCTTCTGGGATTTTGTGTAACAGGACGGCGATGAACAGCACGGCTCCGAGTCGGAAGTTGGTCAACAGGCCGGATGCGATGGCGACGCCGTCGAAAAAAGCATGAATCGAAAGCGCGATGACGGCTGTGGTGGCGACACCGCGTCGTTGCATTTCTTCCGTATGAGTTTCTTCGCCGAAGTGAAAGTGCGGTGCGATGGTGTGTTCCAGCAATTGCACCAGCAAATAACCCGCCAGCAACCAGCCCATTGCCAGCGATAACTGTTCGCCGGATTCACCGCCGAGTTCGGGAATGACTTCCAACAAGACCGCTGCCAGTATGAATCCGGCTCCGAGTCCGATCAGTTGTTTTTGGCGCGTTCGACTCAATTCCGGCAGTTGAGTCAGCAGAAATCCGCCCAGCAGATTTCCAGCCGCTGCCAGTAATCCGAAGATTATCAGTTGAGTGAGTAGGTTCATCGCTGTCTGTGATTCGATTAGGAGATTGGGCGTCTGAAAACGCGCCGCACTATAACACAAGGGCAGAGTGCATCACTAACCGAGCCAAAATGCTTAAGACTTAAACATTTTTTGCTTTGTCGAGTGTTTTAGCGCGTAGATAATGTGCTTATAAGCCGCCCGTATTTTCTTTTGAAGAATGGCTTTAAGAGCATAGACCTCAAGTAAAACCTCAAAGAACAAATTCCTTGACACCTACTACTTAGTCTTCTAGTATGGCGGCCATTCGTGGCCTAAAGTGGTTGATTGTGGCCAAGATTAGCTCAAATTGGTTCAAGTTGGTGGCCAGCACAAATTTTTAATAGCCGTAAGAAGACGATTAAGCAAATTCGTTAGGTGGATTCCACTCTTAATGCTCATTCGTTCTGTTCAGCTTCAGCAATCAACTTGAAGAAGGTTTTAAGCAGGTCGTGACGAAGTCGAAAAGTTATGCTCAGGGGAAGTTACACAGCCAAAATGGACGAAAAAGGGCGCCTGAAAATTCCGGCGGACTTCAAACGACATTTGGAAGAAACCTACAAGAGCATTGATTTTTACGTGACCAGTCTTTACGGCGAAAGCGTGTGGATTTATCCGCTGAAAGAATGGGAAGAGAAGGAAGAGAAGCTGAATGCAGCGCCTTCGATGGAACCGGCGATTCGGCGTTTCATTGATCGAGTCAGCTATTACGGCCAGATGCAGCAGATTGATTCTCAGGGGCGGATTTTGATTCATTCTTTGCTGCGAAGTGCGTCGGAGTTGGTTGGCGATGTGATGGTAATGGGCAAAACGAAGTTTCTGGATGTTTGGGAAGCTGACAAATTCCGCAAATCGCGCCTGGAAGCAGAACCTTACTCAGACGAAGACGCCAGGATTGTCGCCAAGTACGGTATTTGATTTTCGAGAACTTCAAGTTTCGGTTCAGGAGATGCGTTGAATTGACCCCTTCCGCATCTCCTCCCCCGTGCCCATTCGGCACTGACAATCAGCGAAAAGCGAGTCGTTATGCCAGTTCATCAACCGGTCATGCCTGTCGAAGCACTGGCGGCGCTCGACGCCGGAAAAGGCGGTTTGTTTGTGGATGCGACGCTGGGGCTGGGCGGACATACCGAGTTGATTTTGCAGGCTTCGCCGCTGAATCGCGTGATCGGATTGGACAGAGACGCCGAAGCGATTGAATTAGCCAAAGAGCGATTGGCGGAATTCGGCGAAAGGTTCGACGCGTTTCACTGCGATTACCGACAGATCAAAACGGTTTTGCAGGAACGAAAGATCGAGTCGGTGGCAGGCATTCTGGCGGATTTCGGAGTTTCGTCATTTCAATTCGATACGCCGGAACGCGGATTCAGTTTTCGATTCGATGCGGATTCTCCGTTGGATATGCGAATGGACAGGTCGCAGCAAACGACGGCGGCTGATCTGGTGAATGAGTTGAGCGAGAGCGAAATCGCGGATGTTATTTACGAATTTGGCGAAGAGCGTGCGGCGCGACGAATTGCCAGATTGATTGTGGCCGAGCGGGCAAAAGGTGCGATCAAAACGACGATGCAGCTTGCCAATCTGGTTATCAGAGCGGTTCATCAAACAGGTCATTGGCGAATTCACCCGGCGACGAAAACCTTTCAAGCTTTGCGAATCGCGGTCAATCGAGAGCTTGATGGCCTGGATAAATTTGTTGCCGACGCGATTGATATGCTGACGCCGGAAAGTCGTCTGGCGATCATCACGTTTCATTCGCTGGAAGATCGAATCATCAAACAAGCCTTCAGGTTCCAGTCTGGTCATTGCGTGTGCCCTCCAAGCCAGCCTGTGTGCCAATGCGGAACGGCAAAGCGTGTGACAGTGCTGACGCGAAAAGCGATTCAACCGACAGCGGCGGAAATCGCCGTCAACCCTCGCGCCAGAAGCGCAAAGTTACGCGCCTGCCAAAAGCTGTAAAAGCCATCAGCTTTCGTTACTTCGGTCAGTCATAACATTCTGCAATGGCGCTTTGTGACAAGCAGGCAACTTGTCTTCTGACTATTTGAGGATCGTGGGATATGAAAGCGCAAAATTACCGAACTACAGCTCGAACCAATTCGGGACTTGCCGGAGCCGCCAGGCGACGACGCACGAATTCCACAACAAGCGGTTCATCGCGTTCGCGCAAAACTCCGCGCAAAGCTGGCAAAAGCGCCAGCAGCCAGCGAAACGGCGCTCGCGTCATCATGCTGCTGGCCGTGGTTGGGGGAATCATCGCTGTCGGGTTCATTCTGGCGCAGCATTCGCTGATTAACGTGCTGCAACTGAAACGCGCGGAAGAGAGTTTGAAATCCGAACTGGATACGCTGTCCAGCCAGCAACGGTATTACAGCTTCAAAAAAGAGCAGGCGCTCAGCACGCAGGAAAGCGACCGCGCAGCAAAAGAATCCGGTTTGATTCAACCGGGACTTGGCGGCGCAGTGGTGGCTCCGCCGCCAAAGCCGGAGCCGGAAATTCGGGCGCAGGCGAAAACCGGCAACCAGACAAAAGTTTTATCTTCGGGATTGGTGACAGACAGGTCGGCGAGCAGATCGGCGGGCAAGGTTGCGGACAAACGAACTGCCGCAACCAAACAGCCGATAAAAACTGCGAACGTTGCCAAAATCGTCAAATCCTCGAACAAGGTGATTCCGACTGATAAAGGAAAAAAGGGCAACAAACCGATTGCGAAAAATCAAAAGCCGCAAAAAGAAATGAAACGCCAGAGGTAAAGGGCTATGCGAGCAAGACAATCGAAAAACTCAGAAACGAACACCGGCAATCGAATTCTGGCGATTGCCGTTCTGTTTGTCGTCTGGATGCTGGCCATCATCGGACGACTTTACTGGTTGCAAGTCGCCAATCATGGTTATTACACGGCGAAGGCACGGGAAAATCAGCAGACGCGGTTGGAAACAATGGCTGCGCGCGGCGCAATCGTTGACCGCAACGGCAAAGACCTGGCGCTGAGCGTGTTGTTCGATTCGATATTCGTTGACCAGCGCATGCTGAAAGAAGACCCAGCCGCCCGCCAAAAAGCCGCGCAATTGCTCGCCCCGTCGCTGGAAATCAGCGAAGCCGAACTGACGAAACAGATGACAGGCAATTCAGGCTTTGTTTTTTTGGCGCGCAAACTCGACCCCGAAAAAGCGCGAACCATCCGCGAAATCGTCGCCCAAAACAGTCTGAAAGGCATCGGCTTCAAAAAAGAAATGCAGCGGTATTACCCGAACGAATCGTTGGCGGCGGCGGTGCTTGGTTATGTAGGAGCCGAAAACAAAGGTCAGGCCGGTCTGGAACAGACGCAGAATAATTACCTGAACGGCAAATCCGGTTCCATAGAACTCGAACGCGATGGGCGAAATCAGGCTTACGAACGACGCGAAACTCCGGCAATTGGCGGCGCGACCGTTACCACGACGATTGATTCGGCGATGCAGCACAAAATCGAAACCCTGCTGACCGAAGCCGTCAAACGTCACAGCGCAAAAGGCGCTTACGCTGTGGTGATGGATGTGGCGACGGGCGAAGTGCTGGCATTGGCCAATGCGCCCAGCTTCAATCCGAACGAACGACCGAAAAACAGCGGCGAAGATCGCCACAATCGCGCAATCAGTTGGCCTTATGAACCGGGTTCGATCTTCAAGATGATTACCTACGCCGCGGCGTTTGAAGAAGGCAAAGTCCAGATTGATGAAAAACTGAATTGCGGCAACGGCGAAATACGATTCGGACCGCGCGTCATTCACGACACGCACGCTTACGGCGTGCAGCAAACGCCGGATGCTTTTGCCAAATCATCGAACGTCTGCGCGATCAAACTGGCTCAGCGCGTGGGCAAGGAAAAATTCGCCGAATACATTTCGCTGTTCGGATTCGGCAACAAAACCGGCATAGAGCTTCCGGCGGAATCGAAAGGCATAGTTCGTCCCGCGCCAAAATGGAATTTCGATTCAATTGGTTCCATCGCAATGGGGCAGGAAGTTTCGGTGACGATGATTCAGATAGCCGCCGCGACCGGAGCCATCGCCAACAAAGGTGTTTGGGTGCAACCGCATCTGGTCAAAGAAATAGTTGGCGCGGATGGCAAATCGAATTTTCAGGCAAAGCCTGTCACGCGACAGGTGGTCAGTCAGCAGACGGCGGAAAACATGTCTGTGTTGATGCAGCGCGTGGTGACGCACGGAACGGCCCGGCATGCGATTCAACTGGCGAATTACACCGCCGCTGGCAAAACCGGGACTCCGCAAAAAGCGGAAAAAGGCGTTGGTTATGCGCGCGGAAAATACATGCCGTCGTTTACCGGATTCGTTCCGGCGACCGATCCGAAATTCGTGATTGTGGTGATGGTGGACGAACCGGCGGGCGCTCATCAGGGCGGCAGCGTGTCGGCTCCGGTGTTCAATATGATCGCGCAAATCGCGCTCGGCGATTTTGCGATTCCGCCTGACGCCAAAGGTTTCCGCGATGCGTTGGCGGCGTTATCGGATCGTTACGAATCCAAAGCTGCCGAAGACGAAGCCAACGAAATCCAGTTGGAGCAGAACGTCGCAATGGCGCAACTGGAAACAGTAAACGCTTTGCCCGGTTCGCAAAGCGTCGCGCCGCGCGAAATGTTGTCGCAAAACATTGCGCCCGACGCTGGTCGCAAACAACCGAAGCAAACGCCTACGCCAAAGCCGAACGTGCCGCCTTCGTCAGTGCCATTGGCGATGATGCCGGATTTGCGCGGCAAAGGATTGCGATCGGTGATTCAAGCCTGTTCGCAGTTGAGTTTGAACGTCCGGCCCACAGGTTCGGGCGTAGTGGTGAAACAATGGCCTTCGCCCGGAGCGCGCGTTCGACCCGGGGAAGATTGCAAAGTGGAATTTCAATGAGAGGCAAAGTAGACAGAAAACAGTAGCGACAATTGATGTCTTTGGTGGTTTGGGGTGAATGGGTCAGTAATATGAATTATGGGAAGCGCTACTAACCTTTGATGAACGCTACTGACTACTGTCTACTCAAGGGAAGACAATGGTGACTCTGAGCGAAATCGCAAATCACATCGAAGCGCGCGCCACCGGCGGACAGAGCGGAAAGCTCAATCTGGCGGTCGGCGCGTTCAGCTCTTCCGTCACCCATGATTCGCGCCGCGTGATGCCGGGCGGCATCTTCGTTGCAATTTCGGGCGCACAAACCGACGGGAACAATTTCGTCGGCGAAGCAACGAAACGCGGCGCGAGTGCAATTATTTCGGAACAGGTTCGCCCTGCCGATTTCACGGGGGTCTGGTTGCAGGTCGCCTCTGCGCGAATTGCCCTGGCCAAAGCCGCCGCGATGATTCACGGCAATCCTTCGGCAAAACTCGCGCTGGTTGGGTTGACCGGGACTAATGGCAAAACGACGACGACGTATTTGATTGATTCGATCTTTGCCGCCGCAGACAAAAAGACGGCTGTGATGGGAACAATTGGTTATCGCATCGGCGAAGAAAAAGTGGACGCCGAATTCACCACGCCGGAATCGTCGGAAATTCAAAACTTTCTGCGTCGAGCCGTCGAATCCGGCGTGACGCACGCGACGATGGAAGTTTCGTCAATCGCGCTGGATATGCACCGCGCCGACGAATTGCATTTTGCCGCAGCCGCGTTCACCAATCTGACGCAAGACCATCTGGATTTTCATGGCTCGATGGACGATTACTTTGCCGCGAAGAAGAAATTGTTCGACGGCACGATTGGCAAACGACCGGAGCATTCGATTATCAACCTGGACGATGCGCGCGGTGCGGAATTGAAAGAACTCTGCGGCGAAACGGCGCTGACTTATGCGCTGGACGCCGAAGCCGATGTTTCGACCAAAGAAAAGCATTTTGGCCTGGATGGATTGCGGTTCACGGCGCAAACGCCATCCGGCAATATCGAAATCGCTTCGGCGCTGGTTGGTCGTCCGCATGCGTACAACTCTCTATGCGCGATTGGCGTTGGAGTGGCGCTCGGTTTCGACCGCGAAGTCATCGCCGCTGGCATCAATGATTGCAAAGGGGTTCCTGGCAGGTTTGAACGAGTCAGCTCTGCCGAAATCGGCGACGACATTACTGTGGTGGTGGATTACGCGCATACGCCTGATGCGCTGGCCAACGTGCTGAACACCGTGCAAGTCGCGCAGGCTCCGAAAAACGGCAAGCGCGGCAAAGTCATCACCGTCATGGGTTGCGGCGGAGATCGTGATCGAACGAAACGTCCGATTATGGGCGAAGTCGCCGCCAAACAAAGCGATTGGGTGATTGCCACGTCGGACAATCCGCGCAGCGAAAACCCTGTGATGATCCTGAACGACATTCGGATCGGATTGGATCGCGTCGGCAAAAATTATGAACTGATCGTTGATCGCCGCGAAGCGATTTTTCGCGCGGTCAGTCAGGCGAAACCCGGCGACGTGGTCATCATCGCGGGCAAAGGTCACGAAACGTATCAGATTTTGCCGACCGGAAAGATTGATTTTGACGACCGCGAAGTCGCGCGCGAAGCGTTGGCCGAGCGACGGAATTCCAGGCCGCTTTATTGAGATTGAGTCAGTACCGCGACCAGTAAGGAGCGTGGTTCGCACAATTACTCGCTCCCTACCGGCCGCGGTACTGAACCGGAGTTGCAGTGAACTTACGCGAAATCGCGCGATTGTGCGCCGCCAGTCAGATGTTGAATGACCGTTTGGCCGAGTTCGAGCCGACTGGCTTCACGATTGATTCGCGTGCGGTCAAACCCGGCGAGTTATTTATTGCGCTGCCGGGTGAGCGAGTTGACGGCCACACTTTTGTTCAACAAGTCTTTGAAAACGGGGAAAAAGGAGCTTGCGCCGCTCTGGTCGTTCATCAGCGGTTGCCGTTTGCCAGCGAGTTGGGCGAGTCCGCCGACAAGTTGCTGTTCGTCGAAAACACAGCTTGTGCAATGCAGCAATTGGCTGCGCGCGTGTTGGCGAAATGGCATCGCCCGGTGATTGGCGTCACCGGCAGCGCCGGAAAAACGACGATCAAGGATTTGACGGCTCACGTGATGACAGCCGCCGGGAGCGTGCTGAAATCGCTCGGCAATCTGAACACAGGTTACGGCTTGCCGCTGACCGTTTCGCGGATGATTACCGCCGGAGCCAAGCCCGGCGATTTCGATTTCGCGGTGCTGGAAATGGGCATGAGTTCGTTTGGTGAAATCGCCCGGTTGACCGACATCGCTCTGCCGACGGTTGGCATCGTCGGCAACGTAGGCGTCGCGCACATAGAATTTTTTGGCTCACAAGACCGCATCGCTCGCGCCAAAGCCGAACTGGTCGAAGGCATCAAACCCGGCGGAACGGCTGTGCTGAACGCCGACGATCAGCGTGTAATGGCGATGCAACGACTCCGTGATGATGTTGCCGTCGTCAGTTTCGGAATTGACGCACCTGCTGACGTGATGGCGAGCGATATTGTCAGCGCAGACGATTTGACCGCGACACGTTTTGTTTTGAAAACTCCGGACGGTGAAGCCGAAGTCGCCTTGCCGCTGATTGGTCGCCACAATGTGCTCAATGCGCTGGCGGCAGCAGCAGCGGCTCATAGTTTCGGGTTATCGGCGCAGAAAATTTCCGAACAGCTTTCGACTGCAAAACCTTCAAAAATGCGCGGCGAAGTGATTCGCTTTCCGAATGGCGTGACGGTGATTGACGATTCGTATAACTCGAATCCAAAGGCTCTGATCGAGGCCGTGCGCGCGATGGCCGAAGCCAAAGGCTTTCAGCGGCGGATCGTCGTCGCGGGCGAAATGTTGGAGCTTGGGCTTCAAGGCGCGGAGTTGCATCGCCAATGCGGGCGCGAGATTGCGGCAATGGATGTGGACGAATTGATTGGCGTTCGCGGACTGGCCAAAGAGATGGTTGCGGCTGCCAAAAGCATTGCGAAGTTTTGCGAATCCCCCGAAGAAGCGGCAGAACACTTGATCGCCACAACTCACCCCGGCGATTTGGTGTTGGTTAAAGGCTCGCGCGGAGTCCGAACGGAAAAAATCATCGAGCGATTGCGCGCCGAGTTCGGTTTCCAGTGTCAGTAGCCCGCGCGTAAGCAAGGGCTTGATTGCGAGCGCCAGCCCTTGCTTACGCGCGGGCTACTGACACGATTAAGAGTGCAGGTAGTGGCGAATGTTCTATCACTTTTTATATGAATGGCTCTACCGTAATTACTCTTCACAATTGCCCCTCGACGTGTTGAACGTCTTTCGCTACGTGACATTTCGGGCGGCGTATGCGGCGATCACCTCGCTGATTTTGAGCCTGGCTTTTGGGCCGCTGGTGATTCGCAAGCTACGCGAGTTCAAATTCGGACAGGAAATTCGTGAAGAAGGCCCGGCTTCGCATCAGGCGAAACGCGGCACACCGACGATGGGCGGTGTGATGATTATCGGTTCGGTCATGATTTCCACCTTGTTGTGGGCAAATCTGAAAAACTGGCCGGTGTGGATTGCGATTGCCGGATTGTTGGGCTGCGCGGCGGTTGGATTTGCCGACGATTACATCAAGATTGCCAAAAAACGCAGCCTGGGTTTGACCGGTCGGCAAAAACTGCTCGGCCAATTGATCGTCGGTTTGTTGGTTGGCGGGTTGCTCTTTGCGTTTACTGATTACTCAACGGTGTTGAGCGTGCCTTTTTTCAAACGCTTTCAGCCGAATTTGTTCATTTGGGGATACATCGGGTTCATCGTTTTCATTATGACGGGCTGGTCGAACGCGGTGAATCTGACCGACGGACTGGATGGCTTGGCCATCAGCGTGACGGCTGTTGCCGCGTCTACTTTGACAGCTTTTACATACGTCACCGGTCACGCGGACTTCGCACGGTATCTGGGTTTGGTTCATACGCCGGGAGTTTGGGAAGTGACGATTTTCGGCGGCGCTCTGGTTGGAGCCAGTCTGGGTTTTTTATGGTTCAACGCACCGCAAGCCGAAGTCTTCATGGGCGATGTCGGCAGTCTGGGAATCGGCGGCGCGCTTTGCACCATGAGCATTTTGATTAAGCAGGAACTGGTGTTGCCGATCATCGGCGGCGTGTTTTTGATCGAAGCTCTGTCGGTGATGATTCAGGTCGGCTCTTTCAAATTGCGCGGCAAGCGTGTTTTCAAAATGGCTCCGCTGCATCACCACTTTGAAATGATCGGTTGGAAAGAGCCGAAGATTGTTTTTCGATTTTTGATCGTTGCGGTGCTGTTTGCGCTGCTGAGTTTGTCAACGTTGAAACTGCGCTGATGTATGGGCGGTACGGAACGGGGAGAGGTAGCGCCCCATTGGTTTGTGAGTGGCGAATCTTGGAGGCACCCGGTCGCTACTGCTCTCGGTTCCGTACCAATTGCTGATGGAAGTTGCTGGCAAAAACATTCTGGTAGTCGGTTTGGCGCGCAGTGGCGTGGCGGCAGCGGAGTTTTTAGCTGCACGTGGCGCTCGCGTGACGGTCAACGATGCAAAGCCGGAAAGCGAATTGAAAGACGCTGCCGGGTTGCGAGCCAAAGGAATCGAAGTCGTTGGCGGCGCTCATCCGCGCGAGTTGTTTGAACATTCCGATTTGATCATTGTCAGCCCCGGCGTGCCGCTGGTGCTGGAACCGTTTCAACTGGCCAAAGCCGCCGGAGTTCCGATCATCGGCGAAGTCGAATTGGCTGCGCGATTTTTGCCCGGACGGTGTGGCCGATTGGTCGGTATCACCGGATCGAACGGCAAAACGACTGTGACGACATTGATCGGAGAGTTGTTGAAAGACGCCGGTTTGCCGACGCAGGTCGGCGGCAACATCGGCACGCCGCTGATTTCGCTGGTCGAAACTTCACGCGATGACAGTTTCATCGTTGTCGAACTGAGCAGCTTTCAACTCGAAGCCGTCGAACAATTGCACGTCAACGTCGCCTTGATGTTGAACATCACGCCGGATCATCTGGATCGGTACGATTCGATGGCGGATTACGCGGCGGCCAAAGCAAACATCTTTTGCAATCAAACACCGGACGATGTTGCAGTGCTTAACGCCGACAACGACTGGTCAATGCGCGAGGGCGAAAAGACAGTGGCTCGCCGCGTGTGTTTCAGTCGGTTGAGGGAACTCGATGAAGGAATCTTTCTTCGCGGCGAGCAAATCATCGAACGTAGCGTAACCGGCGAAAGAGTTCTGCTGACGCTGTCTGACATTCCGCTGCCGGGCGACCACAACGTTGAAAACGTCATGGCGGCGCTGGCCGCCGGATTGGCCTGCGGCGTTTTGCCCGATTCAATGCGGCAGACGGTTCGTAATTTCAAAGGTGTCGAGCATCGGTTGGAATTCGTTGCAGAGATAAATGGCGTCAAGTTTTACAACGATTCAAAAGCGACAAACGTAGACGCCGCGATCAAATGCCTGGAAGCTTTTGCCGGCGGAGTCATTGTGATTCTCGGCGGCAAAGACAAAGGCGGCGATTACTCCCCTCTCGCACCGCTCGTCCGCGAGCGGTGCGAACACGTCATTTTAATCGGAGCCGCTGCCGGCAAAATCGGCGCTGCGCTGGAAAGAACCAAACCGCTGCATCGAGCCGCAACGATGCCCGAAGCGGTAAAACTTGGGCTGGAACTTGGCCGACCGGGCAACGTGGTATTGCTGGCTCCGGCCTGCGCCAGTTTTGATATGTTCGACAACTACGAACATCGCGGCAGAGTTTTCAAAGAAGCAGTAAGGAGCTTGGAGTCGTGTTCGTAGTTCCGCCTTTAGGCGGCTAAAGCCGCGCAACCGCCTAAAGGCGGAACTACGAACATGAGTGAAAAGAGATGGCTACTCACATTCGCCAAAATTTGCTGACCCCGTTCGAGGAATTGCGCTGGGATTTATGGCTGGCGGCAACGGCTGTCGCGTTGGTGATTTTTGGCGTGGTGATGGTGTACAGCGCGTCGGTGGCGGCTAAAAATCCGAGCCGGTTTTTAATCGCGCAAATCGCCTGGGCGGTGTTGGGGCTGGCGGCGATGGCAGTGTTGCAGCGTGTGGATTATCACCGCTACGCACATCCGGCGTTTGTGTACGGCTTTCTGGCTTTCTGCGTGGCTTTATTGCTGGTGGTGTTTTTGTTTCCCAGAGTCAACGGCGCGCATCGGTGGATCGTGTTTCGGAGCTTGGGAATTTCCGGCCAGCCTTCGGAACTGGCCAAACTTGCGTTGATTCTGTTTCTCGGCTGGTTTTTGTCGGATCGTCACCGGTTCAAAGAGTTGGGCAATTTCATGGCGACGATTGCTCCGGCGTTGGTGGTGCTTGGTGTATTGGCGGCATTGATTTTGAAACAGCCCGATCTGGGAACGACGCTGATGCTTGGCGTGATTTTCGTGGCGATGCTGTTTGCGGCTGGTGTTCCGTTGAAGCATCTGTATGGTATGGCTCCAGTTGCGGCGGTCGCAGGCGTGTTGCTGATTATGAAAGTCGCCTGGCGACTGGATCGCGTCAAAGTTTTTCTCGACCCGGAAAGCGATCCGTTGGGCAAAGGCTACCAACCGTTGCAATCGTTGATCGCTGTCGGTTCGGGCGGCGTCAATGGGCAAGGCTTTGGGTTGGGAAAACAGAAGCTCTCGTTTTTGCCTGCGCCTCAATCCGATTACATCTTCGCGGTGATTTCCGAAGAGCTGGGGCTGACCGGCGGAGTCTGTTTGGTGTTGGTGATAGGTTTTTTGCTATGGCGGGGATTGCGCGCCGCGCATCACGCGCCTGACAAGCTGGGAAATCTGTTGGCAGTCGGCATTACAACGGCGATTGTCACACAAGCGTTTTTCAACATCAGCGTGGCGTTGAATCTGCTGCCGTCGAAAGGCATCACCTTGCCGCTGGTCAGCGCGGGCGGAACTTCGTTGTTTGTCACTTTGGCGGCGATTGGGATTTTGTTGAATGTGTCAGGGCAAGGTGCGACGGAGAGAAAGAGGGATTGAGGGGTTGAGGGATTGAGAGAAAGAGAGATTGAAAATGAGCAATCAGCAAGAAGAAATTGAGATTGCAGAACAGGAGAAGGCCGCCTCGTCTCTACACCCCTCCGTCTCTCCGTCGCCCAGTCTCTCGGTCGTGATTGCGGGTGGAGGAACCGGTGGCCACATTTACCCCGGCATTGCCATCGCACAGGAATTCCGGCGGCGAAACGCCGAAACGAAAGTGTTGTTTGTCGGTACGGCACGCGGACTGGAAACTAAGATCGTGCCGCGCGAAGGTTTCGAGCTTCACTTGATCGAAGTCGCCGCGTTAAAGCGAGTTGGTTTGTTGAAAGCGATCAAATCGCTGTTGATGTTGCCGAAAAGTTTTCTGGCGGTTCGTTCTTTGATTCAACAGGTCAACCCGGATGTGGTGATTGGCGTGGGCGGGTATGCTTCGGGGCCTGTGGTGCTGATGGCTGCCTTGATGGATGTGCCTACGCTGGTTGCTGAACAAAATGCCTTGCCGGGATTTACCAATCGTGTGCTCAGGCGTTTTGTCAAAGCCGCCGCCGTGACCTTTGAAGAAGCCCGGCGTTATTTTGGCAATAAAGCCGTCATCACTGGCAACCCGGTTCGCGCGGAGTTTTTCAGCGTCGAATCGAAAGCCGTCACCGAACAAGCGCACCTCTTCATCACCGGCGGCAGCCAGGGAGCGCGCGCCATCAATCTGGCTGTAATTGCTGCGTTGCCGCTGCTGGCCGAAGAAAAAGACAGGATTTCGATCACACACCAAACCGGCGAAAGCGATTACGACAAGGTTCGCGCGACGTATCTGGAACTCGGCTGGCGCGTTGAAGTGAAGCCGTTCGTTGAAAAGATGGTGGATGAATTTGCCAAAGCCGATTTGGTCATCACGCGCGCCGGAGCGACCACTGTCGCGGAACTGGCTGCGGCGGGCAAACCGGCGTTGATGATTCCGTTTCCATTTGCCGCCGACGACCACCAGCGCAAAAACGCCGAAGCGGTCGAACGCGCCGGAGCCGGACGCATGATTTTGCAGGCTGAATTGACGCCTGAACGCTTAGCGCAAGAGTTGTTGTGGCTGATCCGCGATCCGCAGCAATTGGCTCGGATGGCTGAAACCAGCAAGAAGCTCGGCCACCCGGATGCGGCGGCGAAAGTAGTTTCTCTTGCTGAAGGGATTATCGAGAAGTCGAAAGTCAAAAGTTAAAAGGCAAATGTCAAAAATCAGAAACAGCCGTTTCGAGTCTTCTCTGGTTTTTGACGCGACCGAAGTTTCCACTTTTGCTTTTTGATATTTGCCTTTTGCCTTTTGGTTTTATGTTCAAAAAGTACCAGCACATTCACTTCGTAGGCATCGGCGGCATAGGCATGAGCGGCATAGCCGAAGTGTTGCTCAATCTCGGTTACAGAGTTTCCGGTTCCGATGCCCGCAAATCGGCGATTACCGAACGGCTGGAAAAGCTGGGTGCGAGCGTGTTTGAAGGTCACGCCACCACCAATGTCGAAGGCGCTCAGGTCGTTGTCACTTCGACTGCTGTGCGAAGCGACAATCCCGAAGTGGTCGAAGCTGTTCGCAAACAGGTTCCCGTCATTCCGCGCGCCGAAATGCTGGCCGAATTGATGCGGTTGAAATACGGCATCGCCATCGCCGGATCGCACGGCAAAACGACCACGACTTCAATGGTGGCGACGGTGCTTGATCGCGCCGGAGTTGATCCGACGATTGTCGTGGGCGGGCGGGTCAACACGCTTGGCAGCAATGCCAAACTCGGTCGCGGGGATTTCATGGTGGTCGAAGCGGACGAAAGCGACAAAAGCTTTTTGAAGTTGTCGCCGACCATTGCCGTCGTCACAAACATTGATCTGGAGCATTTGGATTTTTATTCCGGTATCGAAGAAATCCGCGATCATTTTGTTCAGTTCGTCAACAAGGTTCCGTTTTACGGTTCGGTGATTATCTGTCTGGACGACACGAACATTCAGATGATTATTCCGCAGATCACACGCCGGGTGATCACTTACGGCATGCGCGCTCACGCGGAAATCGCGGCCAGCAATATCGAGATTTCGCGCGAAAACTTTGGGTCTAGTTTTACAGTGCGTCGTCGAGGCGAAGAGCTTGGCCGCATCAAGTTAAACGTGCCGGGCGAACACAACGTCTGCAACGCGCTGGCGGCAGTGGCCGTTGCGCTCGATCTGGAAGTGGATTTCGCCAAAATCGCCGAAGGCCTGGAAGCCTTCACCGGTGCAGGTCGCCGCTTTGAAATCAAAGGCCTGGTTCCCGACTCGACCCCGGACGGAGGCAAAGGAATTTTGGTGGTAGACGATTATGGGCATCATCCGACGGAAATTCGCGCAACGTTGGCGGCGGCCAAAACCAGCGGGCGTCGGTTGGTGGTTCTGTTCCAGCCGCATCGGTACACGCGCACGGCTGCGTTGAAAGAAGATTTTGCGCGGTCGTTTTATGACGCTGACGTGGTGTTGCTCAGCGACATTTACGCTGCCAGCGAAGAACCGATTCCTGGTGTGACTTCGCAGGCGCTGGTAGAAGAGATTGAAAAGTTCGGGCATCGCAATGTGCGGTTTATCGGCGCGGTTGAAAATGGCGGACAAGCGTTGCTGGAAATCGCTCAACCGGGAGATTTGGTGTTGACGCTTGGCGCAGGCAGTGTGTGGCGCGCGGGCGAAGAGTTTTTGGCGGCAAAACAATCGGCAGATCATTCGTAGAGAATTCAGATGGCAAGAGGCACTCGGATAAATCAAGGAGCAGAGCTTCACGGCAGCGATTTTGCCGAACGGCATGCTCCGCGTCGCACTGGCAAAGCCCGGCGTCCGTCCAACAGCGACACAAATCCGTTGAAACGCCCGGTTGCCGCACGTCGCAGAACAGGCGTTCAGCAAAACCTGCCTTATGGTCAGCAAGGCGATTCACGAGTGCGGCGTCGCGCTTTGGTCAGGATGATTCCCGAAGGTTTCGGGCCGCGGCTGTTCAAAGTCAGCGCTGCTTTGTTGTTTATCTCTTTGCTGTTTGGCGGATTGATCTTTGCCTTGTATTTGTTTGGCGGATCCCGGTTCTTTGCTTTTCGGGCCTTGCAACTGGAAGGCAACAATCGCCTGACTTTCCCTGAAGTGTTGAAGATGGTTGAAGAGGTCACTTACGAAGGTGTCTGGCGCGTCAAAATCAAAGACGTCAAGGAAAGATTGCTTAAAAACGATTTGATTGCAGAGGCTGAAGTGACGCGGGTGTTGCCGGACAAACTGCATGTCGTCATCAAAGAGCGTGAGCCGTTTGCGCTGGCGCGACGAGGCGACAAACTGGTGTGCGTGGATCGTAACGGAATGATGTTCGGCGATGAGTCTTTGCTGGGCGGGAAAAACATCCCGCCCACGATCAAAGGCCTGGTGGAAAGCGGCGAAAACATCGCCGACCAAAACCGCAAACTGTTGATGTTGTACCAGCAATTGCTGAAAGAATTGGACAACGCCGAACCGCAACTGTCGCCCCGAATTGACGAAGTGATTTTCGACGAAGAAATGAACGTTCGTTTGGTGCTGAAAGATTCGCGCATCATTGTGATGCTCGGTCAGGAAGATTTTCGCACGCGATTGAACGCGGCGCTGGACGTGCTGGACGCCGTTCGTCGCAAAGACGCGGAAGCATTGCAGGTGTTGAAAATCGAAGACGCGCAACGATTGCTTGGTGGCAATCGCATCGCTTATCTCAATGCCACGATTCCCAAGCGTGTGATCGTGGGTTTGGCGGAATAGAGAGGTTTTTATGGCTAAACAAAACTCACCCATCGTCGGATTGGATATTGGCACCAGCAGCGTGCGCGTGGTGATCGCCGAATTGATCGAAGGCGAATTGGAAATTGTCGGCGTAGGCGAAGCCGAGTCGAAAGGATTGCGAAAAGGTGTCATCAGCAAACCCGACCTGACGGTTGATTCAATCAAACGTGCCATCGAAACCGCCGAACGAATGTCCGGGTTGCAAGTGCAGGACGTGTACGTCGGTCTGGCCGGATCGCACATCAAAGGCGAAAACAATCACGCGATGATCGCCATTCCCGGTCGTCACCGGGAAATCAACCGCGACGACATTCGTCGAGTGATTGACACCGCCTGCGCGATCACGATTCCTTCGGGACGCGAAGTCGCCGATGTGTTGCCGCAGGAATATACAGTGGACGATCAGGACGGTATTGATGATCCGTTGGGCATGCTCGGTTCGCGGCTGTCGGTTTCGGTTCACATCGTGACCAGTCCTGTTGCGGCGAAACAGAATGTCGTCACCAGCGTTTCGCGTGCCGGATACGCCGTTGCCGACGTGTATTTGTCCAACTTGGCGGCATCCGAAGCGATCCTGACTGACGAAGACCGCGAATATGGTTCAGCAGTCGTCAACATCGGTGGCGAAACCACCAGCGTGGCGATTTATCAACGCGGAGCCGTCTGGCACACCGCCGTGCTGCCCATCGGCGGAACTCATTTCACCAACGACATCGCAGTTGGATTGCGAACTCCGATTCACGAAGCAGAGCGAATAAAACGCGAAGAAGGCTGTGCGTTTCGCCAATTGCTGACGCCTGAAGAAGCGTCGGATTTGATTGAAGTTCCCAGCGTGGGTGGTCGCGCTCCGCGAGCGGTGTCGCGGCAGATTCTTTGTGACATTTTGGAACCGCGCGCCGAAGAAGTCCTGTCGCACATTCAGGATGAAATTCGTCAGGCTGGATTCGACCGCCAGCTTTCCAGCGGCATTGTGCTGACCGGCGGTGGCGCGCTGCTCAACGGGTTGGTTGAAGTCGCCGAACAGGTGTTCAACGCTCCGGTTCGCATTGGCGGAACAGGCGAATTCAATGGATTGATTGACGATGCGATGCAACCGTCGTATTCGGCGGCGTTGGGATTGGCGCTATATGGATTGCGCTGCGAACTCGGAATTGTCGGCAGCAGCCGCAATCAAGGTCGTCGCGCTCAATCGCCGGCGCTGATGGAAAAAGTAAAATCGTTTTTTGCCATCAAACGGTGAGAGAGTTTCGAGCCAACGCAGAGAATTTCTTGCGCCAACACCTTTTGTGGGACGTGTTGCTGTTGGCATTTCAATATATCGTGGTAAAATCCGCCGCCAGCTACAAGATAGTGTGAGTGGCCAGAAATAACCAAAACCTTAAATGAAGCGCAGCAATCATTCAGGAGGCACAAGGATGTCCGCAGAAGATCGTATGGAACTGAATTACACATTCGATGACGAACCGCCAAGTTACGGCGCAAGGATCAAAGTCATCGGCATTGGCGGCGGCGGCGGAAACGCAGTCAATCATATGATTGACGCGAAGATCGAAGGCGTGGAGTTTTTGGTCGCTAATACCGATTTGCAGGCGCTGAAACGTTCGCGCGCGTCGGTCAAGCTGCAAATCGGAGCCAAGTTGACCAAAGGCTTAGGCGCAGGAGCAAATCCTGAAATCGGGCGCGACGCTGCGCTCGAAGACACTGAAAAAATCATTGAAGCTCTGGAAGGTGCGGACATGGTTTTTGTGACTGTCGGTTTGGGCGGCGGCACAGGAACCGGAGCGGCTCCGATTATTGCTTCGTTGGCGGCGGAACTCGATGCGTTGACGGTGGCCATTGTCACCAAACCGTTTTCGTTTGAAGGGCGTCACCGCATGCGTCAGGCCGAAGCCGGACTGGAAGAATTGCGTTCGGTGGTGGACACGCTCATCACCATTCCCAATGGCCGATTGTTGCAGGCATCCGATCGCAATACTTCGCTCAGCGATGGTTTCAAAATGGCCGACGATGTGTTGCGTCAGGCGGTGCAAGGCATTTCCGACCTGATCACCACGCCGGGATTCATCAACGTGGATTTCGCCGACGTGCGAACGATCATGAAAAGCATGGGCATTGCTCTGATGGGAACCGGTTCAGGCGTCGGCGAAAATCGCGCGATGGAAGCCACGCAACGCGCCATCAGCAGCCCGCTGCTCGAAGAAGCTTCGATCAATGGAGCGCGCGGCGTGCTGGTCAACATTACCGGCGGAGCCGATCTGACTTTGCGCGAAGTGGATGAAGCCATGAACGTCATTCACGATGCCGCCGACCCTGATGCCAACATCATTTTTGGCACGGTGCCGGACGACAAGCTGCAAAACGAAATGAAGATCACCGTCATCGCCACTGGTTTTGAACAGCCCAAAGTTGAAAAGCTTCACCCTTTGCGCCCGACGGCGATTCAGGGTGGAGCCATGACCAACAACAGTCAGCCTCAAATGGTTCGTCAGAATTCTCCATCGCCGCTGTTCCGCGAAGAAGATTTGGACGTGCCCACCTTCATCCGCCGCAAAGCGGATTAAGCAAGCGGCTCAAGTATACAAACGAAAACGGCGACTCTGATGAAGAGTCGCCGTTTTCGTTTTGGAGTGCTGTGACTTGTCACAGCTTTGGCATTCTTTACCAATCGCTTCGAACTACTTCATCGCTTGAGTTGAGAATACGGCGACTCGACTCGTCGCCGTATTCCGGCTGGCAATTATTTGCCGTGCAATTGGGAATAATGAGCGAAGAACCAATAAGTGATTCCCACCCAGGCTGCCAAATTCAACAGCGACACTATCAAGCCCATTGTTTTGACTTGTGCGCTTCGGCCAACGCCTTTTTTGCCATACATCAGCATGACGAACAGCAGCCCGACGACAATCCAGAAAAACAACCGGATGCCGTAATCGAGCGCGGTAGCGTTGGCGACGTATGTTTTCACCTGCCAGGCAGTCAGAATCAGGGTCAATACAATGCCAACCAGCGCCGCGACAGGTGGTTTGTAATTTTCCGCCTGAACTGCGCCGCCGCTATCGCCGAGTTTGCTGTTTGAATAGCTGTAGGCAAAGTAAATCACCAAACCGATGGACATCCAGTCAATCAAGCGAATCCAGGTGTCCAGCGGCAAACTATTCATCAAATACGCCGCTGAGAGAACTGTGGCGATTGGAATGAATGGAGACAACGGTACTTTGAACGGGCGGTTCATGTTCGGGTTGGTTTCGCGCAGGATGATGATTCCCGTGCCGACGATGACAAACGCGAACAGCGTTCCGATGCTGACCAGTTCGCCCAGCAAGCTGATCGGGACCAGACCGGCCAAAATCGCCACAATCGTTCCGGTGATGGCCGTGGTGATGTGCGGTGTTTGGTATTTCGGATGGACTTTGGCCGCCCAGGTCGGCAGCAATCCATCTTTCGACATCGAATAAAACACGCGCGGCTGTCCCATGACCATCACGACCATCGTCGAACTCAAGCCGAGCACAGCGCCGACTTTGATAATTGTCGGGAAGACCGACAGGACTTTCCCCATCGTCGTGCCTTGTGCCAATTTCAGCGCCTCGTCAACGGCCACGGCAATCGGAGCCGCCGCGTTGGTCAACAGCTTGTAATCCACCAAACCGACCATCACTCCAGCAACCAGCACATACAGCACCGTGCAAATCGCCAGCGAACCGATGATGCCGATTGGCATGTCTTTTTGCGGATTCTTGGCTTCCTGAGCAGCGGTGGAAACCGCATCAAAGCCGATGTAAGCAAAGAAAATGACCGCCGCTCCGGTAATCACGCCTCCGAAACCGAATGGCATGAATTCGGCGCAACCCGCAGTTCCGGGTGTGCAACCCATTCCCAGATTCGCTTTGTTGACGTAACCGATTCCGGCAACGATGAACAAAATGACGACGACTACTTTGACCAGCACGATGACCGAATTGAAGCTGGCTGATTCCTTGATTCCCTTGATCAGCAACAGCGTCACTCCGACGGCGATCAACAAACTTGGCAGATTGACAATGCCTCTGACGGTGCTGCCGTCGGCCAATGTCATCACAGTCCAAGGACCGGCGGTCAATTGAGCCGGAAAAACGATGCCAAAGTCATTGAGCAAACTGACCAGATACCCAGACCATCCAACGGCGACCGTAGCTGCGCCGAAAGCGTATTCCAAAATCAAATCCCAACCGATGATCCAGGCGACGAATTCGCCCAGAGTGCCGTATCCGTAAGCGTACGCCGAGCCGGAAATTGGAACGCTGGCAGCGAATTCCGAATAACAAAGCGCCGCAAACGCGCTGACGATTCCGGCCAGAATCATTGAAATCACGACCGCAGGCCCGGCATGTTTTCCGGCGGCTTGCCCTGTCAGCACGAAAATGCCGGTTCCGATGATCGCTCCAACGCCGAGCATTGTCAGATCAAGTGAGGTGAGCGCCTTTTTCAGAGTATGTTCGCCGGTTTCCTGAGCCTCGGCGATAATCCGATCAATTGGCTTTGTTGCAAACAATGACATCGAAGTCCTCCTTGGCCTGATTTGATGAAGCAGGCCGTTTCGAGTTTAACCAAGTAATGCTGTGTTCAGCAGAATTGTGTAGAAATTTTGACTGCGTGTGGAATCGCGGTGTGACCGACATACGATTGCGATCCCGAAGTGGCGCATACTCTAAACGCTAGGTTCGGAAAGCGTCAATGGCTTCACAGAGATCATCTTTGAGGCTGATGCAGTGCCGTGCGCGTACGCCAGAAAAAATAAACCGGAACGCCCGACAACACGATCAGCAATCCGGGCCAGGTTGTCGCGGTTTGATAAGTGAACAGCACCGCCAAAATTACTGCGGCTCCGACGATGTACAGCGCAGGCACAACCGGGTAGCCAATGGCTTTGTAAGGGCGCTCCGCGTTTGGCTGTTTGCGGCGCAGCACGAAAATTCCGGCAATCGTCAGGATGTAAAAAATCAGCGCCGCCGAAATCACGTACGTCAGCAAATCGCCGTACAAATTGCCGTAACTGCCATCGGCTTTGATCGTGCGCGGCAACGTCAGCGCCGCCGCCAACGCCCCTTGAATCCACAACCCCCAGGCCGGAACGGCGTTGTGGTTCAGTTCACCCGCTTGCCGAAAAAACAATCCGTCACGAGCCATAGCGTAATAAGCGCGCGCTCCGGCCAGAATCAATCCGTTGTTGCAGCCAAAAGTCGAAACCAACATCACGACCGCCATCAACGTCGCTCCAATGCCGGGGAATATGACTTCGGCAGTTGCCGCCCCGACGCGGTCGCTGGGAACTTGCTGAATGGTTTCCAGCGGCAGCGAAACCAGATAAGCAACGTTCGCCAACAGGTACAGCGTGATGACCAAACCGGCTCCCATTGCCAGCGAAAGCGGAATGTTGCGCTTCGGGTCTTTCACTTCTCCGGCGGTGAAGGTGATGTTGTTCCAGGCGTCGGCGGAAAACAGCGAATTGGTTTGCGAAACGCACAGGCCGACAAACAGTCCGAACGCAGTCGCGGCAGTCAGCCCGTGGCCGACATCCTGCAAAGTTCCGCGCACCGTCCAGAAGTCGTTGAAGTTCGCTCCGACAGCGCCGGAGTTCCAGCCGATCAACAATCCCAAAACAATCAACGCGATCAAACCGCCGGTTTTGGCGATGGTGAAAACGTTTTGGACAAGTTTGCCCAGCTTCAAACCGCGCGTGTTCATCCATGTCAGCAGCGCGATCAGCAACACTCCAACCAACTGAGCGGTGGAAAGCGAAACGGCGTAACTCGATCCGAGATTGATCGGCTTAATCAGGTAATTCGATTCGGAAACCGTCGGCCACAACACGCCCAGAAAGCGCGCAAAGCCCACGGCCACCGCCGCAATCGTTCCGGTTTGAATGACCAGAAACAGCGTCCAGCCGTACAGAAATCCCCACAGCGGAGAAAATGCTTCGCGCAAGTAAACATATTGGCCTCCGGCTTTGGGCATCATCGCCGCCAGTTCGCCGTAACTCAGCGCGCCGACCATCGTCAGAAATCCGGTCAGCAACCAGGCGACCAGCAACCATCCGGGCGAACCGACTTGCCGCGCCATATCCGCCGATACGATGAAGATGCCGGAGCCGATCATCGAACCCGCGACGATCATCGTCGAATCCAGCAAACCCAGACCGCGAACGAATTTTTCTTCTTGAGTCATAGCAGAAAGGAAAAAGGGCGATCCGTTTTCCGAACCGCCCTTGTTTTGAGTCAGATTGTTTGAAAACTATTTGCCCGCCGGTTGAGGCGATTGTTCCGGCTGTGTTGCCTGCGCCGGAGCCTGTTGTTGAGGTTGCGACTGTTGCTGAACCTGGGCGGGTTGAGCGGATTTCTTGCTGAAGTAATTTTCGCCCAACCGCAAAAAGTCGTTGCCGAACACGAAAATAATCAGCACACCGACAATGGCTAGGCCGACGGTTTGAATCCGTTCACGCAACTTCATGGTCATTGTCCAGCCGACCAAGCCCATCAAACCTTCGACAAAAAGCATCAGGATCATCCCGCCATCCAGCACTGGAATCGGCAGCAGGTTGAAGATGCCCAGGTTCAAACTCAGGAAACCCATCCAGCCGATCATGCTGGACCAGCCACCTGCGTTGTAAGTTTCGACAGTCGCCGTCAGCATTCCAACCGGTCCCTGAACCGAATCGCGCACCGAACGCGAGCCGTTGAAAATCTGCCGGAAACCGATTGCCGTTCCGCGCAAAAAATCCCAGTTGTAATCCCAGCCATGGTACAAAGCCTCTGTTAAGGAGGATGTTTTTACCAACGTGGGAATGTTCATAATGTTGATGCCGATGGCCAATCTGTATTCGCCGTCAATCAACGCCGGTGTCGCGGTCAAATCCAATGGGGTGCTGTCGCGTTCAACCGTGATTGTGACTGGCTGACCATTGCTGGCCTGAAGAGCGTTTTTGAATTCGCTCCACGATTTCAGCGGTTGTTTATTGACGGCTATGATTTTATCGCCGGATTGCATTCCGGCCAGCGCACCTGGTTTGCCGGGTTCTACCCCATTCACTGTCGCCTGTTTCATTGGAATGTTTGGCTCCATACCGGCCTCACCAATTTTGTCTCGGCCAATTTGTCTGGTAGTGGGCGTCAGTGTCACGTTCATCACCTGGCCGTTGCGTTCGATTTTCAATGGGATAGGTTCACCATAACGCAGAATTACTTCGAGTCGGAGTTTGTTCCACGTCACTCTATCGTTGTCTTCAATGGCCAGGATTTTATCGCCGGGCTGCAGGCCTGCTTTTTGAGCGGCTGAATCTTTCTGCACATAACCGACGACCGGATGACGGCTGCTGGCGGAGTCGTGAAATCCAACCAGAACGCCTATCGTAGGGATCAACAAGGCAGTGGCGATATTAAACGCCGGCCCGGCCAGCGCCACCAGAAAACGTTTCCACTTCGGATGCGAATTGAACTCGTCGGCAGGAGCATCGCTTTTGCCCTGCAACATTTCCAGGTTCTCTCCGCGAAAACGCACATAACCACCCAGCGGAACGGCGCTGAACCGGTAATCGGTTTCGCCGTATTTGAACCCGAACAGGCGCGGGCCGAAACCTACGGAAAAGACTTCGACGCCGATGCCCAACATCTTGGCGACGATGAAGTGACCGAATTCGTGAATCACCACCATCGCACACAACACAATGACAAACGCGACAATACCCATCTCAACTCTCCTTCTCTTGGCAGACTGTCACCTGTGGGGAATCAGCCAGTCTGTAAAACGCACCCTGTGACGGGCGCAAACAACTCGTCAAAACGAAGGGCAGTGTATTTCAGGCTCTGGGGTGAGTCAAAGCGGCTTTTACAACCCCGGTGAACGCCACGTTTAGCTCGAAAACCCATGCTTTGCAGCCGTACAAACGGAAAGGTAGACTGTCGCATCTTTTCAGCAAGAAGAAGCAAGAAGAAGCATCAACAACAAACGAAAGCATACATGAGTTCTGGTATTCAAAAGATCGGCTTTGTCAGCTTGGGCTGTCCCAAAAATCTGGTGGACAGCGAAGTCATGATGGGGCAATTGCAAAAACACGGTTACGAACTGACCACCGACCGCGAAGCCGCCGATGTCATGGTCATCAACACTTGCGGCTTCATCCAGACCGCCAAAGAAGAATCAATCAACACCATTCTGGAAATGTCCGAGTTGAAAGAATCGGCCAACCTGAAACGGCTGGTCGTCGCCGGGTGTCTGGTCGAACGTTACCGGCAGGATTTGCTCAATCAGTTGCCGGAGGTGGACGCAGTGCTGGGAACCAGCGAACTGGAAAAAATTGTCGCGGCCGTTGATCCGGCGGCGGTGGCGGCTCAGGACGCGGCTTTTGTGGCCTCGAATGCCTGGATGACTCGCGGGCTGCCGACGTATTTGTATGATGAAACTTCGCCGCGAGTGTTGGCGACTCCAAAGCATTTTGCCTACCTGAAAATTGCCGAAGGCTGCGACCACACCTGCGCTTTCTGTGCGATTCCGCAAATGCGCGGCAATTACCGCAGCCGCCGCGCCGGTTCAATCTTGCGCGAAGCCGAAAACCTGGCCGAGCAGGGCGTCAAAGAACTGGTTTTGATTTCTCAGGATTCCACTCAGTACGGTTTGGATTTGGGAATCAAAGATGGTCTGGCTGATTTGCTGCGAAGCCTGGCGCGGGTGGACGGCATCGAATGGATTCGCGTCATGTACACCTATCCGAATTCCTTGAGCGACGCGACTTTGGCTGCGATGGCCGAAGAGTCAAAGGTTTGCAACTACTTGGACATGCCTTTGCAACACGCCAGTGCCAACATGCTCAAACGCATGCGGCGAGGCGGCAATCGCCAGTTGCTGGAAAAATTGATGAACCGAGCCAAACAGTTCGTGCCTGAAATCACGTTGCGAACAACTTTGATCGTAGGCTTTCCCGGCGAAACCGACGCAGACTTTGACGAATTGATGCACTTCGTCCGCGATGTAGAGTTCGACCGTGTGGGAGTGTTCACTTACTCCGACGAAGAAGGCACGCACGGGTTCGATCTGGACGGCAAAGTTCCGGCGCGCGTGATGCGAACTCGCCGAGCGAAGTTGATGCGCGAACAAGCGAAAATTTCCAAGAAGAAAAACAAAGCGATCATCGGCAAACAGTTCCGAGCCATGCTGGAAGGCGTTTCGCAGGAAACCGATTTGCTGTTGCAAGCTCGCCTGGAATCGCAGGCTCCCGAAGTTGACGGCCACGTGCTGATTAACGACGTGCCCGACGGCTTCAACGCCAAGCCGGGCGATTTCCTGAATATCGAAATCACCGAAGCTCACGATTACGATCTGGTGGCGCGGGTGATCTGAATGAGATTTGATTGGGACGATCATAAGGCGGGAAGCAATAAAACCAAGCACGGAATCAGTTTTGAAGAAGCGAGCAAGGTTTTCTATGATCCCAATGCCGTGACCTATCCTGATAAATTGCACTCATTCGATGAAGAGCGATTCGTTATCATCGGGTATTCGTCGTTGCGGTTATTGATGATGGTTTACGTGGAATTTTCCGACGATTTGATCCGCATAATTTCCGCACGAAACGCCACACGAAGCGAAAAGAAACGATATGAAAAAGGCGAATAAAAACAACCAATCGGATACGACATTCAGGTTTCAGGTAATCGAAGACAAGGGCGATGAAGTGGTCATTGAAGTTTCGCCCGAAGATTACGCGCGAGAACTCGCCGCCGGAGTTTCTCCAGATGAGACTTTATCTCCAGGACGACACGTTGGCATTCGTGGCGGTTTTCTGAAACGGCATCCGAACTTCAACCCGGCTACAGTGGAAACTGTGGTTCATATTTCGCTGGGATTGGATTTGGAGGTGCTGAAATACTTCAAACAGTTGGCCGTGGAAACCAACGCCGATTCATACGAGACTCCCATCAAACAAGCTTTGCGTGAAGCGATGGAAAAAGCCCGTCCAACCCGGCAAGCCGTCACAGAGCGTCAGGCCTTGATTGAGGACCCTCAATTTATTGAAGCCGTTGCTGAACGTGTTCGGAAACTTTCAAAAAAATCTTCCGCAAAACCAGTTTCCAAATCTTCATCCGCAAACAAACCACGCCGCCGCGCTAGCCAGAAAACGTCATGACCAACCCCGAACCTTTCGCCGACAAACGCGGCAAATCTTTCAACCCGCAAGGAGCCACTGATTGGCTGGCGGTCATCATCGCCACTGGCGGAGGCGCAGGCTTTGTGCCTATTGCTCCGGGCACTTGGGGATCATTGGTCGGATTGTTGATCGCGCATGGATTGATCACGGCTTTCAAATCGAATGTCGCGTTGCTGCAAAATCTGTTGATTGTCGTCAGCGTGCTTTTGGCCTGGATCGGCATTTGGGCAGGCACAAGAGCCGAATCGGTGTTCGGCAAAAAAGATTCCGGGCAAATTGTGATTGACGAAGTTTGCGGGCAGGTCATCACCTTTGTGTTCATCGCGCCTTTTCTGGCCGGACTTGGTGAACAGTGGCGCTGGTGGATGATTCCCGGCTTTTTGCTGTTTCGCGCTTTCGATATTTTCAAACCGTTCCCGATCAATGGACTGCAATCTTTGACCGGCGGACTTGGCGTGATGATAGATGATGTCATCGCCGGAATTTACGCTGCTGCGTTATTGTCGTTGGCCTTGTGGATGACCGCTTAACCCGCTTGCTACCGCGCGCGGTACTGACTCAAAAATTTTATGTTAAATGCTGAAATTATCGCCATCGGCTCTGAGATGCTGACGCCGTTTCGTGTGGACACAAATTCGTTGTGGCTGACCGAACGGCTGAATTCGATGGGCATTGACGTGAAGCTCAAAACCATAGTCGGCGACGACGAATCGCGCTTGGAAGAAACCATCCGCGACGCCATCAAACGATCCGAAATCGCCATCGCCACCGGAGGCCTTGGCCCGACCGAAGATGACATCACGCGGAAAATTTTCGCTCGCGTGTTGAAACGACGGCTGATTTTGGACGATGGGATTTTGGAAGCTCTCAAAGCCAGATTCGCCAAACGCAACATGTCTATGCCGGAAATCAATGCCCGGCAGGCGCTGGTCATGGAACGCGCCGAAGTTTTGCCGAATCCGAACGGCACGGCTCCGGGAATGTTGATCGCCGAAGGCAAATGCACGATTGCGATGTTGCCCGGTCCTCCGCGCGAAATGAAGCCGATGTTCAATGCGTCGGTCGCTCCGGTGCTGAAACAGCAAGTCGGCGATGTGGTCATCCTGCGCCGCAAGCTGAGCATTTATGGTTTGGGCGAATCTGCCGTGGATGAGAAAGCCGCTCCGGTTTACACCAAGTTTCAAAATCCCGTCACGACTATTTTGTTCAAAGATGGCCAGATTGAATTGCACCTGACGGCTCAATCCAAAACCGACACTGAAGCCAATCGCTTGTTGGATGAACTGGCCGGACAACTTGATGAAGTGTTGGGCGATTACATTTACTCACGCCGAGACGAAACGCTGGAAGGCGTCGTGGGCGAATTGTTGCGCTGGCGCGGTTATTCGCTGGCGACTGCCGAAAGCTGCACCGGTGGATTGCTGGCCGGGCGCGTCACCGAAGTCCCTGGCAGTTCGGAATACTTTCTGGAAGGCGTCGTCACTTACTCCAACGAAGCGAAAATGCGAATGCTCGGTGTGCCGAAAGACATGCTGGAAGAACACGGAGCGGTTAGCGAACCTGTCGCCTGCGCGATGGCCGCTGGAGTTCGCAAACTGGCAGGTTCGACGTTTGGCATTGGTGTCACAGGCATTGCCGGTCCCAGCGGAGGCACGGAAGAAAAGCCAGTCGGCTTGGTCTACATCGCTCTGGCCGACGAAGACAACGTCATGGCTCGCAAGCTGCTTTTCCCTGGCGACCGCCAATTCATCCGCACACTAACGGTGAATTCGGCGCTTGATCTGCTGCGACGGCGGCTGAATTGAAGAAACAAAGGGAGTAAAGCATTGACCAAGTATCCACTGGCAGAGGTTTTTGGTTTTCCAATGAACAACACGTCGCCTGAAGCGACGCGCCATCGTAAAAAAAGGCTGTGCCCTTTTAACAACAAAGTGCCGAATTGCACCAAAGATAAAGCAAATGACCCGCTTGGCGTTTGTAGTGTTTTTGATGGTGAAGCAGTCGCTATTACCTGCCCAGTTAGATTTCGAGAAGATTGGCTGATTGCAGATGACGCGGCAGCTTTCTTCTTTGCGCCAGATATGCGCTGGACATCTTTGGTCGAGGTGCGACTTAACGATAAGCACGGCAAATCGGCTGGCAACGTTGATATAGTTTTGGTGGCCTATGACGAACGCGGCAGAGTTGTAGATTTCGGTTCGCTTGAAATTCAAGCCGTTTACATCTCTGGCAATGTGCGCGCACCTTTTGAGAATTTTATGCAAAGAACCAATGACCTGGCGGAGTTGGACTGGACTGGCCAGCCAAACTATCCGCGTCCAGACTATCTGTCTTCTTCGCGCAAACGACTTGCGCCGCAATTGCTTTTCAAAGGTGGCATCTTTCACGCTTGGCGCAAGAAACAGGCTGTGGCTTTGCATAGAGGTTTTTATGACACCTTGCCGCGTTTGCCTGTAGTCGAACCTGAAGAGGCAGACATGGCCTGGCTTGTTTATGACCTGAACTACAACCCAAAAAACAATCGCTACGAGCTTTGTCAGGACGAAATCATCTATACGAAATTCCAGCCGACAATGCTGAAAATTACAACGGCTGATCCGGGTAATGTGACTGACTTTGTTGGCTTGCTACAGTCCAAGCTGGATGAAAAGCTCGACAACAATCCGCCCGATGCGCCGATACTTTTAGACCCGGTATTAACGTAGTCATGACTTACGCAGCCCATCAACAATGCTTATTCGAAACGCCGCTGCATCACGTTATCAATATCGCTGCGGTACGCCAACTCAGCCCGTTTCGTTATCCCGGCGGCAAAACCTGGCTGACTCCACGCATCCGTCAATGGCTGAAACATCCGCCCGCCGAATTCATAGAGCCTTTCGCCGGTGGCGGAATTGTGAGCTTGACAGTGGCGGCGGAAAATTTAGCAAAACACGTAACGATGGTGGAACTTGACGAACAGGTCGCCGCCGTTTGGCAAACGATATTTGCTGACAACCAAGCTGAGTGGTTGGCTGAACGAATTGTTGCTTTTGATTTGTCATTGGAATCGCTGCGTGAAGAATTGGCGCGCGCACCGCAAACCAGACGAGAGATAGCTTTTCAGGCCATTCTAAAAAATCGGACTTTTCATGGCGGCATACTTGCAGCAGGTTCGGCACCGCTGAAACAGGGGGAAAATGGCAAGGGGATAAAATCACGATGGTATGCCGACACCCTGAAAAAACGAATTCTAGCAATCGCGCAACTGCGCGACCGAATAACAGTGGTTCACGGAGATGCGTTCGATACCATTCGCCAATTTGCGACGAACAGCAATGCCGCTTTTTTCATTGATCCACCCTATTCGGCCAGTGGCAAGGGAGCTGGGAAACGACTTTACACTCACCATAAATTGGATCATCAGGAGTTGTTCCAACTCCTGGCAAATGTGGCTGGGGATATTTTGATGACTTACGATAATGCCCCCCAAATCCTGGAATTTGCAGAGGCAAATGGCTTTGAAGTGAAGACTGTGGCGATGAAAAACAATCATCATGCTGAGATGACAGAGTTGTTGATTGGGCGCAGCTTGAGTTGGCTCGACGCCTGTGTTTGAGCGGGCAAGCACACGTAGACGGCACAGAACGGAAATAACGACAACATGGACAATGGAAATCTTACTGCTTTCATTTTCGGCTATCTGCTTGGTTCGATCCCGTTTGGTTTTTTGATCGTCAAGCTGGCCAGCGGTTCTGACATCCGCGAAACCGGCAGCGGCGGAACCGGTGCCACCAACGTCACGCGCAAAGCGGGCAAAGGCGCAGGCGTCGTCACTCTGTTGCTGGATGCGTTGAAAGGCGCGGCAGCAATTTGGCTGGCGCGTTGGTTGACGGATGAGCCGGGAACTTCGTGGGTGGTGGCCGGCGCGGGAGTCTTAGCGGTCGTCGGGCATTGTTTCCCGGTCTGGTTGAAATTCAAAGCGGGCAAAGGCGTGGCAACGGGCTTGGGAGTTTTTTTGGCAATTGTGCCGTGGGCAGTGATGGCGGCGGTGATTGTCTTTGTCGTGGTCGTCTGGCGAACGCGGTTTATCTCGCTGGGTTCGATTCTGGCGGCGGCGTTTGTCCCGCTGTGGGTTTGGGCAATGCACACATGGCTGGAACCGATCAGCAACTTTGTCCCGATTGTTGCAGCGTTGTGCGCTTCGTCGGCGATCATCATCATCAAACATCACGAAAACATTCAGCGATTGATGGCAGGAAAAGAAAACAAATTTGGCAGCCAGCCCGTATCGTAATTCCTGGTAAGCAAAATAAACTGCATTGCGCCGCAACTGCGATTCGTTACGGTGCAGATTGAAACCCTCTCCGCGCAAAACCGAAAGGAACTTCACCGTGGACGCAGCACAGCAACAACAGCTTTCGATTCGGGAAGTCATGCAGATTCCGGCGTTTCGCCGATTGTGGGCAGGGCAATTGGTCAGCCTGTTCGGAGATTTTCTGGCGATCTTTGCCGTGCTCAGTTACGCCACGTTCGACCTTCACGCCAGTGCAACACAAATCACATTCATCACCGTGTCATTTCTGGTTCCGTTCGCGTTTTTTGGGCCGATTGCCGGAGTTTTCGTGGATCGCTGGAATTTGAAGCGAACGATGATCGTCAGCGATTTGATTCGGGCGGCGTTGGTTGTGCTGTTGATTCGCGCGTCCAACATATACGCCATTTACGCCGTGTTGATAGCGATGAGTTTCGTTTCGACGTTTTTCGTTCCGGCGCAATCGGTGACGCTGCGGACTCTGGTTCCGCCGAACGGGCTGATGTCGGCGAACGCATTGATGCAGCAGGCGATGCAGGTCATTCGCATCGTTACTCCGGCGTTGGCTGGCGCGCTGGTCGGATGGTTCGGGGCGTACGTCTGTTATCTGATTGATACCGGCAGTTTTCTGTTTTCGGCGTTGATGATTGCGCCGCTGGTCATCAATCGCGTAACGACCGCAGCCGCGTCGGATAAAAAAGCTTCGGTGGGTTCGATAGTTTCCGAATTTGGCGCGGGCATGAAATTCATTCTGACGCACGCCAACATCTCGTTCGTGATTCTGGCGCTGACGGCTGGAATGTTCGCCATCAGTTGTTTCGGTCCGTTGGTGGCGGTTTTCGTTCGTGACAATTTGAAAGCGAATGAAGTCGTTTTTGGTATGGTCAATTCGTTGATTGGTGTCGGCATGATTCTTTGCACCATCGTCATCGGCAAATTCGCGCAATCGCGTTCCAAGTCGAAAATGGTCATCGAAGGATTGCTGGTCATCGGCATTTCTGTCGCTGTGATGGCTTCGTTCGGCAACATTCCGATGTCGGCGGTTGGCATGTTTGGCATCGGCGTTGGTTCGGGATTGATTATGATTCCTTCGATGACGTTGATTCAGACTGAAACGCCGATGGAAATGGTGGGACGAGTCAGCAGTAGCGTCTGGTCGTTGCTTTCTATCGCGCAAGTCGTTGGCCTGGTCTTTTCCGGCTCGCTGGCGTCCAAACTTGGCATCGTCAATCTGTTTTACTTGAGCGCGGCTATGTTGGCGTTGATTGCGGCATTCGGATTTTTCCGGCTGCAAACCCGCACGCCGCAGAATCCTGACCTGACGGCTTCGCAAGCATAAGATTGAGGCAACAAGGAATTTCGATGAGTGATTCAATCCTGACACCTTCAACTTTTCCGGCAATTGAGTTCCGCGACGTTTCGATCAGCTTTGACGACGTGCAGGCTTTGCGGCGAATCAGTTTTTCGCTTGGCAAAGGCGGGATGATTTGCCTGACCGGAGATTCGCAATCCGGCAAATCCGTTTTGTTGCGGTTGGCGCTGGGGTTTTTGCAGCCGGACGAAGGCGAAATCTGGATTAACGGACAAAACATCACCGGGTTGGATGAAACCGATTTGCTGGCCGTTCGGCGTGGATTGATGGGAATGGTGTTTCAGGAAAACGCGCTCTTTACCGGGCAGACGGTTTATGAAAACGCGGCTTACCGTCTGACCGATCAGGAATGGCCGGAAGAAGAAATCGAAAAGTCGGTGCTGGAGGTTTTGACATTCGTCGGGTTGCAAAACGATCTGGAAAAACAGGCCGAAGAGTTGTCCGGCGGAATGAAACGTCGTCTGGAACTGGCGCGAGCCTTGATCGGCTGGCCGAAAATCATGTTGTATGACGAACCGACGGCGGGGCTTGATCCGATCAACGCGCATCAAGTGATGGATTTGATTATCCGAGCGCGTGACTTGCACGGAATTTCTTCGCTGTACGTGACCAAAATGCTTGGCGAAATTTCGTATCTGGCCAATCATCGCGCCGAACAAACTTCCGAAGGTGGGGCGGTGGTTGCTACGAATTCGGTTGCCGGAGTTCAGGTGATGCTGCTCGAAGCCGGACGAATCGCTTTTTTCGGCTCGCCGCAGGAATTTCATCAAAGCACACTGCCAGCAGTTCAGCACATGCTGCATCCAGTCACCGATGCCATACACGACAATCTGGAAGTCGCAGACCCTTGGGCGCAAAACCGCCGCAGCCGCGAAAAACAGGACTGACGTTCGAATCGTTTTTCCGCTGCAAGCACTCAGCAAAGCAGCGTTCTTGAGTTCGGCAAGCCAAAAAACATCAAACACGACCTCAAGGAGAAATAGTTATGAAGTACCAAACAGGAATCAGTCTTTTCATTGTCATGCTGGCGTTTTCGTGGGCTGCCGCTCAGCAAGATGCGCCTCCCAAACCAACGCCGAGCATTCAACCGACGGCGGAAGCTTTGATGAAGGCCGCCGACAAGGCTCAAACCAAACGCGAAGACGCATCGGCAGAAGAGATAAAGAAATTTGTTGAACGCGAAATCGCCAAATCGGCTGCGCTGCCTGTGACGACAACAGTCCAGGAACCAGTTCAACCAGCCGTGCCGCCTCGCGTGTTGGAAGACCTCAAACTCGATTGGAAGGCAGGGATAATTTATGTTGAAGGCGGAATGTACATGAAGATTGGCGATGTGATCGTTGCGATGGCTGGCAGCGAATGTTTTCTGACTGGAGAAGAGTTGATCGCCAGAAGGCAGCGCGTCCAGGCCAAGTTCGCCGAAATGCAGAAAGCCGAGCAAGCCAAGTCCGAACCCGCGAAGAAAAATTGATTTGCCAGCGACATCAAGAAAGCGAAAACCAAAGTAGTTCGAACGTTGCGAACAGAATTCTCACCAACCTGAAAAACATACGTCAGCAGAGCATTCAACCTTATCTGAATTTTGCTATTCATCTCTGCTGTAACCAGCCAACCTCCGACCGCGTAATTGCTGGTGAAGTTTCCACAGGAATTGCGGTTCCACATCCAAGCAAATCTCAAAATCGCCTTCAGGAGGATTCGACCTATGACGTTTCGTTCTCTGCAAAGAATCTCGCAGCAATTATTCGTCTTCGCGTTGTGTTTCAGTCTGGCGTTGACGCCAGCCGTCGGTTTGGCTCAGGACAAAAAGCCTGATTCGGACAACCGGGTTCAGAAAGCCAATTACGATCTGGCTTCGCGCTGGACGGCGCAAAAAGTCGGCAAGATGGTCTTCGACACCGCCGTCACGCCGCATTGGTTCGAAACCGGCGACAGATTCTGGTACAGCTACGAAACCGGGCAGGGGCGAAAGTTTTATCTGGTTGACCCGCTGAAAAAATCCAAAGCGCCATTGTTCGACAGCGCCAAGATGGCCGCGCAATTGACCAGCATTACGCGCATTCCTTACGACGCGCAGCATCTGCCGATCACCACCGTGCGGATGGTCAAGAAAGATTCGGCGTTTCAATTCGACATCAGCGTGCCGCGCGAAGCCGACATTCCAGGACTGAAAAAAGAAGAACAAGCCGTTGCGGGCAGCGGGCAGGGAAATCCTGAAGCCGACGGGGAAGAAGATGCTGACGATCCGCAGCAACAACGTGGCGGCGCTCAAGGCGCTGCAACTCCGCCGCCTTCGCCGAATCGCACGGTTTACTTCGAGTGGGATTTGGCGACGGCCAAGCTGACGTTGCTGCCGGATTACGCGCCGCCGCGCAAAGCTCGTTGGGCTGCCGTTTCGCCGGACGAAAAGACGATTGTCTTTGCGCGCGGCCACAACCTTTTCATGATGGATGCCGACAATTACGCCAAGGCGCTGAAGAAAGACGACGACACGACCATCGCCGAAACTCAAATCACCAATGACGGCGAAGAGCATTACAGCTACGCGCGTCGGCTGCGCGAAGAAGAAAAAGCCGCCTACAAATTCAGCGACAAAAACAAAACGCCGCGCATTCCGGCGATTGCGGTGTTCTGGTCAAAAGATTCCAAAAAGTTTTCCGTGCTTCGCAACGATCAACGCAAGGTTTCCGATTTGTGGGTGATTAACTCGCTGTCGAATCCCCGGCCAACGCTCGAAACCTATCGCTACGGCATGCCCGGCGAAGCCAATCAGCCGCAAGCCGATCTGGAAGTTTTTGACATTGCCAGCAAGGCTCGCGTCAAAGTGAAAGAAGATCGTTTTCCCGACCAGCAGGTTTCGGTTTACACGGCTGTTCCGACGAACGCCGAACGCGAACGCGCGCGGTTCATCCAGGTGGATCGCAGCGGCGATCAGAATCAGGATCAGCAACAGCAAGGCGGTGGCCCGCAAGGTTCGGGCGTTGAGCCGAAATGGCTGGCCGACGGTTCGGACAAACTCTATTTCAATCGCACCAGCCGCGACCTGAAGAAGATTGACGTGTGCGTGGCCGACACGACAACTGGCGAAGTCAAAACCTTGATCGAAGAACGCCTGAACACTTATGTCGAAATCAAACCGCTGGCGCTGATCGGCAACGGGCAGGAATTGATTCACTGGTCGGAGCGCGACGGTTGGGGACATTACTACCTGTTCGGAGCCGACGGCACGCTGAAGAACCAAATCACTTCGGGCGAGTTTTATTGCGACAGCATCGAAAGCGTGGACGAAAAAACGCGTACGCTGTATTTCAACGCCAATGGCCGCGAAGCCGGCGAAGACCCGTATTACCTGCACACTTACAGCGTGAATTTCAGCGGCGCGGGCATCAAGCTGCTGAATCCCGGCGACGCTTCACACGCGGCGGCGACTTCCGATTCGGGCAAATACTTCGTCAACAATGCTTCGCGCGTGAACACCGCGCCCGAATCCATGCTTTGCGACAACACAGGCACGAAGCTCATGGATTTGGAAAAAACCGACCTGTCGGCAATGAACGAAGCAGGTTTCAAATTCCCAGAACCGTTCAAAGTCAAAGCCGACGACGGCGTCACGGATTTGTTCGGCGTGATGTACAAACCATTCGATTTCGACGAAAAGAAACGTTACCCGATCATCGCTTATGTCTATCCCGGCCCACAAACCGAAAGCGTGACCAAGACCTTCACGCCGCGCAACGACCGCGTCGCGCTGGCGCAGTTCGGTTTCATCGTCATCGAAGTCGGCAATCGCGGTGGCCATCCGTCGCGCTCGAAGTGGTATCACAATTTCGGCTACGGCAATTTGCGCGATTATGGGCTGGCCGACAAAAAAGCGGCGATTGAACAACTTGGGCGTCGGCACGCTTTCATTGACGTAGATCGCGTTGGAATTTACGGCCATTCGGGCGGAGGTTTTATGTCAACGGCGGCGATGTTGGTTTACCCGGACTTTTTCAAGGTCGCCGTGTCGTCTGCGGGCAATCACGAAAACAACATTTACAATCGCTGGTGGAGCGAAAAACATCACGGCGTCAAAGAAGTCACCGACAAAGACGGCAAGGTGAAATACGAATACAGCATTGAACGAAACTCCGAACTGGCCAAAAACCTGAAAGGGAAATTGCTGCTGGCCACAGGCGACATTGACGACAACGTGCATCCGGCGAACACGTTGAGAATGGCTGATGCGCTGATCAAAGCCAACAAGCGGTTCGACTTTTTCATCATCCCCGGCAAACGGCATGGCTTTGCCGATGCGACGAATTACTTTTTCTGGCTGCGCGCAGATTATTTCTGCAAGCATCTGTTGGGTGATTACAGCGGCAGCGTTGATATGGTGGAGTTGAATAAAGAGCGTGAACAGGTTGGTGACAAAGGCTCCGCTCGCCGAGGCGGCGGGCGCTAGCCCAAAGCACATTGACTTGGTACAGTGCTGCGCTGGTACAGTACCGCGCGCGTGAGCAAGCGGGTGTCCAACCGAATTAACCGCTTGCTTATGCGCGCGGTACTGCATTAATCAAGAAAGGTCATCAACAATGAGTAAAACCGTCAGCGAAGAAAGCCTGCAACGAATCAATAACTTCGTCGAAAAGTATTGCGAAAAATCCGGAACCAACGTTCACCCCGACAAAGAAGTCACCGAAGCTGTCGTACTCGGCCTGGCTTATAACAAAGACACGCTGGGTAAACAGCTGTGCCCTTGCCGCTTTTACCCCAACAAGCAGGAAGAAGTGACGTATCGCACCTGGATTTGCGCTTGCGACGACATGCAGGTTTATAAGTATTGCCACTGCCTGCTGTTCGTCACGCCCGAAGGTTTGCCGATCACCGAATACCTGCCCGAAGAACACGAAGGTCGTGCGGCTTACGGCTTGGTCAAAGACCCAACGCCTGACAAAGGCCGCCCGCTGCGCGCCAAAGCCGCCGAACGCGAAGAAGAGCGAAAAAATCGGCCTTCGTAAATTCTCAACGCCCAACGCGCTCAAAACGTTTTCACGCGCGGCTGGCGGTGGTATTGTTACCGCGCTTTTCGGTCAGAATTTTCCTGCTTTCGGAGGTTCATCATGAAACGTGCTTTCACCGCCAGCCTGATTGGGCTTTGTTGCGCGACAGGTCTGTTGCTGCTTTCCGAATCCAGCCAGTCGTCAGCCGCAATCGTCACCTTCAACAAAGACATTGCGCCGATCATCCAGAACAAATGTCAGAACTGCCATCGCCCCGGCGAAGTCGCTCCGATGGCATTCCTGACTTACAAACAGGTTCGGCCTTGGGCGAAATCCATCCGCGAAGCCGTCACTTCGCGCCAAATGCCGCCGTGGTTTGCGGACGAAAAACACTCGGAGTTTTCAAACGACCCGCGCTTGTCGCAAAAAGAAATTGACGCCATTCAGGCTTGGGTTGCGGGCGGCGCTCCCGAAGGCGACGCCAAAGATTTGCCGCCCAATCCGAAATTCGCCGAAGGTTGGAATATAGGCAAACCAGATGTCGTCTTGCCGATGACCGTTGATTTCAACATCCCGGCAGAAGGCACGATCCCGTACAAATACTTCGCCGTGCCGACGAATTTCACCGAAGACAAATACGTGCAGTTCGCCGAAATCCGCCAAGGCGACCGTTCGCACGTGCATCACGTCATCGTCAACGTGCGCTATCCCGATCACGGTAATTTACCGGAGCCGGGAGAAATCAACCCGGCGCAACTCAGTTCGATTCGTCGCAATTCAGGCGACCGTCCGGCGGATTCCGATGGACGTTTGGTTGGTTGGGCGCCCGGCGAAGCTCCGCTGGAATTGCGCGCAGGTCAGGCCAAGCTGGTCAAAAAAGGTTCGGTGCTGATTTTCCAGGTGCATTACACGACAAACGGCGAAACGGGCAAAGATCGTTCAAGCGTCGGCCTGATCTTTTCCAAAGCTCCGGTTGAAAAACGGGTCATCACCGCCGGAGCCGTGCAAAGTAGTTTTGTGATTCCGGCAGGCGCGCCCAATCACGAAGTCACTTCGGAATTCAGCTTCAAGGAAGACAGCCACATTGATAGCCTCCACCCGCACATGCACATGCGTGGAAAAGACTTCAAATACACGCTGGTTTATCCCGACGGAAAATCGAAAGTATTGCTGTCGGTTCCGCGCTGGGATTTTGGCTGGCAGTTGACGTATGTGTTCAAGGAGGAAGTCTTCGCTCCCAAAGGCAGCAAACTGATTTGCGTCGCGCATTACGACAATTCGATCAACAACAAATTCAATCCCGACCCGACGAAAGACGTTCGCTGGGGAGATCAAACTTGGGAAGAAATGATGATCGGTTACGTGGATTACACGTTGGATAAACAAGATTTGCGGAAGCCACAACCGCAAGCCGCGTCTTCCAGCAGTTCCAGCAAATAACTTCGCGTTTGGAGTGCTGCGGCTTGCCGCAGCTTTGCATTCGCAACAAATGGCGTCGCTGAAACAGAAGTCGAGCGACAGCCAACCAAAAGCGGCGCTTTACGCCGCACTCCAAAAACGCGCCGCCATTTCAAGAGGAGTTTCGCCATGAAACGCTTGTTTGTTGTTTCATCTTTTGCTTTTCTCGTGGCTGTCGGGCTGATCGTCCAAAGGAACCAAGCCGCGACTGTCACCTTCACCAAAGACGTAGCGCCGATCATTTTTAACAAATGCGCCAACTGCCATCGTCCCGGCGAAGTCGCGCCAATGCCTTTGACCTCTTACGCCGAAGTTCGTCCTTGGAGCAAAGCCATCCGCGAAGAAGTTGCCGAACGCACAATGCCTCCCTGGTTTGCTGATCCGCAGACTTCGACCGCGCATTTCGCCAATGACCGCCGTTTGTCTCAAGCCGAAATTGACATCATCACCGCCTGGGTTGACGCCGGAGCGCCAAAAGGCAACGACAAGGATTTGCCCGCTATGCCGAAATACGCCGCAGGCTGGACGTTTGGCGAACCCGATCTGGTGATTGAAATGCCGATTGAATTTGAAGTTCCTGCCGAAGGCGAATTACCAATGCAGAACTTTTACGTCCCGGTTCCGTTTAGCGAAGAGCGCTGGGTTGAAAAAGTTGAGCTTCGACCGGGCAATCCGGCGGTCGTGCATCATTCAATCGCCAACGTTGTCGCTTTGCCCAAAGGAACCAAAATCATTAATGGCAAAGCCGTCAGCGGAGGTGCTTCGGATGCGGCGCTCAACAGCCAGTCGGCGCGCGAAACCGGCGGATTGAGCGAGGGCGGCGCTCCCAGCGCAGGCCGCGAAGTCGTGCTGAGTCAGGATTCCTTCACACGTTCCGGCGCTTTCAAACTGGTCGGACAGGCTCCGGGCAAAGGCTTCGAGCGTCATCACGAAGGCACTGCCAAACGCATTCCGGCAGGAATGTACGTCCAATTCAACATGCATTACCAACCGGCTGGACGGCCTGAAAAAGATCGTTCGCGCTTGGGTTTGTGGTTCGCCAAACAGCCGCCGAAATACGAAGTCCTGACCAAAGGTGTCACCGACAACGTATTCATCGAAGGCAAAGAGTTGGCAGAAACCAGAATGGTCAACGGCAAGGAAGTCAGAGTTCGCGGACGCATCCCCAACATTCCGCCCAACGTGGACAACTGGGAAATTAGCGCCGAAACGCCGATCAAGGAAGCGATTACGCTTTATGCTTTTGCTCCGCACATGCATTTGCGCGGCAAAGACATCAAATACACTTTGATCTGGCCGGACGGACGCAAGCAGGTTTTGCTGAATGTGCCGAAGTTCGATTTCAATTGGCAGTTGCATTACGAACTGGCCGAACCGATGAAGATTCCGGCTGGCAGCCGCATTCACGCTGTCGCGCATTACGACAATTCGATCAAGAACCGATACAACCCGGCTCCGCACAAAGAAGTTTTTTGGAGCGAACAAAGCTGGGACGAAATGTTCATCCCGTGGTTTGAATACACTGTGGACAGCAAAGTGCTGACCAAACCCGCCCAAAGCGCGAGCAAATAACAATTTGGTGTGACAAGTTTTCAACTTGTCACACTGTGTCCAGAATTGTGTGACAAGTTGAAAACTTGTCACACCCCACACCGAAGGAGAAGGTCATGAACACACTGAAAGCTACGATAGTTATTTCCATGTTGGCGATTTTCGCCGTCGCGTCTCAAACGCCGCAATCGCCGGAACCACCGCTGGATGACAAACGACTGACGATTCACACGCTGGTGCGCGAAGACATCTTTGCGGGCTTTCTGCAAAACGACATGACTCGTTTGGCCAGAGGCGAAAAGAACATCGAACAGTTGATGGAAAAACGTCCTGGCTCAAAAGCCGAGTTGCTGGCCTGGAAAGGCGGCGCGACGGTCTATCGTGCGGTTCGCGCCCTGGAAGAAAAGCGGCAGGATGAATTCAAGCAGAAGTACCAACAGGCGATGGACATTTTTGTCGAAGCCAACAAGCTTATGCCCGGCAACGGCGGTGTTGCAGCGGTCGAAGGCGGAACACTTGTACTGTTTGCCGACCAATTGCCGAAAGAGCTTCGCGCGGCGGCGTGGGAACGAGCTTATTCCGCGTTCCAGATTTTGTGGAAATACCAGGGAGCCGGAATCGAAAAGATGCCAACGCACTTCAAAGGCGAATTGCTTGGCGGTTTGGCGCAATCTGCGCTTCGCACCGGTCGCAAGGAAGAAGCCAATCAGTACCTGGATAAAATCCTGGCGGTGTTGGGCGGCACTCCGTACGAACCGGTCGCCAAACGCTGGAAAGCCGATCCGAAATCGGCTGAAAGTTCCACCATCGCTTGCATGACGTGCCACGAAGGCGGTCGCCTTTCGGCAAAGCTGACGGCGCTGAACACGAAGTAATCGTCGAACTAACGACACTACGAATGGTCACGAACTCACACGAATAACAGACCAGCAACCACAAAAAGCACAGAAGGCACAAAATTGATTCAGTCGTTTTTGTGTCTTTTGTGTTTTTTGTGGTGAACAATTTTTCGTTCAGCATTATTCATTCGTGATCATTTGTGTTTATTCGTAGTTGACTCTTTTCCCATTCAAATAACTGCAATGACACGAATCCTGATTCTCGCTCTGCTGATGTTCGCGCCGGTGATTCAACAGGCTGGCCAACAACCTTCGCGCCCGACAGACCCAACTGATCCAATGCCGCCGCCGAACATGGATTACTTCGTCGGCTCTTGGGAATTTGATTGGAACGTTCCGGAATCGCCGCTCGGCCCGGCTGGCAAAATAAAAGGCAAAGAGACTTACAAGAAGCTTAACGCCACCACCTACGAAAGCGTGATCGAAGGTGACAGCCCATCCGGCGCGATCAAAGGCAAAGCGACGACGGTTTATAACGAAAAAGACAAACAGGTCACGCGCACCGAAACCGGATTGTTTGGCGCTTTGGGAATGAAAAAAGTCGGCCCCATCGGCGGAGACCTCGGCGGGTATTACACGATCTTCTGGGAAACCGAGCCGGTCAAAAAAGCTGGCAAAACCGTCAAACTGAAAGGCAAAACCCTGATGCTGTCGCCCGCCAATTACCGATTGCAGGTGCAGATTTCTGTGGATGGCGGGCCGTACACCAACTTCGGCAATCCGTGGTTTCGTAAAGCTGAAGTTAGTAAATAAAGGATATGGAGCGCGTTTTTTGGAGTGCTGCGACTTGTCGCAGCTTTTCTTTCGCCACAGGAAAACTCCTATTGACTCGTTAATGGCTTGATTTGAACACAAAGCTGCGACTGGTCGCAGCACTCCAAAGCGTTGCTCCCGATTGATGAATTGATTTCAAAAAGGTGAGCAAATTTCATGAAAATACGCCCTAAAGCTCTGTTCGGGATCCTGGTCGCCGCAACGTTCTTTTTTGCTTTCACATTCATCCACAAACCGAACTTTTCTGCCAAAGCTCAAACTCCCACCGCTCCGACTTCCGCCGAAGGCGCAGAGTTATACAAACAGCGTTGCGCTGTTTGCCACGACGAAGCTCAAGACCGAGTGCCGCCGCTGTTTTTGATTCGCCGCCGCTCGGCTGAAGACGTGATGCAGACGCTGACCACAGGCGTGATGAAGCAACAGGCCAAAGGCTTAACCGAAGAACAGATTCGTCAGCTTGCGATTCATCTGACCGGCAAACTGCCCGGCGAGCCGATTCGCAATCTGGACGCGAACAAATGCACGGGCGCTGCGCCTGCAATCAAATTCACCGCGAACGATTGGAACGGCTGGGGACGCGACTTGGACAATTCCCGCTTCCAACCCAAACCCGGCATCAAGCCCGAAGACATTCCGAAGCTGAAAGTGAAATGGGCGTTCGCCCATCCGGGAGCGATGGCTACAGGGCAGCCGACGATCATTGGAGACCGATTGTTTCTGACCACCGAAGCCGGATACATCTTCAGCCTGAACGCCCAAACCGGCTGCACTTATTGGGTGATGAACGCCGGTTCGGCAGTTCGAGCGGCAACCACTGTTGCTCCGATGCGGATCGCAAACAAATCCGCGCTGTATTTCGGCGACGAGCGTTCTGCTGTTCAAGCCGTTGACGCCGCAACCGGCAAGCTGATCTGGAAAACAAAAATCGAAGATCACGTGTTGTCGCGCATCACCGGTTCGCCTGTGTTGCACGGCAATCGGCTGTTCGTGCCTGTGTCGTCGTTTGAAGAAACCGCCGGGCGCGACACCAAATACGAATGCTGCACCTTTCGCGGCAGCGTAGTCGCGCTGGACGCCACGACCGGCAAAGTCTTATGGAAAAGCTTCACGGTTCAAGACGCGCCAAAACCATTCAAGAAAAATTCCAGCGGAACTCAAATGCACGGCCCGGCGGGCGGCGCAATCTGGTCGGCTCCGACTGTGGACGCCAAACGCGGAGTCGTTTATGTCGGCACGGGCAATTCGTACACCGATGTCGAAACCGGTCACACCGACGCGATCATGGCTTTTGATCTGGCGACGGGAAAAGTTCGCTGGACGAATCAGTTGATGCCCAAAGACAACTTTCTGGTCGGATGCCGTCAACCCGGCGTAGGCAATTGCCCTGAACAGGCCGGGCCAGATTATGACTTCGGCAGTTCGGTGATTTTGCGAACTCTGCCCAACGGCAAGCAGGTGATTTTGGCCGGGCAAAAATCCGGCGTGATGTACGCGCTCGATCCCGACAACAAAGGCAAAAAAATTTGGGAGGCAAAAGTCGGCAGCGGCGGTGCGCTGGGCGGCATTGAATGGGGCTTCGCGGCGGACAACGAAACCGTTTACGTTCCCGTAGCCGATGTCAGCGGAGCTGCGCGCAAACCCGGCATCACGGCTTTGAAAATCGCCACCGGAGAAAAGCTCTGGCACATTCCGGCTCCGGCGGCGAAATGCGCTTGGGGAACGGCGCGTTGTTTGAACTCACAATCGGCGGCGGCGACGCTGATTCCCGGCGTAGTTTTTTCCGGCACCGCCGATGGAAACTTACGAGCTTATGCTGCGAAAGACGGCGCGATCCTGTGGCGCTACGACACCGCGCAAGCCATTCAAACCGTCAACGCCGGAGTGACAAAAGGCGGCACGCTCGACGGCGGCGGGCCAGTGGTGGTCAAAGGAATTCTCTACACCAACTCCGGTTACGGACGTTTGATCGGTCAACCGGGCAATTTGCTGCTGGCGTTTTCGGTTGACGGGAAATGATAAGGTTAAGTTGTCGCGCGCATGGGCTAACGCTATGCTGGGGGTAATTCTGGGCGGAGAAATGGCGCGAGCGTCCGTTCGCGCCGAAATTTTCAATTGAGGAGTTTTGCTGATGCCTGTTGTTGTTCAGGTGTTTTCCGATTATGTCTGTCCGTACTGTTATCTTGGCGAAGTCGCGGTGAGAAACGCCGTCGCCGCAACCGGCGCGGAAATCGTCTGGCGAGCTTTTCAGTTGCACGAAGATGGCCCGCCGAAGTTTGGACCGCGCAGCGAGCGCGCGAACACGGGGTGGAGCAATTCGATTTATCCGATGGCGGAGCGGTTAGGCGTGAAGATCAACCAGCCTTCGCGCGCGCCGCTGACTCGATTGGCTCACGAAGCCGCCGTCTGGGCGCGGGCGCGACACAGCTTCGAACCGTTTCACCAACGATTGTTCAAGGCCTTTTTTCTGGAAGACAAAGACATTGCTGACATCACCGTGCTGAAAGACATCGCGTGGCAAGCGGGTTTGAATCCGGCTGACCTGGAAAAATCTTTGACCGAACACCGAATGGCCGACGAAGTGGACGAAGACTTGTTGATCGCCAGAACTTATGGCGTGACGATGGTTCCCAGCTTTGTCATCGGTGGGCACGTGCTGGCCGGAGTGCAGGACGAAGCCGTGTTGATTCGTGCCATCGAATTGGCGCGCGACGGCAAACTGGAAGCCGAAACAAAAAAATTGCCGCATCTGCCGGTCAACATCACTCGAAATTAAACCAACCGATCTGGAAACAGGATTGACGCGATTTTTTTCAAGATGAACAGGATGGTTGAACTGAGGTAATAATTTTTCTGGCTAGCCTGTAAATCCTGAAAAAATCATGTTCATTCTGTTTTGATGTTCGAGATTTGAAATGAACCCAACCATTCAACACATCGAAGCCGGAAAGGTCGTCGCCATTTTGCGCGGAGATTTCGCCGGTCGTGAAGAAGAGATCGTCGCCGCAATGATTGCTGGCGGCTTAACCGCCGTCGAAGTCACGTTGAATTCACGCGACGTTTTTGCGGCGATTAATCGGCTGGCGAAGCGCTTTGGTTCGACGATGGCCATTGGAGCCGGAACCGTGTTGACTCCGAACGAAGTCCAACGAGCCGCCGACGCCGGGGCGCAGTTCATCGTCTCGCCCAATCGTGATCTGGCTGTGATCGCGGAAACTAAAAAGCTAGGTTTGGTTTCCTTGCCCGGCTGTTTTACTCCTTCCGAAGTCGTCGAAGCCGTCAATGCCGGAGCCGACGCCGCAAAACTGTTTCCGGCAAATTCGCTCGGCCCGGCTTTTGTGAAGGCCTTGCGCGGCCCGTTGCCAAACATTCGCACAGTGCCAACCGGTGGAGTCACTGCCGAACTGGCGCGCGAGTATTTTGCCGCTGGAGCTTGGGCCATTGGCGCTGGATCGGAATTGATCGGCAAAGAATGGTTTGCCGATGGCGGCTTGGAACGTTTGACCGAACGCACGGCGGCTTTTGTTTCGGCAGGGAGAAAAAATGGCTGACGAACTGTGCGCGGTGTTTGTGGACACGGGCACTACCAACAGCCGAGTCTGGCTGGTGCGCGGAGAAACCATTTTGGCCAAAGCCGAAGCTCAAGTCGGGGTGCGCGACACGGCCAAAGACGGTTCGTCAATGCGGTTGCGTTTGGCGTTGCGCGAATTGATAGAACAAGTTCGCGCGCAAGCAGAAGACTCTGAGCCGGTTTGTGTAGCCGCCGCCGGAATGATTACTTCGGCATTGGGATTGGCCGAAGTCCCGCATTTGATTGCGCCCGCCGGAATCGCAGAGCTTGCAGCGGCAACGCGCGCTTATGAATTTGCGGACGTGACCAAGTTGCCAGTGCTTCTGGTTCCCGGAGTGAAGTCCGGCCAGATGCCTTGCGAACTGGCGATGGTTGGCTCGGCAGATTTGATGCGCGGCGAAGAAACGCTCTGCGCCGGATTGGTCATGACCGGATTGGCTGCGACTCCGGCGACGGTGCTGAATCTGGGTTCGCACTGGAAAGCGATCAAGCTGGACGCCGACGGACGCATTGCCGCCAGCGTGACTTCGCTGGCGGGCGAATTGGTTTATGCCGCTCAGACGCAGACGATTTTGGCCAGCGCAGTTCCGCACGAACGATTGGCGGCGGTGAATGTCGAATGGCTGGAAGCCGGAATGCGTGAACAACGAAACAGCGGATTGGCTCGCGCGTTGTTTTGCGTTCGGTTGTTGGAACAGTCGAAACGGGGAAGCGCCGAAGACCGTCTGAACTTTTTGATCGGAGCGTTTATCGCTGCCGACCTGGATGCGCTGTCAGCGCGTGAGGTTCTTTCTGATTCTGTTGTCATCGTTGGCAGCGGCGCTCTGGCCGAAGCTTGGCGGCACGCGCTGGCACAAACAGGCATTCAATCGCAGATCATTTCCGGCGAACAAAGCGAGCGTGCGTTATTGGCCGGGCTTCGCGCTATTGCTGGAGCGCGGCATTAGCCGGAGCGCGGACAATTTGTCCGCCTGGTCCGCGGACGTTCCGTCCGCTCGACACCAGCAGAGGGTTGCAATTAAAGGCAATGACGGGCGGACTGGAAGTCCGCGGACCAGGCGGACGAGGACGTCCGCGCTCCAGCAGAACGTCCGCGCTCCAGCAGAACGTCCGCGCTCCAGCGGAACGTCCGCGTCCCAGTTTTCAAATTTATGAAACTCATTCTCTGCATCATTTTTTTAGCGATTGCCGGTTGGCTGGTTCTTTCAACGGCAAAGGCAACTCAACCGGCTCGCCGCATAGATTTCAATCGAGACATTCGCCCGATTTTGTCGGACAAATGTTTTGCCTGTCACGGCCCGGACGCGACGGCGAAAAAGATCAAGCTGCGTTTGGATTCCGAAGCCGATGCCACAGCCGATTTGGGCAGAGGTCGTCGAGCCATCGTTCCCGGCGATGCTGAAAAAAGCTTGCTTGTTCAGCGCATCACGCACTCCGACGAAGCGATGCGAATGCCGCCAGCGGATTCCGGTCGCAAGCTGACCGCCGCCGAAATTGAATTGCTGGCCGAATGGATTCGACAAGGCGCACGCTGGCAACAGCATTGGTCATTTGTCACGCCGACTCGACCAGCTTTGCCGACAATCAAAAACACTGCGTGGCCGAAAAACGCGATTGATTATTTTGTGCTGGCCAAACTGGAAGCTGCCAATGCAGCCGGGTCAGAAAGCTTGACGCCTTCGCCCGAAGCGGACAAAGCGACTCTGTTGCGCCGAGTCTCGTTTGACCTGACGGGCTTGCCGCCGACGACAAAAGAGCTTGATGACTTTTTGAACGACGCTTCGCCGAACGCTTATGAAAAAGTCGTTGACCGATTGCTGGCTTCGCCGCGTTACGGCGAACGCATGGCGTTTCGATGGCTGGACGCGGCGCGATACGCTGACACCAACGGCTATCAAATTGACGGAGACCGTTCGGCGTGGCGTTGGCGCGATTGGGTGATCGAAGCCTTCAACGCCAACAAGCCCTTTGACGAATTCGTCATCGAACAACTGGCCGGAGATTTGTTGCCCAACGCGACTTTGGATCAACGCATCGCCACGGCCTTCAACCGCAACCATCGCATCAACGCCGAAGGCGGCATCGTCCCTGAAGAGTACCGAATCGAATACGTAGTGGATCGAGTGGATACGACCTCGACGGTGTTTATGGGGCTGACCTTCGGCTGCGCGCGCTGCCACAATCACAAATACGATCCGCTGTCGCAAAAAGAGTTTTATCAACTGGGCGCGTACTTCAACAGCATTGACGAAGACGGGCATTCATTCGATTGGGGCAACTCGCCGCCGGTCATGGCTGCGCCGACGCGCGAGCAGCAACAGCGTTTGCAGAAGTTCGCCGAAGACATTGCCGCGGCTGAAAACGAACGCAGCCGATTGGCAAAGAAGTTTTCAAGCAAACAAAAAGACTGGGAAAAAACGTTCGTAGTTCCGCCTTCAGGCGGCAGCGGCTTCAATCGCACGGTGGGCGTCGTAAGCGATGCGCAGCCGCCTAAAGGCGGAACTACGAACGGAGTTCCTGACGAGAAGCTGATCGTGCGAATCCCGTTGGGTGAACAGCAAACGCCGGTGTTCAACGTGTCCGACCGCGCCTATCACAATCAGCAAGACATCAAAACCAAAGACAAGATTGGCGAACCGGGCGGATTCAAAGAAGGCCAGCCGCGTTTCGTCGCTTCGCCGCTGGGGCAGGGAACTGCGTTCGACGGCAAGCTGTATTTCGACGGCGGATTGAATGCCGACCTTCGTTACAAGACGACTTCCAGCGATTACCGCGAACGCTTCACCATCGCGGCGTGGGTTTATCCTGAAACTGAACAAAGCGGGTCCATCGTGACGAAAGTCAGCGATGCTCCGGCTGAGGTTGAAAACGGTATCCCGCGCGCCGATGGTTATGGGCTGTATTTCCTGAACGGCAAGCTGCATTTCAATATGATTTTTCGTTGGGGGGAAGACGCGCTGCGAGTCGAAACCCAGCAGCCATTGCCGCTGCGGCAATGGCAACACGTTGCTGTTGTCTTCGACGGTTTGAAGCAGTGGGAAGACCGCTTGAAGATTTTCGTCAACGGCCACGAAGCCAAATTGAAATGGAATCAGCGCAACTTTTATCTGCTCTTTGGCGGCAGCCGCAATACGTTGAAGATCGGCGCAGGCGGAGGCCCGCAGTTCCGATTCAAAGGCGCGTTGGATGAAGTCCGGATTTACAGCCGCACGCTGAGCGCCGAAGAAGTTGCCGCGCTGGCTTGTGCTGATTCGCTTCAAGCAATTGCGACGATTCCGGCAAAGCGACGAACTCCGGCTCAAGCGTGGAAATTGCAACGCGCGTTTTTGGATTCCGCCGCGCCCGAAGAATTGAAACAGGCTCAGGCGAAACTTGCCGAGTTGAAAGCTCAACGGCAAAAGTTTGAAGACGATTTGCCGCCGTTGATGGCCATGCAGGAATTGCCGCAGCCGCGTCCGGCGCAAGTGCTTCGTCGCGGAGCTTACGACGCGCCGGGCGAAGTCGTTGGCCGAGCCGTTCCGGCAGTTTTGCCAGCGATGGCTGCGGGTTTGCCGAACAATCGGCTGGGCTTTGCGAAATGGCTGGTCAGCAAAGAACATCCGTTGACAGCCCGCGTGACGGTCAATCGGTTTTGGCAAATGCTGTTCGGCGTGGGACTGGTCAAAACTTCGGAAGACTTTGGCGCGCAAGGTGAATTGCCTTCGCACCCGGAGCTTTTAGACTGGTTGGCAGTCACGTTCCGCGACGGGATTGCGGATTTCGGATTGCGGAATGCGGATTTGAAAACCAAAGCCTCCGCAGCCAATTCGCAATGGAATGTGAAAGCTTTGCTGAAAACTATCGTGATGAGCGCAACATACCGCCAGTCTTCCAAACAAAATCCGCAATCCGCAATCCGCAATCCGCAATCGTTGCTGGCGCAAGCTCCGCGCTTTCGGCTCTCTGCCGAAATGATCCGCGACCAGGCGTTGTTTGTTTCCGATTTGCTGGTGGAAAAACTCGGCGGGGTTTCGGTCAAACCTTACCAACCGGACGGACTGTACAAAGACATGGCCTTTTCAGGCTTGACCGGCTACAACACGGACAAAGGCGAAGGCTTGTGGCGGCGCAGCCTGTACACATTTTGGAAGCGCACGGTTTTGTCGCCCACGATGCAGGTGTTCGATGCTTCGGCGCGCGAATTTTGCACGGTGCGCGACACGCGAACGAACACTCCGCTGCAATCTTTGAATTTGATGAACGATGTCACCTACATCGAAGCCGCTCGAATGCTGGCTGAAAAAATGTTGACCGAAGGCGGCGCGACGGTTGAGCAACGGTTGGCTTGGGCGTTTCGCCGAGTGACTTCGCGGCCAGCCAGCGAAGCGGAGTTGAAAGCGTTGACTCGGAATTTGAACTCGCAACTTGATTACTTTTTGCGCCAGCCACAGGAAGCCGAAAAACTGTTGGCTGTTGGCGAACGACGCAACGACGATAAACTGAATCGCGCAGAGTTGGCGGCTTATGCAACGGTTGCCAGCTTGCTGCTCAATTTAGACGAAGTGATAAACCGGCAGTAACTCAACAAGGAGACAAGATGAACCGCAGAATCTTTCAAGCTGTTTCGCTGGTCGCGCTGGCAACGGCCTTTGCCATCGTGTTCAACGTCGCCGACTTCGCTTCGGCGCAATCGCGGGCAAAGCTGACCAAAGCCGACATTGACAGAATGATGACGGAGCTTTCCAACTGGGGACGCTGGGGCAAAGACGATCAGCTCGGCACGTTGAATTTGATTACTGCCGCCAAGCGCAAACAAGCGGCTGCGTTGGTGACAGAGGGAGCGAGTGTGTCGTTGGCTCGCAACACCAATTCCGACACCGGCGCAGACAATTCGAATCCTTACAGTCATACGATGAATCTGACCGGCGACGGCGAAGGCCAATGGAGCGTGGATACGTTGTCGGTTCTTTTTCACGGATACCAGCACACGCACATGGATTCGCTCTGCCACATCTTTTATCAGGGCAAAATGTTCAACGGATTTTCGCAGCGCGAAGTCACAGCCAAAGGCGCGCAGAAGCTGGCGATTACCAACTTGAAACAAGGAATTTTCACGCGCGGCATTTTGATGGACATGGCTGCGCTGAAAGGCGTGCCATACCTGGAACTGGACGTGACGATTTACCCCGAAGACCTGGACGCCTGGGAAAAGAAAGCCGGAATCAAAGTCGGCGCGGGCGATGCCGTGTTCATTCGCACGGGTCGTTGGGCGCGTCGCGCGGTGAAAGGTTCATGGGATGTTGAAAAAGATGGCTCAGCCGGATTGCACGCTTCGTGCGCGCGTTGGTTGAAACAACGCGACGTTTCAATTCTGGGCAGCGATGCCGCCAGCGATGTGCTGCCTTCCGGAATCGAAGGCGTCACGCATCCGGTTCATTTGCTGACGCTGAACGCGATGGGCGTTCACATTTTTGACAACTGCGATTTGGAAGCTCTGAGCGAAGCGACCGCCAAACGCAAACGCTGGTCGTTTTTGCTGACGGCGGCTCCGATTCCTATCACAGGCGGAACCGGTTCCCCGCTCAATCCGATTGCGACTTTCTGAAATGCCCGTGCTAGCATTTCGTGTGGAGGAATTCGTTATGCCTGAAACAATCAATTTGGAAATGACGGAAGAAGAAGCAGTGCAGTTGAAAGATTTGATGAGCGACTATCTCGACAAGATCAAAACCATTCGATCAGAGATGGAAAAGGATCAACTGGAAATTGACCGATATGCCGCGGCAACACAGGCCATAATTGACCGTATGAAACAAAAGGCGGCTTAAAGTGTGGAAACTGATTTTAGATCTGCTGTGGCAGGCGTTGCACATCACAGAGGATTTGCAACGGAATCGTCAGGACATCAAAGCTTTGGAAAAGCGGGTGTTTGATTTGGCTGCTGAAAATGAACGGAAAGTCATTGAGTTGCAGCTTGCCAATGAAAGACACACTCAAGAATTGAGTCGCCAGCGCGAATTGGCCGAAGCAGAACGAAAGTTGCTCAAATTGGAAATCGAGAATTACCTTCTTCGTCAGGAGCGAGGCCTGCCCATTGTCGAACACAAACAACTTTCAACGCCATCAAACGAAAATGAATCTACTCAATGAACTTCAACTGAACTTAACTCGTCGCTCGTTTTTCTCTCGCTTTGGCTTGGGCGTGGGAACTGCGGCATTGGCTTCGCTGCTGGGCGAAAGCGGTTTTGCCGAAGAGAAAACCGGTTTGCCCGAAGTTCCGCACTTTGCGCCAAAAGCCAAGCGCGTGATTTTTCTGTTTCAAGCTGGCGGCCCTTCGCAACTGGAACTCTTTGACGCCAAACCGAACCTGGAAAAGTTTCGCGCTCAGAACTTGCCGGATTCGATTCGGCAAGGGCAGCGACTGACCGGAATGACCGCGCATCAATCCAGTTTTCCGACTGCGCCGTCGCTGTACAAGTTCGCGCAGCACGGACAGTCCGGCGCGACGTTGAGCGAGTTGTTGCCACATACGGCGAAGATTGCCGACGACATCAGCTTCATCAAATCCATGCACACCGAACAGATCAACCACGATCCGGCGCAGACTTTTGCGCTGACGGGGTTTCAACTTGCCGGGCGGCCAAGTCTGGGTTCGTGGTTGGCTTATGGATTGGGCAGCGAAAACAAAGACTTGCCCGCGTTCGTCGTGTTGGTTTCAGTTGGCAGAAACGGCGGAGATCAACCGCTGTATGACCGTTTGTGGGGCAGCGGATTTTTGCCTTCGCAACATCAGGGCGTGAAGTTTCATAACGGCGCTGACCCGGTTTTGTATTTGTCGAATCCGCCGGGCATCAACAAAGAAGTCCGTCGCAAATTTTTGGATGATCTGGCGGAGATGAATCAACTCAACGCCAAAGAATACGGCGACCCTGAAATTCAGGCGCGCATTGCTCAATACGAGATGGCTTATCGCATGCAGACTTCGGTGCCGGAACTGACCGACCTGTCGAAAGAATCCGACAAGGTGTTGGAAAGTTACGGCCCTGACGCGCGCAAACCCGGCACGTTTGCTTACAACTGCGTGTTGGCTCGGCGATTGACGGAACGCGGCGTGCGCTTTGTGCAACTGTTCCATCGCGGTTGGGATCAGCACGGAACCTTACCGCGAAACATCAAGAAGCAAACCGAAGACACCGATCAAGCTTCGGCGGCGTTGATTCAGGATTTGAAAGCTCGCGGCATGTTGGACGACACGCTTGTCATTTGGGGCGGAGAGTTTGGGCGTACTGTTTATTCGCAAGGTCGTCTGGCTGTGGACGATTACGGACGCGATCATCATCCGCGCTGTTTCACCATTTGGATGGCGGGCGGAGGAATCAAACCTGGCGTAACCGTCGGCGAAACGGATGATTTCAGCTATAACATCGTGCGCGATCCGGTTCACGTTCACGATTTGAACGCGACGATTTTGCATTGCCTGGGCATTGACCACACGCGGTTGACATTCAAGTTTCAAGGCCGCTATTACCGGTTGACGGATGTTCACGGCAACGTCGTTAAACAGATTTTGGCTTAGCGCGTTTGTAGTTCCGCCTTTAGGCGGCTGAAGCCAAAACCGCCTAAAGGCGGAACTACGAACGTGATTTCCCGCAAAGAGAACTCCATGAAAATCAAACTTCTTCGCGGTGCATTCATGTTTGGAATGTGCTTGATGGCCTTTGTTTCAATCGAACGCGGTTCAAAGTCGTTGGCCAGCAAAACGGTTGCCGCGCCACCCAACATCGTCTGGATCATCGGCGAAGACCTTGGGCCGGAGCTTGGCGCTTACGGCGACAAACTGGCTCGCACGCCGAACATTGATCGTCTGGCGCGCGAAGGCGCTCGGTTCACGCGCGCATTCACGCACGCGCCGGTTTGCGCGCCCAGCCGTTCGGGGCTGATTACCGGTCAATATCCGACGACGATGGGGTCGCATCACATGCGCTCGACGTTGTTGAAGCCTCCGCCGCTGTTCACTGATTACCTGAAACAGGCTGGGTATCAAATCTGCTGGCCGACCAAAGCCGGGTTCGGCAAAACCGATTTCAACTTCACGCCGCCCGAAGGCTGGGTAGAGGTGACTTCCGATTGGACGAAGGACGTTCCGAAGCGACCGTTTTTTGGCTACTTCAACGTCACGACTTCGCACGAAAGCCAAGTGCGCGCCGTGCCAGAAAAACACGCGCAGAACACTGTGCGGTTGAAACCGTCTGACCGCCAAGACCCTGCGAAGATGGTTTTGCCGCCTTACTATCCTGACGATCCGGCGGTGCGAAACGATTTTCGGCAGTATTACGAAATCGCCACGGCTGTGGATTACAAGGTCGGCGACGTGCTCGAAGCTTTGGACAAAGCAGGCGTGGCCGACAACACGATCGTGTTTTTCTTCGGCGATCACGGGCGAGGCATGCCGCGCAGCAAACGCTGGGTGTACAACCAGGGCATTCACGTGCCGTTGATTGTTCGCTGGCCGGGCAAAATCAAACCGGGCAGCGTGCGCGAAGATTTGGTTTGCTTTCTGGATTTCGCTCCGACAGCGATTTCACTGGCGGGCGGCACAGTTCCAAAAGCAATGCAGGGGCGGGTGATCGTCGGCGACAAAACCGGCGCGGAACCGAAATACGTTTTTGCCGCGCGCGACCGTATGGACGAAACCTTTGATCGCATTCGCAGCGTGCGCGGTCGGCGATTTCATTACATACGCAACTTTTATCCTGATCTGCCTTACGCGCAGGTGGTGTTGTACAACGAAGAAAATCCCATCATGCAGGCCTGGCGACGATGGCAGGCCGAAGGAAAATTGAACGCCGTTCAAAAACAGTTTTTCGCGCCGACCAAACCTGCCGAAGAGTTGTACGATACGCAAAGCGATCCGCACGAAATCAACAATCTGGCTGCGTTGCCGAAATACAAAAAGACGCTGGAAGAAATGCGCGCTGGGCTGGATCGCTGGATGAAAGACACTGGCGATTTGGGAGCCGTGCCGGAAGCGGAGTTGGTCAAACGCGGTCTGGTGGCTGACCGAATCAAAGAATACGAAGACCGCAAGAAAAATGGCTTACAACCGAATGAACGTCGCCAGCCGCCAAAACAGCCTTGAGTTGTTGGCAGGGATTTCAAACAATCCCGGTCATTCCCACTGCCAGCAACAGCGCCCGTTTGTAACCGAGTTCGCGGCCAGTCGGGTCGAACCATTCGCTTAGTCGGTGGCAATCGTTCGATCTGCCGCCCGCGCCGATGGTGATGGCGGGAATGCCCAGACTGATCGGAATGTTGGAATCTGTTGAGGCTCGATTCAGAATCGGCGTGATGCCCATCACGCGCGATGCTTCCATCGCCGTTCGCACCAGATACGATTCGCGCGGCGTTTCTCCCGAAGGCCGATTGCCGATCAACCGAACTTCGGCTTTCAGTTTTTTGCCAGAAGCGGCGCGCATGACATTTTCATCAATCACCGCTCGATTCAGCGCGGTCAGCAAAAAGTCTTCCAATCGCGCCAACTCCGCTTCGGATGCCGAGCGCAAATCCACATCCATTGAAGCCGTTTGCGGAATGACGTTGACCGATTCGCCGCCTTCGATGCGGCCAACACTGTATGTCGTGCGGGGTTCGGCAGGCGCGTGATAATCCGCCAACCGAGCGACGGCTCGGCTCAGCGCGTGAACTGGATTGACGACGCCGAAATCTCCCCAACTGTGACCGCCGGGGCCTTCCAACCGGACGCGGTATCGCCGCGAACCCAACGCCTGATGCGTGATGAAATCCACACCTGGTCCGTCAAAGGAAATAAAAGCCGAAACTCGTTTTGCCAGTTTGCCTTCGCTGAATAAATGACGAACTCCGCGCAAGTCGCCCTCGCCTTCTTCGCCGACTGTGGCGACAAATGCGACTGTGCCGCGCAATTTGATCTGTCCGGCATTCAACGCCTGAATCAATCCGATCATTGCCGCCAGCCCCGCGCAGTTGTCCGCGATGCCTGGCGCGCACATCCGCGAACCGACGTAACGGACTTTGACATCGGTTCCTTCAGGGAAAACCGTGTCCAGATGCGCCGACAAAACAATCAACGGCTGTTCGCGTTCGCCTCGATAAAAGCCTATGACATTGCCTTCGCTGTCGGTGTGAACGTCGTCCAGGCCGAGTTCGCTGAAACGTGCGGCAAAGTAACGTCCGCGCTCTTGCTCTTTGAACGGCGGCGCAGGAATTTCGCAGATGCGTATCAGTTCCGCCGTGAAGCGTTGCGATGATGTGTCTATGAATTCAAACGCCGTGACGATGTGCTTGTCTTCGAGCAAATCGGCGATGGACAGCGAACGAAACCGGTCAGCAATGGAAATGATGGAAGCGGGCATTGGGTGTTCCAGCGGGTTGAAATTGAGACGCCGGATTGTTGAATCCGCGCGAGCAAATTGCAAACTTCATTTCAGCAATTTTGTGACTGACGTTGTGCAATTAACCAAGCCAGCAGTCCGCACAATACAAAGCCAAGCGCGTTGCTGATGCCGTGAACTTGCGCCATCAATGGAATGCTGATGGTTTCGATTCCGGCAAAGCGTCCGTAAGCATACAGACAGGCGAACATCATCGTCACGACAACCGACATGGACGACAACACCAGCAGCAATCTGGGCAGCGGTTTCATTGTCGGAGCGATGATAAACATCGTCAGCATCGCCAAGCCAAACAAACTCGTAGCCAGCACGAGGGCAGAGAAAACTTCGACCGTGCGGGACAGGGTGATTCCTGCGGCAACCAGCGGCGGCCCGGCAATCACTCCGGTTGCCGCGGCAAGATAAAACTTGCGAAAGACGCCGGATTGAATTGATCGTCCCGCCAAGCCGGTCAAAATCGGCGCGGAAAAACCGGCGTAATGAAAATGCACCGCCGTCAGCAAAACGATGTTGTCGGAAAAGTTCATCGGATTCAGTCCCAGCCGTGACAGCAACAGCCAGCCGCTGCCGACCACGACATACGCCAGCCCGGCGTCAATACAAAGCTCTTCCGGTGGAAAGATGCTGGCAGTCGTTTTCCAACGTTGCCACAATCGCCACAGGCCAAACAGGGCGACGAAAAATGTAGCGAGCATCCAGGCTAGCGTAACCACTCCGGCGAGCAGGCTCGTTCGCAAAAAGAAAGACACCACGACCAAGGCGGCTCCGATGGGCTGCAAACGAATGGCGTAAGAAAACGCCAGGCAGGGTTCTTTGGCGGCGACCAACGACAACGCCAGCGGAATAAACACCAACACGGCCAGCATCAACAAACGTTCGATCAACCATGTTTCGCCGTTGCTTTCGACCGGCAGGTTCAGCCAGGTCGAAAGCGGCAACAGCAACGCCAACCAGACAATTCCTCCGATCGGTGCGCTGGTTTGGCCGACGCGAGCGGGGGCAGATTTTGAAGTTTTCATGGCTTTATCATCCTCTCAATCAGGCAAGTTTCCCAACCAAAAAGCCTTTCGGATACGAATCTTGCGCCTTCGCCAGCTTATGGTGTAGAACGGACGGGCATTCAAACCAGACAACATCAGAAGGGAAAAGCCAACGTTGGTAGAGCGTCATTCAAACGATTCCGGCTGGATCGAAGTCATCACCGGTTCAATGTTCAGCGGCAAAAGCGAAGAGCTGATTCGCCGATTGCGCCGAGCGCAAATCGCGCGATTGAAAGTGCAAAGTTTCAAACCTGCGATTGATTCGCGTTATTCCGAAGAGCACATCGTTTCGCATTCTGAAATGAAGCTGGCATCGCAACTGGTCACGACAACACGCGAAATTTTGGAAGCCGTCGCAGCCGATACTGAAGTCATTGGCATTGATGAAGGTCAGTTTTTTGACATTGAACTGGTCAACGTTGCCAATCAATTGGCCGCGCAAGGCAAGCGCGTCATCATTGCCGGATTGGACATGGATTATCTCGGTCGTCCGTTCGAGCCAATGCCGCTGTTGCTCGCCGTTGCCGAAGACATCACCAAAACACGAGCCATCTGCATGCAATGCGGCAGTCCTGCGACTTACACCCAACGACTGATCGCCAGCCGCGAACGTGTCGTCGTTGGAGCTTCGGATGCTTATGAAGCTCGTTGCCGTGCCTGTTTCGATCCGAATCTTGGCCAAGTCAACGAAGATTGATTGCTCGCGGCACAAATCAGAGTGCTTGTTTAACAAAAGGAGTTTTGAGCTATGAGCGAACAGAATTCAGCCGAACGTCCGTTGGAACATGATCTGCTGTTTGATTTCCTGCGCGTGGTTGAGGCCGCCGCCGTCGAAGCTGCGCGCACGATGGGACAAGGGGAACGTAAATACTCCGATCAGGTGGCTGTCGAAAAAATGCGCGAAGTGATGGACTCCATTCCGATGGTGGGAACCATCGTCATCGGCGAAGGCGAGCGCGACGAAGCTCCGATGCTTTACATCGGCGAACGAGTCGGGATCGGTGCAAAAAACGGCAACGAAGACCGCTACCCGGCGGTGGACATCGCCGTTGATCCGCTGGAAGGAACGAACCTGTGCGCCACCGGAGCCGACAACGCGATTGCGGTTTTGGCTGCGGCAGAAAAAGGCGGATTGCTGCACGCGCCGGATATTTACATGAAAAAACTGGTAGTCGGGCCTTCGGTCAAAGGCGCTGTGGACATTGATGCCCCGGTCAAAGACAACCTGCATGCGATTGCTTCGCGGCTGAAACGCAAAGTCGAAGACCTGACCATCGTCGTTATGGATCGTCCGCGTCATCGCCAGTTGGTCAGAGATATTCGAGACGCAGGCGCTCGCATTCGACTGATTTCCGATGGCGATTTGTCTGCGGGGATTTCTGCCGCCGTCGCCGGTTCGGGAGTTCATGCGTTGATGGGAATTGGCGGCGGGCCGGAAGGCGTTATCACCGCCGCAGCCATGAAATGTCTGAATGGAGAAATCCAGGCGCGGTTTATGATGCCCGAACAACTGGAACAAGCCGAAGACCGCGCCAAAATTGCCGAAGACATTGCCGACCGTATGGCCAAGATGGGCATCAAAGACCCTTCGCGCGTGTTCGATACGAATGAACTCGCGCCGGGCAAGAAAATCATCTTCGCCGCCACCGGAGTCACCGATGGAACGATCCTGCGCGGGGTGCGATTTTTCGGCACGGGTAAGCGAACTCAATCGTTGGTGATGACGACTGAAACCATGCACGTTCGATTCGTTGATACCGTCCACGTCGAAGGCGGGCCGGATTCATTCGTTCGCTTTGATCGAATTTAGTTGGTTATTGAGCTTGGTTTGGTTAACTAATGATCAAATCGTGGTTGAACAAAGGGCTGAAAGATTTCTTTGAAACGGGAAGCAAGAAAGGGATTTTGCCTGAACTAGCTTCTCGTATTCGCATTCGCCTTGACGCGGTTGATGCTGCTGTCGAAGTGACTGACCTTGACCTGCCTGGATTCAAATTGCACGAACTGAAAGGGAATCGAAAGAACACTTGGTCAATTTGAGTGAATGGCAACTGGCGTATCACGTTCAAGTTTGCTGGCAAAAATGCGGAAGACGTAAATCTTGAGGATTACCATTGAGGAGGAATTATGCTCAACGGAAGAAAAAGACGACCGACTCATCCGGGCGAGCTTTTGCGCGCGGAAATTTTACCGGAAGCCGAATTGTCTCAAGCGGAATTGGCAGCTTGGCTTGGAGTTTCGCGCCGCTCAGTCAGCGATTTGTTAAACGAACGTCGCTCAGTAACTCCTGATATGGCTCATCGTTTGGCGCGAGTGTTCAAGACTTCGCCAGAGTTCTGGATGAATTTGCAGCAAGCGGTGGATATTTGGGAAACGTTGAATGCGAATCATGAAAAGTACTCAAAACTCCGCCCGCTGAAAGCAGCCTGACCCTCTTCAACCCTAACAAGGAGAATCTTCATGCGTGTTTGCCGAAGTTTTGTTTTGCCGATTCTGCTTTGCCTGATTTCCATTTTGGCGTTAGGCCAATCCACCAAGCCCGTGCCGAACCTTGATCGGTTGCGCGCGCGGTTGCAGGAACTGGTCAATGCTTTTCCGGGAACGATGGGCGTCGCGGTGCGAGACATCGCCACCAGTCAACAGGTTTCGATCAATGGCGACCGGCAATTTCCGATGGCCAGCGCCTACAAGATTCCGATTCTGGTCGAAGTCTTTCGTCAGGCCGAAGCCAAAAAGTTTTCGCTGGATGATCGAATTGACCTGACCGCAGACGACCGCACGCTGGGCAGCGGAGTTTTGACGCTGATGGCTCCGGGTTTGAAGCCGACGATTCGTGACTTGGCGTTGCTGATGATTATCCTCAGCGACAATCAGGCGACGGACATGTTGCTGACCAAAGTCGGCGCAGAAAACGTGACGGCGACGATGCGGAAATTGGGTTTGAACAACATCCGCGTAGACCGCACGACCTTTGAATTGATCCGCGATTATCTGGCGCTGATTGACGAATCGGCGGCTGGCAAGACTAAACAGCAGTTGATGAACCGCCCGCAACTCAACACGTCTTCGCCGGAGCGCGTGGCCAAAGCCGATCTGGAATTTTCCAAGATCATGAAAGATGTGGCTTCTCCAGACGATATGGCGCGGCTGTTGGATTTGATCGTCAAAGGCAAAGCCGCCAGCGAAGATTCCTGCCGGCAAATGATGACGATCATGAACCGCCAGCAATTCAATCACCGATTGCCGCGTTATTTGCCCGAAGGCACGGGCTTCGCGCACAAGACCGGAACAATCGGTTCGACCACAAACGACGCCGGGGTCATGTTCATTCGTGGCAACCCGGTTGCGCTGGTCGTGTTCACTGTGGACAAACGCACCGGGCGCGGCGAAATCGAAGAGCAGATGGGACGGCTGGCGCGCGTGGTTTACGACTTTTTCGACGCGGTCAAATAAATGTACAGCGAATCTGAAATCAGGTTGGCGTTGCCGAAAACGGCCTTGAGCGTCTACGCCGGTTTAGTGCTGATTGCGTTGGGTTGGTTGGCTTTGATTTTTGGGACGCCGCTGCTGGCCGATTCGCATGGAGTGCTGGCGCTGATTTTCTATCGCAGCTTCTCAGCCATTTGCCATCAGATGCCTGAACGGTCGTTTCACTTGCACGGATTTCCATTGGCAGTTTGTTCACGTTGCACGGGCATTTATGCGGGCTTCATCGTTGGCTTGTTGATTTATCCGCTGGTCAGAAATTTACGTGAAAGCGAAATGCCGCATCGCCTGTGGTTGATTCTGGCGGCTTTACCGGTGCTGGCGGATTTCGGTTTGGATTTCGTCGGCTTGTTCGACAACACCTTTGTTTCGCGCACGGCCACCGGAGCTTTGCTCGGAATCGTTGCTGCGTTTTTCATCCTGCCCGGATGTCTTGCTACGTTCGGAAATTTATCTACGGAGACTTTTTTATGGCGGAAGCGGATTTCAAAAAGCCAGCCTTGATTGGCGGCGCAATTGTCGGTCTGTTGTCGGTGATGCCGTTTTTACAGATGTTCAATGCCTGTTTTTGTTTGTGGGCTTGGGTTGGCGGTGCGGTTGCCGCCAAGATTTTGGTTGATGGATCGCCGCGCGCGATTACTTCACGCGAAGGCGCAAAGGTTGGATTGCTGGCTGGGTTATTTGGCGGACTGATTTTCTTTCTGATTGAAACGCCTTTGATGGTCTGGCAGATGGGCAAACTGTTGGAATCGGCGGCGAACATCGTGCGTGATCCGGAAGCCATCGAGCTTTATCACAAAATCGGCGAAAGCCGGTTGCTGTCTGTGTTGTTCGCTTTGTTTATCACAGGCTTCAGCGCGCTGTTTACCTGTGGCTTTACGGTGTTGGGGGGAATGGTTGGCGTGAAGTTGTTCGAAAAGCGCCAGAATCAATTTCCGCCGCAGCAATGGCAACCGCCGCAATCCGGCGAAGGTGGCAACTGGCCGCCGCAATGAGGTTCAAATCAATTGCAGCCGCAGATTCACGCAGGTCGCCGCAGGTTTTTTGATCTGCGAAAATCGGCGTTGCTCTGCGGCTTGCAGTTTATTTCTGAGCCGTCAGCGGTTGGAAGCGACTGGCTCCGCGTTGCAGAAATTCCACGAACTCCTGTTTGTCGCGGGTCAGGCCGGGAAACTTCGACAGCACGTTGCCGTTCGGATCAACGACCACATACAACGGCAAAGCCACTGTGCCGTATTTTTCTGCCTGCAAACGTCCGTTTTCTTCGTCAATCTTTTGGTGTTCCGGCGTGTCTTCGCGGTCGGTGTACAACTCAGCCAGGACAAATTTCTCCAACGCTTTTTTCACCGCCGGATCGGGAAACATGTTTTTTTCCATCCAGCGGCAGTTTGTGCAGGTGACTCCGGTGAAATTCAAAAACGCCGGGCGATTTTCAGCTTTGGCTTTTTGCAGAGTTTCTTCGTAAGTCTCAATCCATTTTGCTTCGGCGGCAGAGTTCCCCGAACGGTTCAAGGCGAAATCTTTCGACGAAGAGGGCGGCAGCCATGCGTCGAATTCTCCCAAACTGCCGCCGAACAAACCGGTCAGGAAATAAAACGCCAATCCCAAAAAGAACGTCGCCATCAGCATGCGGAAAACGCCCAGCCGCTCAACCGGCGTGTCGTGCGGCAATTGAATTTTGCCCAGCAGATAAAGCGCCGCCGCCAGCGCAATTGCTATCCACGCCGACAACACCAGCGGGCGCGAAATCAATTGCCAGCCCCAGACCAAATCAACGTTGCTCAGGAATTTGAACGCCGCGCCAAGTTCCAAAAAGCCCATCACGACCTTGACCGAATTCAACCATCCGCCGGATTTCGGCAGGCTTTGCAGCCATTGCGGGAACAGCGCGAACAGGAAAAACGGCAACGCGAACGCCGTGGCAAACGCGACCATGCCGATGATTGCCCAAAACCAATCGCCTTGAGTGGCGTAAATCAACACCGTTCCGACAAACGCCGTCGTGCAGGTAAACGAAGTCAGCGTGAACGTGATGCCCATCAAAATCGTGGCAAAAGTTTGCCCGCCCGTTCCGCTATCCGCCTGTTTGTTGAGTTTGTTGACCAGTCCCGACGGAACTCCGATCTCGAACATTCCGAACAGGTTCAGCGCGAAGATGACGAACAGCGCCGTCAGGAACAAATTCATCCATGGACTGGCCGCCAGCTTGGTCAATCCCGTTGGCCCGGCAATGATTGCCAACGCCAATCCCAGCACGGTGTAAGTCAAAATAATTCCCAGCGAAAAAAACGAAGCCTGTCCGACTGCCTGTGCGCTGGTGCGTTTTTCGCGCTTGGTGAAAAACGACACCGTGATTGGAATCATCGGAAACACGCACGGCGTCAACAACGCCAACAAACCTTGCAGAATGGCGAACCAGATAAAACCGAACAGCCCACGATTTTTTAACGCCTTTGCTTGATCTTCATCTCCGCCGTAAGAAACAGGCGGGATTATTGAATGATCGTTGCCAGTGGCTGCCGACGCAGCAGTTTCCGGCGTTGGCGAAGCAGTGGTTTCGGGCGACGGCGAAGCTTCCGGCGTTGGCGAAGCAGTGAGTTTTGCGTTGGCCGCGACGACGGTTACGTCCACTTCAATCGGTTTGGTGCGCGGAGCCAGACATTGATGATCGTCGCAAACCTGAAAGTAAAATTTGATCGTCAGTTTTTGCTGCCCAGGTGCGGCGTCTTCGGCGACTTTGATTGGCAGGGTGAAAACAGCTTCTCCGTCGAATGTTTCGGTCATAAACGGAGGCTGGCCTGGAATCGAAAAATTGGGATCGGCGGCGATTTTCGGTTTTGGCTGAGTCGCCTTGCCCGCAGCTTTGAACGGTCCGGTTTCGTCAATGGTAATGCGCGTCGCACGCGGCCCGCCCGCCGGTTGCGTCAACGAATACAGATGCCAGTTCGTCTCGATTTTGGCGGTGATTACAGCCTTCGCCGTTTGCCCGGCTTTGACCGGATTCGGATCAAGCTTGGCGGACAGATTGATCGGATTCAAGTTCTGAGCCGAAGCCATCACCGCCAAACAACACATCACCAAAAACGCTGCAAAAACGTTTTGCCGAAATTGACCGGAGCGAACCATAAAACGACCTCTCAAAGTTTTGAAGATGAAATGCCTGTGGAATTTACCTGACTGCGCGAATGAAGTCTGTCAGCCAAGTGACCGAAAGAGTACCCCGAACGCAAAAGCGCGGCAAACCACCATGACGCGCGCAGCTTTACTCCGGCTGCAAATCAAAGGTCGCGGCTTTGATTTGTCGGTAATTTTCGTCGAGTTGCGGTTCCAGCAGCAAAATCGCCGCAATATGCTGAGCCATTTGCGTCACTTCGCGCACTTCCTCAGAAGTCAGGCCGCGCCCTAACAAAGCCAGTTCGCGGTAACTCAACCACTTTTTCATCACCTGATACCCGCCGATGGTGTAATCCCAAACACGCTGAGGAACATTTCTCCAATACGCCACATCGTTCAAGTAAACGTCGCAAGTCATGGCGTTCCCCATTCCGTCTTCGGCGGGAACTGCTTCGCGGACAATCAGCTTTCCCTTGCCGGGCATGGTGATGCCGCCTTTGCCGCCGTGTCCCCAACCAGCGGTCAGGTTCAAGTCGCCGTCTTCGGGATGAAGTTTGCCTCCGCCCGCGCGCGTGATGACGGCGATGGAGCGCAGTTCAGGCCGTTGCGTGCCACTGACAGGCGTTTCCGTATCCAGCAGCGCGGCGATTTGACGCCCCAACTCTGCCGAAGCGAGCAGGGCTTGGCGCGAAGCGGGCAGCGGGATGCGCGGCCAATCCTGTTTTATGCCATCAGCGTTTTCCTGCAAGTAAGCGGGCGAATAACCAACAGCCAGCGCGTGCATCCAAACCAACTCAGCCAGTTCGGAACTGGTGTCGGGGTCGTTGAATCCCAAGCTGGCGAAATACTTACGCGCTTTGGCAGAAAGGTTGGCGACCGGCGCGTCTTCTTCAGGCTTGCCGCCGATGATGTCGAACAGCGTGGCTTCGTCTTTCTTTTCCAGACGCGAACCGTTTTTCAATTGCAGCGGAAAGTAATAAGCGTGGCCGCGCAGAAAATCATTGTCCCCGGTCAGTTGAGTGAAAAAGAACGGAGAGCCTTCGGGCGAAGCAACTCCGGCAGGGCGCGTCATCAAAAAACGATTGCCCGGCCAGCATTGCGCCCACAACGAAGGACGAGGCTCATTCCAAACCGGTCTGACTCCAGTGTAATAACACCAGCGCGTGTCGAAAGGCCGAACCGAATAACGCACGATCCGCACCGGATCGAACTGTTCGGCAGCCAGAGCTTTTTGGCGTGCGGCTTTGGGATCGAATCTGGCTTGCGGTTCCGTCAACTCCGAGCGCAATCGTTTGTATGCTTCCCAATCCAGTTTCGGATTGAAGTAATCCTGCATGCGTTTGGCCAGTTCTTCCCGATCAATCGAAATCAACGCGCCGCCACGTTTTTCCATCAACCCGTTGCTGGGCGAAACCGCGCATAAATCGGTCAGCTTCGGCCAGCGTTGGTAATTCCGTTCAACAGCAATTGGCCTGAACGAATAACGATTGCTGGCATTGGGTTTGGCTGTTTCGTATTGCTTGTCGAACTTTTTGGCTTTCAGGCTGTCCAATAACTGCTGCCGCCGTTCCACGGCGCGCGCAGCATTCAGGTCGTCGCGGAACAGAATCGAAGGCTTCTTTTTTTCCTCGCCGGTTTTCGCCCACAGCGAAATGACCACGCCTTGTTGAATGCCGGGCGAAAATCCCGGAATCGCAAAGACGGTTTCGCTGGTGCGGCCATCCGGCGCGTATTCGGAAATCTTGCGGTTGCCGTGCATGTTTTCGACCCAGAATTTGTCGAATGACGCCAGCAGATGCTGGCGCAACACTACAAACGAAGGCTCGCTGGTCCATGAGTAATTCGAGATGTAGCAAACCACGCCTTTGCCGGTTTTTTCGGCGATGCGACGTTCAGCCAGCCGGAAAAAGCGGACGTACAAATCATCCAGGTTGAATTTCTTGATTCCCCATTCAGAGATCAAACCCGCTTTGTACGGTTCAACCAAGCCCTGTTCTTCTTCCGGGCTGATGCCGGCAAAGGCGTTGTAAGGCGGATTGCCCAGCACGACCAAAATCGGTTTGTCGCGTTTGATGGCTTCAGCGGCGTCGCGTTCCTGTTCCATTTCGGCAAACAGCAACTGCTTTTTTGGCCCTTTCGGTGGTTCCCAGCCGGTCAGCGCGTTGGTCAGATAAACCTGTGCGCGTTCACGATTGCCTGCCACCAGCGGAGCGTCCAACGATTGCAGCAACAATCCCAATTGCAGATGGGCGATGACAAACGGCGCTGGCAAAATCTCGAAACCAAAGATGCGCTCGGTGGCGGCCTGTTTCAGATCGTTGGCCGACAGAGCATCACCGCCCTGTTCGCCGCCCATTTCGTGAATAGTTTGATGAATGCGCTTGAGCACTTCAACCAGGTACGCGCCCGTGCCGCAACACGGGTCCAGCACGTAAACGCGCCGGTCAGCCAACCCATTCGGGATGTTCAACTCTTCGCGCAACACTGTGTCCACGCGCGCGACCATGTACTTGACGATTTCCGGCGGCGTGTACCACACGCCCAAATCTTTTCTCAGCGCCGGATCAAAGGCTTCCAGAAACGGTTCGTAAAAATACTGGACGGCATCGGTTTCATTGAAGTCAGCGAAAAAGGCTGCGCGGTTGACGCGATTGAGCACATTTACCGCCCAATCAATTGGCTCCGCCAACAGCATTTCGTTGATTTGTCCGGGTTCGGCAATCAAGTAGAAAAGCTTGCGAAGGATCGGCACATTCAAATATCGGGCTGACGTATACCAGTCGAAAGAAGGTAGCTGGCTCTGTCGGCAAAACAAGACCCACGCCGAGAAGGCGCCGTAAAACAAAGTTTGCACCAACGTAGAGCGGAAGAATCGCAGTCCTCTTTCGCCTTCAAACTTCACGCCCAAGGCTTCTTCCATCGCGTCGCGGATGACTTTCAGTGAATCCAGTTCGGTTTGTTCGATGCGGGCTTTGGCTTCGCGCGCGTATGAGGCCAGAAACCACGCGACATCGGCGGGCTTTTCCAGTGGAGCGTTGTGCAGCATCACGCGCGTCAGGTATTCAACGAATCGCTGGCCGTGTTTGGCGACAAGCTGCGACGCATCCGTCGCCCAGAATGCGGCTTCGTTTTCGGCCAGGCTGTATCGTTCCAGCAAGCGGCCTTCGCGCCCGACCAGGATAAAATCGCGGTAGTTGGTGATGAGCACCTGGCCGTAACTGTTGCGATATTTTTCGACTTGTTCGCTGGCGGCCAGCTTTTCGATGTCGTGGCTGACGGGTTTAACTTCCATTGCGCCGCGCACGGGCAATTGCCCCGGCAAAGGTTCGCCGGATTTTTGAAACTGATCCGCCGTGAAAAATCCTCCGTCGGGAATGCCAGCGCCTTTGTTTTGGGGATGAATGACGCAACGGACTTGCGGCTTCAGGTCTTTGCCGATGGTGTTCAGCAGATTGGCCAGCGCGCCGTAATGCGACGTTTCCGCTGTACCGAAAGAGCGGTTGGCGCGTAACTCATTGAGGTAGGTTTCAAGCAATTGCATAGACTGTCGGTCGTCACTGAAGCAGGTGTTTGGTTTCAGAAAAAGCCGCGCAACTCTAACACGGTCATGGCAACGCGGCCATTACTGCTTCGGCGAGCCGAGGATGATGAATGGTTGCGATTCATGTTCGCGGCGATAAAACACGCGCGGACGTTGCGTGTTTCGGTCTTCCGCTTTCAGCAGACGCTCTTCGCCTTCGACATAAGCCAGTTTGAGTCTGCGAGCGCCGGCTTGTCGCATTCGTTCGCGTTGAAGTTGCGGCACTCGATTGCTGGCGTAATCCAGCCATTCGCGCAGAACAATCGTTCCGTCTTTTGGTTCGGCGTCAGCCGCCGTGCGTTTCAATCCTTCTTCGATCAACGTGTATGTCAGCAAGCCGTGTTTCAAATCTTCGGGTTCGATGGCGGCCTGATAACTTTGCGATGCCGTCAGCACGTACATTCCTTTTTCGTAAGCCAGTTGCGCCAACCCTTTTGAGTTCATCGGGCCGCGGCGTTTTTCAGCGGCTTCCAGCGCCTGACCGGAATTGCAGGCGTCAATCACCAGCAACAGTTGTTCAGCGTTGATGCTTTCAAAGGCGCGCTCCAGTTCGCGGTCGGAAATGCTGCGGGCGAGAACCAGCTTCAAGCTGGCTTCGGTAATTTGGTCGCGCGCTCCGCGATACCCCAGATCGTGCGGAATCAGATAGAACTGGTTTTCCACCGCCGTTCCGTGACCGGCGAAGTACACGACGACGGCGTCTTCCGGCTGAGCCTGCGCGGCAATGTCGTTCAAGGCTTTCAGAATCGCGGCTTTGGTCGCCTGCGCGTCGGTCAGCGAAACGACTTCGATGCGTTCGTAGCGTTTGAGTTTCGTTTGCTGCTGTTGAAGCTCAGCGGCGAAATCCGTCGCGTCGGCAACGGCGAAGCGCAGATTGAATTGCGCGTTGGCGTATTGGTTGACGCCGATGGCCAACAGGTAAGCCGTGCCTGTGCGCTTCAAACTATCAGCGCCTTTGATGGTCAACGCGGCGTCCGCGCTTTTGATGTTGTCGCGGTTGAAGGCGTAAGCCGTTAGCCGATTTTCGCCCGCCGAGATTTGAATTTCTGTTTCCAGCGTCGCGCGCGACTGGCCTTTCAGCGCGTCGCCTCGCCAGACTTTGACCAGCGAACCGTTGCGAAACAATCGAACGTCCTGCGCGCCCGCCGGAGCTTCCGTGATGTTCAGTCGCACTTTCACTCGGCGAGTCGTCGCTTCGGCAGCAGCGATGTCGGTGGAAAGTTTCAGCTTCGGTTGGCGACGGTCTTTTTGTTCCAGGTTGATGGCGGCGCGCGGACGTTTGCCGCTGAACAATTCGCTGAGCAAGCCCGGATGGTAAAACTCGTTGAAGAAGCTTTCGACCGGCGCAACGTCGTGAAGTTGCGGCGAAAATCGCCACAGAATCTGATTCCACGCGGCGGGCGTGCCGTCAAACAAACCGTCAGGTGTGACGACAACCCAATCCTGATTGTCCAGCGCCAGCAGATTGGCCAAAAACTTTCCCGTCGCAGCGTCCCACAACGCGATGGTGCTTTCTTGCGTGCCAGCCGCAATGATTCGGCCATCGGCGTTGAACGCTACGGACGAAACATCACTGGCTTCTTTCAAATGAGCGCGCAAATTTCCCGTCGCCACATCCCACAACAGCACGCCGCCCACTTTGTTCAGCAAAGGAATCACGCCGCCAGCCAATGATTTTCCATCCGGGCTGAACGCCAAGGAACTCAGGCGAAAACTGGTTCCAGCAGGAAACGTCGGCAAGGTTTTCAGCAATTGCCCGGTTTGCGCGTCCCACAACTTGACCTGTTGATAAAGCCCGCTGCTGGCCACGGTTCGTCCGTCGGGACTGAATGCCACGGCGTAAACATTGTTTGTGTGCCCGCTGAGTGTTTTCAGCAGTTGGCCGGTTGCGACATCCCACAGCTTGGCCGTTTTGTCGTGACCCGCGCTGGCCAAAAATTTTCCGTCCGGACTAAACGCCAGCGTTAAGACTCCATTGGAATGACCGTTGAGCAAGTGCGTAGATTTTTCGGCGGCGACATCCCACAACTTGATCGAACCGTTGCGGTCGCCGCTGGCCAGCGTTCGCCCATCGGCGCTGAACGCGAGCGCGTCCGCCTGGCGAGGATTGTCTTTGATCAAACGCAGCATTTGCCCTGTGGCCGCATCCCAAAACCGAGTTTCGATTCCTGCGCCAGCCGCCAGGCGGCCATCATTGCTGAACGCCACGTCTTTGACGGAGTAACTGTTGCCGTTCAGCGTACGCACCATCTGGCCTGTGGCGGTGTCCCACAGCTTGACGGTATCCGTGCGAGCGATGTTTGTTCGCCGTCCGCTGGCCAACAAACGCCCATCGGCGCTGAAGGCAACGGACGAAATCGGGCTGGCGCGCCCAGTCAGTTTTCGCACTTGTTGGCCAGTTGCAGCATCCAGCAAGTACAGAGCGTAGTCTTTGACGCTGTTGCCACCCAGAAGCAGAAATTTGCCATCCGGGCTGAAAGCGACTTTTCCAAAATCACTGATTTCCGTCAGCTTGCGAATTTGCCGTCCGGTTGCCGCGTCCCAAAATGTGATTTCAGAACTGGCGCTGGCCAGGGTTTTTCCGTCTGGGCTGAACGCCAGCGATTCGGCTGTGAAGTTGTTGTCGAATTTTGCTTCCCAGCGGATCTGGCCTGTCGCAACGTCCACGGAGATCAGCGACCTGCTGCTAATCACCAGCGACTTTCCGTCGGGGCTAAACGCGATGGCCAGGTCTGGCAAAGGTTTTCCGGCGTTGCGGCCTCTCAACGTTCGCAGTTCGCGTCCTGTGGCGACATCCCACAATTTAGTGATTTCTCCGCCGCTGGCGACAGTGCGGCCATCGGGACTAAGCGCCATTAAAAGAAGACCTTTGAAAACTATCTTGTCGTCAGGAGCAATTACCTGCCGAATACCTCCTGTCGCCACATCCCAAACCAGTATGTTTTGATCCATCCCGCCGCTGACCAGCGTGCGGCCATCGGAGCTAAACGCCAGCGAAGTCACAGTCATTTGATGACCTTCAAACTCGCGGACAAGTCGTCCGGTTTCCATATTCCAAAGTTTGATCACTTGATCGGTTCCGCCGCTGGCCAGCAGGCGACCATCCGGCGTGAACCGCAGCGCCTGCACGGCGGAGCTATGCCCCAGCAAGGTTCGCAATTCCAAACCGCTTTCCACATCCCATAGCTTTACGGTTTGATCTACGCCTCCACTGGCAACAACTCGTCCATTGGGGCTGTAAGCAACTGCGTTGATGTAACCGGAATGGCCTGTCTGAATCGCCAACTCCGGCTTTTGCGCGAACCCAACCGCGCCCAGCCAGAAAATCATCAAGCAGCAACCAATCAATTTTTGAAGCTTCAAACGAGAACAAGAATCTGCGATGGCCATCGTGACTCCTTTCGACCGGTGGGGAAAAAAAGAAACGCAGCAGGTCGTTTGGCACGAACTGCCGCGTTTCGAGGACGTTTGAATTGCAGAGTTATTTTGCCGCGCGGCGTTCAGCCATGCTTTTGAACCGAGCTTTCATCAACTCCACGCGCTGAGCACTGTTTGGATGCGCGGCAACCAGCTTTTCCAAATTGACCATGTACTGCGGGCCAAACACCCCGCGTAGTTCCGGCACGAAATCGCCAATCTTCGCCCAGATGGCAAAGAATTCGCCGTTGGTGTCGTAAAACAACTCCCGGTCAATCGCGCTGTGATTGACCATCGCCGCGACCATATCCCAATAACTGGTGGCCTGGCGGAAATACGCGCTTTGTTGCGCCAGGTCTGGATTGCTCAGGATTGCTTTGAAATCATCCAGACTGGTTGGAAAGAATTCGCCGAATATAAAATTGCGCGCTTTGCGCATCGTGTCGTCGCGGCGCAGGTCGTACAGTTTGATAATCAGGTCTGCGTCTTGCGCTGTTGCCATTGGTAGTTCCTTTTAGAGTGTTTGGGAAACAGATTGGGCTTGAGTAGACGATTGGTGTTTTCTTGCCGCGATGAGTTCGCGCAAGGCTGTGTTAATGGCGTTTTCGTCGGGAAAGACTGCCAAAACATCTGATCCGATTCGCATAAAACGAGCGCGAGTGTCGAACCCGGCTTCTTTCGCGGCCTTCCTCAACGCATCAATGTCGTACTCTGGAGCGAGGTCATCGTCCGGGTCGAAATCGTCGTCGTCAAGAATAATAACTTCGTCCTTCATAGTATTTTCTTTCTTCGCTTTTGGTTGCTTCGCGTGCGCTAATGAGCCTGAAGTAATTTACTGTTTTTTCCGTGTAAGACACAAAAAGCACTCGTCCCTGCTCCGACATTCCCAGGCAAATAAAACGTTCTTCGCCAATGGAGTGATCGGGATCAGGGAAACTCTCCTGCCAGGGATCGTAAAACACAGTTCTTGCTTCAGCAAAGGAAATGCCGTGCTTTTCCAGATTACTCTCCGCCTTTGATCGGTTCCAGGTGAACTTCATTCACACCTCGCCAGGCTACATCTGGTGCAAGCCTAATCAAACGTCTTGCGGCTTGTCCTTGATATTCGCGTCCTTCGGCTTTGGCATTTCTTCGCAGTTCTGCGAAGTCATATTCCGGTTCGCCGTCATCGTTCAAATCGTAATCATCGTCTTCAAGCAAACGGATTGTATGATTCATAGTGCTTTGCTTTTGGCGAATGCCATTCAAAATCCATCGCAATCTCAGATCAGGCGCTAAAACATCATAGGTTGATGTAATTCGGGCCACCACCGCCTTCGGGCGTGACCCAGTCAATGATCTGGTATGGATCCATGATGTCGCAGGTTTTGCAGTGAACGCAGTTGGAAAAATTGATTTTCGGGCGGCGTCCGCCTTCGACTTCTTCGGGTTCGTAAACCGCCGCTGGGCAAAAGTATTGGCAAGGGTTGCCGTATTCCACCGTGCAGCGTTCGATGCAGATGTTGGTGTCCAGCACTTTCAAATGCGGCGGCTGGTCTTCGTCGTGTTCCGTGCCGGAGCGAAACACGTCCGCGACTTTTTCAAACGTCAATTTGTTGTCGCACTTGGCCGGTTCGGCCTGAATGAATTCGCCAGCCTGTTTCGGCCAGCGGTTGTAATAATGCTGCTTTTTCATGTGCTGGTGGCCCGCTTCGACGTGAATGTCGCCGAGCAGGCCAAAGCCTTTGGTCGGAACCTGGAAACCGCTTTCGATCAATCCCCAAATGCGACCGTGCCGAAACGCCTGATGGAAGTTGCGGACTTCGTGCAGCTCTTTGTGGATGTAGCTGGCTTTGACTTTCGCATCGAAGGCTTTGAGTTGCGCTTCGTCGAATTTGTCAGCCAACAACGCTTCAAAGATTGTTTCGGCAGCCAGCATCCCTGATTTCATAGCCATGTGAATGCCTTTCAGCTTTTGCGAATTCAGGAAGCTGGCCGAATCGCCGATGATCAAAAATCCGTCGCCGTAATACTTTGGCTGCGACAGCAATCCGCCTTCGGGAATGGTCTTCGCGCCGTAATGCAGCATCTTGCCGCCTTCGAGCATTGCGGCAATCGCCGGGTGCTGTTTGAACTCGTTGAACAGGCGATGCGGATCGGTGAACGGGTCTTGATAATCCAGGCCGACGACCAAACCAATGTCCAGCAAGTCATTCTGCATTCCGTAAACGAAGCCTCCGCCAAAGACATCGTTCGGCAGCGGATGCCCAAGCGTGTGCATAACGAATCCGGGAGTGACGCGGCCTTTTGGCAATTCCCAAATCTCTTTGACGCCGACTGCGTAAACTTGCGGGTTTTCGCCTTCGAGTCCGAATTTCTCGACCAGCTTTTTGGTCAGCGAACCGCGCGAGCCTTCGCCCAGCACTGTGACTTTGGCAAAGATGTCCGCGCCGGGCTGAAAATTGTCTTTCGGCTCGCCGTCCTTGCCGATGCCTTTGTCGCCCGTGCGAACGCCTATGACTTTGCCCGCGTCGTCGTACAGCAACGAAGCGCCGGGAAATTCCGGGATCAGCATCACATCGGATTCTTCGACAATCGGCCCCAGCCAGCGAATCAGTTTGTTCAAACTGACGACGTATTTGCCGTGATTGTTCAGCGGCGGCGGGATGATCGGCGATTTGATCTTGCGCGTTTTGGTCAGATACGAAACGTCTTCTTCGGTGACTTCGGATTCCACCGGAGCGCCGCGCTCTTTCCAGTCAGGCATCAATTCCGTCAGCGGACGCGCGTCCATCACCGCGCCCGAAATCATGTGCGAACCGATTTCGCGGCCTTTTTCGATGACGGCGATGGTCAGTTCGCCAAGCGCGTTATTGTGCTCTTCGTTGTGTTTGTTGATGAGTTGGCGCACGTGAAAGGCTCCGGCCAGCGAAGCCGGGCCAGCGCCGACGAAAAGTACGTCAACTTCTAAAGTATCGCGTTCAATGTTTTCCATAGTTCAATTCAGCAGTGGATTGTGGTTAATCCTTTTTTGGGCCTTCGAAAAAATACACGAGTTTGGACGAATGAAAGGAAGCCGGTTGGCCTCCTGCGAAGCACTTACCAGTAACAAGCTTGTAGTGTGAAAAAAAATGCCTCGACGAAAAGTTTACAAGACTTTCGCGCTGCTGTCGCCAGCAGTTTGGGAACCGGCTTCTGTTTTCTTTTTAAGGCTTGATGGTGCGGGCTGTTTTGCGTTGCGTATAATGCCCGCGAATCGTTGCAGGAATTTTGACCGTGATACCTTCTTTGCGAAACTGCAACCAAAACCTGTCGAACAAAAGGAGTCGTTGTTGGTTATGAAACACTTCATTGCAACGCGCACCATTTCGCGCGTTTTTTTGATTTTATTGTTGCTGGTCAGTTTGGCTGTGATTGCCAGCGCGCAATTACCCGCTGGCGTAGAGGAACTCACCTCAGTCGAAGGCATCACCGAATACCGCCTGAAAAACGGTTTGCGGGTGTTGATTTTCCCCGATCAATCGAAACAGACGATCACGGTGAACATCACTTATCTGGTTGGCTCGAAGCATGAAAATTATGGCGAAACCGGAATGGCTCATCTGTTGGAGCACCTGGTTTTCAAAGGCACGCCGAAACATCCAAACATCCCAGCCGAATTGACCGAACACGGTACTCGTCCAAATGGCACGACCTGGTACGACCGCACGAATTATTACGAAACCTTTGCCGCGACAGAAGAGAACCTGAAATGGGCGCTCGATCTGGAAGCGGATCGGATGGTGAATTCCTACATCGCCAAAAAAGATTTGGATAGCGAAATGACCGTTGTCCGCAATGAATTTGAAATGGGTGAAAACGATCCCTTCGGCGTGTTGCTCGAACGAGTTTTTTCAACGGCGTATCTGTGGCACAACTACGGCAAATCCACCATCGGCGCGCGCGCCGACATTGAAAACGTGCCGATTGATCGCTTGCAGGCGTTTTACAAAAAATACTACCAACCGGACAACGCCGTGTTGCTGGTCGCCGGAAAGATTGACGAAGCCAAAACGCTGGCAATGGTCGCGGATTACTTCGGCAAACTGCCTAAACCTGATCGCGTTCTGTCGAAGATTTATACCGACGAACCGACTCAGGACGGCGAACGCGCCGTGACGGTTCGCCGCGTAGGCGATGTGCAATTGGTTGCCGCCGGTTATCACGTGGCGGGTAGTTCGCACGCTGACACTGCCGCTGTTAATGCGCTGTTGCAAATCATGACTGAGCAACCGGCAGGCCGTTTGCACAAGGCGCTGGTCGAATCGAAAAAAGCCGCTGCGGTTTTCGGCTTCCCGTACATTTTCGGCGAACCGAGTTTGTTTTTGGTTGGCGCGCAACTTCGGCAGGAACAGTCGCTGGACGAAGCGCGCGACATCATGCTGAGAGTCCTGGAAGACATTGCCAAAAATCCAATCACCAAAGACGAAGCTGAACGCGCCAAGACAAACCTGTTGAAAGAAATCGAATTGAAGATGAATTCCGTCGAGGACGTTGGTTTGGAAATGAGCGAATGGATTGGTTACGGCGATTGGCGGTTGCTGTTCATTACGCGCGACCGCATTCGCAAACTGACGGCGGAAGATGTTCAGCGCGTGGCGGTCAATTACCTGAAACAATCGAACCGAACGTTGGGACAATTTATTCCCACGGCGAAGCCTGAACGTTCGGAAGTTCCGGCGAACCCGGATGTGTTGGCTTTGGTCAAAGATTACAAAGGCGATGCCAAAGTTGCCGAAGGCGAAGCCTTTGAACCGACTCCTGCAAACATCGAATCGCGCGCTGTTCGCGCCAATGCCGCCGGAATCAAATACACCTTTGTGCCGAAACGGACTCGCGGCAACACGGTCGTGGCGAATCTGACGCTGCGATTCGGCGACGAAAAAAGTTTGATGAACCGCGACACCGCCGGGGGGCTGGCCGGTTCAATGTTGATGCGCGGCACGGCCAAACGAACTCGGCAACAGATCAAGGACGAGTTCGACAAATTGAAAGCCCGCGTCAATGTGGACGGCGGTCCGACTTCCGCTTATGCCAGCATCGAAACCACGCGCGAAAATTTGCCTGCGGTGATGAAGCTGGTCGCCGAAATTCTGCGTGAAGCTTCGTTTCCGGCAGATGAATTTGACCAGCTTAAGCAGGAACAACTGGCCAGCATCGAAGCGCAACGGAGCGAACCGACTCAGATGGCTGTGACCGAAGCGACGCGCCATTTGCGCCCGTATCCGAAAGGCCACGTCAATTACACCGCGACGCCGGACGAAGCCATCGCTGATTTGAAAGCCGCGACGCTGGCCGACGTGAAGAAGTTTTATGCGGACTTTTACGGAGCCAGTAACGGCGAACTGTCGGTCGTTGGTGATTTTGACGAAAAAGAAGTTGCCAAATTGACTACGGATTTGTTCGGCAACTGGAAAAGCAAAATGCCGTATGCACGCATTGGCGAAACGTTCAGGGACATTGCCGCCGTCAACCGCAATCTGGAAGCGCCGGACAAAGCCAACGCCTTTTTCATCGCTGGTCAGACTTTGAATTTGCGCGACGACGATCCTGATTTTCCGGCTCTGGTGTTGGGGAATTACATGCTCGGCGGCGGATTTTTGAATTCGCGGCTGGCAGTTCGCATTCGCCAAAAAGAAGGTTTGAGTTACGGCGTCGGCTCACAGTTTCAAGCCAGTTCGCTGGACAAGAGCGGCGTCTTTATGGCGTTTGCGATTTACGCGCCGCAAAACCGCGACAAGCTGGAAGTGGCGTTCAAGGAAGAAATTGAGAAGATGTTGAAAGACGGTTTCACCGCCGAAGAGATCGCCGCTGCCAAAAAAGGCTGGCTGCAATCTCGTCAGGTCAGTCGCGCTCAAGACGCCGAACTGGCCGGTCGTTTGAACGGCTACAACTTTCTGAATCGCACGTTGGCCTGGGATGCCGACCTGGAAAAGAAAGTCGAAGCTCTGACGGCAGAACAGATCACGACAGCTCTGCGGCGACACATCAACCTGTCAAAAATCTCCATCGTCAAGGCTGGGGATTTTTCTAAAAAGTAGCCGGAGCACGAAGGTTCCGCCGGAGCGCGGACGTTCCGTCCGCCTGGTCCGCGGACTTCCAGTCCGCCCGTTACGTTGGTTGCCATTGACGGGCGGACGGAACGTCCGCGGACCAGGCGGATTACAAATCCGCGCTCCCGTTACAAATCCGCGCTCCCGTTACAAATCCGCGCTCCAGTTAAAGCCATGTCCAAACCACAAACTCCCAGAGGTTGGCACAGCCGAGGTTACTTGCCTCACTTCGATGGCGGCGAGGTTTTGCAATTCGTCACCATTCGATTGCATGACTCAATTCCGGCGCATGTGCTTCGGCAGTGGATGATCGAACTTGAACAGCAAGTCGCCGATGAATCGGAGCGTTCGATAGCTTTGCATCACAAGATCGAGGCTTTCACCGATCAAGGGCACGGTGAATGTTGGTTGCGTCAGCCGGAAATCGCAGAAATCGTTGAACAGTCGCTGTTGCATTTTGATGGTGAGCGATACCGATTGTCGGCTTGGGTGGTAATGCCGAACCACGTACATTTTTTGCTGGCTCCGATGGAAGGGCAGAGCTTGTCGAAGATTTTACAGTCTCTGAAAACGTGGTCGGCCAAGTCGGCGAATAACATTCTGAAACGCTTAGGGCAATTTTGGATGCCGGATTATTTCGACCGCTACATCCGCAGTGAAAAACATTATTGTGATGTAGTCGCCTACATTGAAAACAATCCGGTGAAAGCGAAGTTATGTGGGGATGCGGCGGATTGGCGATTTGGTAGTGCTTGGCATCGGAAGCAGCGGTTGGCGGGTGACGGGCGGACAGGAACGTCCGCGGACCAGGCGGACGGGAACGTCCGCGCTCCGGCTGGCGTCCGCGCTCCGTTTTCATCTCGGTTCAAATGGAGTTTAGAAACCAATCGGTTGGCACAGTTGATTGAAGAGAAGCGGCAAGCCGGGGTAAAAATTTTCGATTTAACCGAATCGAATCCGACGCGCGCTGGATTTGCATTTCCGGCAAGTGAAATTCTTTCGGCATTCAACAACGCGGCGGCGATGGTGTACGAACCACAGCCGAAAGGCTTGCCGGTCGCCCGCGAAGCCGTTGCCGGTTATTACGCCGAACGCAAATTCAACGTTGATCCTGACCGCATTCACCTAACCGCCAGCACCAGCGAAGCTTATTCCTTCTTGTTCAAGCTGCTGGCCGATCAAGGCGACAACGTGTTGGTTCCCCAACCGAGTTATCCGTTATTTGACTTTCTAGCTTCACTGGAAGGCGTTGAATTGCGGCCTTATGAATTGGAATATCTTTCGACAGGTTGGCGGACGGATTTTGATTCGATTGAAAGTGCGCTAACTCCGACGACTCGCGCCATCATTTTGGTCAGCCCGAACAACCCGACTGGCTCGTTCGTCAAACTTGATGAGTTGCGGCGATTGAATGAGCTTTGCGCCCGGCACAATCTGGCACTGATCGTGGATGAAGTCTTCAGCGATTACGGCTTTGGTGAAGATGAAGCGCGCGCGGCTTCGCTGGTAGGAAATTCCGAAGCGTTGACATTTGTCATGAGCGGTTTTTCCAAGATTCTCGCCTTGCCGCAAATGAAGCTCGGCTGGATTGTGACCAACGGCCCGGCGGCTTTGCTCGACGAAGCCATCGAACGATTGGATTTGATTGCTGATACGTTTTTGTCAGTCGGCGCTCCGGTGCAGCACGCTGCGCCGCACTGGTTCAAGCTCCGCGCCGGATTGCAGCGGCAAATTCTTGATCGAGTGAAAACCAATTACGATTGGTTGGCGGCGAAGGTTGAAAACTCGGCTGTGCGAATGCTGAAAACCGAAGGCGGTTGGTACGCGACGCTCGAAGTTCCGCGTCACGTTTCTGAAGAAGAGTTGGCGCTGCGGTTACTGGCCGAAGACGATGTGCTAGTCCATCCCGGCTACTTTTTCGACTTCCCGCGCGAAGCGTTTTTGGTGCTCAGCCTGCTGCCAAAGTCAGACGAATTCCGCGAAGCCGTTGAGCGAATGTTGGCAAGAACTGTGCAAGCCTGAAGCTACGGCTTGCTGTTCAGCGATCTGGGTTTTGGTTTTTCTTCCGGCTTCTTTTCCTGCCCGCCGAGTTTTTCTGTCAGGCGATCAATCGTTTTCTGCATTTCCAGCATTTGTTTTTGCATGGTGATGGCCTGTTCGGCCAGCGAAATTTGCTGGCGCTGCAATTCCAGCACTGCCGCCGGAGTGATGTTGGCGCTGGTCGCATTCAGCGATTGCGTTTGCTGAAATCGTTCCAGAGCATCCACGCGATATTGCAATTGATCCAGCCGCCGCTCAATGTTCAAAAAGCGAAAATTCGGGTCTTGCGATGAATGAGTTGTCGTTGCCAGCAATGCAGTCAGCAACAAAATGATCGTCAGGTGTGCAGAGAAACGAATTGAACGCATAACTTCACCTCAGTTTGTAGATGTGTGGTCGTGAATGATTTTCCAGTTCTTTCTGATTTTGCGTAACACCAGTGTGAACAACCCCGTAGGTTTTTTGCCATCGGACATTGTCAGTTCATAACGTCCGCGAACGACTGCGCCGCGTCCGAAAGTTTGAACATCCAAGTCCAGAAATTGCAGCTTGCCCATTTCCTTGCCTTCGGACTGGTAATTTTTGCGATAGCGTTCCAGCGTCGCATCCCAACTTTCCAGCTTACGTCCACCGGAAAAAAACGTCAGCTTCGGCGAGCGCCAATAACCGACCATAAATTCTTCCAGTTTTCCTGCGTTCCAGGCTGTGACCTGCGCGTCGAGCACGGCGCGAATCGCGCTTTCGGCTTCTTTGGCTTGATTGGCGGTTTTGGGTTTGGCTGCTTCAACCTTTTGGTCGGTTTGCCCGGCCTGAGTTTGAGCAACGGCGATTGACGACAACGCCAGACAGCACAGCGACAGCATCAGTGAACGGTGAATGAGCTTCATGGGTTTTCCTCTGTTGATTGAAAGTTTGGACTGGAACCGCAAGTAACGCGGCGCGTGAATGGTAAGAGAACGTGCCTTGACGGCGCAAATCAGCGTTCATCGCTATCGGGCAAATGCCAGCCAGGAGAATTGACAAATCAGCCTCAAATTGCGATTTATCGGCATCAACCGTATTCACCCCATTTTTTGCAAGGAGCATTCTGTGACTGACAAACTGCATTTGCCCGAAGACCGTTACTTCGATCCAGACCCAAAACAAAAAGAAATCGTCCTGCACTTATACCGTCAAGTTGCCAACAAACCGCTGGTTTGCCCTCATGGTCACGTTGATCCGCGAATGTTCGCCGACCCTGATTATCAATTCGGCACTCCGGCTGACCTATTGTTGATTCCTGACCATTACATTTTCCGCATGCTCTATTCGCAAGGCATCGCGCTGGAATCGTTGGGCGTGCCTAGAAGTGATGGCGGCGAAGTCGAAAACGATCATCGCAAAATCTGGCAAACCTTTGCCGACAACTTCTTTCTGTTTCGCGGAACTCCGACTGGAATGTGGCTGGCTCACGAATTGAGCCATGTGTTTGGGGTGACGGACAAATTGAGCAGCGCGAATGCTCAGGAAATTTACGATCAAATTGCCGACTGTTTGACCAAGCCGGAATTCCGGCCTCGCCAATTGTTCGAACGGTTCAATATTGAAATTCTGGCTACGACCGATGCCGCCGCCGACACGCTGGAACATCACAAAGCGATCAAGGCTTCCGGCTGGCAGGGAAGAATCGTTCCGACTTTCCGCCCCGATGGCGTGGTCAACATTGATCGCCCAGATTGGCAAGCAAACATTGAAGAGTTGGGCAAAACCTGCGGCTACGAAATCAGCAGCTACAAAAAACTGATTGAAGCTTTGGAAAGCCGCCGCGCGTTTTTCAAAACTATGGGCGCGACTGCAACCGACCACGCCGCTTTGACGCCGTTTACCTGCACGCTGACCGACGCCGAAGCCGAAGCGATTTTCCAACGCGCGTTGGCTGGAACCGCAACCGAAGACGACGCCACGCGCTTCACCGGGCATTTGATTGTCCAGAATGCCAGGATGAGTACCGAAGACGGTTTGGTCATGCAGTTCCATCCGGGATCGTTCCGCAATCACAACGCTGTGGTGTTTGAAAAATTCGGCTACGACAAAGGCTGCGATATTCCCGTGTCGTCGGATTTCACTCGCAACCTGAAACCGCTACTTGATCTTTATGGCAGCGACGCGCGGCTGAGAATGATTTTGTTCACGCTGGACGAAACGACGTATTCGCGCGAACTGGCTCCGCTGGCCGGACATTATCCGGCGCTCAGGCTTGGGCCGCCGTGGTGGTTCCACGACAGTTTGAACGGCATGCGCCGCTTCCGCGATTTGGCGATGGAAACTGCTGGCCTGTACAACACGGCTGGCTTCAACGACGACACGCGCGCGTTTCCGTCAATCCCCGCTCGCCACGATCTGGCCCGAAGAGTTGACGCCAACTGGATCGCTGGCCTGGTCGTTCGCGGCATCATTGACCAGGCCGATGCCGACGAAATGATTCACGACGCGGCTTACCGATTGGCGAAGCGCGCTTACAAATTCGCCTAAATCGAAGCAAGAAACTTTGAGACAGGATAAACAGGATTTTTTTTCAAGATGAACAGGATTCAAACCAAGTTGGAACCTGATCGCTATTGGTGATTCTGTAAATCCTGCCGAAAATCTTGTTCATCCTGTCAAAAGAGAATGGCCCGGTGTTGCTTGCTCTGATTTAGCTTCTTGAAGACTGAATGAACTTCGCCGAATCGGTTTCTTATCTGTATTCGCTTGGCAACGAGGTGCTGGCCATGAAGCTTGGGCTGGAAACAGTTCAAGCTTTGGCCAGCGCGCTCAGGCATCCTCAACGAAAATTTCCCGCCATTCACATCGCCGGGACGAACGGTAAAGGTTCTACCGCCGCAATGACCGAAGCGATTTTGCGCGTCGCCGGGCTTCGTGTTGGTTTGTACACATCGCCCAATCTGATTTCGATCACAGAACGTTATCGAGTTGACGGCGACGACATTGCTGAAGACGACTTTGCACGGCTGGCAACGATTGTGCGGCAAGCCGGCGAAACGCTGGTTGCCAAAGGATTGCTTGAGGCTCCGCCGACTTTCTTCGAGCAGGTGACGATGATCGGGTATCTGCACTTTGCCGAACGTCAGGTTGATCTGGCCGTGTTGGAAGTCGGGATGGGCGGGCGGTTGGACGCAACGAATATCTGCCAACCGTTGGTGACGGCAATCACGCCGATTGGTTTCGACCACCAGCAATATCTTGGAAACACGCTGGCCGCAATCGCTGGCGAAAAAGCCGGGATCATCAAACCGAACGTTCCGGTCATCGTTGCTCCGCAAGCTGACGAAGCGATGCAGGTGATTGCTGTTCGCGCTACGGAATTGAACGCTCTGCTGATTCCCGTCGCCGATGAATCGTTCTCAATTGAACCAAGCGAATCCGGAAAATACCGATTGCGTTATCGGGATTACGACGCGCTGCTGAACTTGCGCGGACGCCATCAAGCCGAAAACGCAATGACTGCGATTTTGATTGCCAAACAGTTGCGGCAACTCGGCTGGAAGATCGAACGGCAGGCAATCCAAACGGGCTTAAGCAACGCCGTCTGGCCGGGCAGGTTGCAGTTGATCGAATCGCCGAAGCTGCCGCCGATGTTAGTTGATGGCGCGCACAATCCGGCTGGAGCCGAAACGCTGCGAAGCTTTTTGACCGAACATTATGCCGCCGTTCCGCTCACGCTGATTTTTGGAGCGATGGCCGACAAAGCCGCAATCGAAATGGCCGAAATCCTGTTTCCAATAACGCAGCATTTCATTTTGACCAAAGCCGACAATCCGCGCGCAGCTTCGCCGCAATCCATCGCCGAGCAAACTAAAAAGCTTCGGCCAGACGCGGTTTGCACACACGGTCTGGCCGAAGCTTTGGTTGAAGCCGAGCGCATCACGCCAGCCAATGGCTTGATCGTAATCTGCGGCTCGTTGTATCTGGCCGGAGAACTACTTCATCACTTAACCACAAACGTAGATTGATGAGCTGCCATTTTCCACTCGCCTTTTTCTTTGACGTACACATGAACGTAACGCGCGTCGGTGTGATTTTCCTTGCCACCGCCGAATGAATGCACCAGCCAATGACAAGTGACAATTGCCGTATCGCCAATGACGGTGACTTTGATGTCGTCTCGTTTGATGGAAATGTATTTCGACGCGCCAGATTTGATCTTAGCGTTGTAACTGGCTTTGTCGTCAATCGAAGCGTTCGAGTGCGTGTAAATCAGTTTGTCGTGATAGAGCTTTTCCAGGGTGGCGACATCGGCTTTGACCAAAGCAGTTTCCCATTGCTGTTCCAGCTTCAAAATTTCCTGCTCGACTTTTCCTGCCTGAGCATTGGCGATGACAGTGGCCAGAATCATGACGATCAAACCTCCAAGAATTCGTTTCATTGAGCTTCCTCCAAAAGTAACGTTTGTAGTTCCGCCTTCAGACGGCGGCGCGGCTGCAAGCCGCCTGAAGGCGGAACTACACATGGTTGATGAATGTTTTACATCTCGTTGATTACCAAATCTTCGTAAGTGTCGCGGCGGCGAATGACTTCGATCTTGCCGCCTTCATCCACCAGCACGGCAGCCGGAAAAACTCTGCCGTTGTACGAAGTCATTTGCGAAGCGGTGTAAGCACCGGTGTTGAGCATTGCAATTACTTCGCCGACTTCTACGCCAGCGGGTAACAAACGGCAATCGGGCAAATGACCGTCGCCATGCAAATCAAAGTAAACATCTCCGCCGTCGCACAGCGGCCCGGCCATTCGGTAACGTTCGCTGTGAGCTTCGCCAGCGCGCGAAGCGTTCACCGCGTGGTAATACCAGTGATACATGACCATTGAAAGCATCAGGTTGTAACCGGCATCGGTCAGCGCCCAGCTTTCGCCAGTTTCGGGGCGTGATTTGATGTTGCGGACTTTGGTCAGAATCGTCACGGCGTCGGCGATGACTGCGCGACCGGGTTCCATGACGATTTCCAATTCATCCAGCAAATGCTCGGCTCCGGCTTCGCGCGCCGAAGCTCGGACGACATCAATCGCGTTGGCCATCATTTCCGCAGCCGTCAAATTTGCGCCGAGCATAGCGCGTTCGTCGTCGCTGATTTCCTCTGCCTGAGCGCCGTCGCGCAGATAATTAACCGGAATGCCTCCGCCGATGTTGATGTGTTGCAACTTGTGGCCGGTTTCTTTATGCAGCCACAACAGGTGATCCCACATCGCCGCGAAAGCTTCGGCGTAAGGTTCAGGGTCTGGAGTTTGCGAACCGACGTGAATGTGCAACCCGACCAGATTGATAAGCTCAGGTTTGGCTACGGCGCGCAACATCATTTCGCGCGCTTGCGCGGGAGACACGCCGAACTTCGATGTGTAAAGAGCCGTCTGCAATCCAGCCAACGAACGGGTGCCGACTCCGGCCACCAATCGCACAGTTACATTGGCGCGTTTTTTCAACTTCGCCGCGACCTGTTCGACCAATTCCAGTTCAAACGGCGAATCCAAATTGATCGTGTAAATCTCGGCTTCGATTGCTTCGGCGATTTCCTGCTCGGTTTTTGAAATGCCGTTCATCTCGATCTGGTCTGGACGAAACCCGGCGCGCAAGGCTTTGAACAATTCGCCGCCGGAATTGACTTCGACATCAATTCCAGCTTTGCGAACTTCCTGAAGCACGCCCAACAAATTGTTGGCTTTCGACGCGAAACAAAGTTTCAGTTTCTGATGATGAGTTTTAGCTTCCAGCAACTGCGCGATGTTGTGTCGAATGCGCGGCGCTGAAATGACAAACAACGGCGTGTCGAATTCTTCGGCAAGTTTGATCGCGTCTACGCCATTGATTTGCAGGTGGTTGTTTTTGATTTCCAAATAGCCGGGAATCGTCCAGGCCGGTTGATGGGATAAAAGGTTTTCAGTCACAGTGAGTCCAGGAAAAGTGTTTTGCGTTTTGAGACTGGATTGTAATCGTTGGCAGCTTTGACGTGAAGAAGAGGCGGTAATCTTTTTGTTTGCCAGCCAGCCGTCTTATCCGTAACATAGCCGATATTGCATATTCATTTTGAGGCATAATTTGTATGGCGTGGGAAGTTGAATTTACAGATGAGTTTGAAGAATGGTGGGATTCTTTGACCGGAGATGAGCAAGACTCGGTAGATATTTCCGTGGGAATGCTGGAAGAGTTTGGGCCAAATCTTGAATTTCCGCGCTCTTCTGGAATCAACGGCTCCAAGCACGGTCAAATGCGAGAGCTTCGCATTCAACACAAAGGCGATCCGTACCGGATACTTTATGCTTTTGACCCGCGTCGTGCGGCCATCTTGTTAATCGGCGGAAACAAGGCTGGTGATAACAATTGGTACGAGCGTTTTGTACCAATCGCTGACAAACTTTACGACAAACACCTGGAAACGCTCAAAAAGGAAGGGGCGCTATAAATGGCTAAATCATTCAAACTTCTGAGAGAAAAAATGTCACCTGAGCGGCGTGCAAGAAACGAAGCTCGTGTGCAGGAACTGTTGGACGAAATCGCGCTTCAGGAACTTCGCCAGTCACTCAACCTGACGCAGGAACAAGTCGCCGAAGCGTTGCAATCAAATCAGGCGACTGTGTCCAAGCTGGAACGGCAGAGCGATATGTACATCAGTTCTTTACAGAAATTCGTTGTGGCGCTTGGCGGCCAGTTAAAGCTTGTCGCCAGTTTTCCTGACAGAGACGTTGTTATCAGCCAGTTCAATCAGCATCAATGACTTCATCAACTCGCCAGCGATGAAACTGCGCGGGCGATGATGAAGTTCGATTTTTGCAGCGCGTCTTCGGCGGCTTCGCGGGCAGCGTTGGTTTTCACCATCACGATGGCCACGCGCAAATCCCAGCCAGCGGCTTCTAGCGCAGCTTCCGCCGCCGTTTTGTCCAGTTCGCATTCGGCCATCACCAAACCTGTCGCGCGCTGGCGCAATTTGATGTTGCTGGTTTTCAGATTGGTCATCCGATTGCCGGTGACGTACCCCAGCCGCACCATAGTCATTGTCGAAAGCATGTTCAACACCAGCTTTTGCGCTGTACCGGATTTCAATCGAGTCGAACCGGCTATGACTTCGGGGCCAACGATGGGTTCGATGGCGATTTCCGCTGCCGCCGCCAGTTCTGAGTTTTCATTACAGACAATGCAAGCAGTCAGCGCGCCAATCTGCCGAGCGTATTCAACCGCTCCGATGGTGTAAGGCGTTCGACCGCTGGCGGCGATTCCGACCAGACAATCGTTGGCAGTGAATCCGCGCGCCTGCAAATCCTTCGCTCCGGCTTCGCGGTCGTCTTCAGAGGCTTCAACGGCTTTGTAACAGGCGTCGTAACCTCCGGCGATGATGCCCTGCACCAAGTCCGGCGAGACGCCAAAGGTCGGCGGGCATTCGGCAGCGTCCAAAACTCCCAGCCGTCCGCTGGTTCCTGTTCCGGTGTAAAACAATCTGCCTCCGCGCTGCAATCTTTCGGCGATTCCATCCACCGCGCGAGCGACCGCTGGCAAAACTTTTTCAATCGCTTCGGCAACTTTGCGATCTTCGGAGTTGATGACGCGCAAGGCTTCCAGCGTCGGCAGTTTGTCTATTTGCGATGTGTTGGGATTGATCTGTTCGGTAGTCGTCATAAATTCATTTGCCGCTGACTGCCAAAGCCATCTTCGCCGCGCCGATCACCGGCGCATCAATTGGCGGAGCGATTTCGGCATTGGGCGCAATCTTTTGAATCTCTTCGCGCAGCGGTTTCAGGATCAGTTCGCCTGCTTCAAAGACTCCGCCGACATACGCCACGCGGAAGGCGTCGCGCTCCATTCTTAGTTGGTCAATCACGGCCAAAGCAGTTTTTGCCAATTCGCGGGCGGCATCGCGCAAAATTCCAATGGCAACTTCATCGCCTTGTTCGGCGGCTTCGACGGCGATAGGTGACAACTGAGCAATCTTGGACTGAACCTCGCCTTTTTCTTTTGACGAAGAATCGTAAACGACCGTCGTCAGTTCCGGCGGCGAACTCACACCGAAATGACGCAACACAGGCGAAGTCATGCTGGTGGCTTCACCGCGAAAGTCATACGACATCATGACCGATTCCAGCGCGCGACGACCGATGTAACTGCCGCTGCCTTCGTCGCCCATAATCGGCCCCCAGCCTCCGGCGCGAGCAAAACGTCCGCGCGAATTGATGCCGCAGGCGATTGAACCAGTTCCGGCGATGATGACCACGCCTGGTTGATTGCCGGTCGCTCCGGCCAGAGCCACGCGAGCATCGGTTTCCAGTTGAATCGCGGGAATTGGCAACGCGGCTTTCAGCGCGTCCAGCATCTGGCGGTGATAATCCGGTTGCGAAACTCCGGCAAGGCCAATGCAAGCGGCGGCGATTTGGGAAACTTCGATTCCGGCTTCGCGGCAAGCGTCGCTGACAGCCTGGCGAATGTTGCTAACGGCGTTGTCCAACCCGACGCGCAACAAATTGGCGGCGGCAGACCGGCCTTCGCCGCAAACGATTCCGGCTTCGTCCACGATGGCGGCGCGGGAATTCGTTCCGCCGCCGTCTACGCCCAGCCAAAACCGCCGATGTGTGTGCTCATCAATCGAAACAGCTTCTGATGTCACGGTGTTCATACAAATTCACGTTGTCAGTTGAGTGATTGCTCAGGGCTTGATGATCGGCGCTCCCAGTGACGATTGCCCGATCCGGTAAATCGAATCATAAACTTTGCCGCCGGATGAGCAAAACCGAAATGTTCGCAAAGACGAAGAAACTTTCGCTGTCGTCTGATGGTGAGCGATGACATTTGCTAAATCGAAGCAAAAAACTTTGAAACAGGATGAACAGGATTTTGTTCAGAATGAACAGGATTCAGGCTTGGCGGGACTACCTCAACCACTGCTGTTCCTGTCAATCTTGTCAAAAATCTTGTTCATCCTGCTTTCTTTCGCCCTGTCCCAATGTTGCTTGTTCTGATTTAGAATGCCGCGCGAACTCGAAAGGCTCCTCGGAGGGCAAAGCTGATGACACAAAACAATGAAAAACGTCCGGTGGTTGGGTTGGCGCTTGGCGGAGGCATGGCGCGCGGTTGCGCTCACGTCGGTGTGTTGCGCGAATTGGAGCGCAACGACATTCCGATTGATTTGCTGGTCGGAACCAGCGTCGGTTCGTTGATCGGCGGAGCTTACGCCGCGGGACTGTCGCCGGATCAAATCGAAGAACTGGCAATGACCATCAGTTGGAGCGATCTGGGGCGACCGACGGTTTCTTTGATGGGGTTTTACAACAGCGAACGCACCGAAGATTACGTCAAAAAGAAATTCCCGTTGATCGAGTTTGAAAAAACGCGAATTCCATTTGGCGCGGTGGCTACCGATCTTCAAACCGGCAAGATGGTGGTGTTTACCGAAGGCAGTTTGCCGCTGGCCATTCGCGCTAGTTGCGCCATGCCGGTGTTTTATACGCCGGTGATGGTCAACGGGCGGATGATGGTGGATGGCGGGTTGGTCGGCCACATTCCGGCTTCGGCGGCACGTATGATGGGCGCGGACATCGTTATCGCAGTGGACATCAATTCGCAGCATCTGCCGATTCCGCAACCGACCAATCTGTTCACGATCATGTCTCAATCGCTGTCGGTGATGGGGCGCAGCGCAGTCAGTTACATTCACGCCGACGCCGATGTCGTTGTGCGACCGCAGATCGAACACGTTCGCCCAGACGATTTGTCCAAAGCCGCCGAAATGATCGTCGCCGGAGAAGAAGCCGTTCGGCGTGTGATTCCGAAAATTCGGCGTTTACTGCTGCCGAAGAAAAAAGGATTCTTCAAACGCCTGTTTTCAAGTTCGCGCCCCGATCCTCGCCGCGTGAGCATGTTGGAAGAAGATTGAAAAAGAATCGGCGGCAAATTCGCTGATTTGCCGCCGAAGTTTGGTGTGTGGTACTTTCCGGTTCAGAGAGTTTGATAAAACGCGCCCGTAGCTCAGTTGGATAGAGCGCCGGCCTTCGAAGCCGTAGGTCACAGGTTCGAGCCCTGTCGGGCGCGCCACCTTACAGAAAACACAATCCCATCAACAATCATTGTCGCAAAGCAGCATTGACCATTGTGCTGATTTCCGTTCGCACGGTACTCCAACGATTGTTCAGGTCGTTATCCAGGCGAACTCGTTGCCAGGTTTGATTCGTAAAAATCAAATCTTCCTGCACGCGTTGCGCGCTGCTACGCACCAGATTCGGATTGGCCGCGTTGGAGCGCAAACTCATCAACGACGATTGCAACGCCCCAAGCCCGCTCAGAAATTGTTCTTGTTCGTTGGTCGGTCGTTGTTGCCCAACGAAATTCAAACTGCCATCCGTGCGAATCAAATAGCCCAGACTGTTGGCGAACTGGCGATAAATGTAATCCACTTTTCCCGACGCGCTTTGAGCTGCTGCTGCAATCGAAGTCAATGGAGGCGGTTGCTGAGTCGTCCCGCCATTTCCTGGTTGAGTCGGTTGAGTACCATTCGAGGGTATGGACCCGACTCCACCTGCGGAACCGCCTGCCGGCAATGATTGAACGCGCGCGTACCGATTGGTTCCCACCTGATTGGGAATCTCAACTCGCAAAACCGCTCGCCCACTTTTATCCATAATTTCGGCGCGTCGAATCGAACCGGTGCGATCTTCCAGGCAAACTTCAGGCGAAGGAGTCAGCATCATTCGCCGATTTTGCAATTGAGAATCCACGCTGGTGCTCAATGGCGGAGTTCCGCGCAACCGAATCCTGACCGTCTGGCTGGTCAAATTTTCTTCGTGATTGGTGAACACACGCCAGCCCGGAGAAGGGGCTTCGGCGTTGATTCTCAACCGAACCGAACCATCCGAATCACGATACGCCGTCACGTCATAAGGATTCAGCGCGCCAGGTGTTTGGCGATTCGGATCGGGAGTCGGTTGCGTACCCGGTCTGGGAGGCTGAGTGGGCTGCACCACAGAAACATTTTTAGGCAGAAAGACGGTCGTCGGGAACGGTTGAACCAGTTCCATGCCGAACCGCTCGCCGGGTTCGATGACGACGTCTTTGCCTTTCATCAACATGGTGGCCGTCAAACCGGCTGCGGCTCCGATGCCCGCACCGAGCAATGCGCCGCCGGTCAGCACTCCGATGCCTGCGCCGAGTCCCGCGCCACCGCCAATGAAAATAATGTCTCGCCGAGTCGGATTGCCGCCTTTGACATAACCTTCTTCATCCAGTCGTTTGCGTTCGTCGGCGTCGGCGCTGGTCAAAGTTGCTTTGACCGGAATCGGTTTGCCGTCCGGGTCACGAAAGTTGTCGAAAACGATGGAGATGATTCCTGACCGGTGCGCCCATTTAGCTTTGCTGACCGAAGAAACATGGCCTTCGACGACGGCTCCGACGGGAATAATTGTTTTTCCTGTGCCGTCCAGCACAGGACTGTCCACGTGAGCGCGAAACCGATCGCTCACCCGCGAACTACCAGAAGACAGCCGATCATCTATTTTCAAAATGATGACTGTGCCGGGCGGAATCGAGGTGGCTCCGGGAGCCAGCGGCGGTGTGCTCTCTAAATCTCTGGCCGGAGCGCGGCCAAGTCGCGCCTGGGCAAAAACCTGAGTGCTGTTGGGAACGGTGGCACTGATGACCAATGACAAGAGGGTAATGGCAAATGCTGCTTTACGCGGACTTCGGATCATAAAAACTCCTTGTCAGTTACTGCAATCAGTCATCAACTCAAAGGAGGGCTGTGGCTGAACACTGACTGCCGACAATAAGAAAAGTTCCGGCACGAACCTTCTCTTTTTACTTTAGCTTTTGATTTTCTGTCACTTGAACGCGCGTAGTTTACACGGTTCGCCATCGCAGGCAAAAGCTGGAATTGCCCAAAACGCCAAAAAGCGAAAGGCGCACTCGTCAGGGTGCGCCTTTCGCTTTTTTCACAAATTGAGATTTGTTCGCTTAGCCAGCCTGCGGAACGATCAGCAGCACCACGACCAGCGTGAAGATGACGAGCGTTTCGATAAACACCAGACCGAGAATCATCGGCAGCGGAACGCCTTTGAAAGCTCCGGGGTTGCGCGCCAGGCCTTCGCAAGCCGCAGCGCCGACACGACCCTGACCGAGTCCGCAAAGACCGGCGGCGATGCCGAATCCGACCACCGCGCCGATATAACCCAAACCTTTGGCCAAACCGCTTCCGCTTCCGCCAGCCGCTTCCGGTTCCGCCGCAAAAGCCGAAACCGCCAAAAACGCCATCGTCATCACGACGGTCATCAAACGAATCACATTACGAGTCATTGTTGTTTCTCCTCAAAAAAGAAAGTTGAGTGGATTTTGATCGGCAACTCATTGGCATTCGGGGTTTGTATGAACAGCAAGTATGAAATCCCGTTTGCCTGGAAGTTGAAGATCATTTGATGCGTGTCGGCGATGGTTCTGTTTGCGGTTTCTGGATGAATGCGACGCCGGGTCTGCATTGCATGTCTTGGGAGACTGCAAGCGCCTCACAAACGTTTTCGCTTCGGTGTAACTTGAAACCGCATCGGATCAACTCCGATCACTGCATCTGTGTCAAAGAAGACAAGCCGCTCGGCTTGCCTAATAAAACTATAAAAACTTAGTGAGCGTGCTGTTCGTGGCTTTGCACGGAGCCAAACACTTCTTCGCCGTGCCCGCCGTGTCCGTGCCCATCGTCGTGATGAGAAACTTCGCCCAGATAAACCATCGAAAGCAGCACGAAGATGAATGTTTGCAGGAAAAACGTCAGCAATCCCAGCGGCATCAACAGAATCGGCAATCCCCATTGCACCATTCCCGAAACCGCGCCACTGACCTGCTCTTCGCCGTAAATGTTGCCGAACAAACGAATACTCAAGCTCAGGATTCGCGCCAGGTTGCTGATGATTTCGATCGGGAACATCAACGGAATCAACCACCAGATCGGCCCAGCGAAGTGTTTGATGTGTCCGAAAAATCCGTTTTCACGAATGCCGACGAAGTTGTAATAAAGAAACGAAGTCAGCGCCAAAGCCAGCGTCACGTTGAAACTGGCCGTAGGCGAAACCATATCCGGCAACATTCCCAGCAAATTCGACAGCAAAATCAAAATGGCGAAAGTCATCACCACCGGAAAATGCTTCAGGCCGCCGGGGCCAACCAGATCGGCCAAAAAGTTGCGAATGGCTTCGACGGCGACCTCAAAAGTTTGCTGGCGGCTGGTCGGTGATTCGGTCGAAAGTTTTCCGCGCAAAATCCTAAGCACGATTACGGCGACGATCACCACTACCGCAAACATCACAATCTGAGTCGGAATCGGCAATTCGCCCGAAGCGATGTATTGCTCGTAAGTTTTGCCTTCGCCCGGCCAGTGCGGCCCAAAGATTTTCAGAGCCTTGTAAATCGGCGGCATGATGCTTTTTTGCATTTCAAAAACCGCCGGGCCAAACAGATGGTTGACCTGTTCCGCCAGCCAGGGAACGTGATGGCCTCCGCCGTGCCCGGCTGCTTCGGCGGCATGTCCGGCTGCTTGAGCCACTTGACCGGTAACTTCGGCTCCGTGCTGAGCGGCGGCTTCCGCGCCCTGCTGAACGGCAGGCGTGCTTTGTGCCGCCGCTGGTTCTCCGTGTTGTTGCAGAATGTTCAGTAAAAACATAAACGTTCAATTATTCCTGAGATGAATTCGGATTCGTTTTGAATCCCATATAAAGCTGATAAACCGTTTCGATCATCGCTCCGCCGACAATGGCTGCAAACCCTACGCCGATTCCCAGCGGATGAACCCGCCCCAGCCAAACCGCAGCGCCAATCACCAGAGCAATGACAACGTAGCGCAAAACGAACTTAAAGGCAGTGAACGAGGGAACCTGACCTGTTCCTTCGGCGGCGGCTCTGTCCAACATCACCTGCAAACTGCCGCGCAACCAGCGTTTGTTGAACAAACTGAGGGCGCTGCCAATCAGCACTCCCAACGCCATCCGCCACCCTGACCAGTGCAGACCTGCAACCGTAGCTAACAGAGTAAAGACGTAAGTATTGCGCTCCAATCGCCGCTCGACCGCGCGATTTTCGTCTTCGCTGTGTTCGTTGCTGTCTTTAAGGCTCATTTGCGAAGCGGGAATCTTACTGACCGACTCTTGTTTTGGCAAACGCGCAAGCGTTTGAGCGCGTCAGTCGCCACATTGCGTGCCCGCAATAACTCTGACAATGGGTTGATTGAAGATGGCACTGCCGGATCACAAGCTGGCAGCGACAACATCACGAAAGTTCTGTACACTTTCTTTTCAATAAGAGGCTGACCGGCCTCACTTCATTTGTCCAAACTTCTGTTCCGTAATGGTAATGAATACTCTCTGGAAAATTGCCGGGATCAATTTCGACCACATGCACATGGGCGATTTGCTGCGGATGGCGTTCAATCATCCGCGCGCCGAAATCGTAGCCATTTGTGACGAACGCCTCGAACGCATGCAGTCTGCCGCCGTGAACTTCAACATTTCCGCTGACCGTCAGTTCACCGATTACCGCCAGTGTCTGGAACGCACGCAGCCGGATTTGGTGATTTTGTGTCCGGCAACTTCGCAGCACGCGGAGTACGTTGAAAAGGTTGCGCCGTTTGGAGTCAACATCTTGATGGAAAAACCTATGGCGGCTTCGCTGGCTGAAGCCGACCGAATGATTCAAGCGGTTGCGGCCACAGGCAAAACGCTGGTCATCAACTGGCCGTTGTTTTGGAGCGCGTCTCACCGAACAGCCAAACGTCTGGTTGACGAAGGCCGCATTGGTCAGGTCATCGAAGTTCATTATTACGGCGGCAATCGCGGCCCGTTGTTTCACACCGCAGACAAAATCGAAGTCAGCGCCGAAGAAGTCGCTCGACAAAAACCTGAAAGCTGGTGGTACAAACGCGCCAGTGGCGGCGGTTCGCTGCTGGATTATCTGGGTTACGGCGCAACGCTCGGCAGTTGGTTCCACGGCAACAAAGCTCCGCTGGAAATCACGACGACGGTTGACCAGCCTGCGGGATTGCCAACTGATTTGGAAGTTGATGAACACAGCGTGACTGTGGCTCGGTATGATTGCGGATTGTCGAAGATGGAAACGCGCTGGGGAACGTTCAGCGATCCGTGGACGAATCAGACTCAACCGAAATGCGGATTTGCGATTGTCGGTACGGCGGGAACCATCGGCAGTTACGATTACGAACCGACCGTGCGGCTGCAAACCAAAGCCAATCCGGCAGGCGAAGACATTCCGATTGATGTGCTGCAACCGCCGTTCGACAATGTAGTGAATTACTTTTTGCACTGCCTTGAAACCGGCGAAGCCGTCACCGGCCCGTTGTCGCTGGCGACCAGCCGATTGGGGCAACGCATCGTAGACACTGCGGTCATCAGCGCGCGCGAAAAACGAACTGTTGGGTTGATTCAATGAGCGAAACTCTGGCTGACGATTACGGGCTGAGCAAAGTCGCTGAGGCGAAGCGAATTGCTGCGCCAGATTTGCCTTATCAACCGCGCGAGTCGAAAAGCTATTGCCCGGAGATTGGCTTGATCGGTTGCGGAGGCATTTCGGCGCAGCATTTGAATGCTTATCGCCGCGCGGGTTATCGCGTTGTGGCTTTGTGTGACCGCAACAAAAGCAAAGCCAGTGCTCGGCGCGACGAGTTTTTTCCGCAGGCGCAAGTCTTCAGCGATTACCGCGACTTGCTGGCGCTGAAAGAAATCGAAGTCGTGGACATCACGACGCATCCGGCAGATCGTGTGGAAATCATCGTAGCCGCGTTGTTGGCCGGGAAACATGTTTTAAGCCAGAAGCCATTCGTCACTGATTTGGCAATTGGACGGCGACTGGTTGAATTGGCTGAAGCTCAAAATCTGAAGCTGGCCGTCAATCAAAATGGCCGCTGGGCGCCGCACTTCAGTTACATCGGGCAAGCGGTTCAAGCCGGATTGATCGGCGAAGTTCAAAGCGTCAACTTCACGTTGCATTGGGATCACAACTGGATCATCGGAACTGAATTTGAAAAGATCGAGCATCTGATTTTGTCGGATTTCGGCATTCACTGGTTCGATCTGGCGGCAAGCTTTTTCGGCGAACGAAAAGTGCTGAACGTTTTTGCCACCGCCGCGCGAGCCGTTAGACAGCGCGCGAAAGTGCCGATGCTGGCTCAGGCGGTGATCGAATTTGAAGGCGGAGTGGCTTCGTTGTTTTTCAACGCCAACGTCACGCACGGCCAGGAAGATCGAACCGTCGTCGCCGGAACCAAAGGCACAATCACCAGTCGCGGGCCGAGTTTGTCCGAACAAACCGTGACGCTGTTTACCGCCGAAGGTTACGCGCAGCCGGAATTGACAGGAACCTGGTTCCGCGAAGGTTTCCAGGGGGCGATGGCGGAATTGCTCTGTGCGATTGAAGAGCAGCGCGAACCGTCAAACAACGCGCGCGACAATCTGAAAAGCTTGGAGCTTTGCTTTGCGGCCATCGAACGCGCCGCCAAAATCTTATGAACGCATCAATTACTTACTTTGAAAAAACGCTCGCGCTGTTACAGCGCCTGCGCGAAACGCAACTCGACAACATTGAACGCGCGGCGGAAGTCTGCGCTAACTCCATCGCCAACGGCGGCCTGGTCTTTCTGTTTGGCAACGGTCATTCGCGGATGATGTGCGAAGAAATGACCCCGCGACAGGGATGCTTTCCCGGCTTTGTCGCCTTGGTGGAATTGTCGCTGTCGAATCACGCCTCGATCATTGGCGCGAATGGATTGCGAGCGCCGCTGCATCTGGAAAAGTACACGGGGTATGCCGAAGAGATTTTGAAAGGTTTCAAGTTTGGCCCGCACGACGCTTTTATCGTCATTTCAACCAGCGGCATCCGCCCGGTGATTGTCGAAATGGCTGCCGGAGCACAACAGCGTGGCTTGCCTGTGATTGGGATATGTTCACGGCGGCATTGCGAACAATCAGTTCCGGCGCATTCGTCCGGCAAAAAGCTGATTGATTGCGCCGATGTGGTGATTGACAACGGATGCCCGCCGGGCGATTGCGTCGTCGAATTGGACGGGTTGGAATGGCGAACCGGGCCGACTTCGACCGTGACCGGAGCGATGATTGTGAACATGCTGCGTTCCCGCGTAGCCGAAAAGTTGCTGGAACGTGGCATCAAACCGGAGCTATTGCCCAGCCACCAATTCGTCGGAAACACCAACGCGGCGGAACAGCTTGAACGATTTTACGAAGCTTATCGCCGCAGCCTGGCGCATCTTTATCAATAATGGAGAAAACCTTTTCACCGCAGAGACGCAGAGAACGCAGAGGCCGCGCGGAGAAAACCTCTGCGAAATCTCTGCGCGGCTCTGCGCCTCTGCGGTGAAGGAAACTCCAAATGGCGTTTCTTTCAGGAAATGAGAGTTTTTATCATCACAGGCTCAACCGGCATCGCTGCGGCAACCATCAAACTGGCTGCGTGTGAAGGCAACTCGGTGTTTTTCGTCAGTCGAGACGAAGCGAGTTGCCAAGCATTGGCCGCAGAGCTTCAATCGGAAGACGAACTGTGCGGCTTTTACGTCGCCGATCTGACTGAACCTGAATCTGTGGCCGAAGCCGTCGCCGCTTGCGTTGCTCAGTTCGGACGGATTGACGCTTTGTTCAACGTAGCCGGAATCAGCGGACGACGTTTCGGCGATGCGCCGGTTCACGAATGCTCTGTCGAAGGTTGGCAAACGACGTTTGATCACAACGCGAAGACTACGTTTCTGATGTGCCGCGAAGTGTTAAACCAGATGCTTCGGCAACCGGTCGGCGAAAATGGTTTGCGCGGTTCGATTGTGAATGTGGCCAGCGTGCTGGCGCTTTCGCCCGAAGCTGACCATTTCGCCACGCACGCTTACGCCGCCAGCAAAGGCGCGATCATCAGTTTGACGCGAGCAATGGCCGCCTATTACGCGCCACACAAAATTCGCGTCAACGCTGTGGCTCCGGGCTTAGTGCGAACTCCGATGAGCGCGCGGGCGCAAAACGATCCGACGATTTTGGAGTTGATGAAAACCAAACAACCGCTCTGCGAAGATTTGATCGCGGCGGAAGACATTGCCGAAGCCGCGCTGTTTTTGCTCGGCGACAAAGCGCGAGCCATCACCGGAGAAATTTTGACCGTAGACGGCGGCTGGCGAGTCAGCTAACCGACCACCGGCAACCGACCACCAATGAAAGAACAACCACTCAGAACAACAGTCATCGGCAGCTACCCGTTTCCCGGCTGGCTGGAATTCGCCTGCCAACATCTGGATCAATTCGGCGAAGCTGACCGCGCCGAATTGCAGGAAGACGCAGTAATTGCCGCGATTCACGATCAACTGGCCGCCGGATTGGATGTCATCACTGACGGCGAACAGACTCGGCTGGATTTCAATTTGTCGTTTTACGGTTTCCTGTCAGGCATTGAACTCGAACCTGCGCAGCCTAGACGCTTTGGCCCGCCCGCGCACGATCAACGCGGCAAACACAAAATCACGGGCGAACTGGCGGCTTTGCGAGGACTCGGCGTAGTCGAAGAGTGGCAGAGGCTTAAACGGCTAGAATCCGCAATCCGCAATCCGCAATCCGCAATCGTCCTAAAGGCAAGCGTGCCCGGCCCGTACACGCTCAGCGGACGCCTGTTGCCCAATCGAGATTATCCTGACCGCTATGCCGTCACCGAAGCTCTGGTTCCCGTTGTTCGCGCCGAACTCGAAGCGTTGGTCGCCGCCGGGTGCAAGGAAATCACAGTGGATGAACCTTCGATGAGTTGTTACGCGCACCGCGAAGACACGCGCCGGTTCGTGGATATTTTCAATCGCACTGTGGCTTCGGTTGCCGGACGCTGCCGATTGTCCACGCATTTGTGCTTTGGAAATTACAAAGGCCGAGCCGTCGGATTGCGAAGTTACGCACCGATGTTTCCGGCGTTTTTGGAAATGCAGGTGGATGAATTCCATCTGGAAATGGCCAGCCGGGAATTTGCCGAAATCGAAATCATTACCGACATCGCCCAACAAAAAGATGTGGCGGTTGGCATTGTGGACGTAAAAAGTTATTACATTGAATCCGTTGCCGACATTGCCAATCGCGTTCGCCGCTGTTTGCAATTCGCTCCTGCCGAACGGTTGTCGTTCGCGCCGGATTGCGGATTGAGTCAGACGGCGCGATGGGCAGCACGGCAGAAACTTATCAACATGGTCGCCGGTGTTAAGCTGGTGAAAAAGGAGCTTGGATTTTGAGTACCGAACTGACCGAACTGGTCAAACCTGTTTTGAGTGATGACGATTTTCTGGCCGACGTAAAAGCGTCCAGCCAAACCGCAGACGAATTTCATTTGTGGTGGCTGGGGCAATCAGGATTTCTGTTGCAATGGAATGGACGCCATTTGCTGTTCGATCCTTACCTGTCGGATTCGCTGACCAAAAAATACGCCGCGACTGACAAACCTCATGTGCGAATGACGGAAATCGTCATTGATCCTTCGCGCCTGGATTTCATTGATGTTGCCACGTCCACGCACAACCACACGGATCATCTGGATCACGAAACTCTGTTGCCGTTGATGGCTGCGAATCAGAATTTGAAGCTGGTAATCCCAGAAGCCAATCGAGCCTTTGCCGCCGACCGTTTGAAATGCGATGCGGCGTGGTTCGTAGGCAGCGATGACGGCGAAACCATTCAGATTGGCGAATTTGAAATCACTGGTCTGGCCGCCGCTCACGAAGAAATCGAATTTGACGAAGAAGGCCGTTGCACGCATCTGGGCTACATCGTGCGTTTCGGCGATTTCACGATCTATCACGCCGGAGACAACAAAGGCTTTGACGGAATGGCCGAAGAGCTATTGGCCGCTGTCGGGGATCGTAAAATTGATGTGGCTCTGTTGCCGATCAATGGCCGCAAAGCGGAACGCCGCGTGCCCGGCAATTTCTGGGGACACGAAGCCGCCAAATTTGCCAAAGACATCAACGCCGGATTGGCGATTCCCATGCACTTCGAGATGTTCCGGTTCAACACCGAAACGCCGGATGAATTCGTTGCCACTTGCGGAGAGCTTGGCCAGCCGCATCGAGTGTTGAAATGCGGCGAACGGTTCAGCGTTACGGTATCGCGCGCGTAAGCAAGCGGTTTCAGCAATACGACACCGCGTTGCAAGCAAGCGGCTCCCATCGCAAACCGCTTGCTTACGCGCGCGGTACTGCACCAACCAACAGGTTTTTCATGCAAGCAGATTTTCTTTCCGGCCTGAACGCGCAGCAGCGCGAAGCCGTCACCACAACCGAAGGTCCCGTTCTGTTGCTGGCTGGAGCCGGCAGTGGCAAAACTCGCGTCATCACGTTTCGCATCGCGCACCTGATCGAAACCGGCGTGTACCCGAACAACATTCTGGCCGTCACCTTCACCAACAAAGCCGCAGGCGAAATGAAAGAGCGCGTCGAAAAGCTGCTGGCTGGAAGCCAGCGTACCAGTTCGCCGCTGCTCTCGACGTTTCACTCGCTGTGCGTTCGCATTTTGCGCCGAGACATTGAACAACTTGGCAAAGGCTACACGCGGTCGTTCACGATTTACGACGCCGACGACCAGCAAAAACTGCTGCGCGCCTGCATACGCGATTGTGGGTTTGACGACAAACAAATCACTCCGCGACTGGCGCAAACTTCAATCAGCGGCATGAAGAATCGCGGCGAAGACCCTGAAACCGCCGCTATAAAAGGCGCAGCCGATCCCAAGCGAGCTTCGATTGCCAGAGTCTACGCGCTGTACGAACAACGGCTGCAATCGTCGAACGCTCTGGATTTTGACGACCTGTTGATCCGCACTGTGCAGTTGCTGCGGACTTCAGAAGACGCTCGGCGTTATTACCAAAACCGTTTTCGCCATTTGATGGTGGATGAGTTTCAGGACACCAACGGCATTCAATACAGTTTGTGCAAACTGCTGGTCGAAGGCGACATTGCCATGAATCTGGCCGTGCGCCCTGCGGACTTTTGGACGAACCGCAGCTTTTGCGTTGTTGGTGATGAAAACCAATCCATCTACAAATTCCGAGGTTCGGATTTCAACATCATCCTCAACTTCGAGCGCGACTTTCCCGGCACGCGCACCATCAAATTGGAAGACAATTACCGTTCGACCGCGCGCATCTTGGAAGCGGCCAACAAAGTCATTGCCAACAACTCGCAACGTTTCGACAAACGATTGCGCGCTAACGCCAAAGAAGGAGACAAGATTCGTTACGCCCAGGTTTACGACGGCGAAGCCGAAGCTCGATGGGTGGCGGACAAAATTACCGAACATCTGCGCCGCGATCCGAAGTTGAAAGCCGCCGTGCTCTATCGCACCAATGCTCAATCGCGTTCGTTTGAAGAAGCCTGTCGCCGATCTTCGCTTCGTTACAATCTGGTCGGAGGCTTCAGCTTTTACGAACGCGCCGAAGTCAAAGATATCATCGCTTACCTGAAACTGGCGACGAACCCCGACGATTCGATTGCCTTGCAGCGAGTCATCAACACTCCGCCGCGCGGGCTGGGCAAAACTACTCTGGACGAAGTTGACCGTCAGGCAAAGGCGTTGAGCTGTTCCCACTGGGAAGCGATTACTCAGGTGATTGACCATAGTCCGTTGCAGGCGCGCGCCATCAACGCGCTGAAAGCTTTTCGATTTGTCGTTACTCAGTTGATGGAAAAAGCCAGCAACTCCGCTGTGCCGATTGCCGACGTGGTCAAAGCGGCTGTGATTGATACCGGCTACGAATTGATGCTGAAAGAAGAGCGCACCGAAGAAGCCGAAGGCCGATTGTTGAACCTGGACGAATTGGTCAACGCCGCCGCCGAATCCGACACACGCGGAGAAACGTTGCGCGATTTTCTGGATCATGCCGCGTTGGTTGCCGACACAGACCAATACAAAGCCGAAGCCGAAGTGACGTTGATGACAATGCACGCGGCCAAAGGTTTGGAATTCCCGTTGGTGTTCATTGCGGGCTTGGAAGAAAACCTGTTTCCGCATTCGCGCGCCAGCCAGGATCAAGCTGAACTGGAAGAAGAACGTCGGCTTTGTTACGTCGCCATTACGCGAGCCGAAAAGTATTTGTACCTGACGCACGCGATGACTCGGCGCGTGTACGGTGAATCAATGGAGGCGGAACCATCGCGCTTTTTGAACGAATTCCCCATTGAGTTAATCGAAGACCTGTCGAAAGGCCCAAGCTGGTTGCGGTTCGCCAACAAGGTCGCAACCAAAGAAAATCTGGCGGCGATTGACGCCCTAACCGGTAAAACTCCGCCACCAGCCAAACGCACCAGCAATTATCAGGGGCAGACTTACAACAGCCGAGACAGCATCAACGAATTTTTCAAACGACAAGGTGTGAAAGTAGATTCCGAATCGGCCAAACCAAAGCTGGTTAAACGCGACTCCAGCGAAAGTTCACGCAGCTCCAATAGTTCAGGCGGAGTTTCCGGAAGCGGATCGGGCAAATTCAAAGTCGGCACGCGCGTCCGCCACGCCAAATTTGGAGTCGGCTTGGTCGTCAAATCCGAAGGCGAAGACGACAACATCAAATTGACGATCAATTTTCCCGGCTATGGACTGAAGAAAATGATTGAAAAGTTTGCCGGGCTGGAAAAGGCTTGATTACGGATAGGCTTAAACGAGTTTGTTTGAAAAAAAATGCCAACAGGAAAGCTTCAGGGTTTCCTGTTGGCATTTGTGTTTGTCGCCGAAGCTTGTCGGCAAGGAAGTTATTTCATTTCGTCAATGCTGGCGACAGCGAGTTTGCCGTCCATCATTTTTCCTGTGACTTTGAATTTCGCGCCGTTGTCTTTGGCGCTTTTTTCCAGAGCGGCTTTGGCCATTGCTGCACCTTTTTCATCGAATTCGGTGTATTTGCCATCGGCATACACGCCCAATCCGCTTTTCAGGCAATTTTCCATCAACGAGCAGCTTTTCTTGTGCGCGTCAATCGAAGCCTGAGCGTCGTCTTTTTTCATGCGTCCGGTGGCGCAAGCCTTATCAACGATGTTGCCGGTCAAGGTGACTTTGTCGGAGTCTTTGTTTTGCGCGGTCGAAACCGCCGCAATGCTCAGAGCGACAGCCAAAACGATAAAAAGGGAAATCAGTTTTTTGGTCATGTTTTTTGATCCTTTCTCGAACCATTGCTGGTTGGTTGAAAGCCGACAGGTGGTGCAAGCCAACAACTTCAGACTTGGGTCGGCAAGTTGGGTTTGTCTGCACGACATCGAACGCCGATCAATTGGCAGCTTATAAAGCTCTGGGGCTACGGTATTGTTCGTAACGGCGAGTCGGTTCGTATTTGCTGACAGAAAACGGTAAATCTTTTTTGGGCGGCCCTTCGAGCCGGATGATCTCAATCGCTTCCTGGTAAACGCGCTCCAGGTTTTCGGGTTGAAAGCCATTCAATCGGCAAGCGTGAACGTGTTGGCGAACCATTTGCTCCACAGCCTGACGACCAATTTCGTCCAAACCTTCCAATGCACGCAGAGCATGGGCAGAGAGCTTCATAAGCAAATTACCAATCCTTTCAATGAGATTTTGAGAACTGTCGTTGAGTTTTTTGATTTAACCTGAAAAACAGAGGATGGAACGGCGCGGAGTGTAGCACAGAAAAAATTGGTGTCTACAAAATTTTTCCAGCGTCAGGCAACCCGGTTTAATTACACCATTCGCAGGAGTTACAGGCGTAGTTTGCCTGTCGGGATGGCTTTCTCATAGAATGCCAGGCGTTCACGAGAGACATAAAATTCAGACGTTTTTGGTGCTTATAGCGACTTTCAAATGGTGCGACTATGGAGTACTGCGACTTGTAGTAGCTTTTCGTTCAGTTGTGAGGTCTCGTTGTAACTAAAGCTTTCAACCGCGAACGAAAAGCGGTGTTGAGCCACCGCACTCCAAAGGCTGCGCCAATCAGAATCACTATCGGTCGCAGACAACTGCAAATCGCTATAACCGATTCTTCAAAAGTAGTGATTTATGCGAATCGCCGCATCCACATATCTCAATTCGGCTCCGTTGGTGTATAGCTTCGCGCAGGGCGATTTGCGTCGGAGTTATGAGTTTTTGGGTGACGCTGCTCCATCGCGCTGTGCGGCGATGTTGGCTGCCGGGCAATGCGAAATCGCCTTGATCCCGGTGATTGAATACCAGCGCATTCCTGGTTTGAGGATCATCCCCGATGTCGCTGTCGCTTCAAAAAATCGTGTTCGCAGCGTTTTGCTCGCGGCTCGTTGCCCGCTGTCAGAAGTTCGGCGAGTGACGTTGGACACATCGTCGCGCACATCGCAGGCGTTGGTGAAAATTCTGCTTGAACGACAGTATGGCTGTCAGCCGATGTTTACGGAGCGAACACCGAATGCAGTCGTCGAATGCGAAAACATGCTTGAAGACACGGACGCCGCGTTGGTGATTGGCGACCCGGCGATGCGGTTGGCGGCTTCGGCGTCGCAATTCGGCGTGCGAATTTACGACCTTGCCGAAGAATGGCGAACGATGACCGGATTGCCGTTTGTGTTTGCAGTTTGGGCCGTCCGCGAAGGCGTTGCCGAAACCCATGCTCTCATTCGTGATTTTCAGGCGGCCAAACTGGAGGGCTTATTACGATTGGATCAGATTGCGGCCAGCTATTCCGACGAGCTTCGCTTGCCACAATCCGACTTGCTGGATTATTTAACGAATTGCGTCAATTACGATTTGGATGCGGAAAACATTGCCGGAATGAATCGCTATTTCGGTCTAGCCGCCGATTGTGGATTGATTTCGGCTGCACGATCCGCAAAGTTTTTGTCACTGAACGCTACCCAAACAAGCGCGAAGTAAAATACCGCTGCGCCGACAAATTCCCCGTATTTGTTGGCAGAAAAGCTTTGAGCCGCCTTTTCCCACACCGGCTCAGGCTGCGATGTCATAAACCCTAAAATAAAGTGAAAACTATGATAACTGCGTTAGCCGGTGGTGTAGGTGCGTCGAAACTACTCGATGGGTTTAATCGAGCGATGTCACCGGAACAGCTTTCCATCATCGTTAATACAGGCGATGACATAGAAATGTTCGGGCTGTATATCGCTCCTGATCTGGACATTGTGTCTTATACGCTGGCCGGATTGGTGAATCCCGATCTGGGGTGGGGCGTCAACAGCGACTCGTTTTACTGTTTGGATTTGTTGCTGCGATACACAGAAGCAAAGCGTTGGTTCAATCTGGGCGACCGCGATTTGGCGACACATATTTTCCGCACGCACCGGTTGAAGCAAGGCGACAAACTTTCGGAAATCACCGACCAGATTCGGCTGACGCTGGGAGTGAAATCGAAAATCCTGCCGATGACCGACACTCACACTCCGACAACGATTTTGACGGATAACGGCGAAATGCACTTTCAGGAATATCTGGTCAAACATCTGGCTCAGCCAGTGGTTAAAGGCATTCGGTTTGAAAACATCGAAACTGCCGAACCTGCGCCCGGCGTGGCCGAAGCAATTCTGAACACCGACGCCGTCGTCATTTGTCCGAGCAATCCGTTAATCAGCATCGGCCCGATTCTGGCAGTTCCGAGAATGCGCGATTTGATTAAGCAGACTTCGGCCAAAGTCGTCGTTGTCAGTTCGGTGGTGGACGGCGCTTCCTTGAAAGGGCCGACGGATCAAATGCTGCGAGATTTGGGAATGGAAGTTTCGGCGCTGCAAATCGCCAAACTGTACGAAGACATAGCTGACGTTTTCGTGCTGGATCAGCGCGATGAAGTTTTGCGACCGGAAATCGAAGAGCTTGGTTTGCAAGTCGTTGTCACTGACACTGTCATGCGAGATGCTGACAAAAAGCGTCAACTTGCCGAAACGATTTTGACTGCGTTGTCTGCCTGATTTCCGAATGCGTTATTTACTGATCCCAGTCAAAGACCTTTCGCGCGCCAAACAGCGTCTGGCAGCGTTGATGACGCAGGCCGAACGAACACGATTGGCGTGGGCGATGCTGGAAAACACCTTTGCCGCTGCCGCAGCCGTTCATTCGGCAGATCGCATAGCCGTTGTGACCCTGTACGAACCAGCCATCGAACTGGCAAAGCAGTACGGCATGGATGTGATTTTGGAAACCGAGCAAATTTCCGAAAGCGCTTCGGTGGATTTCGGTTCGCGCGAAGCGATTAAATTCGGAGCCGAAGCTGTGCTGAGATTGCCGATTGATTTGCCGCTGATTTCCAGCCACGACATCGAAATGATTCTGTCCGCAGATCATGCCAACTCTTTGGCCAACCCATCTGTGGTGATTGTGCCTTCGCGCGACGGCACGGGAACGAACGCGATACTGCGCCGCCCGCCGACATTGTTCCCTTCGCATTTCGGCGCGGGCAGCCTGGCCAAACACATCCGCGAAGCCGAACAAGCCAACGCCACTTGCCAGTTGTTGCAATTGACCAACATCGCTCTGGATATTGACGAGCCGGAAGATTTGGCTGAACTTTTGGGGCGAAAGCAGGGAACCGCTATTCACGAATTGCTGGCGGAAATGGGTATTCCTAAACGGCTGCGACATTTCCTTGAAGCCACGCCAAGCTGAATCAAGTTGCCTCTGCTTGCGCCGATGCTAACCTCTGCCGATAATGCCCGCTATCTTCAAAGCTTCTCGAAAAGGGAATCAGTAAACACACAATGAGCGCAGAGCGGAAAATGGATTTGGACAAGATCGCTGCCGGAGTCCGTTTGATTCTGGAAGGCATCGGCGAAGACACGGCTCGTCCCGGTGTGGTGGATACGCCGCGTCGCGTGGCCGAAATGTTCGAGGAAATCTGCGGCGGCATGCACGAAGACCCGGCTGCCGAAATCAAAGTCATTCCCGGCGAATCGCAGGACGACATTGTCATGGTCAAAGACATCGCCATCGCTTCCATTTGCGAACATCATCTGGTTCCGTTCACCGGCGTTGCTCACATCGCTTACATCCCGAAAGACGGACGCATCATTGGCCTGTCGAAGCTGGCGCGAATTGCCGAAATTTTCGCTCGCCGCCCGCAAGTGCAGGAGCGGCTGACTTCGCAAATTGCCGAATTGTTGTATCGCGGCGAACTTCAACCCAAAGGGGTGATGGTTGTCATCGAAGCCGAGCACATGTGCATGGCTATGCGCGGGATCAAAAAGCCCGGCACGACTACGATCACTTCTGCGGTGCGCGGCGTGTTTCGCAAAGACGAACGCACGCGCATCGAAGCAATGTCTTTTTTGACGGAGAACCGACGTGGCTAAACAAATTTCAAACCGAAGAGAATTTTTGATTGGCGGCGGAGCTTTGGTCGGAGCTTCGCTGCTTTTCCCGACTGCGGGTTGGGCGAAAAGCGACGCGATGAGCTTCGCCGACAACCCATTCAGTTTGGGCATCGCTTCGGGCGAACCATGGCCGAACAGCGTCGTGTTGTGGACGCGGTTGGCTCCAAAACCACTGGAAGGTGGCGGAATGCCGACGAAAGACGTTCCAGTCAAATGGGAAGTCGCCACCGACGACAAGATGCAGAAAGTCGTCGCCAAAGGCACGGCTATCGCCAAACCGGAATGGGGGCATTCGGTTCACGTCGAAGTCACCGGGCTGAAACCGGCTCGATGGTATTGGTATCGCTTTACAGTGGACGGCGGTTCGAGTCCGATTGGGCGGACGAAAACGGCTCCGGCGCTGGCGGCGAAAACCAACCGCATGAATTTCGCCTTTGTTTCCTGCCAACATTACGAGATGGGTTATTACACGGCATACAAACATCTGGCCGCTGAAGATTTGGATTTGGTGGCTCACTTGGGCGATTACATTTACGAATACGGTCCGGCTACTGATCGAACCCGCAAACACAACAGTGCTGAAATCAAAACCGTTGACGATTACCGCAATCGGTACGCGCTGTACAAAGGCGACGCACTGCTGCAACAGGCTCACGCCAATTTCCCCTGGGCTGTGGTTTGGGACGATCACGAAGTGGATAACAATTACGCCAGCCTGGTTCCCGAAGACAAACAAACCACAGAGGAATTCACCAAACGGCAAAAGATCGCGTATCAGGTTTATTACGAACACATGCCGCTGCGGCGGTCGGTGCTTCGTGGAGCCAGCGGAGTTGAAATTTATCGCGGCTTGAATTTCGGAAATCTGGCGAACTTTTACATGCTCGACACTCGGCAGTACCGCAGCGATCAGCCTTGCGGAGACGGCGGCAAACCAGCTTGTCCTGAATCGCTCGATCCGAAGCAGACGATCATGGGCAGCGCGCAGGAAAAATGGTTGATGAACGGGTTGCGGCAATCGAAGGCTCGCTGGAACGTGATTGCTCAGCAGGTGATGGTCGCTCCGGCGGACGCTGTTGCCGGAGCGGAGCAGCGTTTTTCGATGGATCAATGGAACGGTTATCACGCCGCGCGGCAACGCTTTCTGGAATTTCTGCGCGACGGCAAACCGTCGAATCCTGTGGTGCTGACCGGAGATATTCACACCAACTGGGTTCACGATCTTAAGCCGGAGTTTTATAAGGAAAGTTCGCCAGTGGTGGCGACGGAATTTGTTGGGACTTCGATCACTTCGGGCGGAGACGGTTCCGACGTTCGTCCGACGACAGCAAGCATGTTGTCGGAAAATCCGCACATCAAGTTTTTCAACGCGCAACGCGGGTATGTGCGTTGTTCACTGACGCCTGACCGCTGGCAAACCGATTACAAAGTTGTGGCGGCAGTGACGAAACCCGATGAGCCAGTAAGCATACGCGCTTCGTTTGTTGTCGAAAACGGCAAACCAGGAGCAAAACGAGTTTAGATGGAAGAAAGACTACAAAAGATTATTGCCGCTGCCGGAATCGCTTCGCGGCGTAAAGCGGAAGAGTTGATTCTGGCCGGACAAGTTTCGGTGAACGGCAAAACCGTCCGCGAGCTTGGCACAAAGGCCGATCTTGAAAAGGATCACGTCAAAGTCAGCGGCAAGCTGATTTCGGCGGCCAAAGCTTCGGAAAAAATTTACATTCTGTTGAACAAACCGGTCGGATATTTGACCAGTCGCTCCGATCCCAGCAAACGCCAGTTGGTGATTGATTTGGTTGGCCAGTATCGCAATCGGGTTCATCCGGTTGGACGATTGGATTTGAACACCGAAGGATTGATTTTGCTGACCAACGACGGCGAGTTCACCAATTTGATCGCGCATGCTTCGCACAACATCGCCAAAGTTTACGAAGTAAAGGTCAAAGGCAAGCCGAGTTCTGTGCAGATCAGCAAGATTTCGCGCGGAGTGGAAATTGATAAGGTGAAAACCGCTCCGGCCAAAATCGTGTTGATGGAAGAAACTGAAACCAATGCCTGGTACGAAGTCACGCTGCATGAAGGTCGCAACCAGCAAATCCGAAAGATGTTCGATTCGATAGGTCATTCGGTGGTGAAACTTCGCCGGGTGGCGATTGGCTTTTTGAAAAACGAGAAATTAAAGCCGGGCGAACTTCGGTTTTTGAACGAAACGGAGGTCAAACGATTCTTCAAAACGACGGTAAAAAAATCATCGGCGAAAAGCGCAAAAGCGACGAAAACCACTACTGGCAGCCGGTTTGACAAGGCATAGTCGAACATTTAGAGTCACGCCTTCCTAACGACTGATTGAAGGTAGACTTGTTGATGCTTCACATAAGAGTTCATCGCCTGCCTTAAGCTCCCTCGACTGGTAATCAAGCAATGGAAATCGTTCTGGCCGAAAGTTTGGGATTCTGCATGGGTGTTAAGCGCGTAGTTGATATGGCATATCGCGCGCTGGACAAAGCCAGCGGACTTCCGGTCGTCACGTTTGGTCCGCTGATTCATAACTCTCAGGAAATTGCCAGATTGACGACCAGCGGCATCGCTGTCGCCGACGAAGCGGCGCTGCCGGAAAAAGGTACGGTCATTATTCGTGCGCACGGAATCGCTCCGCAGGCTTACGAAGAATTGAAAGCGCGCGGGTTGAAGATCATGGACGGAACCTGTCCTTATGTTCATTATTCGCAGCGCAAAGCCGCCGAGTTGCAACGTGAAGGTTACAAGGTCGTCATCGTCGGAGATAGGCATCATCCGGAGATCACAGGCATTTTGGGTTTCATCAACGACGATGCCATCGTCGTCAAATCCCTTGAAGAAGTCGAAGCTTTGCCGCAACTCGACCGCATCGGAGTGATTGCTCAAACGACGATCAGCCCGAAGAAATATAACGCCATACTTGATGCGTTGCGCCGGCGAGCGGTTGAAGTGAATGTTTGCGAAACGATTTGCGACGCGACCGAAGAGAATCAGGCTGCGGTTCGTGAATTGTCCGGCGAAGTTGATTTGCTTTACGTCATTGGCGGTCGCCACAGTGCCAACAGCAACAAGCTGGTCGAAACGGCACGCGACAAATGTCCGCGCTCTTTTCTGATTGAAACTGCTGACGAGATCAATTCGAGTGATTTGTCCGGCGTTGGCCGCATCGGCATCAGCGCCGGAGCTTCGACGCCGGATTGGATGATTCAGCGCGTCATAGAGAGATTGCGCGAAATCGAGAAATCGTTGGCAAATCACCGCTAAAGGTTTATAGTCCAAGCTCTTTTCAGATCGGCACTATCTTCCGGTTATTCTTTGTTTCCGGAATTCTTCAAGGAATTTCGCCAAAGAAAATCGAAGATCGCCATCAACCGGGTTGCAGGAGCAACTCGCGTAGTTTTCCCAGGAGGAAGTCCACTTTAATGTCAACCAACAACGCTAACCAACTCGCTCTCGATCCGAACGAAACGCCGGAACTCGAGGGCGCTCAACCGGCTTCTGCTGCCGCTAATGAAGCCGCCGCCGACGCTCAAGAAACCGTTCAAGCTCCCGCCGACAATGCAGACTCAGATGCTGACTCTGCCGAAGGCGAAGAGATGGACATGGATTTCGGCAAGATTCTCGAAGAACACGAACAAAAACACCGTTCCGAAATCAACGAAAACGAACTGGTCAAAGGCCGCGTCGTCAAAATCACCGATCAGGTCGTCGTGATTGACGTCGGTTACAAATCCGAAGGCATCGTTCCCATTGCGGAATTCAAAGACGGCGATCAGATCATTATTCAGCCCGGAGACGAGATTGACGTTTTCGTCAAACAGCTCGAAAACAATGAAGGGTATGTCGAACTTTCCCGCGCCGATGCGATTCGTTTGCAGACGTGGGATCAGATCGAAAAAGCCGCCCGCGAAGGAAACACGGTCACAGGCCGCGTCACCGACCGCATCAAAGGCGGTTTGCGCGTGGACATCGGCGGCATTCAGGCATTTTTGCCCGGCAGCCAAGTGGATGTTCGTCCCGTTCGCAATCTCGACAGTTTCCGCAACAAAGACATCGAAGTTCGTGTCATCAAGGTCAACAAGAAGCGCGGCAACATCGTTCTTTCACGCAAAGTCGTTCTGGAAGAAACGATCAACGTCCAGAAACAGCAAACCTTCAAAGACCTGGAAGAGGGAATTGTCCGCGAAGGTCAGGTCAAAAACATCACCGAATACGGTGCGTTTATTGATCTGGGCGGCATTGACGGTTTGTTGCACATCACGGACATGTCTTGGGGACGCATCCAGAACCCAAGCGAGTTGTTCAAGGTTGGCGAAACGATTCAGGTCAAGATTCTCAAGTTCGACCGCGACAAAGAGCGCGTCAGTTTGGGATACAAACAATTGATTCCCGATCCGTGGGCGACTGCGGTGGAGCGGTATCCGATTGGAACGCGCGTCAAAGGCAAAGTGGCTTCGGTCACTGATTACGGCGCGTTCATCGAACTCGAAGCGGGCGTCGAAGGGTTGGTTCATGTGACCGAAATGAGTTGGTCGAAGCGCGTCAAACATCCTTCCAAGCTCGTTGCCGCCACTCAGGAAGTCGAAGCCGTTGTGCTGGAAGTTGACCAGAACAATCGGCGCATAAGCCTGGGCATCAAACAAATCGAAGCCAATCCCTGGGATTCGATTGCTGATCGTTATGGCATTGGCACTCGTGTCAAAGGTCGCGTTCGCAACCTGACGGATTTCGGCGCATTTGTCGAAATCGAAGACGGCATTGATGGGCTGGTTCACGTTTCCGATATTTCGTGGACGAAGCGCATCAAACACCCCAGCGAAGCCCTCAAGAAAAATCAGGAAGTTGACGCCGTCATCACGGCGATTGACATTGAAGGTCGCCGGTTGTCGCTTTCGATCAAAGACCTGGAACCGAACGCCTGGGATCGGTTTTTCGACACGCACCGTTTGGGTGATGTTGTTTCCGGTAAGGTCACGCGGTTTGCCAACTTCGGCGCGTTTGTCGAACTCGAAGACGGCATTGAAGGCCTGTGCCACGTTTCCGAGCTTTCGGAACAGCACGTTGATAAACCGGAAGACGCGATCAAGGTCGGTCAGAAAACGCAATTCAAGATTCTCAAGATGGATCGTGAAGCGAGGAAGATTGGCCTGTCGGCGCGTGCAGTCGGCAAAGACGAACCGATTCTCGACGTGCGAACCTACTCTTCTGGCGACACCGGCATGGCCGGTTTGTTCGAAGTCGCGGACTTCAACATCGGCGGTGGCGGTGACGAAGTCGCCAAGAGTTAAGCCGAACGTTTGAAGCTTTTTGTTTTTGTGGTCAGTGGTCAGTGCCCATTGGTTCGTTGTCGTGAATCTGGTGATTTAACCGGATGAACGGCATTAGAGCCTTTGGTTGCTGACCACTATTTCCTTTTCGCTCAGCCTCTTTAACAGTTGTATGAAAAGAAGCACGTTGACCTGGATCATTGTCTGCGGAGTTATTTTGCTCTGCGTGTTTTTCGTCGGCCTGTTCGCGCTGATGGCTGTCGTGTCTGAAGACGACGGGGTCATGTCAGGCGGCGGAGATCGCATTGCAATCGTTCCGGTCGAAGGCGTGATTGACGACACAATGGCCAAAACCGTCAATCGTCATTTGAAACAATACGGCGATGATTCGCGCGTCAAAGCGATCATTTTGCGCGTGGACAGTCCGGGAGGCGGGGTATCAGCTTCACAGGAAATTCACCGCGAAATCATCCGTTTGAAAGAAGAAAAGAAAAAGAAGATCGTTATTTCGATGGGCAGCGTTGCGGCTTCGGGGGGGTATTACATTGCCGCTCCGGCTGACAAAATCTTTGCCAATCCCGGCACAGTCACAGGCAGCATAGGCGTCATCGCCGAATGGATTAATTACAAAGACCTGGCCGAATGGGCGAAGGTCAAGCCAGTGGTTTTCAAAAGCGGCGAATTCAAAGACACAGGGTCGCCAACTCGTGAACTGACTGACAGAGAACGCGAATATTTTCAGGCGATGATTGACGAAATGTATGGTCAATTCACCGGCGCAGTGCTTAATGGCCGCAAAGGAAAAGGTTCTCCCGGCAACGAGCTTGACGAAAAACGGGTTAAGGAATTGGCGGACGGGCGGGTTTTCACCGGTCAGTCGTCGGTGGCAAACGGTCTGGTAGACGAAATCGGCAATTACGAAGATGCGCTGAGAGCGACAGCCGCTTTGATCGGTATGAAAGGCGAACCGAAAACCGTGACACCGCCAAAGCCGAAAGAAGGATTTTCGATTCTTGATCTGTTGCTGGGGATGACAAACGTCACCGGAGTTTCCCCGGTTCAGTTGCCGAAACATTTGTCTGATTTTGACACCTCAGTGAAGTTCAAATACCAATGGAAGTAGAACTTGTAAGTTAGAGCGGTAAGTAAACAATGACGAAACACGGATTGTGTAGTTGTTGATCTGATGTTTGATCCTACTCACCGTCAAACGGAGGAGCGATGACCAAAGCAGAGTTGGTGGAAGAGGTTGCGAAAGCAGCCGACCTGACCAAGAAAGATTCGGAAGTAATCGTTGACGAAGTCTTCAAGAACATCATCCAGGCGCTGAACAGCGGGGATAAGATCGAATTGCGTGGCTTCGGCAGTTTCCGAGTTCGCAAACGCGACGCGCGACGCGGACGTAATCCGAAAACCGGCGAGCCGGTGGATATTCCGGCCAAGACCGTCCCATATTTCAAACCCGGTAAAGAATTGAAAGAGTTGATCAACGGCAAATCGCTCGGCGATGACCCGGATGATGACATTGATGACGATGATGATCTTGATGATGCGCCAGGCAGTGATGCCAATGGCGCAATCGTCCTCAGTTAATCGTCCGAAGCTTGTTCCGCGATGCGCCGACACACTTTTTCCGCAAACCAGGAATCGCCGTTTATCGAATGGCGAACGTCTGACGGTTGAGAGCGTAATCTGAAAATTTCGACGCGCCTCTTAAATCCGCCAGCACTTTTCCTTTCCATCTTCGGAGGCGCGTATGAACCGGCAATCCACATCAATCTTCCTTCGTCTGCAATCCCTTCTTGTTTTCATCACGCTGCTCGGCGTGAGCGCCTTTGCCCAGCAAAACAATCCCGCATCCACAAATAATCCGGGACGTAGCGCAGGAGCCATTTCTCATTCGATTCGCGGAAAAATCTATTTGCCGTCAGGCAATTTGCCTGAACAGCGCATGCGCGTGGTGCTGGAAATCAGCAGCGGCGGCATTGCCAGCGAAGCCTTTTCCGATACCGTAGGGAATTTCGAATTCAGAGGATTGAGCAGTGGAACGTACCGAGTCGTGATCCCGTCCGATTCGCGCAATTTTGAAATCGCGCAGGAAACAGTGGAACTATACGGCAGCTTTTCGCGCACAGTCACGGTTCAGGTTTATTTGAAGGAAAAGAACAACGATCCACACGGAAAGCCGAGCGGAAAAGTTCTCTCTGCCGCTGACATTCAAGAAGTCCCAAAGGAAGCAAAGAAGGCTTACGAGCAAGGCGTCAAGCTCGCTAAAAACCAGAAACCCGAAGACGCCAGCAAAAAACTTTTGCAAGCGTTGGAGATTTTTCCCGATTATCTGCACGCGCTGAACAAGCTTGGCGAACAGATGGCCATGTTGAACAAACAGGTCGAAGCGCAGGCTTATTTTGAACGTGCCATCGCCATTAATTCCAAATTCGCCCTGCCTCACATCAATCTTGGAATGTTGATGCTAAATCAAAAAAAGTTTGATGAAGCTGTTGCCGAACTGGAAACCGGTAACGGTAACGACGACAGTTATCCGATGGGGCATTTGAATCTGGGATTGGCGTTGATGATGAAACCGCAGCCGGAATTCGACCGCGCCGAGCGGGAATTATTGCGAACTTTGGAAATGGGCAAACGGGACTTCGTTCACGTCCGAAAATATCTGTTCAATCTGAACGTGCGGCGTCAGACGATGGACAAAGCGGCTGAACAGCTTGAAGCCTATTTGCGCGAAGTTCCTGACGCCCCCGACGCAACGGATGTTCGCCTGATGCTGGATAAGGTGAGGAAGACCATCGCCAAACAAAAAGCCGAAGCCAAAAGATAAACTGAAATTCGTTGGGCAGATTTTCCAACCTGCCCACAAGAAACCCAAATCAAAACGGAACTGACAGGTTGGAAAAACCAGCCTTACTCAGGGATTTTCACCGAAGCGATAACTTTGTCAGCCAGACTGGGAACAGTTGCCGGAGCGTCTTTTGAGAAAAAGATTGCCGTCAGCAGAATGCCTTTATTGGCGCGGATAATCAGCGCCTTGCCCAGAAAATCCAGCGGTGAAGTTTGACCAGGCAAAACGAACGTTGCTCGCAAATCCAGATAGGTTCTGATCTGAGCTTTCGTTTCCTCAACCCTGCGCGAAGTCGCCTCCATCGTTTTTGTTTCTTTCCCCGATTTCATGCTGGTCAAAATCACATCAACAATCAGGTCATTGTTGTTGGCCGGGTTGTTGGCTTTTTCCAGTTCGTTCCAGATGACGTGCAAAAACGCATTGTCGTCCGCCGACTGGAAATAAGCTCCGGCGTTGACTCGTTGCGCCTGGGCATCGTCAGGAGTCAACGGATTGCCCGTCCAATGAGCCGGATAATCAAAAGCGAATCCAATTTGCGAATTGCGGAATTGAGCGAAATTGGCTGCCGTGCCGCCGGTCGTCGGTGACGGGGCAGAAGTCACCGAAGAAGATTCCGGCTGGGCTGATTCGCTGGGCGCAGTTTTGACAGGTTCGGGCGCGGGCGAATTGTTGGCGACAACTGCTGGCGGTTCTTTTTTCGGCTTTGCCGTGTTTTGGGCCGGCTCTGATTTGACGGCTTCCGGCTTGTCGGGAAGAGCCAAAGTTTTGTTCGCAGGCTTTTCCGGCGATCCCGGATTTTTCGGCGCTTCAAACGGAGCGATAAAAAATTCCGGCACAATGCCTTTTTGTTTGAGGCTTTCGCCATATTGGCGAGCTTCGTTGGCGTTGGAAAACGAACCGGCTCTGACGCGATAAAAAGTCCCTTTGCCAGGCAGGAAACTTTTCAGCACATAGGCATCAACGCCTTTGGCCTTAAGCAGATTGGCGGTTTCTTCAGCTTCGGTTTGCGTTGGCGCGGCGACAATCTGAATTGTGTATTTGCCCGATTGCGAAACGGCAAAGATGGTTAGCGACAGCAAAATGGAGAGAGCAAAGCTTGCCCGGAGAAATAATTTCATAACCCTGTTTGTCCTTTGTGGGGATGTAGCTTGCGGGGCCGACGACATTATGCACGAATCCGGGCGGGAGAAAAAAGCCGAATTTTGAGGATTCAGAACAAGGTTCGCGCCAAGCCGCAAGGTCGTAAAGAAAAACAGGGTTTCAACCTTCGCGGCTTTGCGGCTTGGCGTGAACCAATCGCTACCAGCTAGACTTTTTCCGGCACGACGAACGGAGCGCGGTATTTGTCGCGCAACATTGCGTTGGCTTTGGGGTTTCCGGCGATGACTTCTTTGACCGGGTCGAATTCCAGGCACTGACCCGTTCGGTAAGAAATGTTCGCCAGGTGCATCAACGCCGAAGACAGGTGGCCTTCTTCGATGTCGGCGTTGAGGTCTTCGCGTTTGCGGCTTTGGACGGCTTTGATGAAGTTCGCCCAGTTGCTGCCGCCTTCGCTGCGGCTGGGGCCGGGTTCCTGTTTGCGGCCAAGAAAAGTTTTGTACGACGTGTAACCTTCGATGGCCATGTAGCCTTCCGAACCGTAGAAGATATTGCCGATGACGTTGCTGTCGAATTCGCCGCGGTTGTTTTTTCGCTGGCCGATGCCAGCTTCGTTGTTCGACATCCAGTGACGGACTTCAAAAACGAGCATTTTCTTTTTGCCGTTGACGTTGAATTCCAGGTTGGCGATTTGTGTGTTCGGCGTGTTTTGGTCGTCGTCGAACATAAAGTGATCGCCCATCGAAAAGACTTTGGTCGGCAAGGTCACGCCCAAGCCCCAGCGGGCGATGTCCATTTCGTGAATGCCTTGATTGCCGATGTCGCCATTGCCGTAATCCCAGTTCCAGTGCCAGTTGTAATGGAAGCGGTTTTCGTTGAACGGGCGTTTCGGAGCCGGGCCAGTCCACAGATCGTAATCCACTCCGGCGGGCACGGCGGAATCCGGTTTTTTGCCGATGGTGTCGCGCCATTTGAAGCACAATCCGCGCGCCATATAAACATCACCGATGACGCCTTCTTTTAGTTTTTGCATGGCTTCGCGCAGCGCGACGGTCGAACGGCTGTTGGTTCCGTGCTGAACGATGCGATTGTATTTACGGGCGGCGGCAACCAATTGTTTGCCTTCCCAATAACTGTGCGAGCAGGGCTTTTCAACGTACACGTCTTTTCCTGCCTGACAAGCCCAAATGCCCATCAAGCTGTGCCAGTGGTTTGGCGTGGCGATGGAAATCGCGTCAATGGATTTGTCTTCCAGCAATTTGCGAAAGTCCACGAACTCCGCCGGTTTTTTGCCGGTGGCTTTTGCGATTTCGCCGCAACGTTGGTTGCGGACTTTTTCGTCAACGTCGCAGATGGCGGCGATTTCGACATTCTGCATGCGTTGATATTCGCGAATGTGCGAATTGCCCTGACCACGAACGCCGACGACGGCTACGCGAATTGTGTCGTTGGCGCTTTTGATGTTGGCGGCAGAAGTCTTGATATTGAATCCCAGCGTCCCGACTGCCGCAGCAGCCGCAGACGATTTGATGAAATCTCGGCGGTTGTTCATTGTTTTGTCTCCTGAAAGGTAGGGTTGATGTTTGCGAGTCGTTACGATCAACTACTTATTGCCACACATCCACTGGCAAGACAAGCTTTGCCGCGACGTTCAATCTCTGGCTGCGGCGATTTCGGGCTGTTAGAATCGTCGCCGTCTCACCTTTAAGTTTCTGAACCGACAAACAGATCGTCCATCGGAGGTCGTATGCGAATCGCAATTTTCCGTTTTTGCCTGACTGCAATAATCCTGACCGCAATGATCAACCCTGTTCCAATTGTCGTTGCTCAAAGTCAGGATGGTAAGAATA
>JANRKX010000067.1:0-103958 GCA_033763255.1 Acidobacteriota bacterium | reverse complement strand
GGTAGCTGCGCTCCACTCGCGCTCGGTGTTTAAGTCAGAGATTTGTAGTTTCATGCAGCCACGTTAACGGCTTGGCCTGAAATCTACAACTCCCTGTCCGGCAAAAGCTTAGAGAGATTTTCTCCATCGCAACAACTCTAGGAGCTTATCGCAATGAAACATTTCGTATTTTTTCTGGGGCTGGCTTTTCTCAGCACATCCGCTTTTGCACAAACATCTTTTGACTGGCCGCAATGGCAGGGACCGGAGCGCAACGCTATTTCGAAAGAAACCGGATTGCTGCAAACGTGGCCGGAAAAAGGGCCGCCGCTGGCGTGGAAAATCAAAGGTATCGGCGGTGGCATGGGTGGCGTGGCCATCAGCAAAGGCCGCATTTATACCTCCGGCGATGTCGGAGATGTGTCGTGGGTTTTCGCGCTGAAAGAGACAACCGGCGAACTTGTATGGAAAGCCAAGCTGGGACGCAGTGGCGAAGTCGGATTCTCAGTTACGCCATCGGGACCACGGGGAACGCCTACGGTGGATGGTGACCGGCTTTACCTTATGAATCAGTTCGGCGAACTCGTGTGTTTCACGACTGAAGGCAAAGAAGTTTGGCGCACCGATTTCGTGAAAGATCACGGCGCGGTGGTTCCAACCTGGGGGTACGCCGAATCCGTGCTGATAGACGGCGACAAACTGATTTGTTCGCCGGGCGCTCCGAACGCGGCGCTGATGGCGCTCAATAAAATGACCGGCAAGGTAATCTGGCGCAGCGAAGTCCCTACACGCAAAACTCCCAGCAGCGATCAAGGCGGGCGTGGCAATCGCCCTGGTGCCGATGCGGGCGCTAGTTACGCTTCGATCATTGCCATAGATTTCGAGGGAGTGCGCCAGTACATTCAATTCACCGCGAAAACGCTCGCGGGGTTTGCGGCGGCTACGGGCAAGGTGCTTTGGCAATACGATCCGGTAGCGGCTCGCATTACCTGCTCAACGCCGATCTATCAGGACGGTCTGGTATTCGGTTCTTCGGCGTATGACGGCGGCGGCGGCGCGGTCAAACTCAGCAAGGAAGCCAACGGCAAAATCAAAGCCACCGAAGTCTATTTCACCAACCACATGCGCAATCATCACGGCGGAATGATCGTCGTTGACGGCGCGTTGTACGGCGCGGCGGGCGGCAACGAAGGCGGCTTTCTGGTCTGTCTGGACTTCAAAACCGGCGCAGTGTTGTGGCGCGAACGCCAAGCACCAAAAGGCTCGCTGGCGATGGCGGACGGGCGTCTTTACTTGCGGGCCGAGACGGGGCCGATAATTCTGATCGAACCCAGCCGTGAGAAGTTTATTGAACGTGGCCGCTTCGAGCAGCCCGAACGCAGCAGAGAACAAGCGTGGCCGCATCCGGTCATCGCCAATGGCAAGATGTACATCCGCGATCAAGACTTGTTGCTCTGTTACGACGTGAAGAAAAAGTAGCGATGTTTATTCGACGGAAAAGTCATCAAGGAGAAAATTTATGATTAAGCTGAAAGTGAATGGGAAGAACCAACAATTCGACGGCGATCCCGACATGCCGCTGTTGTGGTATTTGCGCGATGAGATTGATTTGAAAGGCACGAAGTTCGGTTGCGGCATGAGCTTGTGCGGGGCTTGCACAGTTCATCTGAATGGCCGACCAGTGCGCTCGTGTTCGACGCCGGTTTCGATGGCGGCGAACAAATCCGCCACGACGATTGAGGGACTTTCAACCGACGGCACGCATCCGGTTCAAGTCGCCTGGCAGGAACTGGATGTACCGCAATGCGGTTACTGTCAGGCAGGGCAAATCATGTCGGCCTGCGCGTTGCTGGCGAAAACTCCCAAGCCGACTGACGCGGAAATTGACACGGCGATGAACGGCAATCTGTGCCGTTGCGGAACGTACTTGCGCATCCGCGCTGCGATTCATAAAGCGGCGGAGTTGTCGGCTTCCAAAGCTGCAACCAAACCTGCCGCCAAAACTCCACGCGCCAGCGCGTCACCCGCCAAAGGCAGCCAAAAGTAAGGAGAACCACTCATGAAAACAAATCTCAATCGTCGCTCTTTTCTTCAAGTTACTGCGCTGGCAGGCGGTGGCTTTATGTTGGGCTTGTATCCGAAGGCGGCTGCTTTGGCGCAAGGGCCACAACAAGCTCCGCTGGTTCCGACCGATTTCATCAGCATTGCCCCCAACGGCACAGTCACGCTGACGTCCAGGAATACTGAGATCGGACAGAACATTTACAACACGCTGCCGATGCTGATTGCTGAAGAACTGGATGTGGATTGGAAAGACGTGCGCGTTGTGCGTCCTGACGCGCATCCCAGGTACGGCAATCAATTCACGGGCGGCAGTTCAGGCACGCCGGGCAACTGGGACGCGATGCGGCAAATCGGCGCGGCAGGCCGTCACATGCTGATTGCCGCCGCTGCAAACACCTGGGGCGTAGCCGCCGCTGAATGCTCGACGGCGTCAGGCCGAGTGCATCACAAAGCGTCCAATCGTTCGCTGGGTTATGGCGAACTCGCCGCGAAAGCCGCAACGATGCCAACGCCGGATTTAAGATCGCTCAAGCTGAAAGACTCCAAGGATTACAAAATCATCGGCAAATCCACCGTCAGCGTTGAAGCCAAAGACATCGTCACCGGCAAACCGATTTTCGGCATTGATGTGAAAGTGCCGGGAATGCTTTACGCCGTGATGCAGCGCACGCCAGTGCTGGGCGGCAAAGCCGTCAGCGCAAACCTCGACGCGATCAAAGCCATGAAAGGCGTCAAAGCTGCGTTCATCATCGAAGGCCGCCCGCTCGCCAGCGATTATCCGAATTACCTTTTCCAAGACCCAGGCTTTGAATCCGGCGTAGCCATCGTCGCCGACAGTTGGTGGGCGGCGCAAAGCGCGCGCGAAAAACTCGAAGTGAAATGGGAAGCTGGCAAATGGGGCACGCAGGACAGTGCGGAGAATGCGAAAAAAGCAGTCGAACTTTCCAAACAAACTCCGATGCGGACGCTTCGCAAAGATGGCGATGTTGATCCTGTTTTCAGTCGCGCGTCAGCGCCAAACGATGGCATCAAAGCCGTCGAAGCCCAATACTCAATTCCTTTCATCGCGCACGGCACGATGGAGCCGCAAAATTGCACGGCGCATTTCAAAGACGGCAAGCTGGAAATTTGGTCTACCAGCCAGATTCCGCAACCCGGACGCACGGCGGTGGCGCAGTTGCTTAAGCTGCCTGAAAGCGATGTGACAGTTCATATGGTGCGCGGCGGCGGCGGATTCGGACGGCGGGCTTACAACGACATCATGCTCGACGCCGCCTGGATTTCTAAACAGGTCAATGCACCCGTCAAATTGCTGTGGTCACGCGAAGATGACATGCAACACGATTACTATCGCTGCGGTGGCTTCCAGTTTATGAAAGGCGCGGTGGACAGCGCAGGCAAGCTGGTGGCGTGGCACGATCACTTTGTCGCTTACGGCGAAGGCAATAACTTCGCCCACGACGGTGGATTTCAGCCGGGCGAATTTCCTGCGCGTTTTGTACCGAACTATCGGGTGCAATCTTCGGTGATGGGCTTGGGGTTGAAAACCGGAGCTTTGCGCGCGCCTTACTCCAACAGCACTGCGTGGGTGATTCAATCTTTCATTGACGAACTGGCTCACGCGGCTGGCAAAGACCCGGTGCAATTCCGATTGGATTTGCTGGCTGGAACTCCTCTGCCGTTGGGACAACGTGAACAAGGCTTGGACGCGGCTCGCATGACCGGCGTCATTAAACTGGTGGCCGAAAAATCCGGCTGGGGCAAACGGACTTTGCCAAAAGGCACGGCGCTGGGCGTGGCGTTTCACTTCAGCCATCGTGGTTACTTTGCCGAAGTCGCCGAAGTCACGGTGGCGGCAAACAAGAAAATCAAAGTGAACAAAGTTTGGGTAGCGGCTGACGTTGGCAGCCAGATCATCAATCCCAGTTCCGCCGAAACGCAGGTACAAGGCGCGGTCATAGACGGCCTGAGCGAAATGATGCAGGAAATCACGCTCAAGAACGGAGCCGTAGTGCAATCGAATTATCATCAGCATCCGTGGCTGAAAATGTCGCAAGCGCCGCCCATCGAAGTCCATTTCCTGAAAACCAATAACCCGCCGACGGGCTTGGGCGAACCGGCTTTGCCGCCGATTTTGCCTGCGGTTTGCAACGCGATTTTCTCGGCAACGGGCGAACGCATTCGCACGATGCCGATGACGAAGCAGGGCTTCAGTTTTGCGTAATCCTGTTACACGGCCACGACCAAATAGAGTAAAAATGCGGAAGGAAGTTGAGACATCTACTTTCTTCCGCATTTTTCTTTTGGGCAATATCACTTTAGGGCTATACTGAAAACGATGTGGGAAGTCGAATACACCGATGAATTTGAAGCGTGGTAGGAGACGCTGGCAGTCGAAGAGCAAACATCTGTCACGGCTTCCGTAGATTTGCTTGAAGACCGTGACGCTCATCTCGGCTACCCTCATTGCTCAGGAGTCAACGGTTCCAGGCATGCTCATATGCGCGAGTTGAGGGTGCAGCATCAAGGCGATCCGTATCGGCTGCTGTATGCCTTTGACCCGCGCCGTAATGCAATCTTGCTGATTGGCGGCAACGAAGCCGGAGATGATCGTTGGTACGAGACTTTCGTTCCCATCGCTGATCGGCTTTATGACGAACATTTAGCGCAACTGAAGAAAGAAGGGTTACTGTAATGGCAAAACCGTTTCGATTATTGCGAGATAAACTACCGCCTGAAGCGCAAGCGGAAGCTCGCGCCCGCGCGAATGAAATGCTGGAAGAAATCGCTTTGCAGGAATTGCGTAAGGCGCTCAACCTCACTCAAGAGCAAGTCGCCGAAGCCATGCAAATGAATCAAGGCGTAGTTTCCAAAATGGAACATCAAAGCGACATTTACGTCAGTACCTTGCGGAAGTTCGTGGCGGCTTTAGGTGGCCACTTGAAACTGGTGGCAAGCTTTCCTGACAAAGATGTGGTCATCAATCAATTTGATTGAGCGCAGGAGAAGATAACCGCCAGAATTCTCAGGAGAGAGTGTGAATTCAAAATTTCGCTCGGCGCTGGCTACCTTTGGGACAGAGGCTAAAGCCAAACTGACGAACGTCGCAGCCAAAGGGGAACCCGAAGACCAGTTGCGCGCCCCGCTGGAAGGATTGATTTCCGATCTTGCTGAAGTCTGCGGGTATGCCCGAAAAGAAATCGCCGCTGTTGGCGAATCCCATCTCAGCGAACTGAAAACACGCCCCGATTATGCTGTAACAGTGCGCCAAACGTTGGTTGGTTTCATTGAAGTCAAAGCGCCTGGCAAAGGTGCAGACCCCCGCAAATTCAAAGACAAGCACGACAAACAGCAATGGGAAAAATTGCAGTCGCTGCCGAACCTGCTTTACACCGACGGCAATGAATTCAGCTTGTGGCGTAATGGTCAGTTGGAAGCCGCAATCGTTCGGCTGACCGGTGACATTGAAACTTCAGGCGCTGAGCTTGAAGCCCCGGCCAGCTTGCAAGCCTTGTTCGAGAACTTTTTCCAATGGCAGCCCATACCGCCAGGCAGCGCCAAACAATTGGCCGAAATCAGCGCACGGTTATGTCGCCTGTTGCGCGACGAAGTGACAGAGCAATTGGCGTTAGGCAGCACGGCGCTGACAGCGTTGGCTGTGGATTGGCGCAAGTTGCTGTTCCCGGAAGCCACGCCCGAACAGTTTGCCGATGGTTACGCGCAAGCCGTGACTTTCGGGTTGCTGATGGCGCGGGCCAGAGACATCAAACTCAACCAATCAGGTGGGGGACTCGATCAAGTCGCCAAACAACTCACGCAAACCCACACGCTCATCGGCGCCGCGTTACGTTTGTTGACGGACGATGCCGAAAATCAGGCGACGCTCAAAACTTCGCTCGGCACGCTGACGCGCGTGCTCGATGCCGTTCATTGGCAGACCATCAGCAAAGGCAAAGCCGACGCCTGGCTCTATTTTTACGAAGACTTTCTGGCGGTTTACGACAATGCGCTGCGAAAGAAAACCGGTTCGTATTACACGCCGCCCGAAGTCGTCGGCGCGATGGTGCAGTTGGTGGATGAAACGTTACGCACTCGTTTTGCCCAGCACGCCGGGTTGGCTTCGCCCGCCGTAACTCTGGCCGATCCGGCAGTCGGAACCGGCACTTTCCTGCTTGGCGTTTTGCGGCGGATTGCCGAAACAGTTGAAGCGGACGAAGGCTCCGGCTCAGTGTCAGCGGCGATCAAGGCGGCGGCGCAACGGCTGGTCGGATTCGAGATGCAGTTGGGGCCTTTCGCCGTGGCGCAATTGCGGATTCTGGCCGAGTTGGCTGACCTGACCGGCACGGTGCCAGCGCCGCCGCGTATGTTCGTCACCGACACGCTCAGCAATCCTTACGTCGAAGAAGAATGGATTCCCGGCATTCTGGGAACCATCGCCAAATCCCGCAAAGATGCCAACGAAATCAAAAAGCGCGAACCGATTACCGTCGTGCTCGGCAATCCGCCCTACAAAGAAAAGGCTAAAGGTTTGGGCGGCTGGGTTGAAACCGACAGCAAAAATTCGCCCGAACCCGCGCCGCTGGGCGCCTGGATTCCTCCCGCCGAATGGGGCGTCAGCGCGCACTCCAAACACCTTCGCAACCTGTACATTTATTTCTGGCGATGGGCGACGTGGAAGGTCTTCGACCACGACCCGCAACACAACACGGGCATCGTCTGTTTCATCACTGTGGCGGGCTTTCTGAACGGGCCAGGGTTTGAGCGGATGCGCGATTATTTGCGCCGCACCGCGCAGGAAATCTGGGTGATTGATTGTTCGCCCGAAGGCCACCAGCCCGAAGTCAACACGCGCATCTTTGAAGGTGTGCAACAACCGGTTTGCATCGTGCTGGCTGCGCGTCCCAAAGGCACGAAGCCGGATACGCCCGCGACGGTGCGCTATCGTTCGCTGCCCGCCGGACATCGGCAAGACAAGTTTGAAGCGTTGAAAAATCTGACGCTGGATGCTGACGGCTGGGCGGAATGTTCCACTGATTGGCGCGCGTCGTTTTTACCCGCCGCGACGGGGGCGTGGGCAACATTTCCTGCGCTTACAGATTTGTTCATCTACAACGGTGCTGGCACTCAACCAAAGCGCACTTGGGTCATTGCGCCGGACGCAGAATCATTGGAGAAACGATGGCAGGCGCTTATCACCGCGCCAGTTAGCGAGAAGGAAGAGTTATTCCACGCGACGTTACGTGATGGAAAGCCAGCCGACCGTCACATCCGATCAGTAGTGAAAGAAGCATTACCTGGCTACAAGCCGACTCTCACTCAGTTGGTTGACGAAAAGGGCCAGTGTCAACCGCCAGTACGTTATGGATTTCGCTCGTTTAACCGGCAGTGGATCATTCCAGATGCCCGCGTTATCACACAGCCGAACGCGCAATTATGGGAGGTCTATTCAGATCGCCAAGTATATTTGACCGCATTTGATGCCCATTCACCGACATCCGGCCCATCGCTCACTTTCACAGGTTTGATTCCCGACTTGCATCACTACAAAGGCTCATTCGGCGGGCGCGCCTTTCCGCTCTGGCATGACCGCGAAGCCAGCGTGCCGAACCTTCCGCCCAACTTGCTGACGTATCTTGGCCAGCGTTATCAACGCGAAGTCAGCGCCGAAGATTTGTTTGCTTACATCGCCGCCGTCGCCGCGCACCCAGCTTTCACTTCGCGCTTCCAAGCTGACCTAGTGCAACCGGGCTTGAGGATTCCGCTGACCGCTGACGCCGAAACTTTTATCGCCGCCGCCGCGCTGGGACGCACTGTGATTTGGCTGCACACTTTTGGCGAACGCTTCGCCGCCCCCAAACAAGGCCGTCCGGCTGCTCCGCCCCGTTTGTCCGCCGAAGCCATGCCGCGCATCCCGAAAAACGGCGCGATTCCGCAAGACGCCGACGCGATGCCCGACACCATCGAATACGACGAAACGAATCAGCGGCTGAAGATCGGCAGCGGCTACGTCGAGCGCGTTACGCCGCAAATGTGGAGTTACGAAGTTTCCGGCAAGCAGGTCTTGCGTCAATGGTTCAGTTACCGCAAAGCCAACCGCGAACGACCGATCATTGGCGACCGTCGCCCGCCTTCCAAACTTGGCGAGATTCAACCCGACCACTGGTTGCCCGAATACACGACGGAACTCATCAACGTGCTGAATGTGTTGGGACGGCTGATTGAGTTGGAACCGGCACAAGCCGAACTGCTCGACCGCGTCTGTGCAGGAACAACCATCACGGCGGACGAATTGAACGCGGCCCATGCCTTTGAGCTTCCCGCTAACTTCAAAAACAAGAAAGGCCGCAAAGTCGTCGCGGAGCAAGGAGCTTTCGACTATTGAAATGAATTGATTGACGAAGTGGGGATTGAGCCTAGGCAAAAGGCACAAGCTGAGAGCCGAGAATTTTATGATCGCGCGTCAGCAAAGGAACCTTAGTGACAATGCTGGTGGCAGCAATCAATTCATCGGCGGGATCGGAGCGGAAACCCAGTTGTGTGCTGGCGCGGGCGATTTCCACGCTAACAGGAATGACGGTCAATTGTTGCAGACACGTTTGAAAAGCGGGACTGCCGAGGTCAAGCGTGATGCGCCCAAGCTGAACCAGTTTGGCTAATTCCCACAAGACAATGTCAGAAATTGCCAGCGGTTGCTGTGCCACCAATTGATGCTCACGCAGGTTCAATGTGCCATCAAGCAGGTAAATCAAAATATGCGTATCAAGGTTGAGCATCCCATTCGATTCCTGTTGAGAACACATCACCGTGAATGGCTATCTGGCCGTGCATTGAGCCAATCAACTGTTCATTGTTGACGGCGACGACAGGCGTGATGCGCGCCAGCGGGCGACCTTCTTTGGTGACGATCAAATCGGGCAAGCCGGGCGCAACCAATTGCTCCAGGACTTCCAGGCAACGCGCCTTGAAGTCGGCCAGGTCAATGCTGGGATTGAGATTTGCTTCTACGGTATTCATAACGCCACTCCTTCGACCATTTTTAGAATTGCTCCAAAACCTTACGCTGAGTTTAGCACAAGCCATTCGCCTGCTCAGAGCAAGGAAACGTAAAACTTGCTACCGCATAGGGGCAAATGCGGCGCGGCCTTCCGTGAGTGGTAGCGCTTCCTGAATCAGCGTCAGCAAAAACAGTCCGGGTTCTTCCAGCATTGGGACGTGAGCTGAGCGTTTCAGCGTGATGAAGCGTTTGTGCGGTGCTTCAATCGTCTCGACAAACACTTTCGCGGGTTTTTACGGTGTATGCAAATTATTACGCCGTGATTTGTTCTTCTGACGGTTTGTCACATCACCCCAAAAAGCCCTTACGTCGAGATTGGGACAAGCTCTCCGCCGGCTCGTGGCAGGAATCTGAGTCGCTCGATCAACCGGGATTGCTCTAATTCCGGTTAGCCGTATACTGCCTGAATTGAGTCGAGTAACTCTTCGTATGCGCTTATAGCGGTTTTCAAATGGATGCGACCTTTTGGAGTGCTGCGACTTGGCGCAGCTTTTCGTTCGAAATCAGCCGTCTCTGTTTCTCCACAATGCTTTGCAACTGAACGCAAAAGCGGCGTCGAGCCACCGCACTCCAAACATCGGTCGCACCCAACTGCAATTCGCTATAGTAGGAGCGGACTGCGGAAAAACCATTTACCAATCAGAGATCAAGCAATGAACAAAAAAGAATGGACGATCATGCTGTATATGGCTGGAGATAATAATCTGGCCGCCAATATGGCTTATGCAATGGGACAGTTAAAAGAGTTTGCCAATGAAGCCAACGGTAGGCTGAACCTGTTTGTTTATTACGATGGTAACTCACCCAGCATGCCGACGTTGTACTGCGATTTCTCCGGTAAAGAAGCGGAATACTACCGCTCACATAAGATCGCGGATAAGCCCTTTCGGGTTACGGAAAACAGAATCAATGAAAACGCGGCAGACCCAAACTCCATCCTGAACTTTGTGGATTGGTGCGTGAACAAGCAATCGGGGCGTGCCGAACGATATGCCTTTATTCTTTCAGGGCATTCGCTGGGATTTCTGGGCGAAGGTTTGTTCCGGGATGAAACCTCCGGCAAATCCATGAACCTTGGTGATCTTATGTATGCCGTTGATCGGATGACTTCGGATCAGGAGTTCCTGTCGAATGTTAAAGCCAATCCATCGGACTTTAATGTCAATCCCTGGGGTGACGACAAATTTACCGAACGGTTTTTATTGGGTGAGAATGCCGATGAGTTACTCGGCCGGCGACTCGATATTCTGGGATTCGACAGTTGTGTGATGGGTATGTTCGAGGTGGGTTCTCAGTTCAAACACTGCGCGAAGACGATGATCGTTTCGGAGGGAAGCATTCCCAGCGCGGGTTGGACTTATGCAAAGCTGCTCCGAGACCTCTGTGAAAGCACTGACAAAACCACCGAAGATTTAGCGGCAGGTCTGGTCGAGAATTACATCAAAGGCCAGAGCGAGTTTGTCATCGGAGGTGTTTCCGTAGACATGGCCGCCTGGAATATGGACAAGTTCATTGAGTTGCAGGTTGCCGTAGGTGCGCTCTCCAGTAACTTGCTCAAATGCTTTGAATCAGGAAGCCCCCTTTACCTGCCGATGGAACGTGCCATTCTCAAGGTTCACTGGAAATGTCAGTCATACATGTACGAACAGAATGTTGACCTGGGGGATTTTTGCGAGTTGCTCTTACAGGAATGTGATTGTATCGAAAATGAATTGGGAAGCGGCGCTCATGACCAGCTTTTGTCTGATCTGAAATGGGGCTGCAAGGATATTTTGCAGGCGCTTCAAGAAGTCGTGATCCAGAGTGGTTTTAGCGGTGGAAGGTGTCAATACTCCAACGGAGTCTCGATCTTTTTCCCGTGGTCGTTGGAGGCATACGAAGCTGCGGAACAAGATTACAAATCGCTATGGGCAACTACAGAAGCTACCGGGTTTAGTCAGACAACCGCTGGTTCGCTGCTGCCGTGGGGCGATTTTCTCAAGAAATACCTTGGTGAGGTCTCGCGTCGCAAATATGAGAATTACACAGAGTCTCCTCTTCCCGGAAAGAAGATCAGGAACTCATCGCCATTCAGGTTTAGTGATGGATTACACGCCAGTACGCAGGATTCAAAACTGGCTGGCACACAGGATTCAAAACTGGCTGGCACACAGGATTCAAAACTCGCCGGTACGCAGGATTCAAAACTTGCCGGTACGCAGGATTCAAAACTCGCCGGTACGCAGGATTCCAAGCTCGCCGGTACGCAAGATTCAAAGATGGGCGGGGGCAGTTCGAACCTGCTATTTGATAGTTTGAAGCTATGGAAGAACGTTGAGGCTCATCAAGACATTTACGGCTTTACGCGCGCATCGGAAACCGAGGCCGCCGATCATATCCCGGTGCTGGAACGCGCCCGCCCGATGTTCTTTCCACCCTCCCATCCAATGATTGAACAACCCCGGATAATTGCCGTGACCTCGAACGCCGAAGAAGATGTTGCCCTAAATGCCGTGGAGGAGACATAGACCAACTCCGCAAATCGAATAAATTCTATTTTCTATCCCGGCAGATTCAGACGTTTCAACATCGCTTTGAATCGCGGATCAGCGCGAAGTCCGTCATATTCGTAACCGGTTCCCACATAGCGCAGCAATAGATCGCGGTTAATGTACGCTTGCTCCAGCAATTCCATTGCCTTGTCGTTATTGCCGAGCGCCGAATAAACAGCAGCCAACAGGGCCGGGGAATTGTATCCACTCATTGCTTCGATCCGCGTCAGAAGAGCGCGGGACTCGTTTCGGTTTTCCGGCATTTGAGCATAAGTCGCCGCCAGGTAGACAAGCGGTTGGCTGTATTTCTTTTCCCCACCGAGCAGGGCGACTGACTTCCGTAAGTACCCGGCGGCTTCGTTATACAAACCCTTTCCGGCGTAGACATATCCCAAAAAAAACGGCGGCACTTCATTGGCCGGTTCCACAGCCTGAGCTTCCTGAAGCGTGCGAAGCGCTTCGTCAAACTTTCTTGCCTGTGCAAGGATCATCCCTTTCTGGAGCAGCGCCAAACGCTGGTTGATCGGATCACGAATTCTCTGCTGTTCGAGTGCGAGCAACGCATCGTTTTGGCGCCCAATTACCGAAAGAAAGAACGCATAGTTATTGCGCGCAAAATCCAGGTTGGGGCTGAGGTCAATTGCCCGCAAGTATTCTCTCTCTGCGCCCGTCCAGTCGAATTCATATTCCTTCGTCATGGCCAGCAGGACATGAGTTTTCGCAAGGTTAGGGTCAATTGCCAAGGCGCGCTCTATCGTCTCCTTCGCACTTGGCATCAGCTCACGCGGGTTGCCGCTGCCGTTCGCCCGAGCCAGGTAAATCCACCCGATTTCGGCATGGGCTGCGGCAAAATCCGGGTCAAGCGAGACGGCCTGTTCAAAATACTCCAGAGCTTTGCCGCGAACGTCTTGCGGGCCATTCAGTTCAACCAGCCCGTTGAGGTAATAACGATATGCCTCGGAATTCTCCGTGCCGTTCTTCTCAAATCGCTGGGATTGAGAATCAGTCAGTTTCAATCGCAGTTTTTCAGAAGCCGCCTGCGCGATTTCATGCTGAACGCCTACGATATTGCCAAGTTTCCGCCGGTAATCCGCTCCGGCGATTTGCCGGTCATCTGCGGCATCAGTCAGGTCAAATCTGATTACAAGCTCTTCGCCAACCTGTGTGACGCTGCCGGTTAAAATTGCCCGCACACCCAACTGAGAAGCTACGCTTCGCACATCAATATTTTCATCCCGAAACTTAAAGCTTGAATTGCGCGAGATCACCTTCAGTTGCGGCAATTCTGAAAGCCGGTCAATCAAGCTCTGGCTAAGGCCGTCAGAAAGATAGGTCAGGTCTTTGTTCCCGCTCAGATTCTGGAAGGGAAGAACCGCTATCGAATCAATTGCCCCGTTGCCGGCTGGAGCGCGAAGAAATAGATATGCGGCAGACGATACGAGTACGAGGAGAACCAGCGCGATGATGGCGGAAAGGACTTTGCGTTTCTGCGCCTGCTGAAATACGCCAGCCCAACTTGATGATGAACGGAACGACGTTGATGCAAGCGCATTATCCTGCCCAACTTGCCAAGCAGCACCGGAATCACGTTCGGCGTCGAGTTCCAAACGGCGTTGAACTTGTTTTAGCTCAGCGGCAAATTCAGCGGATGACGAGTAACGCTGTTCCCGGTTTTTGGCCAGCAGTTTGTCGAGGATTTGTTTCAACTGCGCGGGCAAGTTCGTCAGGGATTCGGTCAGTGGCGCTGGCTGACGTTCCAGAATGGCGGCGAAAACTTCCGGCATGCTATTGCCGGGAAAAGGGCGACGGCCTGTCAGCATTTCGTAAAGCACCACGCCCAGACTCCATTGATCGCTGCGCGCATCCAGTTTCTCGCCGCGTGTTTGTTCGGGCGACATGTAACTGACTGTGCCCAGAATTACGCCCGGCGCAGTGTTTTTTGAAATTGTCTTGGCTTCAAAAAAGCTGTCGGAATCCGTTTCGACCGGCTGAATTCGCGCCAAACCAAAATCCAGCACCTTCACGAATCCATCGTGCCGTACCATGACGTTTTCCGGTTTGATGTCGCGGTGGAGGACGCCTGCGGCGTGGGCTGCGGCCAGCGCGTTGGCGATTTGATAAGCAATATCCAGAGCTTCGAGCAGCGTAATAGGCCCCTGACTGATACGGCTGCGAAGCGTTTCACCTTCGACGTATTCCTGTGCGATGTACCAGGTTCCGTCCGACTCTCCAATTTCGTGAATGGTGACAATGTTCGGATGGTTGGTGGCGCTGGCAGCTTTGGCTTCTATTTCAAAGCGACGTGAATGCTCAGGCACATCAGCGAATCTGTCGGGCAATAGTTTGAGCGCGACTTTGCGATTCAGTTGGGCATCTTCAGCCAACCAGACTTCGCCCATGCCGCCCGCGCCAAGTTGCTCAATGATTTTGTAGCGGCTGATGATTTTCCCAGACAGCGAAATCTGAGCCAGCGAAGCATCTGGATGCTGCGCCAGCAGCGTTGCGGCAACGTTCAGGGCTGGTTGTGCTAAAAATTCGTCGTCAGCGCGATGCTGCGCCAACATCTTCTCGACCACATCGCGCAACTCGTTATCCTCTCCACAAGCTCCGAGCAAAAAGGCGCGTTGTTCGGCAGGCGCCAGTTCCAGCGCCTGATCGAAAAGTTCGCCGATTTGTTCATAGCGTTCGGGAGTCATTTGGCAGGGGTCATTGGGTGGCGCTCAATTGAAGTTGCAACCATGCCTGAGCCATACGCCAATCGCGGCGCACCGTGCCGACAGAAACCTTTATCACTTCGGCAATTTCTTCCAGGCTCAGTCCGCCGAAGAATCGCAATTCGATGATTCGGGATTGGCGCGCGTTGAGTTGTTCCAGCGCCTTCAGCGCATCGTCCAATGCCACCAAGTCCAGATTTTGCGGAGCGCCGACATTGGCGGCTTCCGACAACGAGACTTGAATGGCCTGCCCGCCGCCGCGTTTAGCTGCCTGCTGTTCGCGGGCAAATTGCACCAGAATGTGGCGCATTAAGGTCGCAGATATGCCAAAGAAATGCGCTCGGTCTTGCCATTCGACCTGCTTCCACTCAATCAGCCGCACGAAGGCTTCGTTGACCAGCGCCGTCGTTTGCAGAAGGTGGCCTTGCCGTTCGCCCGCCAGATGGTTGTGCGCCAGCCGGTGCAATTCGCGGTAAACCAGCGGCGTCAGTTGTTCCAGGGCGCTCTGGTCTCCCTGATTCCAGGCCACCAGTAATTGGGTGATCGTTGGGGGTGTCATAAGTTCCGTCAGATTGTTGTGATGAGATGCTTGGCAGGAGCCAATTGGCTGCCAAACATCTGCCAGTAGTTTGAAAGCTAACACAATGCCGCAAAATCGGAAAATTCTCAGTCCCCAAAAAAATTTTCAGTCAGTTAACACTTTTGCCGACTTTTTTCCCCTTACCTAGTAGAGCAAGAAAGTCTTGCTCAGGCGGCAAAAACAAGCTGCTTCAACGAAACAAATCAGTAATTTTCAGTGCGGAATGCGAAGAGCCAATGAACGAACTTCATCGGTTCTTATCGGGAATGATGGCAAGTCTTTATCGTGTGCCCTCCCCCATTCACAACCAAAACAACAAGGAGATTCAAAAGATTATGAAACCACTTTTTTTCGCTCTTTCCATCATCGCGCTCGCTTTTTGTGCAACCTCTAAGATTGGGCTTCCGATTTCTGCTGAAGCCGCCACACAAAAGGTCAGTCCAGTAGTAGGTAACGGCAAGATTTTCGGTGTCAACAAGCCGGGCGACGCTAATTTCAAGGCGATTGTCCCCAAGAATGGAGACAGGGTTGAAACAACTTTGTATACGCCCAATAACGACAGCAATAAAGACTTAGGTCTCGTCAAGGGACAGAAGTACACCATGATGATGCTCACGCAACCTGGTAACAATAACGCTCAAGGCTTCTTTTATTGGGCGGCCAATACACCTGCCCTCCAAAATATACTGTTGAACAAGTCCACCGTTGTCAGAGGAGTTGGGACAAAGAACCAGCCGCTTATGCGGGGGGATACCTATGACATCCGCACGCAGCCCGCGCAGGGCGGAGGAACGGATGTGACGTTCGACTTTAAGCGTGGCAACAAATACATCGCAACCTTCTCGTTTGTCGTGAAATAACAGCCACGGCTGGTAATAGACAAAAACAATTGCAGTTAAAACAGAACTTGCCTGTTCCGTAACAAAGGAGACTTTTGATTCAGGTCAGAAGTCTCCTTTGTCGAATAGATGCTCACACCCAGTATTGGAGAAAAGGAATAAACCGATGAAAAAGCAAACGTCATTAACGTCATTGATGCTGTTGTTGGGGCTGATGCTGGCCTCAACTTTTAGTGTCTCAGCGCAGAATGCCTGTTCTAAACAAGTGGATGACAAAGAAGTAGCGATCAAGGTCATCAATAAAACGGACAAGCCTTTTACCGTCAATTGGGTTGACTATGAGTGTAAAGAAGGGAAATCGGATCAGGAAGTTGCGCCTGGTGAGACCTTTGAGGGCATCTCATATAACGGCCACGCCTTTCGCGTTCGTGAAGTTGGCTCCAACAAACTGCTACAAGAAATTGTGATCAATTCTTCCAAGCCCGTGACGACTGTCAGCGCACCACCATCGCAAACTGCCGGCAAGCCATCTGGCAATGTGGCGACAAACTTTCCCATCGCTGCCGGAACAAGCCTGAAGCGAGGCCAGAAATATACTTCGCCATCGGGCAATCACTTCCTCATTTTTGCGAACGACGGCAATCTGGTGGTCGCAACCAAAAATGAAGGGTTTGTTTGGGGACTGAATCAGGTCTCAAACAATTTTGCCCAGTCGGCTCGCGTCGAAATGACATCGGAAGGCAGGCTCGCCGCCTATGACGCGAAAGGAAAAGTGATTTGGACATCTACAGGAAACCCTGCCGCCAACGCGAAACTGAACCTGACGTTTAGCGGGGCACTTCAGTTGGTTTCCCCTACCGGCGAGATATTGTGGGCGCACGACGGGAATCTTAGTCCGAGTATCAGCGTCACGAAGAAAGCGAATGTGAAGCAATGTCAGGGAGACGCGGAGTGGACGCAGTGTATGGAGATGTTGGATCCCAAAATTACAATCAGGGCAACCAGCCGAGTCAGCCAGTCGGCGATGAATACCGTGGCCAATGTTTATGCTGAAATCACCAGGCGATTCGGCCCGGCATATCCCCGCAGCACGTTTGATGGCTTCAGGGTTTATATGACAAACGGAGAACCCGGAAGTCAGTTGGACAAGATGGAGGTACTGAAAGTTTTCGGGCAGGATGGAACGGGACCTAACAGTAGAAACCTACTGCGTGGAGGAGCCAACGGCAACCTGCTTTGGATTAGCGAGCAGATGATCTGCAAAGCGGGCGTCAAGACCGTCAACGAGGATTATCCGGACAAGGCCGATTACACGCTGAGAACCTATGACCAGGTCATCCATGAATTCGCTCACGCAATTGACCAAAGATACAAATTGAGTCAGCGGATTCAGAGTATTTTTCGTGGCGGCGCGCCTGCGGAAGATTTCGCCTGGGCGGTGCAACGCTGGTTTGGCGCTCCCGGCGGCGCCTTGCCACCGAATCAGGAGGCATTGATGAAAGAACTGTTTACGTCCCGAACGGTCTTCTCGTGCGAAGGCAACAGGCCGTAGCTGAAAATCTTGCTCACCCTGTCGAATAAAGTCAGGTGTCGGATGGAGCGCACACCGGCGCGAACAGCGGCTGGTATGCGCTCCATCTGAACTCTGATTAACGCATCGGCGTATACGCGGCGCGGCCTTCCGTTAGCGGCAGCACTTCCTGAATCAGCGTCAGCAAAAACATTCCGGGTTCTTCCAGCATCGGGACGCGGGCCGAGCGTTCCAGCGTGATGAAGCGTTTGTTTGGAGCAGGTTTGGAATCTTGATTCAAAGACTTGAGACATTTGCATCACGTTCAAAAACTTGACACATTTGCGTCATACTTTTCCGCCTAAGATATCTAAATCAGAGCAAAAACTTTGAAACAGGATTGCCAGGATTGTTTTCAAGATGAACGGGATTCAGACCTGATCAGGCTCTTTGGGGAAGATAAAGAACCTGTAAGTCCTGCCGAAAATTTTCTTCATCCTGTCGAAAAAGAAGGTCTGAATTCTGCGTGTTCTGATTTAGAGCAATCCGGTGGTTCGCAACATCAAATTCACTAGGCAGGGCGACTGCTAATGGCAGTTTATAGGAGGAGTTATGAATAAATGGATGAGCGGCATCCGCGGTACGGTCTTGATGATCTTGCTGTGGGTCGTTGGTTGGGGGCTGGGTTTTGGTGGGCTGATCGAAGCGTTCGTGGATCCGGACGGGGAAATACTCGACATCTGGTTTACGGCGATGGCGATTCCGGGCTTCATTGGCGGCGTAGTGTTTTCCGCGCTGCTTCGGATTGCGGAAGGTCGTCGCAGTTTCGATGAGGTTTCCCTGGTGCGCTTCGCAATTTGGGGCGCCGCGACTGGTCTCGTGATCGGCGGAATTGCAATGGCCAGAGGAATTGAGTTGTCGCTTACGACCGGCAAAATTTTTGGCATCACGACTGTGCTGGGCATTGTCGCAGCCATCGGATCGGCGGTGTTTTTCCGTCTCGTTGCGCGCGGGCAAACGCCCACCTTCTCAGCCTGATGCAGCCGGAGCTTGTCCGCAATGCGATTCTGGCAATCAGCAGGTTTGCGATCGCCAGTTTCAACCCGGCTTCACGCATTGGGGATCGTTTGCGGAATACGTTTCCATTCATCGGGCCGACACGAATCTGGTGCGACTGCCTGGACTCGCAGCAAGATTCGTCAAGACAACGGTCAATGAAAGCGTGTAAAGTTTTGGCATGAACACAAAAATGAACGTACAGAGCATTCGTTGGGGCGCGGCAGTGGGAGGCGCGTTGCTGGCTGAAATTGCGCAAATCATTGCGTCTGTGCTTTGGGTGGCGGTTTACAGTTATGTCTTGAATCCCGGCCAGCCGATCTCAGTCTACGAACAACACGCGCAAACTTCTGGACCGTGGGTATCAATTCTCGCAGGCTTTCCCATCTTCTATGCTGCCAGCCGCTGGGTCGCCAGATCATTGCCAACCGGGTTGGCCCTGTTCGGCGTATTTCTGGTGCTTGACGGAACCCTGCTCTTGCTTATGGACGCACAGGTAGCGAAGGCGATTCTGTGGCTGGTCGTATTGAGTTACGCGACCAAGTTGTTGGCGTGTTATCTCGGGGGGCGGCATGGCATGCGTCAGCCGGTCGAAGCGGCAGAATGAACGAAGACTGGCAAAAGTTATTGCCCGTGCTGGTGTACATTCAGGCCAATTTGGATGGCGATCTCAGTCTGGCGGCGCTCAGCCAGAAGGCCAAATTATCTCCCTCGCATTTCCATAGGTCGTTCAAAGCGGTGCTCGGAGAAACGCTTAACCATTATGTCACGCGGTTGCGCGCCGAACGGGGCGCGTTTCGTTTGCTGCTACACGAAGCGCGGTTGCTGGACATCGCGCTTGATTGCGGCTTTCAAAATCACGAAACCTTTATTCGCGCGTTTCGGCGCGTTTTCGGCAAAACGCCGAGCGAATACCGCCAATGGATTCGGCAGCATGTGTCTGAGCGCAACCATCAAACGCGGGTGGCTTCGTCACAGGCCACGTCCGCATTTGAACTTTCCGCTACGAAAGTCGTGCGTTTGCGTTCGATGCATCTGGCGTTCTTGCGGCACATTGGCCCTTACGAAGCGGTGCCGAACACGCTGTTTGATGACTTGGAGCAATGGGCGGTGCGGCAGCGCGTCGCGGGGCCGCGCGTCTGGCTGGGCATCGGCCACGACGCGCCGATTGCTACGCAGGCAGAACACTTGCGCTTTGACGCGGCGCTTGTCGTGCCTGACCCTTTCGAGCCGGACGGCAAGGTTGGGTATCAACAACTGGCGGGCGGCGAATTCGCTGTCACAACGCACGCAGGCTCGTTTGAGACCTTGCCTGCCGCTTACGCTGCGATTTTCCCGCGCGTCATCGCCCTTCCCGGCTACCAGATGATCGGCCTGCCCGCCGTAGAAATTTACCACTCCGCCAGCGTGAATACGGAATTGCGGCTTAACCGGACTGACATTTACTTACCGGTTGCCAGATGCTCGACAGAGGTCGGCGTAAAAAAACAGATGCAGCAATAGTTTTCCAACTCCAATGTTGCAAAGATCGCCGCCAGAACCATTCCAAGCCTGCCGCCGCCGAAGCTCCAGCTATAATTTGGTTGATCTGGAGCTAACGGTTCAATGTTTCGTTGAAGCCATTTTCAAAATGTAGCTAACCACATTTTTTCAAGGAGCCAAGCCGATGAAAGCTGTCATTTACGAAACCTTTAACGCACCGCCACAACTGAAAGAAGTTCCTGATCCAACGCTGGAAGCGCATGGCGTCGTCGTCAAAGTCATGGCGACGGGAGTTTGCCGCAGCGACTGGCATGGTTGGGTGGGGCACGATGCGGTTATTCAACCGCCGCACGTACCCGGTCATGAATTGGCGGGCGTGGTCGCGGCGGTCGGCAAGGATGTGACCAGGTGGAAGAGCGGAGATCGAGTGACGGTGCCTTTTGTCGGCGGCTGTGGAGCTTGTCCGCAATGCGATTCGGGGAATCAGCAGGTTTGCGATCGCCAGTTTCAACCCGGATTCACGCATTGGGGATCGTTTGCGGAATACGTTTCCATTCATCAAGCCGACACGAATCTGGTGCGCTTGCCCGACACTCTGGATTTCCCGGCGGCGGCGAGTTTGGGCTGTCGGTTTGTGACTTCGTTTCGCGCGGTCGTGGATCAGGGAAAAACTTCAGCCGGGCAATGGGTAGCCGTTCACGGATGCGGCGGAGTGGGTTTGTCGGCAATTATGATTGCCAACGCAATCGGCGCGAACGTCGTGGCGATTGATATTTCCGAAGACGCGCTGCGGCTGGCGAAGGATTTGGGCGCGGTCGCCGCGGTGAACGCGGCGCAAGTCGCCAATGTCGCCGAAGCCGTCATCGAAATTACCAAAGGCGGCGCTCACGTTTCGTTAGATGCGCTTGGCCATCCGACGACCTGTTTCAATTCCATCAGCAATCTGCGAAAGCGCGGCAAACACATTCAAGTCGGTCTGCTCCTGGCGGAGCAAAGCACGCCCGCCATTCCGATGAGCAAAGTCATCGCGCACGAGTTGGAAATCATTGGCAGTCACGGTATGCAGGCCCATCGTTACGACGCCTTATTGGCAATGATCGAAAGTGGAAATTTGAAACCTGAAAAGTTGATAGGGCGAACGATCACGCTTGAACAATCCATTGATGCGCTCGTGAATATGAACAAGTTTGAAGTTGCAGGCGTGATCGTAATCACTGAATTTTGACGCAGGGCTTCGATCACGAAAGCTGGACAGCCCGGTTATTTTCAGGTTGTCATTCCCAGCGCCGCGCTCAATCGTTGTGCGAAAGTCACTTGATTTTCTTCGCCCTCGCAGTCTCTCGGCCTTCCAACTGCACGACCAGATAGCTGTCGCCTTTGTCATCCTTGACGAAGCTATAAGTCAGGCGACGATTTTCGTTCGTGAAAAAGCTGGTGGCGCTTTCCGGCAGAAGGTCTTGCTTTTCAGCATTCGCGCCTTGTTGCAATCGCAACTTGTCGCCTTCGCGCGTGATGGTGATGACGACGGCGGGATGCTGATATTGGCCGACGTGAGCATTGAGGAGTTGCGGATCAATTTTGGCTACGGTGCGCTCCGGAATCAGTCCCGGAATGTATTGCGCTGCGACGCCAAGCGCGATCAGGTTCGGATTCGCACCATCGGCATTCGTCAGTACGATGACGGTCAGCTTGTCATCCACGTAGCGCGAAATCTGCGCGCGAAAGCCCGGCAGCGAACCGCCGTGCTGCGCCAGCTTATGTCCGGCGACCGAACTCAATTCCCAGCCGAAGCCATACGGATGCGTCGCGCCGCTATTCAATTTCACAGGCGACCACATCTGTTCGCGCGTTGCGGCGGACAGCACTTTGTCGCCATAAAGCGCGGCGTCCCATTTCGCCAGATCAATCACGCTGGAAAGAAACGCGCCGCTCGGACGCAACGCGGAAAAAGAAGTGGCGTTGTCGAATTTGTTGCTGCGCCAGACGTAACCGTCCGCGCGGTTGTAAACAATGTCCGTCAGCGTCGTCGTGCGCGTAACGTTCATTTCCAGCGGCAGAAACAATCGCTCTTTCAGAAACTCTCCCCAGGGTTTGCCGGAAACTTTGCGAATGATTTCCGCCAGCGAAAAATACCCGACGTTGCAGTATTCCCACTTCTCGCCCGGCGCGAACCGCAACGGCAACGGGTACGCCGTCTTGATGACATCGGCATCGGCCTGAACCTTGAACGGATCGAAACCCGGTGCTTCGCGCACTATGCCCGACGTATGCGTCAGCAGATGGCGAACGGTGATGTCTTTCCACGTTTCCGGCGTGCCGTCGAGAAACTGACTCAGTTTGTCTTCCAGCCGCACCTTGCCGTCTTGAATTAGCAACAGAACGCCCGCGGCAATCAATTGCTTACTGACTGAACCGATCTGATAAACGGTTTCCGGTCGTGCCGGAACGTTGTGCTCGATATTCGCCAAGCCGTAGCCTTCCACTTTGATAATTTTTCCGTCTTTGACGACCGCGATGGATACGCCGGGGATATGCTGGCGCTGCATTTCGGTTTTGACGTAATCGTCAACTTTATCGGCCTGCGCGATGGCGGAGGCGACGGCCAGAATGATGAATGCGAAAAAGGGCGAACATTTCTTGAGCATTGGGTTTGTGATTCCTTTCAACGGCGCGTGGCCTGATTTGGTTTTGCTACTTTCACCACATAACGTGCGGGACAGACTTTTTATTAACAACCCGTGCGAACCGGTTGATTAGCCTGCGCCATTGGGATCAAACAATTTGATGCCTGCCGTTTTTGATGTTTGGTTGCCGTTGTATAGTAACCGAAATAACTTGTTCGGGATAAACAACTGACTCCGTTTGAATTGTGCGGTGATAAAGAAAAATCGTTTCCGCAATGGTTTTGACGGCGTGTTTGTCCTGAAAATGTCAATTGGGCTGTTTAGAGCTAAAACATACAGAGGAAAGATGATTACAAACTATTTTGAAGCGGTGCGTTGTCACAATGTGATTGGCCGTTACTTTCTTTTGCGCCAAGCTGCCTTGGCAGGCCTGCTTATGATGCTGTCGTTGACTGTGTTTGGTCAGAACATCGCCTGGCCTCAATTTCGCGGGCCGGAATCGAATCCGGTGGGAACCAACGCGCGATTGGCTGATCGCTGGTCGAAGACTGAAAACGTCGAATGGGCGCAATCGCTTCCCGGTCGCGGATGGTCTTCGCCGATTGTGTCGGGCGACAAAGTCTTTTTGACCACAGTCACCACTGAAGGCAAATCCAAGCCGCCGCAAATCGGCACCGAATACAGCAACGAATACGTCGCGGAACTGCAAAAGCAGGGGCTGACGATGAAAGAGATTATTGAGAAGGTCAACGAGCGCGACATTGAAATGCCCCACGAAGTGATGCTGCATTACTTCGTCTATTGCCTGAATCTGAAAACCGGCAAAACCGAATGGCAGCGGGAATTTTACAAAGGCCGTCCGCCCGGAGGCCGTCATCGCAAAAACAGTTTCAGCTCCGAAAGCCCCGTCACCGACGGCAAATTTGTTTACGTGTACATCGGCAATCTGGGGTTGTGGGCGTTCGATCTGAAAGGCAAACAAGTGTGGCATACACCGCTCGAATCCAATCCGGTTTACCTGGATTTCGGCACGGGCAGTTCGCCTGCGTTGGTGAACAACATGCTGGTGATTTTGAACGACAACGAAAAACAGCAATTCATCGCGGCCTTCGACAAACAAACCGGCAAGGAAATCTGGCGCACAAATCGAAGCCTCGGCCCCAAAGGACGACAATCTGCCTGGGTGACTCCGTACGTGTGGCGGCACGCTCTGCGAACGGAACTCATCGCCGTCGGCCCGGAATTCGTTATCAGTTACGACCTGGCCGGAAAAGAATTGTGGCGAATGGGGGGAATGTCTGGCGCTCCGATTCCGATGCCGTTTGCTTACGACGGATTGCTGTATATCAACGGTGGGCGCGGATCGTTGATCGTTGCTGTGCGTCCCGGAGCAAAAGGCGACATCTCCCTGCCCAAAGGCGAAAGCGCCAATGAATTCGTCGCGTGGTCGGTGCCGCGCGCGGGAACTTACCTGCCGGCCTGTCTGGCTTACGAAGGCGGCATTTACGCTCTGACCGAAAACGGCATCCTGACACGCCTTGATGCCAAAACCGGCAAGCAAACTTACAAGACTCGCATTGACCCGAAAGCGACAGCGTTCACGACTTCGCCGTGGGCTTACAACGGCAAGCTGTTTTGCCTCAGCGAAGAAGGCCAGACCTTCGTCATTGCGGCGGGCGCTGAATTCAAGTTGTTGCACGTCAATGAACTGGACGATATGGCGCAAGCAACGCCTGCGATTGTCGGCGAGCGGTTGTTATTACGAACGGAAAAGACCTTGTATTCGATTCGTCGCAAAGGATGAGCGACGAACTAACGCAGTTCGATGACTTACCTTGCCGCTGAGAGCGCGGGCGTCCTGCCTGCGCTCCATCAGTCGCCTTTTCCAATCGCAGGCGAGACGCCGCTCTACCAGATCGAAAAATTTACTGAAAACAATTCTTTCCATGAATTGTGAGGGGATGCACGCTCCGTTTCCGGTCTTTCACCTGGAAGCGAAAAAAACGGTTGAGGCTTCATAACAAATCAACCATGAAAGCCTGGTCGCAAACGGAGGTTCCCTGTGATGCAACAAACATCCATGCAATTCGAAGCAGTACAGCAGTTGAACACGTTCAGCCTGGCGCTGAATTTCATGCTGCCGATCGTGGTGACGCTCACCGCGCTGGCCGTGCTGGCGGCGGCGGTTTGTCTGGTTGGACTTTTTCTGACGGAAAAACCAAAGCCACAGAAACCAGGCCAGCGGCATCAACCTTCGACAACGCCAATCCTTCGTCGAACGTTACAGGTCGTGCCGATCAGCCGGTTCCGCCGCTACAGTGCAAAACGGGCAAAGCTCGCCTGAATACATTCCACGACGCGATCCGGGCTGACCTAAACTTGTCGCAACCTAGCGGCAAAAGATCAGGTGATGGCTCTGGCTTTGACGATAGAACAGTCGCACAATGCTGGAAAAACTGTCGCTTGGTAAAGATTATGAATAATCCGCAAACCCTGATTGCGGCATTAGCCGCCGCGCCCGAAATCATAATCGGCCTTGTGCGCGAAGTCCCACCTCAACATCTGAAGCGTCGTCCCAGCCCCAACAAATGGTCGGCGCACGAACACGCCTGCCACATCACGACGATAGACGCGCCTTACTTCGCGCGGCTGGAGTTGATGCTCTCTGACTCCTCGCCCTGCATCACACCAATGTCGGCTACGCCGGATGAGGAAGCGGGTGCATTGCTCAACGTTGATCTGGACAAATCGCTGGCCTTTTTTGTGAGCGAACGTGCGCGCCTGGTCGAGCGATTGCAGCAGCTCGCTGAAGCCGATTGGCAACGAACGGCGGCGCATCCAGAGTTCTGCCATTACTCGGTCTGGATTATGTTTCGGCAATTGCTGCCGCACGAGATGCAGCACGCTTATCGAATCGAAGAGCTACGGTTCAAAAAAGATTGGGTGTAAGTATGGAGTGCGGTCGGCTTGCCGCCGCTTTCCGTTCGAAGCGCGAGAAACTAGCTGAAACCAAATTGTACAATTGCGAAAGCCATAGCGGTGGCAAGCCGACCGCACTCCATAAATCGTTTTGGAACGTGTTGCGGTCTCGCGCAGTTTGGGCAGATGCACTATCCTGAAACCCACAATCAATCCGGCGCCCATCTGGCGTTTGCTGCAAGCAAATTGAGGATCAATGAATCAGGAACCTTTACCCCAAATGAATCTGTCACATTATCGCCTCGTTTCCAAAATCGGCGCAGGCGGGATGGGCGAAGTTTACCGCGCCCGCGACGAACGGCTGGGCCGCGATGTCGCCATCAAAGTCCTGCCCGCCGACTTTGCGAATGCCCCTGACCGCCTGAAACGGTTCGAGCAGGAAGCGCGCGCGACAAGTGCGCTCAATCATCCAAATATCCTGACGGTTTACGACATCGGCACGCACGAAGGCGCGCCGTACCTCGTCGCGGAATTGTTAGAAGGCGAAGAACTGCGCGCGCAACTGAACGATGGCGCATTGCCAGTCAAACGCGCGATTGAATACGCCCAACAGATTGCCGCCGGACTCGCCGCCGCGCACGAAAAAGGCATCGTGCATCGCGACTTGAAGCCAGAGAATTTGTTTGTGACGAAAGACGGGCGCGTCAAGATTCTGGATTTCGGCTTGGCGAAGTTAAAGCCCCAGACGATGGGCGGCGGCGTGGATTCGGAAGCCGCGACGCTGAAGCCGCTCACCAATCCAGGCGTGATTCTGGGAACGGTCAGCTATATGTCGCCCGAACAAGTGCGCGGACAGGAAACCGATCATCGGTCAGACATCTTCAGCTTCGGCATCATCCTGCACGAAATGCTGAGTGGGCAGCGGACGTTCACTGGCGATTCGCTGGTCGAATTGATGAACGCGATCTTGAAGGACGAGCCAGCGGAGTTGAGCGAGACCAACGCGAAGATTTCGCCGCAGTTGGACCGGCTCGTGCGGCGTTGTTTGGAAAAGAAACCGGAGCGGCGCTTTCAGACGGCGAGCGATCTCGGCTTTGCGCTGGAATCGCTGGCGTCGTCTGGGTACGCCCGCGCCCTCGCGGGCAGGTCTGGAGAAGAGGCTTCTTCGATGCCAATGGGCGACTCGCCAAGCAAGCACGCGAGGGCGCGTGCGTACCCATTCGTGGCGGCGGCGCTGTTGCTGGCAACGCTGGCCTTCGCGTGGATTGCCTTCCGTCGCGCGCCTGCGGAGAGTCGTGCCAACTACACCTATCTGCCCTGGCCCGCCTCGGTCAGTGGGGACAATGGCTCACCGGCTTTTTCACCCGATGGGCGGCGCATTGCCTTTACCGCCGTCACCGAAGGCACGAACCACATCTGGCTCTACTCGCTGGATGCGCCGGAGCCGGTGCGCGTGCCGGGAACAGAGGGCGCACGCTTTCCCTTCTGGTCGCCCGATAGCCGCCACCTCGGGTTTTTCAGCGGCGGCAAGCTCAAACGAATCGAGGCTGCCGGCGGCACGCCCGAAAGCCTCTGCGATGTGCCCAGTGGTTTCGGCGGTACGTGGAACAGCGCAGGCGTCATCCTTTTTGCTCCAGCGCAGAATAGCGTTGGTCTTCATCAGGTGTCGGACAGAGGCGGTGTGCCCACGCCGGTCACCCGTCTGGATGGCGCGCGTCTTGAATATCAGCATATTTACCCTCGTTTTCTGCCCGACGGTCGTCATTTTGTGTTCTTTGTCCGGTCGGCGCAGCCGGAGAATATCGGGATCAAGCTCGGTTCGCTCGATCAACCGCAGACCAGCTTCCTGCTGCGCTCCGATACGAATGCCGAATACTCCACTGCCGGGTATTTGCTCTTCCTGCGTGGGGAGAAGATTCTGGCGCAACGGTTTGATGCCGAGGCGCGGAGCCTTCGCGGCGATCCCGTCACGCTGGCCGAGCAGGGGAATCGCCACCTCTCCGCTGACTATTCCCCCTTGTCGGTCTGCGAGGACAAATGGCTGATCTATCAAAGCGGAGGGAATCCGAATACGCAGCTTGTCTGGCTTGATCGCAGCGGCAGGCAGCTATCTCTGGTCGGCACGCCAGGCCGCTATCGCTCGCTGAATCTCTCACCCAACGGCGCACAAGTAATATTTGAACGATATGAGCCACAGAAAGTCAGCCATGACATCTGGTCTTTCGACCTCGCGCGCGAAACGTTTGACCGTCTGACTTCCGATTCCAGTCACAAGATATTCCCGCTCTGGTCGCCGGATGGGAAACAGATTTCCTTTGGCTCGAATCGGGAAGGAGCCTGGGCCATCTGGCAAAAAGGAGTGAACGGGAACGATGACAAAGAAGCATTCGTCTTCAAGGAAGAAGCGCGTTCCATCTATCAAACCGATTGGTCAAACGATGGGAAGTACATCGTCTACAGGAAAGAAGGTGAAAAGACAGCAGGTGATCTTTGGTTGCTGCCGCTGTCCGGCGACCGCCAGCCGAAGCCTTATCTGACCACGCAATTTGGAGAAAATTGGGGCAAGGTCTCGCCCGATGGACGCTGGCTGGTGTACCAATCGAATGAATCCGGGCCCAATGAAATTTACGTGCAAGCCTTCCCGGAGCCGGGGCGGAAAGTCATCGTGTCCAAAGGCGGCGGCGCGCTCCCCCGCTGGCGGCGCGATGGGCGGGAACTGTATTACGTTGCGCCCGATGACAAACTGATGGCCGTGCCGGTCACGCCGGGCGCAAACTTTGGCGCCGGGACACCCGCGCCGCTCTTTGAGGTGGGCAGCTATGGCCGCCGCAACAACCGCTACGTGTACGACGTGAGCGCCGACGGGCAGCGGATTCTGTTGCTGCGCCCGCTGGAAGACGCGACGACGCGCCCGCTGACGGTGGTGCAGCACTGGACGGCGTTGCTGAAGAAGTGAATCTGGGTACGCACGCGCCCTCGCGTGCTGGCGTGGCGTTAGGCGGAATTGGGTGCGCACGCGCCCTCGCGTGCTGGCTTGGCATCGGACGCAATAAGATTGAAAGATAACCCTTATGCATCAAGGCATTGGTAGCCGAGAGCACGCGAGGGCGCGTGCGCACCCCATAAATCAATATGCCCAAGACATTCAAAAATCGGTTGGTCATTCCGAAATCCGAAGCCGAGGGCGGATGGCATCAGCGTGGATACTTTCCGCACTTCGACGGCGAAGACGCTACGCAACACGTCAGCTTTCATCTGGCTGATTCAATGCCGCAAGCCGTGCTGGATCGTTGGCGCATCGAGTTGCAACATTTGGCAAGACGGGAAGCTGACACGGAATTTCGTACTCGCATACAGGACTATCTGGATGCCGGTCACGGAGCCTGCTGGTTGCGCGATGACCGCGCGGCGGAGCTTGTGCAAAATGCCTTGCTGCATTTCGACGGTGAACAATACGAATTGCTTGCTTGGTGCGTGATGCCCAATCACGTGCATGCCTTATTCACGCCGCTGGCTGGTTATGTAATGAGTGACATCGTTGGCGATTGGAAAAGCGTTACTTCGCATCGCTGTAACAAGTTGCTGGGACTCAAGGGACGTTTTTGGCACAAAGAGTATTTTGACCGTTACATTCGCAACGAACGGCACTACCAAAACGCGGTCGCATACATCGAGAACAATCCTGTCAAAGCCGGTTTATGCGTGAAACCCAAAGACTGGCAATGGAGCAGTGCTGGGTACGCACGCGCCCTCGCGTGCGGGACTCGGCGAGTAAAACTTTGACCAGAAATAAACTTTTCGCAAATCCTGCACGCGGGGGCGCGTGCGTACCCAATTGCCGAGACTGCACGCGAGGGCGCGTGCGTACCCAATCGAATCAATGAAGCATTTACTCTTACGTCTGTCGTTTGTGCCACTGCTGAGCCTTGTCCTCTTTGTTGCGATCACTAGCAGCACCTCCGCTGACGGCAATGCGCGGCTGCAAGCGTGGCAAGAGCACGTGCGCATGCGCGACGGTTCGCCGTTTCGCGGGATGCACTGGCAACCGCTCGGCCCTTCGATGCAGGGCGCGCGGATTGAATCGCTGGCGGTTCCCACGCCGGGTTCCAGCACGATTTATGCCGGGCCGGGCGCGGGCAATGTCTGGAAGAGCGTCAATAACGGGATGACGTGGCAACCGATCTTTGAGCATGAATCGGCCTTCGCCATTGGTGACATCGCCGTTGCGCCGTCGAACCCGGAAATCGTCTGGGTCGGCACGGGCGAAGTGCAACCGCGCCACAGCGGCCCGGCTTATGCGGGCACCGGTGTATTCAAATCTGTGAACGGCGGGCGCACGTGGGAAAACATGGGGCTGGCCGATACCTATCACATCGGCAAGGTCGTCATTCATCCGAAAAATCCCGACGTAGTTTATGTCGCCGCAATGGGTCATTTTCGTTCGCTCAATCAAGAGCGCGGCGTCTTTCGCACGATGAATGGCGGGCGCACGTGGGAGAAGGTTTGGTATCTCAGCGAACGCACCGGCGTGATTGATCTGGTGATGGACCCTGCCGACCCGAAGACGTTGTTCGCTTCGGCGTGGCAAATGCCGAACGGCGCTGAGAGCGGCATCTATCGCACGACCGACGGCGGCGCTACGTGGAAGCAATTGCGCGGGGGATTGCCTACCGGGCCGCTTGGGCGCAGCGGACTGGATATAGCGGCCAGCAATTCGCGCGTGATTTATGCCTTCATTGATAACTGGGCGAAGTGGAAAACCGACACGGCTGCTGGCGCATCAGGCAATCAGCAACGGCAGATTGTCGGCGGTGAAGTCTATCGTTCGGCAGATCGCGGCGAGACGTGGCAGCGCGCCAACACCGAAGACCTCTATCAGGTGTTCAGCATTTATGGCTGGAAGTTTTGCGACGTGCGCGTGTCGCCCGACAACGAAAACGAAATCTACATTCTGGGCAATCGCGCGTTTCATTCGACCGATGGCGGGCGCACCTATCAGCGCATCGGCGAAACCATCCGCCGCGTGCATAACACCGAAGGCACGGCGATGCACCTGGATCATCACGAATTGTGGATTGATCCGGCCAATCCAGACCGCTTGTTGCTCGGCAATGACGGCGGCGTGCATCAGTCTTATGACCGTGGCAAAACGTGGCTGCATTTGAACAACCTGCCCATCGGCCAGTTCTATTTTGTCTCAGTAGACATGCAGGAGCCTTACACGATTTTCGGCGGCACGCAGGATGACGGCGCGTTGTATGCGCCTTCGGATTACCGTCCCAACGATGAGCCTGCCGCGAATGATGCCTGGCGGCACGTGTGGCTGGATCGCTGGACGGGCGGCGACGCTTTCGTCACGCTGCCTGATCCGACCGATTCGCGTTACGTGTATTACGAACATCAGAACGGCGATATGTTGCGCATGAATCTTGCCGCCGGGAATCCGTTTTCGTACGGGCCTGCAACTGAAAGCATTCGCCCGCGCGCGCCGCGTGGCGAAGCGCCGTGGCGATTCGGCTGGTACACGCCCTTCATCATTTCGCGCCACGAACCGCGCACGCTTTATGCGGGCGGCAACGTCGTCGTCAAATCGCAAAATCGCGGCGGACAGTGGCGCGCGATCAGTGCTGACCTCAGCGATCCCGCCGATGATGAACGCGCCGTTGTGCCGACGGGCACGATCACGATGCTCGCCGAATCGCGCTTCGCGCCCGGCATCCTTTACGCGGGCACGGAAAGCGGCAAGCTCTATCTGACGCGCGATGACGGCAAAAACTGGAAGAACATCAGCGCCGGTTTGCCGCCGAAATGGATCAGCCGCATCGTAGCTTCCGATTACGACGCGGCGACGGTTTATGTCTCGTTGACCGGCTATCGCGTAGATGATTTCACGGCGTATCTCTATCGCTCGACCGATTACGGCGCAACGTGGACTTCCATTGCCAACAACCTGCCCGCCGAATCCATCAACGTTGTGCGCGAAGACCCGCAAAACGCCAATCTGCTTTACCTCGGCACGGACGCGGGCGTCTATGTTTCCTTGAATCGCGGCGCGCATTGGCAATCGCTCTGCGCCGATCTGCCGACAACGCCTGTGCATGATCTGGTGATTCATCCGCGTGAACACGAACTGATTATCGCTACGCACGGACGCAGCATGTTTCTGATGGATATTCGTCCGTTGCAGGCGCTCAGCGAACAAGTGCGCGCCGCTGAGTTGCACGTCTTCGATGTCCGCCCGGTCAAGTTGAAATGGGCTGCGCCGCGCGAAGTCCCGCCCTTTCCGCCACGGGGCCGCGCGCGCATTCATTACTGGTTGAAACAGCCCGGCAACGTCACCGTCACCATTCGCAATGCGGAGGGGGCAACGATTCGCACGCTGCAAACCAGAGGTGTGGCAGGCGTGAACGACGCAGTGTGGGACATCCGCAATGAGAGCGGCAGAGATATGCCTTCTGGCGTGTATCAAATCACAGCGACGACAGGCAGCCAACGAATCTCAACGACTGTGGCCGTGAAGCCGTAAATCTGACGGAAACAACGTTCGCCGCTCCTGAATTTGTTGGTGCGACCCATTCGCCGCGATCTGGGCATCAGTGACGAAACTACCGCTACGCTTTGAGCTACGGCTGAAAAAAGACTGGCTGAAAATCTCACTTCTTCATTTTCGTCATCCAATTCAATCTCAATGCCACATTGATCGGCGGTGTAGGCGCGCGCTTGGTCACGACGCTGGTCAGGAAGCGTTGGCCGTCGCGGCTGGGCTTGTAATTCGCGCCTTACCGTCTGCCAGGAATAATCGGTTCCGAAAATACGGCAGTTGTTCTGAGTCCGATTCACGTCCCACCCAAAAAAAGTTCCCACCATCAATTCTCTTCATCGGGCGTAGTTGCAACTCTTTTCAACCCGCATCTTGAAGCGGTCAGCATCGGGTAGTAGCATACGGTTTGTCATTCGATGACCTTTACGCCGTTGCAAATTCGGCGTGCCCACTCAATCGAAATCAATGTAAAGCAAATCAAGATCACAAAGAGGATTCAAATGACCCTGCTCGCGCCCGGCAAGACACTTTCTCACTACCGCATTATCGAACAGCTTGGACAGGGCGGGCAGGCAACTGCTTACAAGGCCGAAGACACCCGCCTTAATCGTCAGGTTGTTCTAAAAACCCTGCTGCCTGAACTCGCCGCCAGCCAGACGGCTCGTCGCCGATTTGAACGCGAAGCCAAACTCGCCTCCGTGCTCGATCATCCGAACATTTGCGCCATTTTCGATATTGGCGAAAGCGACGGCTGGTTTTACATCGTCATGCCGTTCATTCCCGGACGCACCTTGAAACAGGTCGTCGCCGGGCAACCGTTGGAACTCCGCAGCGCGCTTTCCATCGCCATTCAAATCGCCGACGCGCTGGTGGCGGCTCACGCACGAGGCATAGTTCACCGCGACATCAAACCGTCGAACATCATCGTCAACGATCAAGGCCAGGTGAAGGTGTTGGATTTCGGTTTGGCCAAAATGCTCGGTGCGGATGATGTGTACGATCCCGACAAATCCATGACCGAACTCGGCGTGCCTTACGGAACGATGGGTTATGGTTCGCCCGAACAAGCCGCCGGAGAGCGCGTGGATCATCGAACCGACGTTTTCAGTCTGGGCGTGTTGCTGTATGAAATGGTCACCGGGCGGCAGCCGTTCACCGGGCGGCATCGCATTGAAATCCTGCACGCGGTCATTAACAAAGACCCTGATCCGGTTTGTGATGATTGCCCGACCGCTCCCGATCATCTGCAAGCGATCATTGATCGCGCGATGGCCAAAAGCCCGAAAGATCGTTTTTCGACGATGGCCGAAATGTTCGAAGAGTTGAAAGCGCAGATGCGCGAACTGACTGGCGAAGCTGCTGCGCCGACGGATGTCGCCGGCAACGTGATTGCTCCTCAGCAAGCGCGAACGACCTGGCGATTGACCAGCGCGCTGGGCAAAGTCTTCGGCGGCGGATTGTTCGGGAAAAAACGCAATGGCAACAGTCAGGCTCCAACGCGGTCGTCAAGCCAGTCTTCCGGCAGTCAGACCACAGCCGAAACGCGCTCAGCGACTTCTTCAAGTCCCAATTCAAGCTCAAACAGTTTCCGTAGCAGTTCCGGTTCGACTTCGCGTCCGCCTTCATGGGGAACCGAAGGCAAACGCACGATTGCCGTGTTGCCGTTCAAAAATCTTTCTGGCAATGCCGAAGACAATTTTTACGAAATCTCGCTGGCTGACGGCATCATTGCCGAACTGGCGCATCTGCGTTCGCTGGTCGTTCGGCCTTCGCAATACATCGCGCGGTACGCCGGGCAGAACCCTGAACCGCGTCAGGTTGGCGAAGACCTTGCTGTCAGCATTGTGCTGGTCGGCAGCTTTATCAAAGCCGCCGAACGCTTTCGCGTCACGACTCAATTGCTGACAACCGCCACCGGAGAAATTTTGTGGAGCGACAAAATTGATCTGGCTGCCAACGATTTGCTGACGATTCAGGACACCATCGCCGAGCGAGTCATCGCCGGATTGAAACTGAAACTGACCGACGAAGAGCAGCAGAAAATCGAACGTCCGCTGACGACCAACGCCGAAGCTTACGAGTTTTATCTGCGCGGACGCGATTTGATGTTCAAATACATGTCGCACAGTTTCGACGATCACGATCTGGATGTGGCGATCAAGATGTTGGAAGAAGCCATCCGACTCGATCCGAATTTCGCCCGCGCGCATTACACGCTGGGGCGTTGTCTGGTTCATCACGGGCAAGGTTATGGCGGGCAGCATTATTTTGACTTGGCTGAAACTTCGTTGATGCGTGCGCTGGAACTTGACCCGAAACTGGCCGGAGCGCGGTTGCAGATGGTTTACGTTTATCTGAACAAAGGCGAGCGCGAAAAGGCTTTGGCGACATTGGCCGACGCCCGGCGCGAAGCTCCGCACGATCCGACGGTGTTTATCATCGCCGGAATGCTGTATCGGTTGAGCGGTTTGTACGACCGCGCGCTGAAACAATACGACAAACTGCTGGAGATCAATCCGCGCGACGTGATTATCGCCAGTTACAACCGTGGGCGGTTGTACACCTATCGCCACGAATTCGACCGGGCAATTACCGAATTTGAAAAAGGCCGCGCCGTCGAACCCGACCATCCGCTGATTAACTCCTTTTTGGCGATTACTTATTTCAATCAAGGCGACATTGATCGTTGCCAGACTTTGACTGAAGAAGTGTTGCGCCAGCATCCGAATTTCGATCCGATGCAAATCGTGCTGGCCTGGTGTCTGAGCGCGCGCGGCCAACACGCCGAAGCGCATGCGCTGATTACCGATCAGATCAAAGAAACCGCCGCCGCCGATCATGACGTTTCGGTTTGGCTGGCTTCGTTTTACGCGATGGAAAACCAGCGCGACGAAGCCGTCGAATGGCTCAAAAAAGCCGTTGAGCTTGGCAATGAAAATTATCCGCTGTTTGCCGACAGCAACCGATTCGATAATTTGCGTTGCGATCTGCGTTTTGTTGACCTTCTGAACGATCTGAAACACAAATGGGAAGAGCGGCGATAGAGAGACAGAGGGAATGAGGGATTGAGAGAGGAAGATTTGCATGGCGCAGAATGACTAACCCAAGAAAGTCATCCGTAGGCATACCGATTTGGAGGTTTACATCAAAGCCTTTGCGGCGGCGATGCGAATTTACGACTTGTCCAAGTCGTTCCCTCGGGAAGAGAAGTATTCGCTCACGGATCAAATTCGTCGGTCGTCCCGGTCTGTTTGTGCCAATTTGGGCGAAGCCTGGCGAAAGCGTCGTTATCCGGCTGCGTGGATCAGCAAGCTTGGGGACTCTGAAGCCGAAGCATGTGAAACTCAGGTGTGGCTTCAGTTTTGTGTGGAATGTGGATACCTTACACCTGAAATCGGGAAAGAGCTTTACAGGGAATACGACGCCATCTTGGGGATGCTCGTCAATATGATTACTCATCCAGAAGACTGGAAATTATAAGGCTCCCTCCATCCCTCTATCGCTCAATCTCCCCATCCTTTTAAGGAGGTAAAGATGGATGGCGACAGTAGAACAACTTCGAGAGAGGATCAATCTTCGCCTTGAAGAAAGTTTCATGGGCATCAGCGAACAGGTTGCCGACCTTGCGCCGGAAGATTTGGTCGAATTGCTCAACCAGTTGAAACTGATTGAAGCGGCGACAGTGTTGTTGATGTTGCCGGTTCCGCGCGGCATCGAATTGATGGATCAGCCGACGATGACGCGACGCGGCGCGATTCTGGAAAAGCTAGACCCGACGCGCACGGCCATGATTTTGGAAGGCCTCTCAGCCGACGAACGCACAGACATCATCCAGCAAATGGGTTTGACCGAACGCCGTCGCGTGCTCAGCAAAGTCAGCAACGAAGTCAAAGTCGAACTCGAACACCTGCTCAGTTACGCGGAACACACCGCCGGTGGAATCATGACCACCGAATTCGTGCGGCTCGATCCGACGATGACCGTCGGCGAAGCGTTGAAACACATCCGCGCTGTCGCCCGCGAAAAAGAATCCATTTACGCCTGTTACGTGCTTGATCCGGCAAACGGCCATTTGCTCGGAGCCATCAGTTTGCGCGATTTGGTGATGGCTGAAATGGAACAGTCCATCACCAAAGTCATGCGCCCAAAACCGGTGACGGTTCACGCCGACGATGATCAGGAATCCGTCGCGCAAAAAATCGCCAAATACAATTTGCTGGCCGTGCCTGTGCTGGAACGCGATGGCAGCGTGGTCGGCTTTGTCACTGTGGACGATGTCATTGACGTCATGATCGAAGAGCAAACCGAAGATATTCTGCGCATGGCTGGCGTCGAACCCGGCGCGCTGGATAAACCCTACTTCGACAATCCGATTTTGCGTGTTGTGCGAAAGCGTATCGGCTGGTTGTTGTTTTTGTTCGTCGCCGGAACGCTGACCAGCAAAGTCCTTCACGCATTTGAAAGCGAACTGGCTTCGGTCGTCGCGCTGACGTTTTTCGTTCCGTTGCTGATTGGCACGGGCGGCAACGCCGGAGCGCAAACCGTTATGACCGTCATTCGCAGTTTGTCGCTGGGCGAAATCGGCGTGAAACATGCCTGGCGCGTTGCCTTGCGCGAATCCGCGACGGGGCTGTTGGTCGGCTTGCTGATCGGCTGCATTGCGTTTGGGCAGGCGTACTGGGTAACGCACGATTGGCATCTGGCGGTGACAATTGCCACCACCATCATCGTCATTTGCGTCTGGTCAACTACGGTTGGCTCCATCATTCCGATTGCCGCACACCGCTTCGGAGTTGACCCGGCAGTGCTGAGCGCCCCGCTCATCACGACGCTGGTGGATGCGACGGGCTTACTGATCTATCTGACCATCGCCAAAATCATCCTCGATCAAATTTGATTACCGCCACTCGCCTTGCAGCACGAAAGCCGCCCAAAAATACGGCGAAGCCCAACGTCGCTGCTTTATCAGTTCAAGCTGTGCGTTACGCAAAGCAGCCGCCGGTCTTTGGTTGTCTTTCAGCATTCCGCGATAAAAGCGTTCCATCAGTTGCGAAGTCGCCAGATCGTCCACCTGCCACAAACTGGAGACGACGCGCTCGGCCCCGGCGTACATAAAACCGCGGGTCATTCCCACCAAGCCTTCGCCTTTGAATTCTTTGCCCAGCGCCGTCTGACAGGCGCTCAGCACAACCAAATCAGCAGGCAATTGCAGATTGAACAATTCGTGCGAACGCAGGAATCCGTCCACAGCTTTGCCTTGTTCGTCCACCATCGAAAACACCAACCCGGATAATTTCGGATGCTCGCCGTTCAGCAAACCATGCGTGGCGAAATGCAGGATGCGATAGCGGCTGAGTTCACCGCTGGAAATTCCTGACCGGCTGGCTTGAAAGTCTGTCGCTTTCAGCAACGAAGCGCGCGGCACGAGTTGCGCGATCTTGTCGGCTTCTTCGCGCGAAAACGGCAAACGCGCCAGTTCGCCTCGGTTGAAATCGCCAACCGCACGCAGCAATTCCGAATTGGTTGGTTGCGTTGAAACAGCTTCGCCAGCCGAACGGACGTTTACAGCCAAATCACTCTTCCCGCTTTTCTTCCCGGCCAACGTCACGCGCGGATCGTTCGCTTCGAAGACCGGATCGGCAAACACCGCCAGCGTTTTTGTCGCCGGTTTTCGCTCGGCGGTTTCGCGGCGAATGGCGGCCAGCGCCGATGCCGACGGCAAAGTCACTATTTCGTGATTGGCGATCAGCGGTTGATGGTCTTTGGCTGATGGCAGAGGCAACGCGGCAAACGGCAGGTATTCCAGCGCGCCTCCAGCGACGATCAACAATCGTTTGCCTTTCCATTCCTGATCGAATTTGGCGGCGACGCCGGAAAATAATGTTTGACTGAGTTTGGCGGTTTCCGCCGGAAAAGCCTTGCTGGCTGCGGCGATGCGCGATTGCCTGGCGGCATCGGTTTCATTTTTGACCGGCTGCCGAGTCGTCAAAAGCTCGTACACTTTGCGCGCTGAAGTTTCGATTTCGCGCCGGGAGGGAAGTTGGAATGCGAAAGTTTCTTTGGTCGTCACAGCCCACAACCAGCTTCGTTTTTTGCCGAGCGAAAATTCCAACAGCACTGTGTCGTCGTCGAGCAAACGAGTTTGAATGTCTTCGATGCTGATCGGTTGAGGCTGGGTCAGTTCGGCAAAACGTGGGCTGGACGCGCGAACCTGCGCTTCAATCAGTTCAAGCTGTGTGGTCAGTTCGCGGACTTCCGTCGCCAGCGCATCGGCTTGAGCTTTGGTGCGAGGATTGGCGCGTAGCCTTTTCCACGCGGAATCCTTGTCGTTCAGACGTTGCAGCAGGTCGCGTTCTTTTTGCAGCAACGCGGCGTCGGCTCCTTGTCGAATCTGCGCGCGCGATTCGGCCAGCAAATCCAACAACCCGCGAGCGCGAGCGCGTTCGGCGAATTGCAGAGCGGCTTTTTCGTGGCCTTTGCCTGGTTCTTGTTCGTGCAGTCGCATCAACAAATCAACGTAAGTTTCATACACGCGCTGCAACCCGGCCATGTAAGTCGAACGCAGTTGATGGCTGCCGACTTTCGCGCGCAGGCTTTCGCTGAGTTGCAAGGCTTGATCCAGATGACGACGCGCCGTAGCCAACTCTCCGGCGTTGACTGCCAACTGGCCAAGCGCGCGCAGCATATCCATTTCACTGCTGGCGTTGCCGTTGGCGCGGTAAATCGCAAGTGCAGCGGTGCGCGCTTCGACGGCTTTGGCAGGATTGTTGGTCAGTTCGTGAATTTCGCCGAGCGCCGATTGAGTCAACGCTTCGCTCAACCGGTCGCGGTTGGTTTGATGTAACGGCAAAGCGCGCTGGCATTCTTCAATCGCCGTTTCGGTTTCGCCCAACGCCAGGTGAGCTTTGCAGAGCAAGGTGATCGAATCGGCTTCGGTAAATCGGTCTTTGATTTCGCGGCTGAGTTTGAGCGACTGACCGGCGTAATCCAGCGATTGACGATGTTCGCCCATCTGAAACGAGGCATAGCCCAAATTGTAAAGATAAGTCGCTTCTTCTTCTTTGTCGCCAACCTGGCGAATCAGCGCCAACGCTTGCAACAGGTACTCGCGCGCACTGTGCAGATCGCCCAAAGAACCGAGCACAGCCGCCACGTTATTGACTGCCACGGCTTCGTCGCGCCGCAGCCCCAATTCGCGGAATGACGCCAGCGCCTGTTGATGATGATCCAGCGCCAGTTGATGTTCGCCCATTCGGTGATAAACGCCGCCGATGTTGTCCACTGTGATGGCTTTGGATTTTCCTGGCTTTTTCAGTTCCAGACTTTGCCGATAAAACTGCAACGCCGTCGGCGTTTCGCCCAATCGCTGATGAACGTTGGCGATGTTGTTCAGCGCGGTCGCTTTGGAAGCATTGCCTTCATCCGTCGGCGGAAAGAAGGGCAATGATCTTTCAAAAAATTCCAGCGCCGTTGTGTAATCGAATTTTTTGACGTTCAGCAATCCGGTATCCAGCAAGGTGTCGCCGATCATCATTCGGTCGTCCAGCAATTGCCAAAGCTGCAACGCTTCTTCCAGCTTGGCCAGGCATTGTCGCGCGTCTTCGTCGGCGAGCGGCGGCGCTTTTTCGAGCAACGCCCTCGCCTCCTTGCTTAATTGCGTGGCTCGCAATCGAGTTTGATCCTGTTCGGCGGCGCTGGCGTTGAAAAGTTGTAAGCTGGCCGACAACACTAAAAACGCCAATAGCGGCAGGTTGAATCGGCGAAGCGCCGTTGCGAAATGAGTTGTGTGGGCGAACTTCATTTCCTTTTCCTTATCAGAAAACAAACAGGCACTTGAGCGCCAACTCAAATGCCTGTTTGGAAAAAATCGTTTGGAGAGAAGTGAAATGTGTATGCAGTTTCTGAAATTGAACGTAACCCGCTGCCGCGAAGTATGCTTCGGCTCTGTTGCCGATGTCGAGCAGCGTGTGGAGTGCTACGGCTCGACGTAGCTTTGCGTTCTCAGTCGAGAGTCCGTTGTTATCGGAGATTTCAACCGCGAACGAAAAGCGGTGTCGAGCCACCGCACCTCACATTTCCTTAGCGGAACGCCACGCGCAAGGTGTTTGCCGTCTTGCCGTCCACAGTAATCACCACGTCAACTTCGCCAAGCCCTGCCAACGAAGGCGACAGTTTGGCGTTCAGTTGATCGTACCCGACGAAGCCCGGAACTTCTCCGGCGTACAGGACTTCGCTGGTGACGCCGCCGATGGTGCAGCTAACCGACGCCAGGCCGCTGCGGAGTTTCCAGCCCGTGCCGTAAAACACCAGAAAGACCTGATCCAGGGGATTGCTGACATCAATCGGTTCGGCGACGAATTTGCCCAGCGCCGAATCGTATCGCACGACCGGTTCGAAGCTTTGCAATCCGTTTGACCGAACGCGCAACGCCACAGCCGAAGCCAGTCCGCGCCCACTGGCATCTGCTGAAAACACTCCGGGCGAAACGTTGGTGATTTCCACCGAACCAGTAGCGACGATGTTCACGCCGTTCAACACTGTGACGACCGCCGTGCCCAGCGCCGTTCCCGCAGGCATTTGATGGTTGATCTGTGTCGGCGAAACGAAAAACAGCGGAGCCAGTCGTTCGACGCCTGCGCTGTCTTTGATTTTCATGCTGCAACCGCCAAGTTCGGTCGGCAGAGTCGTTGTCGTCGCAACTTGAATGGTTGTTGCCAGATTCGTGCCGAACGTGGCGACGATGGATTCGGGCGCCAGCGTGCCTCCGGCGATAAAGCTCGCCGCCGAAACGCTTGTCACCAGATTGGCGGAAATCACCAGCGTGAATGTCCGGTCGCCGACGCAGCCGTTGATGTCGGTCACGCGCACGGTGAAGTTGTACGTGCCCGCCGTTGCCAACGTGCCAAGAATCGCGCCGTTGGTTGAATTCAGCATCAACTCCGCCGGGAAGCTGCCTGAACTGACGGCGAAAGTGTACGGCGAAGTTCCGCCGGTCACGGTCAGCGTCTGGTTGTAAACCGCTCCGACAATGCCGGGAGGCAACCCGGTTTGATTGATGGTGATCGTCGGGCAAGCCGCCGCGTTGACGACCAGCGTGTAGTTGCGTTCGCCCGTGCAACCGTTGGCGTCTTCGGCAATCACGGTGAACGTGTAACTGCCCGGCGCGGTTGGCGTTCCCGACAGGTTGCCGCTTTGAGTTGGCGTCAAACCGGGCGGAACGTTTCCGTTGCCTCGGAATTTGTACGGGCTGATTCCGCCGCTGCCGGTGAAGGTCTGGCTGTAAGCCACTCCGACGGTCGCGGTTGGCAAAGTTGAGTTGATTGGATTGACGGTGATCGTCGGACAAGCTGCGTTGTTGATGACGACCGTGTAATCGCGTTCACCCGTGCAGCCACTGGCGTCAGTCGCCTTCGCTCGGAAGTTGTAGCTTCCCGCCGAAGTCGGCGTCCCGGTCAGAGCACCGCTTGTCGAAAGCGACAATCCGTTTGGCAAAGCTCCGGTCGTAATGCTGAAGGCATAAGCCGCCGTTCCTCCGGTTGCCGACAGCGTTTGATTGTAAGTCGCGCCGACTATGCCGTTGGGCAGCGTTGCCGGGTTGATCGTGATTGTCGGGCAAGCCTGGTTGTTGACGATCAGCGTGTAGTTGCGTTCGCCGATGCAGCCGTTGGCGTCGGTGGTGCGCGCTGTGATGTTGAAACTCCCCGCCGCTGTCGGAGTGCCGGAGATGGTGTTCGGCGGCGAAAACGCCAAGCCCGCAGGCAATGCGCCGGAAACGGAATAGGTGTAAGGCGGTTGGCCGCCAGTTGCGTTGAAGCTCCACGAATACGCTTCTCCGACTCTGCCGGAAAGAATTCCCGGAGGATTGATCGTGATCGTCGGGCAATTGGCGACGACCGTGTAATTGCGCGCGCCGATGCAACCGTTGGCATCGCGCGTGCGCACGATGAAGTTAAAACTGCCCGGCGTCGTCGGCGTGCCCGACAACAATCCTGCCGAAGTCAGCGTCAGTCCGGTCGGCAACGTTCCTGAAAACAAGTTGAATTCATACGGCGCTGTGCCGCCTGTGCCCGACAGAGTTTGCGAATACGCCGCGCCCGCCGTGCCGTTGGGCAGAGTCGCCGGATTGATGGTGATCGTCGGACAGGTCAGGGGATTGATGACCAGCGTGTAACTGCGTTCGCCGAAACATCCGTTGGCGTCGTTGCCACGAATGATGAAGCTGTAACTTCCGGCAGTCGTCGGTGTGCCGCTCAAAGTGCCGTTGGTGTTCAGCGTCAATCCCGGCGGCAAGGCGCTGGCTTGCGTGCCGAACAGGTACGGCGCGGTTCCGCCGCTTGCCGAAAACACCTGACTGTAAGTCGCGCCGACGGTTCCCGCAGGCAACGTCGTCGGATTGATCGTGATGGTCGGACACGTGGCGGTCACAGTGATGGTTTTGATGTTTGAACAACCGTTTGCGTCAGTCGCCTTCACGCCGAAGCTATAACCCCCCGCTGCTGGCGGCGTGCCGGTCAGAACGCCTGTGGTTGAAATGTTCAACCAAGCTGGCGCGGATGGCGGAGCGAAGCTGAACGTAAAAGGAGATGTTTGCCCGTTGGCGAAAATCGTCTGTAAAAACGAAGCGCCGACTGTGGCGTTGATGTTGTTGGTCGCAATGTTGATCGTCGGGCAAGTTGTCTGAATCGTGTATGCACGCTGGCCGGAACAGCCATTGGCGTCGGTTGCGCGCACGGTGAAAGAGGCGTTGCCCATGGTTGAAGTCGGCGTGCCGGAAATCACGCCGGTTGACGGCGATAACGTCAGCCCCGCCGGCAATCCGCCAGAGATGATGGAAAAACTGTACGGAGATTGCCCGCCGGATGGCGTGACGGTTTGTGAATACGGCACGCCGGTTGAGCCGTTGGGCAGTGTTGCGGGATTGAGCGTAATCGTCGAACAAGCCGGAGCAATGACAACCGTATAAGCTCGCAGGCCGAAACAGTTGTTGTTGTCTCTGGCGCGAATGCTAAATCCGTAACTGCCCGCCGCCGTCGGCGTTCCTGTGATTGTTCCGTTTGCCGACAAAAACAACCCTGACGGCAAACTGCCGATGAACAACAAATAAGTGTATGGCGATTGACCGCCGGAAGCGGTCAATGTTTGCGAATACAATTCGCCGACTTGGCCGCCTGCCAAAGTGGTGGGGTTGACGGCGATGTCAGGACAACTGACGTTGATTGTGTACGATCTGGTGTCGGCGCAGCCGTTGGCGTCTGTTGATCGAAGCGTGAAGGTGTAAGTTCCGACCGTGTTCGGCGTTCCGCCAAACGCGCCGCCTGAGCCGAGCAGCATTCCCGGAGGAAGTGTTCCGCTGGCCAGCGAATAAGCGTAAGGCGATTGGCCTCCGGTGGTCGTGAAGTTTTGGGAATACGGTACGCCAATCGTCGCGCCCGGAACGTTGGCCGGAAAGATCAGGAAGTTCGGACAGTTTACCGTGACGGTGTAAGCCCGCTGACCCGTGCAACCGTTGTTGTCAGTGGCGCGAACCAGAAAGCTGTAAGTGCCGGTCACGTTCGATGTTCCGCCGATGGAACCGTTCGATCCGAGAAACATTCCCGGCGGAATCGAACCGCTGACCAGAGAATATGTGTACGGCGAATCTCCGCCCGAAGCCGTGATGTTTTGCGAATACGCGACGCCGCGCGTGGCCGCGGGCAGGCTGGCGGGATTCAGCGTGATGTTCGGACAAACGACCAGAATCGAATACGACCGCGAACCTGTGCAGCCATTCGAATCGGTGGCTTGAATCGTGAAGTTGTAATTGCCGAGCGCAGTCGGTGTTCCGTTCAACCCGCCGCCTGAATTCAAAAACAATCCGGGCGGAATCGTTCCGGCGGTTTTTGAAAATGTGTACGGCGAATCTCCGCCCGAAGCAGAGATTGTTTGCGAATACTGCACGCCGAGCGAAGCTCCGGGCAGATTGTTCGTCAGCGTGATGCTTGGACAAACTACCAGCATCGAATACGACCGTGTGCCCGTGCAGCCGTTGGCGTCTCTGGCCTGGATGGTGAAGTTGTAATTGCCGGTGGCGGTTGGCGTTCCGCCCAGCCCGCCGCCGGAATTCAAAAACAATCCGGGAGGCAATGCTCCGGCGCTGCGAGAAAACGTGTAAGGCGATTGGCCGCCTGAAGCGGTGAAGGTTTTCGAATAAGTCACGCCCAGCGCGCCTCCGGGAATGGAACCCGGCGCAACGGCGATGGGCGGACATTGCGCGGCTGAAACTTCAACTTGCTGCCTGTTTGGCAGCGCAGCCAACGCGAAAAGAACCAGCAGAGTGAAAAGAGCTACGCCGATGTGGCGAACTTGCGATTGCATGAAATTCATACCTAACCTCCTTGAGAAGTAAACAACGGGGGACAAAGTTCGCGTCGCTTACTACTGGCAGGCGGTCGAAAAGCATGTCGCAGAATTTTTTGGAGTGCGCGCGACCTGTCGCCGCTTTTTGTTCGCAGTGAAGGTTTAGGTTGTCAGCAATCGCTCGGCCAGAAATGCCAAAGCTGCGTCGAGTCGCCGCAGTATCATTTGCTGAGGCGGAAAAAATAACGGTTGAGTTCTTCGGGTGCGCCGCTGTTGCTGACACCGGTCAGCGTCAGAATGTAATCTCCGTTGCTGAGTTTGTTGGCAGGAAAAGTAACGGAAACGGTCGTGCCGTTCGGTGTGGTGACGGCGCGAGCAAGTTGAGTCGTGAAGGCTTGCCCGCCGCCGACCGCACGAATGCTGGCTGAATAACTGCTGTAATCGTTGCTTTCCAATTTCATCTGCAAACGAATTTGCTGAGTTCCGGGAGGCAGTTTCAGAGTTGGTTGCTCGCCGCCGCGAACTCCCGAAAGCAGAACGAACGAAAACACCGAAGACAGGGAAGTCGGCTTGGACGATTCGGCGCGCAACTTTTCAAGCTCCGCGCTCAACTCTGAATTGGTCTGATTTTGCTGGGCAAGCTGAGCTTCCAGTTCGCGCAGCCGCTGGCGTTCCGCAGCGCGCTCGGTTTCGGATTTGGCAATCTGTTGCTGCCAATTGGCCTGTTGATTCTTCAGCCAGACGGTTCCGGCGACGATCAACACAATCGCCGTCGCCGCTGCGCCGAACGCGAATTGCGGCGCGCGCAAACTGGCCAGCAGCTTTTCCCAAAAGGATTCTTTCGACGAAACAGATTGCGGCGACGATTGTTCGTTGGCTGCTCGCAGCAATTCTTTGGCAAAAGCCACGCGCTCTCGGTGAGCGGGCGTCGTCAGGTAATGAATCTCGAACTGTTGCCGTTCGGGGTTCGACAACACGCCGCGAACATATTCGTCCACCAAATCGGTTTCGATGTTTTGCACTTGTTCCAGCCGGTTGGTGTCAGCGAAAAATTCAGCTTCCAGCGCCAGTTGCTCGGTTTCCGGCAAATCGCCCAGCAGGTAACGGCGCATCAGGACTTCCTGATTGTCGGTTGTCGTCGTCATTGTATTTGCCTCAAAGGCGAAATTCGGGAAAGTGCGGAGTTCGGTGATTGGGCAGTTCGCACTTTCTTAAACTGTACTGGTTTCGGCGGCCAATTCATGTCGAAGTTTTTACGTCAGCCGCGAAAATTTTTCCTGGCCAGACATTGCCGAACACATTGTTCCAATCGGTCGCGTATGCGCTGCACTCGGCTGCGGAGCGCGTTGAGCGGCAAACCCAACTGATCGGCCAGCGCCTGTCGCCCGTCAATTTTTTGTCGTTTATCGTGCTGGTAATAACTCAAAACCAGGCGGCGGTTTTCCGCTGGCAATTCGTTCAGGCAGCGATCAAAACAATTTCGCCTTTCGTCATCATCCGCTGTTTCGTCGGCTTCGCGCGGATCGGCGACGTTGATCGCTTCGTCAAATTCGGCACGACGATATTCCGCGCGTTTGCGCGATTCCATCAATACTAACCGAGCCACGCCATGACAATAAGTCGTCGCGTCGCGCAGTTCCGCGCCTTCGTCCAGCTTTCGCGCCACGCGATTGAACGTTTCGTCGGCGAGTTCTTCCGGGAATAACGCGCCCTGCCAATCGAAGAACTTCACCAACGCCAGCCGCAGCGATTCGTACTGCGCGGCGGCGCGTTCCGGCGTCGAATCGAATCCGGCCAGCAACTTGGCGAACGCTTCGGCGGTCAGCTCCCACCGGGCGCGTGTTGTCGGCGTCGTGCTCATAAGCAATTTATGTCGAGGATTGAATTGAACCGCTGCGATTATCCGGCCAAAGAACAATGGCGGCAATGGCTGATTTGGTTGCGTCTATCAGGATTCGTTTCCATAATGCGCGCGTCTGGAAAGTTCACGATATTCAACAAACAATTGGCTGATTCGAAGAGGTAAATTTATGAGTGCAACTATCACAATTCCCGCAACTCTTGAGCAGCGGATTGCCGGGCGTGCCGTGGCGCGAGGCAAACAGTTCGACCAAGTCGCTGTTGAGTTGCTGGAAAGGACATTGAATCAATTGGAAGATTTCGAGGCTACCGAAGCGAGCCTTGCACAAGTTCGCGCAGGCAAGACAAAACCGATGAGGGAGTTTCTTGAAGAGCTTCGGCAGGAGTTCGGCTTTCCGGTGAAAAGCGATGGGCTACAAAGTTGAGGTTACTGAAAAAGCTCAAGCCGAAACGCGGCAAGCTATCAGGTGGATCGCTGAATATTCTCCTGAAAAAGCCGCGCTCTGGCATTTTGAGTTGACGAGAAAATTGGACAGCTTGGAGAACTCTCCGGCGCGCTGCCCGCTTGCGCCGGAAAGTAAAACTCACGGACAGGAAATTCGCCATCTGCTTTTCGACAAGTACCGAATCCTCTTCATCATCGAAGATGAAACCGTTTACGTGCTTCGCGTCAGACATCAAGCACAGGATGTATTAAACCCTGACGACTGATGTGCCTAATCGCCGTGCTTAGCTAACGGAAGGGCGTCAATATGAATCTATCTGAAAAATTGGCAGCAGCCGAAAAAGCTGCCAAAGCAAATGCTGAGGCTCAGGCAGAAGCTGAGAGGCAAAATAAGGCTTTACAGAAGGTGAGACACGATGAACTGGTGTCCAGAGTTAAGCCAGCAGCAGGGGCTCTGAAGATATTTATTGAAAGCGTGGCGGGGCGGGCAATTATCAAGTTTTTGAAACAAACCAATGGTCAAATGTTTCTCGACAGTTGTACGCCCAAAATCGGCTTTTGGCGTGACTTAATAAATTCCATATATGCCCCTACTGAATCTTACCGTCTATCAGGAGATGGACTTTTAGTTGATCTTGACTACGTTGATGGTCCGGTTGATAGCGAATACTCTACGCAAAAAAAGAAAACACGAAGAGCAAGTTGGGAGGACTATGTAAGTCTTTGTCGTTGTCGTGCGCTAAGAGGGGAAGACCCGTTTTATGTTATTGAACAGATAAAATCCCAAGCATCAATGATGGCAGATAAACTGCTAAATGCCTGACATCAGGCTTATCAAAGGTTTTGTGCCAGATGAAGATTTATAAACAACAAACTGATTTGTGTTGGTTGCGTTTACCAGTTGTGTTGGCGTTCGTGTTGTCTGGCTTCGCAATGCTGGCTCAGCCGTTCAACGCCGAGCAGCGATTATTGAAGCTGGCGATTCCGTTGGGATTGCCTACTGACACTTGGAGCTATTACGTCCCGCGCGCCAATCCGATGACAGAGGCGAAAGTCGAACTCGGTCGTAAATTGTTTTTCGACGCTCGGCTGTCGGCTGACGGCAAAGTTTCCTGCTCAAGCTGTCACGATCCGAAACTGGCATTTGGCGACGCCAAACCCGTAGCCGAAGGAATCGGTGGCAAACTCGGCACGCGCAATTCGCCAAGTTTGCTGAACGCCATGTTTTATCCGAATCAGTTTTGGGATGGACGCGCCGAAGGCCTGGAAGATCAGGCGATTCAACCGCTGACCAATCCGATTGAGATGGGTAATGCTTCTTACGATCAAGTCGTCGCGCGGTTGAAAACGCTGCCGGAATACCGCGCGGAGTTTCAAGTTGTTTTTGGCGGCGAAGTAACCATCGCGCGCGTCGGACAAGCGATTGCGGCTTATGAACGCACTTTGGTTTCGGGTGATTCTCCGTTTGACCGCTTCAACGCCGGAGATCAGTCGGCGATGAGCGATGCCGCCAAACGCGGCTTGACGGTGTTTCGCGGGCGAGCGCGCTGTTCGCGTTGCCACACGTTCAGCGAATCGCTGCCGTTTTTCACCGATTTTCAGTATCACAACACCGGCGTCGCCATGAACGATCCGCGATTCGACAAACTTTCGCGCATAGCCTTTGACGCCGTAGACACCGAACAGAGCAGGGAAGTCATTGACGGTTTGGCCAAACAACCCGGCGGCGAAGAGCTTGGCCGCGTGCGGTTCAGTTACGTGGTTTTCGACATCGGAGCTTTCCGCACGCCTACGCTGCGTAACATCGCGCTGACTGCGCCGTACTTTCACGACGGCAGCGCGCGCTCGCTGGCCGAAGTCGTCAAGTTTTACAACGAAGGCGGAAAGCTGAACGTTGCCCGCGAATGGGACTTGGCTCCGCTGGCATTGGGCGACCAGGAACAGCGCGATTTGGTGGCGTTTCTGGAATCGCTGACCGGCAAGCTGCCTGAGAATGTTGTGAGCCAACACCGATGAGACTGAGGTCATTGACCATTGCGCATTAACCATTAACGGTCAGGGTAAGTTCGTTTTTTACCTGCATGGTAATGTTCAATGGCCAATGGGTAATGACTAATTTCATTGCTGCCAGCCTGAAGCGAGCTTTTTAGCGATGACCAATCAACAGATAGCTGAAGTCTTCCGCCGTCTGGCCAGCCTGCTGGAACTGCGCGGAGAGAATTTTTTCAAAGTCCGATCTTATCAATCCGCCGCCGACACCATTGAAGACTGGCCCCAGCCTTTGGCCGAACTCATCGCCGAACAAGGAGCCGCCGCTTTGCGAGAACTGCCCGGCATCGGCGAAGCCATCAGCAAAAAGATCGGCGATTTGCTAACCACCGGCAGCTTCAAACTATGGGACGAAGTCCGCGCCGAAATTCCCGAAAGCACGTTGGACTTGTTGCAAGTGGACGGCGTAGGCATCAAGACGCTGAAGGTGCTGTATCGCCAGTTTTGCCTGACCAACCTGGATGACTTCGCCAAATTCGTTGCCGGTGGAGGCTTGGACAGCGTGCCGGGACTCGGCGAAAAACTCCAATCGCGCATTCGAATATCAATCTTTCATTTAACGCGGGTAGAAACCAATCTCGACAAGTCATAACCAGTCGAAATTGTAAGCGTGTGTGGAGTGCGGTGGCTCGACACCGCTTTTCTTTCTCGGCTGAAATCTTCCGATGCCAACAGGCGCTCTACTGAGAACACAAAGCTGCGTCGAGCCGCAGCACTCCATATCCAATCTTATTTCGCGCGCCATAACCGCGCGGTGCGGTGGCTCGACACCGCTTTTCTTTCTCGGCTGAAATCTTCCGATGCCAACAGGCGCTGTACTGAGAACACAAAGCTGCGTCAAGCCGCAGCACTCCATATCCAATCTTATTTCGCGCGCCATAACAGCGCGGTGCGGTGGCTCGACACCGCTTTTCTTTCTCGGCTGAAATCTTCCGATGCCAACAGACGCTGTACTGAGAACACAAAGCTGCGTCAAGCCGCAGCACTCCATATCCAATCTTATTTCGCGCGCCATAACCGCGCGGTGCGGTCGCCGCTGGCGGACAGCAGCGTCTGGCCGTCGGGCGAAAAAGCTACGGAATAGACTTCGCCTTGATGGCCGCGCAAGGTCAGCAGTTCCTGCCGCGTCGCCACATCCCACAATTTGATGGTGCGGTCGGTGCTGGCCGAAGCCAGTCGCCGACCGTCAGGCGAAAAGGCCACGGAGTAAACTGAATCGGAATGCGCGTCCAGCCGTGAAAGTTCGCGTCCGGTCGCAACATCCCAAAATCTGATGGTACGGTCGCGGCTGCCCGAAGCCAGCGTGCGGCCATCGGGCGAAAACGCCAGCTTCCAAATTTCTCCTTGATGACCGGCCAGCGTTCCCAATTCCTGGCCGGTTTCCGCATTCCAAATTTTGATGAGTTGATCGCCGCCTGCGGTCGCCAACAGTTTTCCGTCCGGCGAATACGTTACGGAGCGCAACCGGTCTTTATGCCCAATGATCGAAGCGCGAAGTTGGCCGCTGATTGAATCCAGAACTCTGATTCCAAAGCGGAGTTCGTTTGTCTTCTGTAAGTCATCAAGACCAGCGACAACCAAATGCTGACCGTTCGGAGAAAAGGCGACAGAAAATACGTCTTGCTGAAACGCCTGAAGGTTGAGTAGCTGGTTTCCTGAAGCCGTATCCCAAAAGATGAGGTTTCCTTTTCTGTCGGCAGAAGCCAATCGCTTTCCGTCTGGCGAAAAAGCCTGCGATTGAACCCAAGAAATATGTCCGGTCAGCGTTTTCAAGGCTTGCCCGCTGGCGGCGTCCCACAATTTAATCGTTTTGTCGTCACCAGCCGTCGCAATGATTTTGCCGTCAGGCGAAAACGCTGCCACGTCCACTTCATCGGTGTGGCCGGTCAGTTCGGTGAAGGCTTGCGTGTTGGCCGTCATATCCCAGAGCTTGACGGTGTGATCGTCGCTGGCCGTCGCCAGTGTTTGTCCATCGGGCGAAAACGCCAGCGAATAAACTTTGCCGCCGTGCCCGCGAATTGTGCTGAGTTCTCGCCGCGCTGCCACATCCCACAATTTGACGAAGCGATCTTCGCTGCCCGAAACCAACGTTTTGCCGTCAGGCGAAAACGCAACGGCGCGAATCATCTGGCTGTGCCCGGTCAGCGAAGCCACTTCGCGCCAGTTGGTCGTATCCCACAATTTGATCGTTTGATCCGCGCCTGCGCTTGCCAGCAATTTCCCGTCTGGCGCAAAGGCGACGGCAAGAATTCGGTCACGATGACTTTTCAAAACTGTAAGTTCCCTACTAGGCGCAGGTATAGCCTGTACGTTGTAGCAATTGTCTATATCGGACTGCATTCTCCATATTCCATCTCCAGGTGCCATTGGCCACCAGCTTCTGTAGCAGCGTTGGGTTATGCCAGGAAGGTAATTGACTGGCACGTTCCAAATTTTCACTAAGCTGTCGTCGCTGCCCGAAGCAATCCAGCGACCGTCAGGAGAAAGCGATAGGCCGGAAATTGTTGACCGATGCCCATTGAGAGGAATGAATACCGTCTCAGTCGAGAGTTTGAAAACGTCTATCCAAGGCGCATGAGTCGAAGACGCCAACCATTGCCCGTCTGGCGAAAAGGCCAGCTTCAACACATCATCGTCCTGCCCAACCATCCTCCGCAGCAACTTGCCGCTGGTGACTTCCCACAAACCGATCAAGTTGTCGTCTGACCCAGTTGCCAACGTTTTTCCATCATAAGAAAACGTGACGGCATTCACTCGCTGAGTGTGCGTCTTCAATTCTTTCAGCAAACTCCCGGTAGCCGCATCCCACAGCCTTGCTATGTTGTCCCCGCCGCCGGTTGCCAACATTGAACCATCCGGCGAAAAGGCAACCGCGCGGACTTCGTGCGGATGCGGCAACGTCAGCCGCAGATTCTGGCGAACCAGCCGCCGCAGGTAATGCCATTCAAATCCGCGCAAATCTTCTTCGCCGGGTTGCGGCAGATTGGCTTCCACCAGTTGTTCAGCGCGCGAGATGTTGGCGGCGTCCCAGGCTTGTCCGGCCAGATTCATTTGCGCGGCATACAGCAACCGGCGATTCAAACGCGCCTGTTCCGTCGCTCGCCGAGCTTGCCAGGTGGCGACGATGGTTCCGGCCAGCAACGCCAACACAACTGCCGCCGTTGCCGCGACCAGCAGTTTGTTGCGCCGCACGAACTTTCCGGCTCGATACCGCAGCGTAATGGTTTGCGCCTGAACCGGCTGGCCTTCCAGATGGCGGCGAATGTCGTCGTGGAATTGCTGGACGCTTTGGTACCGGCGCTGAGGTTCTTTTTGCAGCGCGGTCAGCAAAATGCCATCCAAGTCACCGCGCAAGTTTGAAGACCCAGCGCGGCGGCTGGGCAGAATCGGTTCCTCGTCGCACACCACGCGGATGAGTTCGGGCAAGTTGCGGTCTTTGAATTCGTAAGGCGATTGGCCGGTCAGCAATTCGTACAACACTACGCCCAGGCTGTAGACATCGCTGGCCGTCGTGACTGGCTGGCCGCGCATTTGTTCGGGGCTGGCGTATTCCGGTGTCATCATCAACGCATTGGTTGTCGGTTGCGCCGTCAACCCATGCCGCTCCGCGTCGAGCAGTTTGGCGATGCCGAAATCGAGGAGCTTCACCGTGCCGTCTTCCGTCACCAGAATGTTGCCGGGTTTCAGGTCGCGGTGGATGACCAGATTTTGGTGAGCGTATTGCACCGCCGAACAGAATTGCTGAAACAACGTCAACCGTTCGGCGATGGTCAGTTGGCGCGCGCGGCAATACTCCGTGATCGGCTGGCCGGTGACGTGTTCCATCACGAAGTAAGGCCGCCCGTCTTCTGTGGTTCCTCCGTCAAAGAGTTGCGCGATGTTGGGATGGTGCAGGTTGGCCAGTATTTGTCGCTCGCGGCGAAACCGGCGAATTATTTCTGCCTGGTTGACACCCGGCCAGAGCAGTTTGATGGCGACTTGTTGGCGATACTGTTGGTCTGTGCGTTCGGCTAGACAAACGACGCCCATGCCGCCGCGCCCCAGTTCACGCAGAATTTGATACGGCCCGACGCGACTGCCGACCAAAGAGCTTGCCAGCTTGGCGTCCAACACCTCAGCCATCGCTTCGGCTGGCGCGGATTCCAGAAAATCTTCCACACTTTCATCCGCCGCCAGCAATTGTTCGACTTCGCGGCGCAAGGTCCCATCGCCGTTGCAGGCGCTTTCCAGAAACGCCGCGCGCTGATCGGCGGGCAATTCCAGCGCGGATTCCAGCAGTTGGTCAATTTGTTGCCAGCGAGTTGGAGTCATGGCTCGGCCTCCGGTGATGAAATCTTCGTCCACGAAGTCACACGAAGAAGGCACGAAGAGAAAACAGGATTCACAAGATTGACTTCAGGATTTACAGGATGGCTTGTTGGCTTCTGGTCATGACAAGCTGTTTGAGAATTCGGATTACGGTTTTAGCTCCGTAGGAGCGATCTGTTTATAGTTTGGCGTGCGACAAGGCTGCCAAGCTCCGTAGGAGCGATCTATGCAGAGGCCGCTCCTACGGAGCTTGGCATGACTAGCGCGTCATTTCTATAAACAGGTCGCGCCTCTGGCGCTGATTTCCAAACACACTTTGAGAATCCCTGCCATCCTGTCAAAAATCTTCTTGTTTTCTTCGTGTTTCTTCGTGGAAAAATCTTGGCTTATGAGGTCAATAATTCTTTGTACAGCCACAGCTTTGCTCTGGCCCATTCGCGTTTGACGGTGATGGCGGCAATGCCCAGCACTTCGGCGACTTCTTCCACCGTCAAGCCGCCGAAATAGCGTAGCTCGACGATGCGGCTTTTTTGTTTGTCGAAATCGGCCAAGCGACTGAGCGCGTCATCCAGTGCCAGCAACTCGGCAGAACGATCCGGCGCAATCATAGCTACGTCATCCAGCGACAGATGCTGCGTGCCACCGCCGTGTTTGACCTGATGTCGTTCACGCGCGTGATCCACCAACAGATGCCGCATGACTTGCGAAGCGACGGCAAAAAAATGCGCGCGATCCTGCCATTCGACTTGCTGCTGATTGACCAGTTTCAAATAAGCTTCGTTGACCAGTTCGGTCGTCTGCCAGGTGTGGCCTTGCCGTTCGCGGCTCAGGATACGTTTGGCCAACCGATGCAATTCGTCCTGCACCAGCGGCAACAATTGATCGAACGCCGTTTTGTCGCCCGCCCGCCAGGCTTGCAACAATTGCGTTACCGAAGTCGCGGAAGCTTCAGACATTTGTGTATTTTCTCCCAGAAGTAATGCAGATGGATTGTGTGAGCAAAGTGTAGCAACAGTACCGCTGCATCTCCTACCTGTAGAGACGCCAAGCCATGAAAAAAATTACCGTCGAGATGAGACGCCGCCCCCCACTTTTCTCGCTATAGCGAGTGCAGGCGGAACTACTCAGCCGTCTGGCAGTCACCAAAAACTCTCAAACACAATCAATTTTCAGGTGGCGGGATCGCAGCCTGAGAACAAGGAGACACCATGCGAAAACTCAGTCGTTTCAATCTGTTGCTTATCACCTTTGCCATCATCACGGTGGTTGGCTCAATGTCCGGTACTGCGTTGATGCAAAGACAAGCCGGAGACAAACAAGCTCCCATAAAGCCTACGCCGACGCCAGTTATTCCGGTTGACATCAATGGCAAAGCCATTGCCGAAGGGGAAAAGTACGTTGCCCAACGCGCAACGAAAGACGGCAAGATCATTGCATATCGCCAAAATCAACGCGAAGTCGAAGCTCTGGTCAAAGGGCTTAAGGAAGACGGCGTCACCGACAAGAAGCTGCTGGATACGAAGTATTGGCTGGCTGCCGTTTGCAAATTTATCGGGCCAAAAAAATGTGAAGGTCATTGCGGCGGTAATTACTGCAAGTTTTACAGCTTTGGCGGAGCGCAGAATCATGAAAGGGTTGCAATCAATCCCAGCCCTCATGGTTTTTGCGCTTGCCCCAATTAAGCAGGTCTTGGGTGGGTAGCCTATTGTCCCGTAGGGACGGTTTGATTTTAGCGCGGCAGTTTACTGCCGGGAAAAGCAGCGAATGAGTCCGCGTCCTGTAGGGACGCTTGAACTTTCGCCAAAGCAGGATTCAAGCGTCCCCACGGGACGCGGCGAAGAAAGACTCTGCTACCCGGCGTTGAAACGCCGCGCTAATTTCAACCGTCCCTTCCGGGACGAAGAGGCTGTCATACCCTTTACCTGATTGGCCATAGCGAAACATCGGTTATTCAGAAAACCAACCTCTACAAAACCCTGACAACAGGAGGAATTATGTTCATTCGAATGTCAAAACTCGCCCTGCGGTGGAAAGTGTCGTTGTTCGCCGCTGTGTTCTCACTTGGTCTTGTTGCACTCTTCACCGCCAATGGTGCGCTGTTGAACAAGGTGTTGGCGCGCAAGGCTGTGAACCCCGATTCAGTCAGTTCGCCGGTGGCGACGGCTTTACCCGGAGATTGGGTGAATGCGGCATCCATGCCGACAGCGCGCGGCGTTGCCGCCGCCAGCTTGTTGCCATCGGGCAGAGTGCTGGTCGTGGGCGGCGCTACAGCCACGCAAAACTTCATCACCGATGCAGCCATTTACGGTCCTGGCAATACCTGGCAGGCGATTGCGCCAATTCCAATTGCGCACAGACTGGGGGCGCAATTGCTCAACACTGGCGAAGTGTTGGTGGTCGGCGATGACGATCCCAACAGCACCTTTCCTCCCAGCAGTTTTTTGTATACCGAAACCCCGTCAGGGTGGAGCGCGACCAACAACGCGCCTTCGTTGAAACGGTATCAACCGGCATTGGCTTTGCTGACGACCGGTTCTTTGGCCGGCCACGTGTTGATGACGGGCGGGTATGACAACAACTCTGCCACCGGGCCGAATGGAACGTACAAAACAACCGAACTGTACAATCCCAATCCCGCGAATAAAACGTGGTCAGCCGGGCCACCTATGAATGTGGCGCGATTTCTTCATACGGCGACGACGCTGAATGATGGACGGGTGTTGGTTGTCGGTGGCGCGCAGCGCGATCCTTTGACTCCGTACAATTCCGCAGAGCTTTACACTCCCGGCAGCAGCAGTTGGACAGTCGCCACGCCAATGGCAGCGGCGCGTTACGCGCATACGGCGACGCTGTTGCCTTCCGGCAAAGTGTTGGTCGTAGGCGGCGTAAATTCGACAACAACGCTTAATTCCGTAGAGCTTTACGATCCGATCAGCGGCACGTGGTCAACCAAAGCGCCAATTGTCGTTGCGCGCCATCGCCACACGGCGACGCTGTTGCCTTCGGGCAAAGTCTTGATTGCCGGTGGACAAAACCTGGCTGGTGTTCAAACCAATTCAGCAGAGCTTTACGACCCTGCAATGGAGCAATGGTCTGATGCCGGGCCGATGAACAGCGCTCGCGGACGCCACCACATTGCGGCGCTGCTGAGCTGTGGTCGTGTGCTGGTTGCCGGTGGCACAACTGGCAACAATGTTCATTTGGCTTCCGCCGAAATTTACACGCAGAAAGACCCGCTCATCACGTTGACGCCGACTACGCTGGCGAATGGCGTCGTCGGGCAAATGTTTATGCAGCAATTTTCACCCGCCGGCGGAGCGGCTCCGTTCACGTACAGTTTGTCGGGCGGAACTTTGCCCACAGGCGTGACGCTGCAACCCGACGGCAAGCTGACCGGCATTCCTGAAGCAGCGGGCAATTTCAATTTCACGGTCAAAGCCACAGACAAAAACGGCTGCATGGGAACCGTCGCCATCACCTGGCAAATCGCCTGTCCCAACATAGTCATTTCGCCAACCACATTGCACGACGGCATCGCCGGGCAGAGTTATTCGCCGGTGGAACAATTGACTTCAACAGGCGGAACCGCGCCGTACAGCTACGCCGTGACCGCCGGATTGTTGCCCAGCGGAATGCAACTGACCTCCGACGGCAAGCTGCAAGGCACGCCCCTGCAAACCGGCGCGTTTTCCTTCAACGTCACCGTGACAGACAAATTCGGCTGCACTGGAATTCGGGATTATTCGCTGACAATCAATTGCGGCATCACGGGCATCACACCTGACGTGATGCAATTGCCCGATGGAATCAGAGGCGCGACTTACGCTCCGACCGGATTGCAATTTTCGACGGTTGGCGGATGCGGCATGAACACCTTCACCATCAGCGCAGGCCAATTGCCACCGGGTCTGACGCTGAACCCGAATGGCACGTTTTCTGGCGCGCCAGTCCTGACCGGTGATTTCACATTCACAGTCAAAGTGACGGACAAATGCGGCTGCATGGCAACGCGCGAGTACAAGCTCAAAGTCATTTGTACGACGAAAAATTGTGGATGCGTAGAACCGCCGCCGAGAAACGAAGACATGATTAGTTGGTGGCCGATGGATGGAAACGGCAACGACATCCGAGGCGCTCATCACGCTCTGCCGCAAGGAACGGGCGGAACTTTTCCAGCAGGCATAGTTGGCCCAGGCATTTTGACAACAGCAAATCACTGGCTGGAAGCGCCGCATCACGACGATTTCAACGTCAACCAATTCACACTGGACGCCTGGATCACCATCAATCAGTTCAACACCAGCAACATGCCATTGGTTTGGAAAGGCAATGGCGGAGGCCAATCTGTAACCGGTTCGTTTGGGCTGGGGGTTAGCGGTTTTCCAAACACAGTCACTCCGTTTAGACGGCTGTTTTTGGACATTTCAGATGGCGACACATTTCAGGAAGTAGTGTCCACGGCTGAGTTGCCGGTGAACGTTCCAACCCATGTGGCGGCAACGGTCAGCCTGACCCAAGTGTGTTTGCTCATCAACGGCCAGGTAGACACGTGTGTTGCTAGAACTCTGCCGCCCATGCAAAGCACAAATTTCCCAATCCAAATTGGCGGTTTGACCGGTGGAACGGCTACAGCGCCGCTGGTTCAATTTTTCAACGGCGTGATTGATGAAGTCGAACTCTGGCGCGTCGCGCTGACCCCAGAGGAGCTTCGCTCAATCTTTCTGGCGGGTTCGGCGGGGAAATGCAAACCATCACCTTGTGCAGGCGTCACGCTAAGTCTGGCTTCTACGCCCAGCACGATTCCGATAGGCATGACCGGGCAGCCGTTCCCGACGACGATGTTTATGGCTTCGGGCGGAACCGGGCCGTATATGTATTCGGCTACGGGATTGCCGCCGGGGTTGTCGCTTTCGATGGACGGCAAGCTGACCGGCATACCGACTCAGCAAAACACATTTCCCGTTCAGATTACTGTCAAAGACGCCAACGGCTGCATGGCAGTGTTCACGCAGCCCATTGAGGTCAAATGCACTCCGTATACGATTCAGCCGGCTGCGCTGCCCGCGGGAACGGCGGGCAAGCCGTATCCCAAACAAACGCTGACAAACAACAGCCCTTGCCCGATCGTGACGTATTCCGTCACCGGAACTCTGCCGCCGGGATTGAGCTTTATGGACGGGATGTTGCAAGGCACGCCGACACTGAAGGGAGTGTATTCCTTCACGGTGACGGCGACGGATAATTGCGGATGTCCGAGCACGAAGAATTACACGATAGAGGTCATTTGCAATCTTACGATCACGCCGAACAACCTGCCCGCTGGGTTTGTTGGCTCGGTGTATCCCAAACAAACCTTCACGACCGATAGCATGTGCCCGCCGGTGACGTATTCCGTCGTGGGAACTTTGCCGCCGGGTCTGAACTTCGATGGTGGAATGTTGCAAGGCACGCCGAGCACGGCAGGCACGTTCACGTTCACAGTAGCTGCGGTTGACCTTTGCGGGTGTAGCTTAACCAAGCCGTACACCATCGTCATCAAAGACTGTCCGGTCGTTGATCTGAAGCTGTTCAACACGGGAGTAGCCAACACCACCAACAACAACCCGATCAAACTGCCGCTCGGCGTCCCTGATGGCCATTACTCCGCTGTCACTCCAAGCCCCACACTTACGCCCGTGTCGCCGGTTGTCATTGATCCACCAAACACTTGGGCCACAAGTTCCACCGCCGCATGGATCGGCAGGCCGGGCATTCCCGGCGGTCTTCGGTACACAGCCAATTTCGAACTGAATGGTTGCGACCTGAGCAGTGTTCTCATCAGCGGCAGGTTTGCGGCCAACGCCAGCGGGCAGTTGTTCCTGAACAGCAGCACGACGCCGATTGCCACCAGCAGCGGCCCAACGGGGTTCACCACCTTCACGATCACCAGCGGATTCCAGGCGGGGCCGAACAAGCTGACTTTTGTCACTGCGGCTGCTGCCGGGCAAGTGAGCGCATTGCTGGTCGAAATCACCGAAGCCAGAGCCAAATGTTGCGCTTGCCCGACGATTACGCTTGGCCCGATTGATCTGCCAGAGGGAAAAGATGGCGGGCTATACGGCCCAGTCAGTTTGACGGCCATCGGAGGAATGCCCAGTTACACATACTCGATCATCGGCGGAGCGTTACCTATCGGAATGACGTTGTCTTCCGCCGGAGTGCTTTCTGGCCCGACTCCGGTGCTTGTGCCAGAGAAAGCCACGTTCGTCTTCAAGGTGTTGGTGGTTGACGCAATGGGATGCACAGGGATGCGCGAGTATAAGTTGGTAATCAAAAAAAGGACGCTCGGCTGGGGTGGAGATACCAGCGTCAACTTCGCTTTTGGGGCGGAACAGACCAAACAGTTGACCTTGCGCGTCAACCTGGAAGCGTTCGGCAATGAAAAAGCCGTCAGCCTCAGTTTGGGTTTCAACACCGCCATCCTGAGTAATCCGCGCGTGACGCTGGGAGCCGACGCGACCGGCGCAACGCTCAACGTCAACACCAGTCAGGTGGCTCAAGGCGCAATTGGCATGTCGCTGATCATGCCCGGCAACCAAACTCTGGCCGAAGGTTCGCGGCGAATTTTCAACATCGTGTTTGATTACTCCGATGCCAACACCGGAGCGAAGTTGGATTTCACGTTCCGCGATGCTCCGGTAGCGCGTAGCGTCACAGACACCAGCGGCGCAGCTTTGCCGACGGATGCTGTGGCGACTCCGGTGTTGCTGGCGCAACCCGCAACCAGCGTTTCCGCCGCCAGCTATCGCGGCGAAGCTCTCACGTCAGATCAGATTGTCGCCGTGTTCGGAATCAATCTGGCGACGACGACTCAGGTGGCGACATCCGTGCCGCTGCCGACAACGCTCGCGGGAACGACGGTCAAGGTGCGCGACAGCGCCAACGTCGAACGACTTGCTCCGTTGTTTTTCGTCGCTCCGACACAGGTCAACTACCTGGTTCCGCCGGGAACGGCTGCGGGGCAAGCTACGATTCTGATTACCAGCGGCAACGGAGCGGTTTCCGGCAGCGTGGTGGAAATCGCCAACGTGGCTCCGGGAATTTTCGTCGCCGATGCCAGCGGGCGAGGTTTGCCAGCGGCGAACGCCTTGACGTTCCGAGCCGATGGTTCGTCCAGCTCGCGGCCAGTCGCGCAATTCGATCTGACGACCGGGCGATTCGTCGCCGTGCCGATTGATCTTGGCGCAATTGACGATCGCATCTTCCTGTCGTTGTTTGCTACCGGAGTTCGTGGTCGCAGTTCGCTGGATGCCGTTCGCGCCATCATCGGCGGCATCGAAGCTCCGGTGTCTTATGCCGGAGACCAGGGCGGGTTTGCCGGTCTCGATCAAATCAACATCGAATTGCCTCGCGCGTTGGCAGGCAGCGGCCTGGTGGATGTGATGTTGATCGTGGACGGCGCAATCGCCAACGTCGTTCAAATCAACATCAAGTGATCTGAAAACAAAACACTCAATTCAAAAACACAAGGCGCGAGTTTTCAGGCTCGCGCCTTGTGTTGCTTTAGCGAAATGAGCTTCAGAGAAAGCTCAACCTGCCTGCTAGACAATTCCACAACCCGACACCTAAAATCCGGCTTTGAGGTTCATCTAATTCCAAAACAATCTGCGAACTAATTTTTCCCGAACGAGAAAGGACTATCTTTATGTTGGGCATGCTGGGACAACAACGAACCGTCAGAACTCAATCGCCGGTTTACGACGCCGTCATTATTGGTTCAGGTGCTGCCGGAGGAACTGCCGCCTGGGTTTTGGTCAACGCCGGATTGAAAGTCGCCATGCTGGAAACCGGGCCACTTCGCAAAGATCAGGTGGATTTTCCGTATCACGATCCGTTTCCTTACGAAGACGAATATCGCGGGTTGAAAACTGAAAAAACACGCAGCGATGAGTTCAAGGAAAAGTATTCGATGTACGGCCCGACCAAAGATGAGCCGTACACCACGCCGGACAAGATGCCTTACGAATGGATGCGTGCTCGCAACGTCGGCGGGCGAACCATGTTCTGGGGACGATTTGCCAACCGGTTCAACGAAGCCGATTTCAAAATGCGTTCGCGCGACGGGCAAGGTTTGGATTGGCCGATGGAATACAAAGACCTGGCTCCGTATTACGACAAAGCCGAACAATTCATGGGCGTCTGCGGCCAGAAAGAAAACCATCCCGATTTGCCGGACAGCGAAAATTTCCTGCCTCCAGTGAATTTGAAATGCTCGGATTGGGCGATCAAAAAAGCGTCGGAAAAAATCGGTATTCGCACGATCAACGTTCGCCGGGCGATGCTGACCAAAGCTCACAACGGTTACAGGCCGTGCCATTATTGCGGCGAGTGCCCCGATGGTTGCGAAACTCATTCGTTTTACAACTCTGCGTTCAGGCAAGTCGTGCCGCTGATGAAGAAGTTTCCGAAAACCTTTACCGTCATTTCCAACGCGATGGCGCATAAGGTCAACACCGGCAAAAACGGTCTGGCTTCGGGCGTCAGTTACATTGACAAGACGACTGGCCGTGACCGCGAGATCAAAGCCAAAATGGTCATCGTTGCTTGCGGCACTCTGGAAAGCACACGGCTGATGCTGCAATCCAAAATTGCCAATTCCAGCGGCTTGATCGGCAAAAACTTCATTGAGCACCTGGACGTGGATGCGACGGCTTATTTCCCTGAACTGTTTTGGCAACCGCGCGAAGTCGGCGACGGCATCGGCGGTTCGCACATAGTCATCCCATGGTTTGGATATTTTCGCCCGGATGAAAAACGTGATTTCGTGCGTGGGTTCCAGATCGAACCTTCGTCGCGCATTCGCAGCCGCCCGGACAAAAATGCCAAACGCATTCCCGGATTCGGCGAAGCCTACAAAAAAGAAGTTCGCAAATGGACTGGCGCTCGCGTGACGCTGGCTTCGCACGGAGAAATGCTGCCAGCGGCGAACAAGTTTGTTGAACTCGATCCGAACGTGAAAGACAAATGGGGCATTCCGGTGCTGAAGATTCATCACCCGCTGAACGACAACGACCGCGCGATGTACAAATACATTCGCCGCACTTACGAAGAAATCTTCGCCGCCGCCAAAGCCGTAGACATTTCGTTGCCCAAAGAACCCAGCGTCGCCGGGCATTCGATTCACGAAATGGGGACGATTCACATGGGAGCGGACGCCAAAACTTCTGTGTTGAACCAGTTCAATCAATCCTGGGACGTGAAGAATTTGTTCGTCATGGATGCCGCCGCGTTCGCTTCGGGCACGCATAAAAATCCTACACTGACGATCATGGCGCTGGCTTGGCGGGCTTCGGAATACATTCTGGAAGAGCGAAAACGCCGCAATCTGTAGACCCACGCTCGTGTATGAAAATTTCTACAACAGCCAAAGATCAGCCATCGAATAACAAACTGGCCAACCCGCATGACCTGTTTTTCAAAAGTCTGGTTGGGCGGCGGAAAGTGGCAGTGCAATTTCTGAAGTCGTATTTGCCGGTTGAAGTGACAGCAGCTATTGACTGGCGTACTTTGGAACGGGTGGACGGCAGCTTTGTCACGGAGGAATTGAGCGAGCATTTTTCCGATTTGATCTTTCGCGTCAAATTGAAAAAAGGCGAGGCGGTTTACGTGTACGTTCTGCTTGAACACAAGAGCACGCCTGAAAAATGGGTAGCCTTGCAATTGCTGGATTACATTGTTGGCCTGTGGCAACGGGCTAAAGATTCGGGAGAGCCTCAATTGCCGATTGTCATCCCGGTCGTTTTTTATCACGGGCGACGGCATTGGAATATCGGAACGAAATTGTCCGACTTGATGCCCGAAGTTACTCAAACTCAGTGGCGAAGATTCGTCCCCGATTTCGAATATCATTTGTGCGACTTGTCCAGCTATGAAGACAAGGAAATCGTTGGAGCGTCCGGCTTGCAGTCGGGGTTGTTATTGCTCAAACATATCTTCGGCGGCGAATTGGAACATCGCTTGACGGAGATTATAAAGCTGCTGCCGCCGGAAGAGGCGGCTGAACAGCTTTTACCTATGGTTCGTTATATTTCTGCGGCAGCCGATGGAATTACGCCGGACGAAATTAACGATTCGATCAAAGCAGCTTTTTCAAACAAATCAGGAGCAGTTATGCAAACAGCAGCGCAAATCTGGATGGAACAAGGACGCACAACAGGAATCCTGGAAGGGCGGAAAGAAGGAAGACAGGAGGAAGCCAGATCGCTCGTGTTGCGGTCGTTGACTCGATTGTTTGGCGAACTCACTCCAAGATTGGAATCGCGCATTGGCCGGCTGTCGTTGACGCAATTGGAACTGTTAAGCGAAGAGTTGCTTGAGTTCGAAGCCATTGCTGACTTGAATGCCTGGTTGCGCGCCAACCCGCCTGCGCCGACCAAAAAAGCTAAAAAAGCCAAACGCCGAATCGCTTCAACCGTCAACTGATTACCTGATGAAACGCTGGTTGCCTCTTTCACTCTGTCTGGTTCATTTGCTGACGCTATGCTCTCTTGCCCGTCAGCATCCGTTCGGGAATTACGCCACCGAAACGGATTTCTACCACTACTACGCGCCGGATGCGGAACGCATCGCCGCAGGCCAATTTCCACAAAACACATTTCAGGGGCCAGGGTACCCGGCAATCGTTGCCGCGCTGGGCAAGCTAACCGTCGTAGATTTGTTCACTGTCGCCAAGTGGTTGTCCGTGGTCTGTGCAGTGCTGTGTGGCTGGCTGGTGTTCGTGTTGTTCGCTCGGCTGTTCGGATTTTGGGTAGGCTTGGGCGCGCAGTTGATTGCCATCGCCAGCGGAGAGTTTCCGCAATTTTCGATCAACGCGGCGACGGATGTTTTCTTCCTTTTCGTTTGCCTGGCAGTGCTGACGACGTTTACCGCCGAACGGCTGAGCGTGCGTTGGCGAATCGTATTGACCGGAGCCTTGACCGGCGCGGCGTATGTCATTCGGTACAACGGACTGTTTTTGCTGGCGACGTGTTTGATCGGAATCCTGCTGCTGAATTTGTTCGAGCAAAGCTGGCGCGAACGCTTGCAGTCAGCCGCGCTGTTCGTCGGAATGTTTTTGCTGACCGCTTCGCCGTGGCTGGTGGCGAATTACAGGCATCACGGTTCGCCGCTTTACAACACGAATTACCTGAACATCGCCACAGAGTTTTTTCCGGAACTGGTCAGAGGCGAAGTTAATCAGGATGCCACGCGTGCGTTGGAAACGAAGTTTCAATCGTTTGGTGATGTGCTTCGATACGATCCGGCGCGTTTGTTCAAACTATATCCGGTCAATTTGTACGAAAGTTTGCGCCACAGCATCGCTGGCAATCTGGTTGTGCAGTTGGTGGGGTGGTTGGGGCTGCTCGGCGTTGCGTTGGCGTTCGTCGGACGACAATCCAAATCGGTGATGTTGGTGTTGATTGCCGGTGGGCTGTATTGGCTGTTGATGGGGCTGAACCATTGGGAAACGCGCTATTACTTTTTTGTGATGGTCTTGTATGCGGGCTTTGCGGTGTTCGCGGCTTTACGCTGGTTGGAACTGGCGCGCGCGCAAGGCTGGTTGCAAGCGAAAGCGTTTGCGGCGGTTCCGGTCGCGTTGGTGGCGGTGATGGTTGTCAGTTCAGTCGCGTTTTCGCGCAAAGACGTGAATGAGTTTTTGGGAGCTTTGCCGATGGAAGTCGCCGAAGCGCGCGATTTCGTCATAAGCCAAAACGCCGCGCCGAACAGTTTGCGGATCGTCGCTCGCAAACCGCATCTGGCTTATATGAGTCGTCAGGAGTGGGTGTTTTTTCCGCCGGTGAAATCGCTGGAAGAATTACGGGCGTGGCTGCAAACGAATCGTGTGGATTACATCGCCATCGGCAAACGCGAGATCAAAGAGCGAAAAGAGTTGAAGCCGCTTGGCGATCCGAAAAAAGCGCCCGACTGGTTGCAAGCCGTCTGGCGGTACGAACCGACCGGATTGATTTTGTATCAGCCCAAAGATCCCAAATAGTGATGCCGTTCGATCAGCTTTTGACGGCTGAGAAAAATAACTTTCGGCGCGACGAACGCCATCGCTCCCAAACTTTCCACCAAGCCAAACAGGAACAATTTCGCTGCTGCCGCCGGATGAGTCGTCACACAAGCCGCTGCTTGTTTCCACTTGGAAAGCGGCAGCGCGATGACCGCCAAGCCGATCAAATACAGCTTCGGCCATTTCGTCGGATAGCGCGGCCAGCCAAAATATCCGTAGCGATAACCCATTCGCAGCACAAATTCCCAGTGCTTCAATTTTTTCCAGACGGTTTTCAGCGTCAGCGGGCGTTGCGGATGAGTTATCACCGCCGCTGGCTGCCAAAGAATTTTTCCGCGTTGAATTGCTCGCGCTGCAAGCTCCACGTCTTCGTAAGCAGGGAAGGGAAAGGTTTCATCAAAGCCGCCGACTTCGATCAACACTCGTCGGCGATAAGCCATGTTGCAGGTCAGATACACGCCCCCGGATTGGTTTTCCGGCCCTTCGCCCAGCGGAGCGAATTCGCTTTCGTTGTTGGCGAAGACTTTTCCTTCGACGCCGACTGCCGAAGGATCAGCAGCCAAAGCTTCGATCAAGTTTCTCAACCAAGCGGTGTCGGGCAAAGTGTCGCTGTCGGTCATGGCTACGATTTCGGCGTTGGCGTGTCTGATTCCCAAATTGCGCGCCGCCGCCGGGCCTTTGTTGGGTTGTTTGACGTGCGTGATCTGAAGTTGACGTTGTCGGGCAGCGGCAATGATCTGGCTGAAATCTTCGGTGGAACCGTCATCACAAACGATGACTTCAAATTGATTCAACGGAAAATCCTGCGCGACAAGCGCCGTCAGGCAAGCCTGCAACTCGGATTTGCGGTTGTGAACCGGAATGATGACGGAAGCAGCGAAAGCTTCCGATTGTTGTACAGACATACGAATGTGTCGTTTATGGAGTGCTGCGGCTTGGCGCAGCTTTGCGTTCTCAGCCAATGCTTTCTGTCACAGAAATTCTTTTCGCCAGAATGCAAAGCGGTGACAAGTCACCGCACTCCACAAGCGAGTTTCAGACAGTTTTGGTGACTTTCGACAATGAGCGTGGCTGGTCTGGACTCAAGCCTTTGGCTTCGGCCAGCAGCGCGGCGAATAATTGCGCCGGGATGACGTAGGGAATCGGCGACAGCAATTCATCCACGCGCGGCATTTTGATTCCACGCGAAGCCGCTTTCAACGTCGAAGCGTCGCCGGAAATTGCCAGCGTTTCGGCTCCGATGCCGTGAAGTTTTGTCAGCAGTTCTTTCATGCCTTTCAGCGTAGGTCCTGACGGAGCGAAGACAAAAACAGGGAAGCCGCTGTCCACCATCGCAATCGGGCCGTGCAGAAAATCCGCGCCGGAAAATCGTTCGGCCACGACGTAACAGGTTTCCATCAGCTTGATCGCAAATTCGTAAGCGTTGGCGTAATTCAACCCGCGCCCGACGACCACGCACTGTTCCATGAACGCATAACGTTCGACCATTGCGGCCACGTCCGCTTTCAGCTTCAAGGCTTCGGCGGCGAATTCCGGCAAGCGTTCGACTTCTTCTTTGCCGCCGCCGAGCGCGCGCGCCAGCAAATGAAATATCAGCAACTGCCCCGTATAAGTTTTGGTCGCCGCCACGCTGCGTTCGCGTCCGGCGTGAATCAGAAAAGCTTCGTCACAGAGTTTGGCCATCGCGGATTCGGCTTCGTTGGTAATGGCCAGCGTTGTCGCTCCGCAGCGTTTGGCGTTTTCCAGCGTCAGATTGATGTCGTCGCCTTCGCCGGATTGCGATACGCCGATGACCAGCGAATCGCGCAAATCCAGTTTGGCTTTGTACAGCGTGTGAACTGCCGGAGCCGCCAGCGACACCGGAATGCCTGTGGTTGTTTCCAACAGGTAACGGCCAAACAGCGCCGCGTTGTCAGAGCTGCCGCGCGCGACCAATACGATCAAACGGGGACGGTTAGCTCGCAACCGAGCGGCGAAACGTTCGATCTTTTTGGATTCGCGTTTGATGGTTTTTTCGATGGCGGTGGGTTGTTGTTCGATCTCTGAAAGCATCAGGGACATGAGTTGTGAGTGATCCTCCTGTGGGAAGTAGACAGTAGACAGTAGTGGAATTTGAATGCTTTGTTGGACAGCAACGAAAATCTGACAACGATCAATCTTCTCACCACGAATTGCCGATAGCAGCTACTGTCTACTTCCAGGCAAATATCCGTCAAAAAACGTATGAATGTTCTGCCGAAATTCCGGCTCGGAAGTTTTGCGCGTTGAAAATCGGACTTGCAGCCGTTGCAACAGGCTGACACGAAATTGCACGCGCGTGCCGCTGTTCATCAACACTGCGTGAGTGTTGCGGCGGAACTGTTCATCAAACAGGTCGGTTGCGTGTGTTTGTAGCGCGTCGTAAACGAATTTTTCCGCGAGTTCAGTTTTGTCGCCAAGCTCCGACGGATCGGATTTCAATTGTTGCAGTACATATTCCTCAAGCTGTTGGCGAACAATCATCTCGTACGCCCAATCTTCCAGAATGCGGCTGAACAGCAAATTGATTTGATTGCGTTCGATGCGGTGAACTCGGTCAATGTCGTTGCGTAGCGATTTGATTGCCGCGAAAAAAATCACGGCGTGCGCCATAACGCGGTTCAGCGCAGCCCGGTTTGCAGCTTCGCCGGGAAAGGCCGAAGCGTAAGCCGTCAGCTTGCCCAGCAATTTATGGCCGCGCAGTTCGGCCAGCATCGCTTCTTTCGTTTTGGCGGATTCGGAAACGTCCACGAAAGCGACACGTGCGCCGGAATCAATCGTTTGCAAAACCGTCATCGCCAAAGCTGTTCGCTGTTCTTCGCTGGTGTTCGGCGTGTGGACAAACAGCAGCACGTCCACTTGCGGAGCGGTTTCAGGTGTGGGCGCAAGCACCGTTCCGGCGAAAAGTTTGATCTTGGCGGCCAGCGATTGATCCAGCGGAATCGAATCGCGGCTCTGTTCCGAACGGCGACCTTCAGTGGAAGAATAAACCGGCAAAAGTTTGGGCGAACGTCCCAGTCGCTGCGCTAAAAATCGCGCCAGCAAAGTTGCCGCCGCTGAATTGGTGTTGTCATCAAAAACTATTCGACTGTCGGCTTCGCGCGTGGCGGCTTCACCAATCAACCGTGCGCGGGCGATTTGCGCTGGTTTGGCAGTCAAGTTTTCATCCTGCCCGATCAGCAACAAATCCAACTTTCCATCGGCTGTCAGTCCCAGCGCCGATTGGCAAAACTGTTTGGACGTTTCGACAGATGAATCCAGCGAAGTGAATCCGTAAAACGCCGCTCGCGGATTTTGCGAACGAAGTTGTTTAATCGCCTGAGAAATTCGCGCGGTCGTTTCAGGCGAAGCGTCGGCGGAAATCGCTTCCAGCGAAAGAATGACGCCGGAAACTCCTGTCAGATTTTGCGCTTTCAGCCATTCTATCAACTTGTCGGGTTGCGGTTTCGGATTGAGCAAATGCGAAGGCGGAAGCAGCAAATAGTGATCTGCAATTTGTGCCAGCGTTCGTAATTCAAGAAACCGATCATCGCGTGGAATCAGCAGGACTTTGCCTGCCAGATCGTTGCGGGATACCAATTGAAGTTGAGGCCGTTGTTTTTTCTGGGCGAAGGCTGTGGCCGCGGGAGTGAAAATAAGAAACGCGACAGAGAGGCAGAGAAACAGAGAGAAGGAGGGACAGAGGGAACCGGCTCCATTGAAACGACGGTTTGTCTCGGTTGTCGGATCATACATTCGTCACAATCTCCATCAGTCACAAATCTCCCCGCCCCTATTTCTCTCTGTCGCTTGTTCTCGCTTACGGTCGCGGGCGGGTTTTACGTGCAGGCGTGCTGGGCGCAGCGGGCAATCCGCTTTTAATGCGTTGGAAGTCTGTGGAGTTGCTGGTTCCGCGACGATCCGTGCCTTGCAGGTAAGCGCCAATTTCCGTTTTTGTATTGGCTTCGCGTTCGCGTGGGTCTGGGTGGCTGGCCAGAACAGAACCCAGCGAACCGCCGCCGCCTTTCGACACCTGTTGCAGCATCTGGAACATTTCGATCATGCCGCCGGTGTTGTAGTTGGCGTTTTTCAAATTGTAGAGCCCTAGGAAATCAGCTTCGCGTTCGGCTTCGCGGCTGTGTTTCATCAAAAAGCCGCCCGCCACCAAACTGCCCAGAGCCATTCCGGCTTCTGCGCCTTGCTGGCCGCCAAGAATTGCTCCAAGAATCGTCGCGCCGATCACTGCGCCTTGAGTTTTCATGCTGCCGGCGCGTTTGACGTTTTCCAGTCCATGGCGACCGACGATGTGGCCGATTTCGTGACCGACGACGCTTGCCAACTGAGCTTCGCTGTTGGTTGCGGCAATCAATCCGGTGTGGACGTACACGCGCCCGCCCAGCGTGGCAAAAGCGTTGATGGTTTTGTCATTCACAACATAAAACCGCCAGGGAATGTTGCGCCGTTCCGAACGGCTGGCGAGATTTTGGCCCAACCGATTGATGTAATCGTTGACCGGGCTGTTTTCCACCAGACGAATCTGTTTCAGCAATTCCTGATGAACCTGTTCGCCCATCTTCATTTCTTCCTGTTCGGACATGTAACCTTTGTTCGAGTATTCCTTGTTGCGGAATTTGTCATACGGATTCTGCGCCGCCATCACGCTGACGAACAGCGCACTGACGATGACCAAAGTCAGCATTCGGTGCCAATTGGCAAAAAGTTTCATGGTTATTTTCTCCCTGAAAGAGGTGGGGTAATTTTTTTAATTGCCCCACAATTCGGACAAGGGGGGACAATTTGGAAAATTGTCCCACGCTTCCTTAGGTTTATTCCATTAGCAAATCAATTGCATGTGGCAACGTGCGAGCAATCGCCGCCAGATTTTCCCTTGCGCCGCGCACGCTGCCGGGTAGGTTGACGATCAGCGCACGGCGGCGAATTCCGCAAACCGCGCGCGACAAAACAGCAAGGGGAGTGATTTTCAAACTTTCGGAGCGCATCAATTCAGCCAGCCCCGGAGCTTCGCGTTCGATTACATCGCGCGTGGCTTCCGGCGTCACATCGCGCGGAGAAAAACCTGTTCCTCCCGTGGTGACGATCAAATTTGCTTCGCCAGTGTCGGCAAAATGCCGCAATCGTTCGGTGATCAATTCCCGTTCGTCCGGCAAAATTTCGGTGGCGACAATTTCTGCTTTCAGCGATTGCAATTCGGCAACTACTGTCGGGCCGGACAAGTCTTCGCGTTCATGGCGCGAAGCCGAATCGCTGATGGTCAAGACCACTGCTTTGATTGTCGCTTTGTTCATCGTCGCCATTTCGGGCCATTTGGGGATGGCGGGAGTGTAATTCGTCAGGGCGAGCGTTTCAATCAGCAGGTTGCTCGGCTGAAAGTAGGCGCGAGTTTCGGTTATTTCCTGGCCCGACTTGTTCGCCACGCCGGGTAATCTTTGGCCAGCAACATCGCGGCTCGATCCGAATACCAACTGTAACCGGTACGGCGTTCGTGTTCGATTTCGGCCAGGCTGAATTTGATGATGCCGTCGCGCCCGCAAAAGATCGGACGGTTCGTGCCGATTTCATAAAACCTTGCCCACAAAGGAGCCGCGTTGGCGTCGGCAACGACCACGCGATCTTTTCCGTTCGGTTTGGTGGGATCAAGTTTTTCGACAACCTTGATGCCGGTGAGTTTGGTTTGTTGAAACCACGCGATCGCGGATTCGACGGCTTCGACTAATGGCGCGTCGGGCTTTTCGGTCTCCATCAAAAAACGCACGATCCCCACGCTTTCCGAACCGCTGAGCGAAATTTTTTCATAAGTGCGCGCGTTGGCCGGTTTCAAAGTGACTTCATCGTGTTGCGCGCACCAGACAGTTCGTTTGCCTGCAACCACGACCTGAGTTTTCAAGATGCACTCAATACCTTTGGCGACGGCTTGTGCGGCGCGTTGGCGGCGAGCAGCGTCAACAAAAACGTATGCGGAATGGGCGCGTGCCATGTCTCGCAACAAACTCAACACGTTGACCATCGCGTCGTCGTTGAAGGTGATGTGCGAATAGTAACCCTTGAGCAGCGGATAAAACTGCGGCCAGCCTCCGTTCGGGTATTGCGCCCGCAGCAAATAATCCAAGCCGTTCAAGAAGCCGGTCTTGAACGGTTCCTGCTTTGTCGCGTTGAACACGCGCGCCAGGAAAATCATCTGTGTCGTGGTTGCGTTGTTATCAATCGTCGCGTCCGGGTTGTGTTTCTGACTGCTCAACTCTGCTTTTTGAGTCTGGCTGAGCGTGTCGGCCATTTCAGTATTTTTCGGCCAGCCGCCGACTTCCCGCTGAAACAGCAACAGGTTTTCGGCCACACGAATGGCTTCGGCGCTGCCGTACCATTCAGGTTTTTGCCGCAGACAGTCGCGCCATTTTACCGTTGTTTGCCGGCCATCAATCGGCGCGGCCAACAAACCAACAATCATCAAAAGTAGAAAAATTCTGTTTTGACTCATTGCCATCTTTGTTCGGCGTTTATTGGAACAGCGCGGTTAATTCCGGCAAGGCTTTGACCAATTCTTTGGCGACCAGCTTGCCGAAGGTAGCGCTGCCTTTTTTCGACAGGTGAGTTCGGTCGGGCGAACCGTTCGGGTTTTTGACATCGAATTCCGCCGCAGCCGTTTCGCCGAGTTTGTTCAGCAACTCAATGCTCAATGCGCTGAGATCAATCAGCGGAGTTTGTTTTTCGGCGGCGATTTCGCGGGCGGCGGCGGCATAAGTCGCCAAAATGTCCGGCGCAATCAGGCCGTCTTTGAAATTTCGCCGAGCCAGCGAAGTCACCAGAATTGGTTTGGCTCCGGCGGCGCGAGCTTCGTCAACGTACCGGCGCAAAAACTCTTTGTAAGTCGTCTTCGCGTCGGTTTCGCGCTCGACGCCTTTGCCCGGCTGGTCGTTGTGACCGAATTGAATCAACACATAGTTTGGGCGCGCGGCCAGCACGTTTTGCCAATGGCCTTCGGCAACGAAGCTGCGCGAACTTCGTCCATTGCGCGCCAGATTCAAACACTCCATCTGAGCGTGGCATTGTTCGCGGAATCCGACTCCCCAGCCAGAACCTTCGGTGACTGTGGAATCTCCGACCAGCGCGATGCGGACAGGCGCGACGCCGTTGAGTTTGACCGACTTCAGCGAAATGCCGTGCGCGTATTCGTAGACGCTGGATTTGGCTACGTTATCGAAGCTGCAATTTTCCAGGCGAATGTTTGTAATCGGAGCCTTTTCAAACCCGCGCAAATACAGCGCGTAATTGCTTTTCTTGCTGGCTACATCGCGCACGCTGACGTTTCGCACAGTGGGCATGAAGCTGCCCGCCGCGCCTTCTTCGTAGGTGAAATCAACTGAAACAATGGAATCGCTGACCTGTCCGATTTGCACGTTTCGCATGTGGATGTTTTCCAGCGTGCCTCCGCGAACGGCGTTGGTTTTCAACCGCAGCGCGCGTTCCAGATGCGGGCTGTCCATCCGACAGTTTTCAGCAAAGACGTTGCGAACGCTGCCTGAAATTTCGCTGCCGATGGTCACTCCACCGTGCCCGTCTTTCATTTCGCAGTTTTGAATGACGACGTTTTCGGTTGGCACATTGACGCGGCGCCCGTCGCCGTTGCGACCGGATTTGATGGCAATGCAATCGTCGCCAGTGTCGAAGTAACAATCTTTGATCAAAACGTCAGTGCAGCTTTCAGGATCGCAACCGTCATTGTTCGGGCCGTGCGAATTGATGCGAACTCCGATGACGGTGACGTTGCGGCACAGCACGGGGTGGGTTTCCCACATCGGCGAATTGAGGATTGTCACGCCTGCGATCAACACGTTCTGGCAACGATATGGCTGAATGAAGTTCGGGCGCAGGTACGAACCTTCGCCGAATTTGCGTTCGCTGATGGGCGTGTTCTTTTCGCCCATTTCGATCAGCAAATCGCGGGCTTTTTGCTGACTGGGTTCGCCAGCTTTCCAGCCGCAATTTGTTCGGCCTTTCCATGGCCACCAGTTCGCACAATCGGCCTGACCGTCAAGCGTGCCTTTGCCTGTGATGGCGATGTTGCGTTGTTCAAAGGCGTAAATGAACGGCGAGTAATTCATCAACTCGACGCCTTCCCATCGCGTGAACACGAGCGGCAAGTAAGCTTTGGTGTCACGGCTGAATTTGATCGTAGCGCCTTCGCTGACGTGCAGATTGACGTTGCTGAGCAAATGAATCGCGCCCGTTTGCCAAACGCCCGGCGGCACGACAACGCGCCCGCCTTCGGCTTTGTTGCAAGCGGCAATGGCTTTGCGAAAGGCCTCAGTGCAATCCTTGCCCGGCGCCGCGCCGAATTTCGTGATCGCAAAATCGCGTTTGGCGAATGTCGGCGGTTTGATACGGCGCAAAATTTGCGGGACTTGTGCCCAGACGTCTTCCGGCGCGCCAATCGCCAAAGTGGACAACTCTGACAGCGCGGGCAACGCCAGCGTTCCTGCCAAACTCAATTTGATAAAGTTTCGTCGGTTTTGCATTGCTTCAATTCAATCTGGCTTTGAGCCAATCGGCCACTTGTTCTTTGTATTCAGACATAAAACTTTCCCAGCGTCTTGTAGTTCGTTTTGTCATAACCATAGAAAAAGTAGTCGGCAACTGAAGCCTCAGCTACCGACTACTGACTACTGACTACTGTCTACTGTCTACTTTTCCTAGAACGACAGCTTGAAGCCATACTGAATTTCACGTCCGATGTATCCCGGACGTTTGCTGATGACTTTGCCGAAGTTCGCGTTGTTGAAATCCACAACGGGATTGTCCCAGTTGATCTGGTTGAAAGCGTTGTAGGCTTCGACGCGGAACTCGAATTTCCAGCCTTCGCGGATGCGGAAACCTTTGCTCAAGGTCATATCCAACTGTCCGGTGCCAGGTCCGACGACTCCGTCATAAGTGTACGGATTTGTGCGAGCCACGCTCGCCGGATCGGCGTTCGTGCCTTGCGGCAAGGCTGAAAACACGGACTTGTCGAACCAAGCCCCGTTCGGGCCAAGTGTCGGATTGTTAAGTTTCGGGCTGCCGCTGACGCGCAGGTTTTGCGTGAAGATCAACTGGCGTCCCGAATACCAGCGGTTGGTTGTCGTCAATTGCCATCCGCCGAGCGTCATATCAACCGCCGTCGGAGCGTTTTTCAGCAGCCAGCGACCTTTGCCCACAGGAATTTCCCAAGTGATGGCGTGGTTGATCCGATGTTTGGCAATCGCCAACGGGCGCCAGGTTAATTCGCGCGCAAACATTGCACGGTCGTCAAAGAATTGCGTTTGATCTTCCGTTTGGTAGGCGTAATTCACCAGCATGCTCAAACCTTGCGCGAACGGGCGTTGCGCCTGAACTTTGTAAGACACTACGTGCAAATCGCTCAATGCGGTGTTGGTTTGATTGATTGCTTGATATTGCGGATAAGGCCGCAACAAGGAAGCTACCGTCACGTTCGCCGCGCCGTTGCGCAACGCGCCGGGGAAAACGCTTGTCGTCAGGTAATTACGGAACGGATTGGGAACTGTCGCATTCGTCACCGAACGCGGCTGTTCATAAAGGAAGTTCGGATCCGCCTGATTCAGATCAACAGTCAGCGGCAGGTTCGTGCCATTGTTGAAGAAGAAATCGAAGCTCACGATTGTGCGCCCCCACACTTCGCGTTGATACGACAGGGAATAGCGATCATTGTTTTGCGGCTTCAGTTCGTATTGATCCAGGCTGACCGCATTGCCCAGATTGGTGTAACGACCTAAAGATTTTTCGGTCGGTTGCTGCAACGGATTCGGGTTTGTGCCGGTTGTCGGGAACGGGTTCGACAAGGTTGCCAAAGGACGGCCATTCAACGGATTGAGCACAGTGCTCACGGTCGAATATCCCGTGTATTGATTGACGAAATCGCCCAGAGCGTCGCGGATGCGCGACGATGGAGACATATATCGCGCCCAGCCAAAACGAAACACCGATTTGCTGTCGAGCCGGAATGCACCGCCGATGCGCGGCAGGAAATTGGCAGCTTGCCGCGACCAGGCATTACGATTGTTTTCGTCGGTGAAAATCCACGCGCCGTTATAAATCGGCTTGTAACCTTTCGTTCCTAAAAGATTCAACACCGCCGCTGGCATATTTGGCGGCGTCGTCTGAAATTCAGGAATCGGGTTGGTCAAATCAAGTTGCTGTGACAGGCGATTCTGCGGATCAACCGGGCCGGGTTCAAATTCCCAGCGCAAACCGAGATTGAGCGTCAGACGGCTGTTCACTTTGAAATCGTCCTGGAAATAACCCGAATAGCCGAGCGTCACAACTTCCTGCACTGGGACACGACGACCGGAGGTTTGGTTATCCAGCACGCCCAGCAGGAACGAAGCCCATTCGTTGCCCGAAACGTTGATGTTCGCGCTGGTGTTTTGACTCGCCGTATTTTGCGCGCGGAAGTTCAAATTGATCGGTTCAAAGCGCGCGCCTTTGCCTTTGTCCACGCGCAATTCGCCGCCGAATTTTAGCGAGTGATTGCCCAGATACCAGTTCATGCGCGCCGAACCGCCCCAGCCTTGAGGCCGCTGCCAAAATTCGCGTCCTGAACGTCCGAGACGATTGGTAACTGTGCCGGTCGGAACATCCACAGCCGGGTAATAAATCAGGTCGCGCGTGAACAGCGACGAATACCAGGGATTGCCTGGCCACAAGGCTTCTATGCCCGATTGGCCAAGCACGTAATTGTCGGCAGCGGCAAATTCATCAATCAGTTTGTGGTAATTGGCACGGACGTTCAGCACTTTTGACGAAGAAATCGTGTAAACCGTATCCGCCGCAATGCTCAATCCGTTGCGACGGCTGCCTGCCGCCGGAAACAGCTTGCCCGCCGTGTTGTCCTGTGGAACTTCTAACAGGTCGGTTTTGAAGTAGCCGTAACGGATGAAGGATTTCCATTTCTCATTGATGTTCCAATCCACTCGGTTCGACAAATTCCAGTAATCAACGTTTTCCGTTTTAGTTCCTTGCCAGTTCAGATTGTTGCCGGGCAGGTTTGGCAGCGGAATTTCCGCCATCAGTTTCACTGCTGTGGGATCAAAACGGTTCGAAGGAATGAGGTTGCCAGCGAAAACCGTGCGGACTCCGCTGCTGCCTGTCGAAGTGAACGGATCGTAAATCGGGCGCGCGCAAGTTGTTCCCGCAGCGCAAACCGCGTAACTGCCAATGCGGCTTTCGCTGAAATTGCCCTGTCGTTCCAACTGCGTCGGTACGGTGATTTTCACTGTGATCGGGCGTTTATCGTCCCACTGTTCCCACGAAGAGAAAAAGAAAAGTTTGTTTTTGATGATGGGGCCGCCAATTGTGCCGCCGTACATTTTCAGGTCTGTGCCGCGAAAGATGGTTTCGTCCGCGCCAGCCGTGCGCGGAATTGTCGGGTCGCCAAAAGCGTTAAAGCGCGGATTGCGGTTGTGGTAATACGCCGAGCCATGAAACCGATTCGTGCCTGATTTCATGTTCAAAGTGACGATGCCGCCCGCGCTATAGCCGTATTCGGCGTCAACCGCGTTTTTCTGAAAAGAGACTTCCTGCACGGCTTCAATCGAAGGCGTGTATGAAGTCTTGTAACTCGACGTCAGCGGCACGCCGTCGAGTTGAATGTCGTTGGCGCGAAATGTGCCGCCGCCCGCGTCGAACTCATTGGCAAAAGCATGGTGATAAGGACGGTTTTCGCCGTTGTTGTTTTCGCCGCCGTTGATGGTCGGGTCAAGCGTGATCACGTTGTACGGGTTGCGTCCGCGCAACGGGATTTGCGTCATGATTTCATTGCCGATTGTCAGCGTGTCGCTGGACGAGTTGAACTGCACGGCGACTGGCGAATCCTGAATGGTAATGACTTCGCTGACGCCGCCGATTTCCATTGAGGCATTGACCGTCAAATCACCGCGATTCTGAATAGTGATGTTGCGCTGCTCGAATTTTTTGAAACCCTGCGCCTGAATTGTCACCGTATAAATTCCCGATTCAACGAAATCGAAAATGTAGTTGCCGTCGGCGTTGGTTTGCCGAGTGACTTCAATGCCTGTGCCAACGTTTTTCAGCGTAACTTTGGCTCCGGCCAGAGCCGCTTTGTTGGTGTCGGTAACGACGCCTTGCACTTTGGCGCGGTAATCCTGCGCGATGGCCAGGCTCGCGCAACTTATGAGCAACGCGCCGACCAAAACCATCATTCTGTTTTTGAGCATAGGATTCATGCGACCTCCTGAGGGGTGATTGGCGCAAATCTGTGAAGTTTGCGCTCTGTTGTGAATTAGCCTCGCGCATTATTCAGACGTCCTGCGTCAAAGTATCTGGAGAGGCAATGAATAAAAATTGGAGCGATCAAAAATAAATTTTTAGGCCGAATTGCACGTAACGAGGCAAACCCAATTCGCGCAAAGTGCCGAAACCAGTTTGATAAGCTTGCCGCAAACGAAAGAGTTTGAAACCCTCCGACGTGGAAATATCAAACGAATTTGCGTCTCTGGTGGCAAAGCCTTCCGGCAATCGAATGCCAGCGTAATAATCCAGTGGCAATGCGCCTGTAGTGGCGGTTGTGCCAGGTCTGATCGGCAAGCGTGCGCCGGTGATGAAGCTCTGAACGCGAGCAAACAAGGACGCGCCGTCTGACGTTGAACGCGCCGGGCGACCGCTGGCAAAAGCTGCCCAAGCGTCATATTCAGCCGCTGTTATCGGCACTTCGTTGGGCAAGTTCATAAAATCATTTAGCGCTGAGCCGGTCACAGAGGTTTGGCGGAAAATTGGCGAGTTGAAAGCGTTGATCAAATCCACTCGGAATTGCACGCGGCGATTGCCTTTTTCGGTCAGGCGAAAGTCTTTCTGGAATGACAGGTCGAAAAACCGCTGCACCGGGCCGCGAATATCCAGCGTGCGCGGAGCGGTTCCCAAACTGCCTTTGGCCGGACGCATAAATGCCGCCGGGTTGATGTACGGTTCGCACAACGTTCCAATCGGGCAATTGCGCGACCAGCGCGGGTTTTTAAGCGGAACGCCGGGAACCAGGTCAGGCCGGATGGTGTGGGTGATGTCGCTGCTCAGACGGTTGCCTTCAACCAGAGCGGGCAGGAACGGAAAACCGCCTTGCAAACGGAACAGGCTCGATAACGTCCAGCCGCCGATGACGGCGTCGGCAACGCCGGGCGCAGATGACATCCATTTGCGCCCGCGTCCGAAGGGTAAATCTACAATCGCCGTCGAGCTGAACAGATGTTTGATGTCGAAAGACGAAACGGCGCGATCAATGGAACGCGGCGCGCCGAAAGTGATGTGTCCGCCCGAAGTCGTCGAGTGCGACAAGGTGCGCGTTTCTGGGCTGGCGTCCGAAGCATCGTCAATGGATTTGCCGAATGTGTAATTGGCGGTGAAGGAAATGCCGCGTCCGACGCGACGGCGAACGTCAACGTATCCCGCGTGGCGAATGCTGTTGACCGAAGAATCGTACAACTGAAACAGATTGTTGAATCCGAAAAACTTGCTGCCGACATTGCCGCGCGTGATGGTCAACACCGTTCCGGTCAACGAACGCCGTCCGAGCGGGTCGGCGAAAGTCGCATCCGAACTCAGATTGTCGGCTTCCAAAGCTTCGACAAAATCCAGGTCGCGCGGATTGACGTTGATGCGTTGCGTGTAAAGGTGCGTGCCTTTGTTGCCGACATAAGCGACTTCGACAACTGTGTTGCGAATCGGTTCCCACGAAACCGACAGGTTCCAGTTTTGCGTGTAAGGCACGTTGGTGTTGTCCGAAATCGAAAAGCCAGGCAGGCTCAGACTGTTCAGATAAACCAGGCCGTCGTCGGGAATGCTCAACGCTTGCGCCGCTGTTTGTGTTGAATACAGCGGATGAACCGCAGACAAACGGAATGGTTGAGCCAAATCGGTTGAACCGGACGAACCGTTGACATTGGTCGTCAAGCCCCGAAACGTGCCGAAATCTGGATTAGGCGTGCGGTTGTTGCCGTTGAGCGGCGCGTGCGAAATGCCGTAACCGCCGCGCACAGTCAGCCGATGTTCCGCAAACCAGTTCCAATTGCGCGGACTCCAGGCAAAACCGAATCGCGGTTCAAAGTTGGTGTATTCAACCGGGAACAGATAGCGGGAACGTCCGCCGCGTCCGGCAAAAGCAAAGGCGGGAACCGTCGCATTGGCCGGCACACTGGCGGGAATCGCCGTTGTCGTGGAAACGCCCAATCCGGTGGCAATTGCGCGACGTTGGGCGTCGGTCAAAGCCACGGTTTGAGTCAGGTCAGTGCGAAAGACGCCTTGCAGGTCATTTTTTTCTGTTCGCGGCAATTGCAGCGAATACCGCATCCCCAGATTGACTGTCAGATTGGGTTTGACCTTCCAGTCGTTTTGCACGAAGGCGGCGCTGCTTTTCCAACGGTAGTAATACGGAATCAACAGCGGTCGCGCCTGCACAGCGTTGGGAACGCCGATCAAGTAACTTGCCCAGGTGATGCCTCCGGCTGTGGCGGCGGTCGTGCGGTTGTTGCTGGAATTCAGCACGCGGAAATCCCAACGTCCGCCCGACGCTCCAAAAAACGGCGTAACGTTAAGCAGTTCGTAGTTCAAATCCACGCCGAGCTTCCAGTTCATCGCGCCCTGCGAGATGTTGACGATGTCGTTGATGTTGTAGCGTTCCTCGACGTTGAAATTGTTGGTCGAACCAGACGAACCAATCGAAGCGAAAGCGTTCGGCCCATCGGCGCTGACGTTGAACAGCGGCAAACCGCCGGTTGTCAGCGTCGGGATACCCAATTCGTTTGCCAGATTGCGCCAGGTTTTGATCGAAAATTCAGGGGAGAAATCTTCGCTGAAAACTCCGCGCGTGTAATTCAACCGCAATTCATTTACGACGCGCGAAGAAAAGACATGCGTGTCGGTGATGACGGTTTGTTTGGAATCACTGTAAGCCGCGCTGTTGCCATTCACTTCGCTGCCAAAACCGCGCACGCCGACCGCCGGGACTTTGGTGAACCGTCCGCTGAGCCGGTTTTTCGCCGTCAATTGATGATCGAGTCTCAAGGTGTATCTGGTTTCGTCCTGTTGGACGAAACGATTGACGACGAAATTCGACAATTGACCGGCTTCGTTGATGAAGTAATTGCCTGCGCGCGGCAAAAATTCCAAAGCTTTGACTGCGACAGGATCAAGCATGTTTTGCGGAATACGATTGCCGGGAAAAGCCGCAAACAACTGCCCGGTTCCCAGCACGATCGGAACGTATTTGCCGCCGACCACGTTGAATTGTTGATAAATGGTCGTGTTCGTTCCCGTCACGGGGATTTGCGGAAATTGTGCTTTCACGTCGTTGGGAACCCAGCCATTGGCGATGCGCGTCAGGTTGCTGAAATCGCCTGCGCGCATGGCGTCAGTCGGCAGCAAAGTGTCTGTCACCACAAAATCGCGTCGCCAACGCGGTTCATAAGCAAAAAAGAAAAACGATTTATTGTGGCCATCGTAAGCCGCCGGGCCGAACACTTTTTTCGGCAGCCAAATCGGGCCTCCCAAAGTAAACGAACCTTGTGAATAGCGCAGCCGATTGGGCGGATTCAGTGTCGAGGTCGTCCATCGGCGGGCGTTGGTTGCCGGATTGCGATGATAAAAAAGCGCGATTCCGCGATATTCGTTGGAGCCTGATTTTGTCGTGGCGTTGATGACGCCGCCGCCTGTTCGCCCAAATTCAGCGGAATAAGCCGACGTTTGCACGGTGAATTCCTGCACGGTTTCAGGCGTGAAGCTGACCACGGCGCGCGCCACTCCGACGCCGGTGTTGTTGACGCCGTCGGCCAGAATTGACGTGCTGCCGGGGCGTCCGCCATTCAAACTCAAATTGAAACCGGGCACAGGCTGGCCTGAAGTCACTTCAGGGTCTTCGCTGCCTGCGTCGCCCGAAACGTTCGGCGCGGTCAAAGCCAGATCCAAAACGCTGCGATTGGCGAGCGGCACGTCCTGAATCTGGCGTTCGTTGATGGTTTGAGTGGTCGTTCCCGAAGCCGTGTTGAGCAATGGCGCGTCGGCGCTGATGGTCACTTCGTTTTCAACTGCACCGGGTTCAAGCGTCACATTGACTGTGGTGGTCGTCGCCGTGTCCACCTTGATGCTGTTCACGACCGCTTTTCTAAAACCGGGCGCTTCGACCGTGATGCGATACACAACAGGTTCGAGCGAACTTGTTGTGTATGCGCCATCGCCGGAGGTGGTGATTTTTAGTGTTTGATTGGTTCCGACGTTGGTAATGGTGATTATTGCGCCGGGAAGGACCGCACCGTTTTTGTCGCTGACCGTGCCGCTGATGCCGCCGCGATTGGTTTGCGCCAAAACGCCGCTGGCCAGAATCATCAAAATTGCCAATAACCTGATTGAACTTTTCATGGTGAACCTCTTATTTCTTTTTTGCCTCTACGGCGTAAACGTGTGTCGCTCCGTGCAAGTTGGAGCGGAAAATTATCCATTTGCCATCCGGCGTGAAAGTCACGTTCGGTTCCAGTCGGTAATTGTGTTTGGCCAGATTGACCAGCCGTTCGGCTTTCAGCGCGCCATCTTTTTGTGGCGTGAACAGATAAATCCATTGGCCGTTGCCCGGCGCGGCGACGCTGGAAGGGCCGCCGCCATCTCCGGCAAAGAGCTTGCTGTTGGGCGCGACGTTGAAATGCACTGACCATTGATCGCGCGGCACGGGATAGCGCGTGGTTTTTCCTGTGGCGATTTCGACTCCGGCCAGCCAGAAAACTTTACTCTTGGGAGTTTGCAGGTCGAACCAGATGGTTTTGCCGTCGGCGCTGAAAAATTCGTGCCCGGCGATTTCCATGTCCATCGTGCGTTTGTGGATCAGTTGTTTGCCGCTGCCATCCGTGCGAATCGTCCAGATGCGATCTACTTTGTGCCAGGGGCCTTCGTGGCAAAACATCATCAAACCCGGATCGGTCGGCGAAAACTGGACGTGATTCAGCCAGTCAGTAGCGCGGTAAAACTGCTTCGTTTCGCCGGTTTTGACGTTAATCGTGTACAGCGCCATCGGTAATTTCGCGGCCCAGCGTTGTTCCATCATTTGGCCTTTGCTGGGATATTCGTCTGCGCCCGCCGGGCGAGGCGTCGTCGGAGTAAAGCTCTGACCGCTTTCGATCAGGCTGCCGCCCAACAATGTTTCATCGGCGTTGATGGCGAAACCGGAGCCGGTTCGTAGCGCGGAGTTGCGAGTGATTTCGCGCGTGGCTTTGGTGTCGAGGTTCGTAGCCATCACGGCGTCGCCCTTCAGGTAAAACACCTGGCGAGTCTTGCGGCCAACGATCAAATTGCTGGCGCGGCCTTCGACAACCAATTCAATCTTTCCGAAATTGGAGCCAGCTTTGAGTTCAATGGTGGCGATGCCTTTTGGCGTAGTCACGACCAGCTTGTCGCCGTTGGCCGTGTAAGCGTTTTGGTGAAAGTACAAACTGGCAGTGTTCGGTTCGCGCGACAGGCGGACAATGCGATGGCCAGTGTCGGGGTCAATCCAATCGGTTGGCGGTTCGGGCGCAGGTGTTTGCGCCACGCTGACGGCGGCAAGCAGCATTAACAGCCACAGGCTCAAATTCAGTTTCATCGTTTTTTACTCGGACAAATCAGATGGGATAGAGACACTTTGAATGACGTGTCCGGCTCTGATTTGGTGACAAATGCGAGCGAAAACAGCTTCTGGCGAAACGGGACAAGCGCAAGCATTCAATGGAACGCTTGCGCTTGTCGGCAAACAAACGATGCGGTTGGCCGCTTGCCTCGCTTTGGTTTTAGGTTGAATGAATCCCAGCAAAGAGGAAGAACTTCTTTTTCCAGGCTGCCCAACGGCGGCAGATCGAGTTCTTTAGTTTTCTTGATTGAATGATGTTGGCACTGCCAATACGACCAGCATGAATTCAATGCGTTGTACCGCACACGGCTTGATCTGTAAAATTCATAATCCTGAAGATATTGATCGAGAAAACCGATTAAGGGAGAAAGGGCTGAAAATGGATTTACACCATCTGAAAGTCTTTTACGCCGCCGCACACGCCGGAGGTTTCACGCAGGCCAGCAAGGCGTTGCGGCTTTCGCAGTCCACAGTCAGCCAGCACATCAAGCAATTGGAAACCGATCTTGGCAGTCAGCTTTTTATGCGTGTCGGCAAACGGGTCTTGCTGACCGAAGCCGGAAAACTGCTGCGTGAACATTGCGAACGCATTTTGCAGGATGTGAAACACGCCGAAATGGCGATTCAGGATTTGAACGGATTGCAACGCGGCAAAGTGCGGTTCGGTTCAGGAGCGACCACGCTGATTTACCAGTTGCCGCCGGTGCTGGAATCGTTTCAGGCAAAGTATCCGAACATCGAACTGGTCATAGTGTCTGAAACCACAGACCAAATGGCGCGCGATGTGTTGGCGCAACGCCTTGATCTGGCGTTGGTCATGCTGCCGGTGGCCGAAACCAATTTGCATCTGACTCCGCTGCACCACGAAGAACTGTTGATTGCCTTGCCGCGCCGCCATCCGCTGACGCGCAAATCTGCTCTCAGCGTTGAAGATTTGCGAACGCTGCGATTCATTCTTTACGAAAAGAAAACCGTTATGCGCGGATTGATTGACAGCTTTTTTACGATGCTGGGCATCACGCCGCAAATCGCCATGGTTATGGAAAACATCGAAGCCATCAAAAGTCTGGTCGGTGCAGGGCTGGGCGCTTCGATTCTGCCCAGCCACGCCATTGGCAAAGAAGCGGCAGACCGCAAAGTCACGTTGATGCGCGTCAAGCAGCATCCGATTCACCGCCAGCTTGGATTGATTACCTTGAAATCCGGCTACATCCCCAACGCCGTGCGGGAATTGCGCGATTTGATTCTTCAGGAATTGGGCGAATGAGGCGCTCTTTGAAAAGAAATTATGGAGTAACTGCTCAGGCCATCGAATCAACCCACAAGCAAAGGCAGGAAAATGACGGAATAAACGGAAATAACTGAACAAACGGAAAAGAGGAAAGAAGGATTTTCCGTCCATTCCGTTATTTCCGTATGTTCCGTAATCTTTTTTCACTCTCCCGCTGAGAAGCTACATTATGGAAAGCATGAGGTCGGCTTGCGCGTTGGCGATTGGGCGTTGATGACGGATTCGTACAAGCGTTCGTACATCGGAATCACTCGTTCGGTGTTGAACTCGCCGACAGCCCATTCGCGGCCACGTTTACCGAATTCGCGCTGTTTGGCTTCGTCGGACAAAATCTCAATCGCACGCTCTGCCATCGCCGACGTGTCGCCCAACTTCACCAGATAACCGTTCTCTCCGTTCCGCACGACTTCGGGCAAGCCGCCGACGCGCGTGGCGATGACAGGGACTTCGCAAGCCATCGCTTCCAGCGCGGCCAAACCGAAGGATTCGGTTTCGCTGGGAATCAGCAACAAATCGGCGACCGACAGGTAATCGGCGATGTTAGGAACCTGCCCGACAAAGAGCACGTCATTCGCCAAACCGTATTCCCGCGCCAGGGTTTCAGCCGCAGCGCGTTCGGTTCCGTCGCCACACATCACCAACCGCACCGGCAGTTTGGAATTGGCTTTGACTTTGGCCAGCGTGTGAACGCAATCGCTGATGCGTTTGACCGGGCGGAAATTGGAAACGTGCATCAACAGCTTTTCGCCGCGCGGAGCCAGCGTCGCTTTCAGTTCGGAGTTTTCGCGCCGCTGGTAATCTTGCGCGTTGATGAAGTTCGGGATGATTTCAATTCCGCCAAGTCCGAACGTGCGGCAGGTTTCGTCGGCCAGATATTGCGAAATCGAAGTCACCGCGTCGGACTGAGCGATGGAAAACTTCGTAATCGGCATAAAGCTTTTGCGCGACCCGACCAACGTGATGTCCGTTCCGTGCAGCGTGGTGACGAAGGGCAAATAGCGCGTCGGTTTGTACATCTCTCGCGCCAAGTAAGCCGCCGTCGCATGCGGAATGGCGTAATGCATGTGCAGCACGTCCAGCCGCTCGGCTTCGGCGACTTCCAGAATCTTCGACGCCAGCGCCAGATCGTAAGGCGGAAATTCAAACAGCGGATAATCGAACAAATCCACCTGATGAAACTTCACGCGGTCGTTGAGCGGGCACACGCGCGTCGGCAAGGCGTAGCTGATGAAATGCACGGAATGGCCGCGCGCCGCCAATTCGCGCCCAAGCTCTGAGCCTACGATGCCGCTGCCGCCGTAGGTGGGAAAGACTGTGATGCCAATATTCATTTTCGTAAAAGTAGACAGTAGTCAGTAGACAGTAGACAGTAGACAGTAGTGACATTTGAATGTTCTGCTGATCGGCGAAAGAGTGCGTTCGCAGTCAATCAAGCAAGCCACCCAATAAGGGCGGCGTCCAATAAACTAGAGGCTTCGGATAGTACCTACTGTCTACTGTCTACTGTCTACTGTCTACTGTCTACTTCAAGAGTAAAGATTCATTTGCCGTGTCAACAACGCCACCGGATCGGCGACGTTCAGAGCTTCGCGGACGTAAAAGGCTTCGCCGTGTTCGCAGTTGATCAGCGCGCCGAAGTACCGGTCGCGGGCTTCCATCTCTCTCAGGAAAGCCGGAGTGCTGACGCGCGATTGCGCCTCTTTATTTTGGGGGCTCGCCGGGTTGTGAAACTGCGAAGCGTGGGCGCGAATCGCTTCCCATTTGCGTTCGTAATGATCGCTGATGTCTACGATAAAGGTCGGCGCGACGGTTCGCGGAAACAGAAAGTGCGCGACGCAGTTTGGTCGCCAGCGTTCTTGATTGGCTTCCGAATCGTATTTGGTCAACCCCGCGATGTGCATGGCTTCGCGGACGAGTTGCGCGGTGTGCGCGTGGTCAGGATGCGCGTCATCCCAATGCTGCGTGAAAATGACGCGAGGCCGCAGTCGCCGAATCGCGCGCACCAGCCGCACGCGGGATTCTTCGTTCAGCCAGATGTGCGCGTCGGGCAATTCCAGGTTTTCGCGCACGGCCAAACCCAACAATTCCGCCGCGCGTTCGGCTTCCTGCCGACGAAGCTCCGGCGTTCCGCGTGTTCCGGCTTCGCCGCGCGTCATATCCAGAATGCCCGTGCGATAACCCAGGTTTGCCAGTTTGATGAGCGTGCCGCCCGCCGACAACTCCACGTCGTCGGGGTGAGCCGCAATTGCCAACACGTCCAATTGTAAATTTGATTGTTCAGCCATAAACAAAGTTTGGAGTGCGGTGGCTCGGTGCCGCTTTGCATTCGCCAGATAAGTTTTGCTGTTTTAGAAAGGTTCTGGCTACGAAAGCCAAAGCTGCGTCGAGCCGCAGCACTCCAAATTGCTAGCGTAAATCCAGCGAGTGTTTGGAAATCACGTCCGTGTAGCTCTGCAATCCGCCCGCCGAAAACTCTTTAACGAAGCTGTCCATCGTTTGCAGCAACTGCGTGCTGTAATACCCGCTGACCGATTGCGGGTGGGCGTAGCCGAACGTTCCGTTGAAATAGCTGCGAATGATGACGCTGTTGGCTACACGCGGCAGAGCTTTGACATTGGCGGCGAACTTGTCGAATTCGTCTCCGCGCGAGAGGTAAAACTCCACGTTCGAGGTGTAAAAGGCCGAGATGGTTTCGCGCTGTTCGTTCAAATACGTGGCGATGCTTTTCAGCGCGTGGGTTCCCGCCAGGTCGCCAGTGACTGGAATGACCAGATTGCGTTCCTGCAAAGACTTCATGAATTGGAAGTCGCCTTCGCTGGCCAGGTAGTTGCACTGTTTGCCGGTCAGGTCTTTTTCCAGCGTCAGGTCGCGGTAATTCGGGTAGTAATAGCGCGAACCGCGTCCGTGCGTCGTGAATTTCAAATCCATGCCACTGGTGAAAAATTCCATGTGCATGCGTTTGATGGTGGCGAATTCGGCTTCGCTGATTTTGATGCCATAGCTTTTGATCCTGGCTGACAGCGCAGCGTGCGTGGCGTCGAAAAGTTTGGTGTCTTTCGGCGTCTTATCAATGTATTCGACGATGTCTTTGATGCTTCGCGCGTTCCAGGTGTTCAAATCCGCAGGAACGGGTTTGCCCAAAAACAGGCAGAGGTATTCGATGCGATTGCGCGCCGATTCAAACAGGGCTTTGAACAGCAAATGTTGCAGCAGATTGTCGCGGCGGATGTCCACCATAAAGGCGATGTTCGGGCGAATCTGCGCGATGTATGAAAAGCTCTGATCGGGGCCAACGCCGATGAAGGCTCCGCCGTTGACTTTCATCTGCCGCATCTTGCCCATCACGTGCAGGTAAGACGTTTCGTTGGAAATCAGATTGTCGGTGTCGAAGTAGCCGTTGGACTCGGACAGCTTCTGGCTGAGCGCGGCGAATTCTTGCAGCGACAATGACCGGTCGGCAGGTTCCAGCGGCGCAGGATTGCCAGGACTGGAAGATTTGTCCGGCGGTTTCGGTGGCGGTGTTTTTTCCTGAACGCGAGCCGGTTGAATCAGCGCACAAAAGATCAGCAGTGATAAGAGCAGTTTTCTTGGCATCGAGTTCCTCTTCTTACAGGAAGTGAAAGAAACAACGGAACAAACGGAAATAACAGAATGAACGGAAATGTTGATTGGTATTTTCCGTTTGTTTCGTTATTTCTGTTTGTTCCGTATTCTCCTTTTTGAGTCTTGGGCTGCGGTATTGCAGCCGTGGTGGCGCAATTGATTCAGCTATTCGACGCCTTTTACGTCCCAGGACATTTCGGCTTGCCAGTGATTCTTTTGCAGAAACGGCAGATATTCGCGTTCGCCGCGCACGTACAACCCCAGGAAGGCAATGCTGTACGAATTGATGATGGCGTAAGTCGTTTCCATCGAAGTGTAGTTGAACTCCGCGCCTTCGCCGCCGCGTTTACCTTTGCCGACGCCGTCGCCGTAGTTCTTGTCAATTTTGAACACGTCGGTGAAGGAAAAATGGCCGCCGTCTTTCATCGTCAGCAGATAACCATTGCGTTTGTGATTGGCAAACACGTCACGGATACGGGCATTGCCTTTGGGGCCGATGGTGCGGTCTTCTTCGCCAAGCATGTACAGCGAAGGCACGGTCAGGTTGGTGTGAGCTTCGGGTGCGCCGGACATGGCGATGACGGCTTTGAAACGCGCGTCGGCGTCGGCGACTCGAATCGCGGTCATCGAGCCAAACGACATTCCGGCGGCGACGGGTTTGCTCAAATCGAGCTTGCCGGAAAAACGGCTGTCGGCTCCGCCGTTCCACAGAGTCATTTGGTCGAGCAGAAAACTCATGTCTTTCGGGCGATCAACGGCGGAATTTTCGCGCTGGTCGTTTCGATAGAGAATCGTTTTGCCTTTGATGATGGTCACGCGCGCGTTGGCGGTGTGATCGGCGGATACGACGACGTAACCGTGACTGGCCAGGTAATCGCACCAGAAAGTGTTTTGCGTGCGAGTGCCTCCGTTGCCGTGCGAAAAAACGATCAGCGGAAATTTGCCTTCGCGGACACGAGCGTCGCGCACGGCGGAATTCCAATAAGATTCGTTCATTTCGGCGGCGGATTTTTTGTAGGCCATCTTCAACAAGGTCTCGAACTGAGGATTCATGCCGCCGGGAATGAAGTCAGTGAATTTGTTTTTCGGCAGATTGCGCGCTTCGTCGGTGGCCGGATACCAGATTTCAGTGACCAGCGTACGAGCTTCGTTAGTGGCGGCGTCGGTTCGACTGTGGTCAATCAGAACGGTGGTCGTCACGCCGACCGGAAATGTGCCGGGTTTCATGGGGTCGAGCGGTTTTGACGCGGCGCGATGAGCTTGCGGGGCAAATCCAATTGCCAGAGTTGTCAGAAAAACCAAGAGTAAAGTGAGTCGTTTCATCAAAGTCTGTCTCCTTCTAAAGTCAGCGGGATTTGAGTAAGATGCGGCGCGGATTTAACCACGATCATCTGGCGCAAACAAAGAACACTCTTTCGCAAAAAGAGGAATTGAGAGCTAAAAACGGAGGCTTCATTTCACGTTATGCCTATACCCGGACAATCTTCCAAAAAGAAATCAGCAAAGAAACCATCAACCAAAGCAGCTACGAAACCTAAAAAATCCAGCGGATTGAAAACTCTGGCCTTCGACATTGGCGGGTCGGGATTGAAAGCGACCGTGCTGGACGCGCGCGGCGAAATGTTGGCTGACCGCGTGCGTGTCGAAACTCCGCAGCCGTGCCCGCCCGGCGTTTTACTGGAAAAGCTGAAAGAACTGCTGGCGCAGTTGCCGGGCTTTGATCGTGTGTCGGTCGGCTTTCCCGGAGTTGTTCGTCACGGCAAAACTCTGTCGTGCAAAAATCTCGGCTCCGATGAATGGAACAACTTCGATCTGCAAAAAGCAATTGCCAAAGTCACTGGCAAACCGACGCTGGTCATCAATGACGCGGATATGCAGGGGCTTGGCGCGATTCAGGGCAATGGCGTCGAACTGGTCATAACGCTCGGCACGGGGATCGGTTCAGCCTTGTTTGAAGACGGGCGGTTGGCTCTGCACATCGAACTGGCTCACATTCCGTTTCGCAAAGGGCAGACTTACGAACAGCAACTCGGCAACAAAGCCTTCAAGAAAATCAGCCGCAAGGAATGGAACGACCGGCTGGAAAAAGCCATTGAGTATTTCCGCATTCTGACGAACTTCGACAAGTTGTACATCGGCGGCGGCAACGCCAAAGAAGTCGCCCTCAAGTTCGGAAATGATGTTGAAGTCGTCTGCAACTCTCTGGGCATGCGCGGCGGCATCTGGCTTTGGAAGGACTCGAATTTAAGCGACGGCGTTCAGAAGTGACAGTGGGATTGAGTGATAGAGGGAATGAGAGAAAGGCAGATTTCGTATCCCACTTTCTCTCACTCTCTCCGTCCCCTCAATCTCTTCGCCTTTCAATCTCCGCCCCGTAAAAGCCTCTTTCGCCATCCCTTTAGCTCGCGTATGATTGGCTTTCCTTCCCATTCACTCAGAATCAGTACAGTAATTTTACGGAGAACGCAGTAATGTCGAATTTCAGTAGCGGGCAAATCAAAAGCGTCGTGCCCAGAGCCGGAGTCGAAGGCGGCGAAATTGTTATCGCTTGTCAGGGATATGACGCTTCGGATTATTCCTATTGCCACGCCTGGTTTGGAGACCAGCGCGGCAGGATCATCAGCGCCTCGCCTGAGCGTGTCATTGTCACCGTGCCGGATTGCGATACTGGCATCGAATCCGGCGAATTGAAGCTGGAAAGCGCCAGCGGAGTGATGGAAACACGGTTCGCGCTCGGCGCCAAGCTGGCGGAAAACATTCATCCTGTCGGCAATCCGGCCATTGATGAAGACGGCAGCATTTACGTCACCATGTCTGGCACGCGAGGCCAGAAAGTTCCAGTTTCAATTTACAAAATCTCTTCCGACGACACGATGCACCCGCTGCCCGCCGATGTGGTCAATCCGACCGGGCTGGCTTTTAACCGCGAAGGCGCTCTTTACGTCACCAGCCGGTATGACGGCACGTTGTACAAAATCTCGCCGTTTGGTGAAGCCGAAACCGTCGCCACCGATCTGGGGATTGCCACCGGACTGGCCTTTGACCGGCGTGGAGATATTTTTGTCGGCGATCGAACCGGAACGATCTTTCGCATTAACGAACTTGGCGAATCTCTACAGTTTGCTTCTCTCGATCCTAGTGTTGCGGCTTATCATCTGGCGTTTTCGCCTGACGGCGATCTGTTCGTCAGCGGCCCGACGGTGTCTTCGTTCGAAACCATCTGGCGGATTGACGCAATGGGTGATGTGACGAAGTTTTATACCGGACTCGGTCGTCCGCAGGGGCTGGCTTTTGACGCCGAAGGGAATTTGTACGTCGCGGCTTCGCTGCGAGGGCATCGTGGTATTGTCAGAATTACTCCCGATGCGCATCAGGCCGAAGTCGTTTTGGCCGGAGCTTCGCTGGTCGGACTGGCTTTCGACGGCGACGGCAACATGGTTGTCGTCACGACTCAAAAGGTTTATCGCACGCCGATGGGCATCAAAGGGTATTCGGTCTTTTGACGCTGAAAATTTTTGTTCAATCCGGCCAGTGGTTTGGGCTAAGATGCCTTTGCCTCGCGTGCCAGAGGCAGGGAATCTGAAATAGCGATGCAAGTTGCAACCTGTAAAGAATCAACCGCCACTCTCTCTTCATCAGCGAACTTTCCGAATTCGATCAATCAGGAAATCATCGTCAAAGAGCAGACACTTCGCCGATTGTTGCGCCAGATGGAATCCGTCATTGTCGCTTATTCAGGCGGAGTGGACAGTGCCTATCTGGCTTATATCGCGGCCAGCGAACTCGGAGCACGCGCGTTGGCCGTCACAGGCGAAAGTCCCAGCTATCCGGATTTTCAGCGGCAAGATGCGCTGGAAGTTGTTCGGAAATTTTCGATTCCTCACCAATTCGTCAACACCGAAGAAATTCACGATCCGAACTACCAGTCAAATCCGGCCAACCGCTGTTATTTCTGCAAACACGAATTGTTCACCAAACTGAGCCAGCTTGCCGATGAGCGCGGCTATGCCTTTGTCTGTGACGGCAACAACGCCGACGATGTCGGCGATTATCGTCCGGGCAGGCAAGCGGCCAGGGAGTTGAACGTCCGCAGTCCGCTGATCGAAGCCGGATTGACGAAAGCGGAAATTCGCGCGCTTTCCGAACGCGCCGAATTGCCGGTGTGGGATCGTCCGGCGTCGGCATGTTTGTCGTCGCGGATTCCTTACGGCATGCCTGTGACGATTGAAAAGCTTTCGGTCATCGAACGCGGCGAAGCCAAATTGCGGTTGCTTGGCTTTCAGCAAATGCGTGTTCGTCACCACGGCGATGTCGTTCGCATCGAAATCGCGCCTGACGAATTGCCGCGTGCGTTGAACGTGGAGATGGCTCAACGAATTGCGGCGGCGTTCAAACAATTGGGATTCAAGTTCGTCACGCTTGATTTGGAAGGATACCGAACCGGCGCGCTGAACGAATCACTTAAAACTTCTGGCAAATAAAAAGAGGGCGGGGAATCAACGGATCACCCGCCCAATGTATTTTCCCCAGTTCTTTTCAACAGACCACCACGCCGACCCAGTGGCCATAAGCACCAAGCCAAGGAGGTAACATTGGCATTAGTAGACGATGGCATTCGGCAATTCCGAGAAGACAATCCCTTTGAGTCAATGATGTGGCGCTTCGATAACGCAGCGCGCCTGCTCGATCTCGACCCCGACCTTTACAAAGTTCTTCGCGTCCCCAATCGGGAAATCACTGTTTACATTCCAGTGTTCATGGATGATGGACACATAGAAGTTTTTACGGGCTATCGCGTGCAGCACAACTTCGCGCGCGGCCCAGCCAAAGGCGGCATCCGTTACGCGCCCGACGTGACAATTGATGAAGTTCGCGCGCTGGCGGCCTGGATGACCTGGAAATGTGCGGTCGTCAACATTCCGTTCGGCGGAGCCAAAGGTGGCGTTATTTGTGACCCTTCGCAGATGTCTCAAGGGGAACTGGAGCGCATGACTCGGCGATACACCGCCGAACTGGTGGATTTCATCGGTCCAGAACGCGACGTGCCTGCGCCGGATATGAATACCAACGAACAAACAATGGCCTGGATCATGGATACGTACTCCATGCACGTTCGACATACCGTAACAGCAATTGTCACCGGAAAGCCGGTTGATTTGTCCGGTTCGCGCGGTCGCCGCGAAGCCACCGGGCGCGGATTGCTGTTCGTTGTGAACGAAGCCGTCAAGAAACTGGGCATGCGACCGGAAAAAACTCGTGTAGCGATTCAAGGTTCGGGCAATGTCGGCGGCATCGCGGCCAAATTGATGCACGAAACCGGCTACCAAGTCGTAGCCATCTCGGATGTTCGCGGAGGTATTTACAACTCGAAAGGGCTGGATTTGCCGAAAGTTATGACTCATCTGGCGAAGCATAAAACCCTGGAGAAATTCCCGGAGGCAGAGCCTGTCTCAAATCAGGATTTGCTGGAGCTTGATTGCGATGTTTTATTGCCAGCCGCGACAGAAAACCAGATTACCAGCAACAATGCTTCGCGCATTCGGTGCAAAATTCTGGCTGAAGGAGCCAACGGCCCAACCACAGCAGCGGCGGACGATGTACTCGAACGCAACGGCGTCTTTGTCATCCCGGACATTCTGGCCAACGCAGGCGGAGTAACGTGCAGCTATTTCGAATGGGTTCAGAATCGAATGGGTTATTTCTGGAAAGAAGAGATGGTCAATGAACGGTTGCAGGACATTATGGTCGCCAGCTTCCATGACGTATGCAAATACGCGGAAAGTCATGCTGTTAATAATCGAGTCGCCGCTTACATGTTGGCGATTGATCGCGTGGCATATATCACCCGAGTGCGAGGAATTTATGCCTGAAATGGTGGTTGGTGATTGGTGGCTGGTGGTTGGTTGGTGGAGTCTTGCTTGCCAAATTGCCAAATGAATCGGGCAAATTTTACTGCCCGCCGACCACCGGCCACCGATCACCAAATCGCCCTTAAGTCTTTGCGTAGAGAACGAGATTGCAATTGACACTTCTTAAACCATCGTATAGATTCTGGCTCGAAGTTGTATCCAGTCTTCATTCTCTTTGTTGTCAGCCCTCCGCAGTAAGAAGTCTTTCGCACTGACGGGGTTTACCCTGCGGTAACGAGGGCTGCTCTTTTTAACCGAACGGATATTTCGTTCTGGAAGCATCAAGTAACTCAATAGACGTTAGTCACCCAATTTCCAGGAGGAGAATTATGAGTTTTGCGAGAAAAATGGTCGGTTTGATGCTCGCGCTCCTTATCACTGCAACGATTGCGCAAGCACAGACTCCCCGCTCAACGGATGATCCTCGCAACCAAGCCCCAACGGTAAACGGCGGCACCGGACTTTTTACGGTTTACGACGCGCAGACCTTGCGTAAAGGCGAGTTCAACATCGGCTTTTTTGCCAATCACTTTCACCGCGATCCGGCTGATGTCAGATGGCAAGTTTATCCCGTCAACTTTCAAGTTGGATTTAACGATCATCTTGAATTGTTTGCTCACTTCGAAGCCCAGCGTGTTGTAACAGTCGGCACGCCAGCTCTGCTGAGCGGTTTTTACCTGCCGGACGTCAGAACAAAAACCTTGCCGGTTGGTCGTTTGGTGATTGTCCCGGGACAGAATACTGCCTCGTTCACGATTGGCGACCCTTGCGGTAACGGCGGATTCCCTGGTCCGTGCCGTGCGCCAAACGTTGGCGGACTTGGCGGTTTTGCTTCGGGGCCATTTGTCGCTCGACCCAGCGGAAATGATACTGCTGTTTATGTTGGTTTGGGCGCTCCGGTCGGAGGCATTTTGCCTGCACTGGCTCCGAACGTGAATCCGAACTACTTGCCGAATGCTCCTTTCCTGGCGCGTTTCTCCGATAATCACTTGGGCGATGTTTGGATCGGCGGCAAAATCCGCTTTACCGGTCCGAAAAATCCTTTTGGTTTTGCGTTGATTCCACTCGTTAAAATCCCGACCACTCAAGAATTGTTTACCGGTCTGGAACGCGGACGCGGCACAGGCAATTTCGATTACGGTGTAATCGCTGCCTTCGATGGCCGTCTGCACAAGTACATCAACCTGAGCACGAATATCGGCTTCATCAAAAAAGGCGATCCGCAAGCTGCGGATATGAACCTTGGCCCGCTTTGCGTTGGTTGCAGTGTGATTCAGGGCTTCGGGCGCAGCGAACGTTCGCTGGATATTCCGAACGAACTTCGTTCCGGCGTCGGCGTGGATTTCCCGCTGAGCCAGTATCTGCAACTGATTGCCGAAGTCAGCGCGACGCATTATGTCGGTTCGCGTACGCCGAGTTTGCTGACCAACAGCCCGGTTGATTTTGTCGCTGGTGCTCGCGTGTTTCCGACTCGCTGGCTTTCGATCAGCGCGGCATATCAGCGCCACCTGAATTGGTTCTCGAATATCAACAGCCGCTTCAGCCCGAACGGGTTCATCGCGGGTCTGTCTATCGGCCACGTCAACAAACGTGAAGAACCGTTGCTGCCAAACCAACCGCCTTCAGTGGCGTTGGCTCTGGGCAATGTCAGCAAAGGCTCAAACGATCTGTTGCGCGAATCCGCCAGCACGGTTTGTGCGGGCGACAAAGTTGATCTGCGCGCGACGGCTTCCGATCCGGATGGTGACGCGCTGGTTTACTCCTGGAGTTCGAGCGGTGGTCGCGTGACTGGCGATGGCGCCAGCACAGTGTTTGACACCACCGGACTCGCTCCGGGCGATTACACGATCACGGTTCAAGTGGACGACGGTTGCGGATGCATCGCTTTCGATTCGAAGACGATTCGCGTCACCAACTGCCCGCCGCTCACGGTTTGCTTTGGCCCGAACCTGGATTTGAACGTCAGTGCTGCGTCGGTTGACGCCGGTGAGAAGGTCAATTTCTCGACTGGTGGTGTGACTGGCGGACGTAACTACGGCAACGTCCAATATCAATGGTCAACTTCGGCTGGCAACATCAGCGGCAGCGGTCTGAGCGCGACGCTTGATACAACCGGCGTCACCGGTGGCACGACCATCGAAGTCACTGTGAAAGCGGTTTCTGACGCGGGTGGTTGTTCGGCCAGTGGCACGGCTCGCACCAGCATCAAGATGCCGCCGCCGCCACCACCACCGCCGAAACCACAACCTTCGGTCATTGATAACTGTGTGACGTTCAAGAAGAACGCAACGCGCGTTGACAACGCTTGCAAGGATATTCTGCAGAGCAAGGTTATTCCGGCTCTCCAAGCCGATCCTGGCGCGAAGATCGTCATTGACGGTTATCGCGGCGAGAAGGAAAAACCGGCGAAGATCAGTCTGGATCGTGCGAAGAATGTCCGTGACCGTCTGGCCGATGGCAAACTCGGTACCGCGATTGATGTCAATCGTATCGTGGTGCGCGACGGCGGCACTTCGGCTGACACGCAAGTCCGAATCTGGCTGGTTCCGTCCAACGGTATTGATCCCGAAGGACCGGCTCCGGCAACGGTTGGCGACGTAACGCCTGAAAAAGGCGGACGCCGTCCGGCGCGAAAACCCCGGCAGTAATGCTCAGGGCTTTTGAGCCGTAACAAATTGAGAGGCAGGTGGTCGTTGATCGCCTGCCTCTTTTTAATTTCAACACTGGTGCAGGTCTGTCACCAGTCACAGCCCAACATTTGTTTATGTCCGAAGGCAAAACCATTCAGGCTGCAGAACATTCGGCAGAGGCACTTGCCGAAGCTCCAATCGAAAAATACATCTGCATCGCAGTTTTTGTTTTTGCGCTGCTTGTCGGAGCTTGGTTCAGGTTTTCCGAAATCAGTTTGAGGCCGTTTCACCACGATGAAGGCGTCAACGGCCATTTCATGCTTAATCTGGTTCGCAACAACTTGTACCGATACGACCCGACAAATTATCACGGCCCGTCGTTGTATTACTTTACGTTGGTGGCGATTCGCGTTTTCGGTGAAAACGACTTTGCCTTGCGACTGACGCCGGTGCTGTTTGGGATTCTTACTGTTGCGATGGTTTGGTTGTTGCGCCGCCAGTTGGGAACGATTGGAACCCCTATAGCAGCATTTTGCATGGCGTTGTCACCGTGTCTGGTCTTTTACTCGCGGTACTTCATTCACGAAATGTCGTTCGGATGTTTTTCGCTGGGAATGGTCGTAGGATTTTGGCGATACGCCGAAGACAAGAAGTTTTACTGGCTGGCACTTGGAGCGGTTTCGACCGGGCTGCTGCTGACGACAAAAGAAACTTCGGTCATCACCGTAGCAGTGTTTTTGGTCGCCATCATTTGTGCTGCGATCTGGGATATCGTCAAAAAACTGTTTCAGCAACACCGGTTGACGCCTGCTACGGTTGTTAAAGAATTGAGAAACGACACCGTTTCGGTATTGCCTTCGCTGGACCACGCGATGGCTGCGACGATCATCGCCGTGTTTATTCACGTCTTTTTTTATTCATCGCTATTTGACCATTGGGGCGGCGTGATGGATTTCTTTCGCTCCATCGCTCATTGGACGAAAGAACGCAGCAGCAACGATCACGTCAAAATTTTCTGGTACTACTTGGGAATTTTGCTGAAGTTGGAATTGCCATTGTTGATCGGATCGCTGTTGGCCGGAGTGTTCATCGTTTGGCGAGGCAATAGGTTCTGGCTGTTCACCGGAGCCTGGACGTTCGGAATGACGATGGCTTATTCGAAGATTCCATACAAAACTCCTTGGCTGATGATTAGCTTTGTCGTGCCGATGGTTTTAGTTTGCGGGTATGCGGCGGAACAGCTTTACCGCATGTCGTCGAAATTGACGTGGCAGATTTTATGCGTCGTTGTGTTTGTTGCTTCGCTGGCGGCTTGCTGGCAAATTTCCCGCAAGGTGAACTTTGAAAAATACGACGACAACGGTAACGAAACCGGATATTTCGTTGAACGTGGCAAAAAACTGGAATTCAAACCCTACCTGGACGGCACGTTCGGTTATGTATACGCCCACACAGACCGCGAGTTTTTAGACCTGATTCGGTTGCTTGAACGCGAAGCTGACAAGTTCCCTACGAAAAAGAAAACGGGAATTTACGTTGCGTCGCCCGAACACTGGCCTTTGCCATGGTATTTGCGCGATTATTCCAGCACCGATTATTCAGGACGTTGGCCGAGCGAACCCGGAACTGCTCCGGGCATTTCGCAACCGATTATCCTGGCGTACGGAAATCAGCAGGCGAATCTGAACGGCATCGCCGGTTGGCGGGCGAGTTCTCGAACTTACAAGCTTCGCCCCGGAGTTGAGTTACTGCTATTTGTCCGCGACGAAGCGCCTGCACCAACAGCCCCACCACAATAAAAACAGTTTTTTAGGAGAAAGCCGCCATGAAAAATTCTTTGCTCGCAGTTGCCAGCTTTTCGGTTCTGTTTTCGCTCACTGTCCAAGCGCAAACTGCACCAGCGCCCAAAGACAACACTGTCGTTTGCCACGTGCCAATGACAACCAAAGCTTCGGACAAACCGGCTACGCTGAAAGACGGGTACGGCGATGTTCAAATGTCAGTCACCACCAAATCAGCCGAAGCTCAAAAGTTTTTCAATCAAGGTCTGGCGCTGTTGCATTCGTTCTGGTTTTACGAATCTGACCGGTCGTTTGAACGCGCGGCTCAACTCGATCCTGATTGCGCGATGGCGCAGTGGGGAATTGCGATGGCGGCGGTCAACGAAACTCGCCGAGACGCCGCGATCAAACGCGCCAAAGAACTCGCTCCGAAAGTCAGTGAACGCGAACGGCTGTACATCGAAGCCGTCGAAGCTCGTTACAAAGGCGAACGAACGACGATTCAGAACAACGGGTTTCTCGGCGCAAGCTCGGCGTACCAAAACTCTATGCGAAAGATCGTCGCGTTTTATCCTGACGATCTGGAAGCCAAATTGTTTCTTGCGCTGGCGTTGATGTCCGGCTTCGAACGTGATGGAGCGCCGCGACCGGGCACGGTTGAATCCATAACGATGTTGCAATTGGTGTTGGCGAAATCTCCGAATCATCTGGCGGCGCATCATTACATGATTCACGCCACCGAATCAGGCAAACGCGCCATTGACGGCGTTCCTTCGGCGGATGTGTATGGCACGTTGGCTCCGAAAGTCGGTCACGCAGTTCACATGCCCGGTCATACTTACGTTCACGTTGACCGTTGGGATGACGCCGCCAAAGCTTTTGAAGGTTCCGCCGAAGTTGATCGCGCCTACATCCGCGACAACAGAGAAGAGACCGATCACGCCGCTGGCCCTTATGGCCACAACGTGCATTTCCTGGCGATGGTCTATGGCTATCAAGGCCGTTACCGCGACGCCATTCGCGTCAGCCAGGAATTGCTGGATGTGACCAAAACGCCGGGCGAAACAAAATCACGAACTGCGTTGGAAGGCAGGATTTCGATGATGCGCGCGCTGGTTCGCTTCGAGAAGTATGATGAAATTCTGGATGGTAAATCCTTGCCCGACGAAAGCGTTTTTGAAGTCTTCAAAGCTTGGCGATATTACGCCCAGACGATTGCTTCGCTTGGCAAAGGCGATATTGCGACGACGAGGGTGAAGCTCGACACGCTGGAGCGCGAAATTGCTTGGTTGAAAGACAAATTCGGCAAAGCCAAAGACCTGCCGCAAGCCGGACGCCAGCGTCAGCAGCTTCGCGCGTTGAATGTCGCGCCATTGGAATTACAAGCGCGCCTGCTCGCCCACGAAGGCAAAGCCGACGAAGCCATCGCCAAATTGAAAGAAGCCATCGAAGAAGAAATCAAACTCGGTTATTCCGAACCGCCGCTTTACCCTGTGCCTATGGAAGAAGTCGCCGGGAAAGTTTGCGTGGAATTGAAACGCTGGAAAGAAGCGGAAGAATTTTTCCGAGCCGCCCTGGAACGCGATCCCGGCAGCGGACGCGCCTACTTCGGGTTGATGCAATCGCAGCAAGCTCTGGGCAAAGACGCCGAAGCCCGCGACAACTATGCCAAATTCGTCAAAGCCTGGACCAAGGCTGATGCCGACTTGCCGGAAATGAAGCGCGCGAAAGCGATGGCTCAGACATTTGGCGCGTCAGGCCAATAAGCAGCTAGTACCTCCGGAATACGGTTTCCCACGAATGACGCAGATATTGAAAAAGGGAATTATCTGTTCAGGTTTGAGCTAAATCAGAGCAGGCAACTTATCCTGTCTCAAAGTTTTTTGCTTTGATTTAGAGTTTCATCGTTATGAAGCAGTTGATGCTGATAGTTTTTCTCGCCTCCACGTTTCTGCCGCAACAACCGGCGGCGGACGTTGCCACGCAATTTCAGCGCGCCGTCGCGCTGCAACAGGAAGGCAAACTGGCCGAAGCTGCCGACGAATACCGCGCGCTGTTAAAACGCAAACCCGATTACATTGAAGCTCAAGCCAATCTGGGCGTCGTGCTGGCACGGCTGGGCCGATACGAAGAATCCGTTGCCGCGTACACGGCGGCATTGAAACTCGCGCCGCAGATGACGCCGATTCTGTTCAATCTGGGCATAGCGCATTACCGCGCTGGGCAATTTGCCAAAGCCGTCGAAAGCCTTGAATCCTTGTTGCAGCAAAAACCTGATCTGCTGCAGGCGCGGCAACTGTACGGGCTTTCGTTGTCGGCGCTGGGACGCGACGAAGAAGCGTTACGGCAATTGGAACCGACGCTGGATGCGGCTCAACCTGATCCGGCGGTTTTGTATGCGGCTGGATTGGCATATTTGCGGTTGGGAAAATCCGGTTTGCGCGCGACGTTGGAACGGTTGGCGGCGTTCCCCGCCGGATTGCCTGCGCTGCATTTGCTGCAAGGCCAGGCGTTCCTGCGTGACCGCGATTACGATCACGCGCTGGAAGAATTGCAGGCAGCGGCCAAACTCAATGCCGACTTGCCGCGCCTGTATTTTTCGATCGGGCTGGCGAATTTCATGCTCGGCAAACACAAAGAGTCCATCGTGGCGTTTGAAAACGAAACCAGACGCAATCCGCTGGATACGCCTTCCTTGTATTACCTGGCCGAAGCTTATGAAAAAGATGGCAACCTGATTGAGGCGCGACGGTGGGGGGAAGCTGCGCTGCGGCTTGATCCGCAATTGCCTGAAGCCACCGGCTTGCTGGGCAAAATTCTTTTCAAACAAGGCCAGCCAGCAGAAGCTGTCAAGCTGTTGGAATTCGCCGCCCGGAAAAAAGCCGACGACCACGAATTGCGCTACGCTTTGGCTCGAACTTATCAGCAACTCGGTCGCAAAGAAGATGCCGCGCGCGAATTCGCCGAAGTCCAACGCCTGAAAGCCGAACAGCTCAAAAAAGACCGCGCCAACACGCCTAAGCCCTGATTATTTCTCGGCAATCTTCAGCACTTGATTCACGGCGACTTTCGACCGTTTTTCCGTCTTGCCGCTCGGCCAGCGAATGCTGATTTCATCCACCACCTTTGCTTCGCCCAACCCGAAATGCAGCCGCCAATCGGAATGCGAAATGTAACTGTCGCCCGCACGGACTTCGTCAACCTGCGTCAAACTGCCAGCTTTCACTTCGACGCGAGCGCCGACCGCGTTGCGGTTTGATTTTGTTCCAACCAGTTTCAAGCTGAGCCAGTTGCCGGATTTCGATCCGGCTTCGTTGCGAAGCAACACCGGCGCGCCGTCTAGTTCGTTGACGATCACATCAACATCGCCGTCTTCGTCGTAATCGCCGAATGCCGCTCCACGCGAAGCTCTGCGAATGGTCAACGCTTCGCCAACTTCATTCGACAAGTCGGCGAATGTTCCGTTGCGCAAATTTCGGTAAAACAACTTGCGCTGAGGATATTGGCCGCCGGAAAAAGCGCCTTCGATTTGCGGGTAAACATGCCCATTGACCGCCAGCAAATCCGGCCAACCGTCGTGGTCGGCGTCGAAAAACTTCACGCCCCAACCGACCAGCGGCATGGCGGCTTCGGCAGTTTTGGTCGCGCGGGTCACGTCACTGAAAGTCCCGTCAGCGTTCTTGCGATAAATGGTGTTGTACTGTTCGGCGAAGTTGGTGACGACAAAATCCAATCGCCCATCGCGGTCATAATCGGCGACGGAAATTCCCATCGAACCTTGCTCAACGCCGTTTTCATCCACCGCCACGCCCAGCATCAATCCTATTTCAGTAAACGTGCCGTCGCTATTGTTGCGATACGCGTAATTCGGCGTGGCGTCGTTGGCGACAAAAATATCCGGCCAACCGTCGTCATCGAAATCAGTCCAGATGACACCCAAACCGTAATGCCCGGCGGCGTCTTCGACTTTGGCCTGTTTGCTGACATCGGTGAACGTGCCGTCGCCGTTGTTTCTGTAAAGCGAATCGCCTGCGCCGGGCAAACCGCGCGGGCCGCATTGGACTTCGACGTTGCGATAACGGCAAGTCTCGCCTTTGCCAAATTGCGGCAGTTTGTCGAGCGAAAATTCGACGTAATTAGTGACGAACAAATCCAGGTCACCGTCACGGTCGTAATCGCCCCAAGCGGAACCGGTCGAAAAGCGTGTGTCGCCGACTCTGGCTTTCGCCGTGACGTTTTCAAACTTTCCATTGCCGAGGTTGCGATACAGTTTGTTCGGCCCAAAACACGTCACGTACAAATCATCCCAGCCGTCATTATCGAAATCCGCAACCGAAACGCCCACTGTCCAGCCCGGATCAGCCACACCCGCTTTCGCTGTAACATCTTCAAATTTTCCGTTTCCCAGATTTCGATACAGCGCCGCCGCCGGACGAGGCTTTTTGGCCAGCGCGGCTTCGACCGAATACGAATTGAGCAGGTAAATATCCAGCCGCCCATCGCCATCAAAATCAAACATCGCTGCGCCGCCGCCCATGCTTTCGACGATGTAGCGTTTCTCCTTCGCCGATTCATGGACGAAGTTGATGCCAGCGGCTTTGGTGACATCGGCAAAGCGAATGTCAGATTTACGCGACTGAGGCGCGACAGTCGCCAACAACATTGTCAGCACCAAAAGAAGTCCAAATTTGTTCAACATAGGTTTGCCTGATAGTAAATGCTTTATTGCTGATGGAGTCTAAAACACTGTCGTCAGCAGGCCAACTCGGAAACTTCTTTTCTCCCCAACTGGAATGAGCGAGAATTTGCCCGCCCGAATCCCAGCAATTGGAGCAATGACGATGGCAATTCCCGAGCATCTGGAAATACTCAAGCAAGGCGTTAACGTATGGAACAAATGGCGTGAAGATTACACGACCGGTCTCTTTCTAGCTCAGCACTTTGAAACAACAGACACCGTCTCACCAGGCTCTCATTTACTTGAACCTGTCCTCAATAATAGTGACCTTCGTGACATCAATTTGGCTGGCTTCAATCTCAAGGGTGCTGACTTACGCGGATGCGACCTAAGAAACACAAACCTAAGCCATTCTGACTTGAGCTTTGCTCATTTGAAACGCGCCAATCTTAGTCAAGCAATTGCTGCTTGGACAGTCTTCAGTGAGCTAGACTTAAGTGAGGCTATAGGATTGGAAACTATTCGACATTTTGGCCCATCAACTGTTGGCATAGATACAATCTACAAATCACAAGGAAAGCTCCCTGATGTCTTTCTGCGTGGTTGCGGTGTGCCGGAAAATTTCATCACCTTTCATAAATCGTTGGTTAACACGCCGATTGAGTTTTATTCCTGTTTCATCAGCTACAGCCACGAAGACAAATCCTTTGCGCGGCGTTTACACGACCAGCTTCAGGCCCGTGGCATTCGCTGTTGGCTGGATGAACACCAGATGCTGCCTGGCGATGACCTGTATGAAGAAGTTGACCGAGGCATCAAGCTTTGGGACAAGGTGCTGCTCTGCGCGTCGAAACATTCGTTGACCAGTTGGTGGGTGGACGATGAGATTCAACGCGCCTTCAACAAAGAGCAGCAGTTGATGAAACAGCGTGAACGAAGAGTGTTGTCGCTAATTCCGCTCAATCTGGATGGGTATTTGTTCAGTGGGGATTGGAAAAACGCCAAAGCCGCTCAGGTCACATCCCGTCTGGCAGCAGATTTCACTGGCTGGGAACACGACAACGCCAAGTTTGAAGCGGAGTTTGAAAGAGTAGTGCAGGCTCTGCGAGCCGACGACGGAGCGAGAGAAACTCCGCCGGAACCGAAGTTGTGATCAGGCATTCCTTATCGGCAATAGCTCCGTCAGGAGCGATATGTTTATAGCAATGACGACAATTAAAATCCCAAGCTCCGTTAGGAGCGACATGTGACACGTGCCGCTCCTAACGGAGCTTGGGAGAAATTACAAATCCAAAACTATAAACAGGACGCTCCCGACGGAGCTACCCTTTCAACAACGAGTGATATAGAAATCGGGAAAAAGAATTTCTGAAATGATGGGCTGAAGACTTCACATCAGGGCGAAAATCTCCTATGCAGGTTTTGCCAAAAACTTTGCACCAGGAGGATCACCCCGATGTGTTCGTTTCGTTTTACCATCTC
>JANRKX010000066.1:0-103513 GCA_033763255.1 Acidobacteriota bacterium | reverse complement strand
GGGAGATCACGAAAAGATGGCTGTTATTGAAATGAAAGAAGCACAACCACTGAGTGTGGAAGAGATGCGACGGATGAACGCCTGGTGGCGCGCGGCGAACTATCTGTCAGTCGGTCAGATTTACTTGTCCGACAATCCGCTGTTGCACGAGCCGCTGAAGATCGAACACGTCAAGCGCAGGCTGCTCGGTCACTGGGGGACGACGCCGGGGCTGAATTTTATTTATGTCCACCTCAATCGCCTGATCAAAAAGCAAGACCTGAACGTGATTTACGTCTGTGGCCCCGGCCACGGCGGCCCTGGCATGGTTGCCAATACGTATCTGGAAGGAACCTATAGCGAGTTTTACCCGAACGTCTCGCAGGACGCGGAAGGGATAGGGAGGCTCTTCACACAATTCTCATTTCCCGGCGGCATCCCCAGCCACGCTTCTCCTGAGACTCCTGGCTCGATCAATGAAGGCGGCGAACTGGGTTACTCGCTGATGCACGCCTACGGCGCGGTCTTCGATAATCCCGATCTGCTGGCGGCGTGCGTCATTGGCGACGGTGAAGCAGAGACGGGGCCACTGGCCGCGAGCTGGCACTCCAACAAATTCCTGAACCCGGTGCATGACGGAGCCGTCCTGCCGATTCTGCACCTGAACGGCTACAAGATCGCCAATCCGACTGTGCTGGCGCGGGTGAGCGATGAAGAACTTGCGAGTCTGATGATCGGCTATGGCCATAAACCATATTTCGTCGCAGGCGATGAACCGGAAGCGATGCATCAACTGATGGCCGGAACGCTTGATGCCGTCATTGCTGAGATTCAAACGATTCAACGCGAGGCGCGTGAACACGGGTTCTCCGCACGCCCGCAGTGGCCGATGATCGTGTTGCGCTCGCCGAAAGGATGGACAGGACCAAAGGTCGTGGATGGGTTGCCGACGGAGAATTCATTCCGCTCGCATCAGGTTCCGTTGGCAGCGTTGGCGAGCAAGCCTGAGCATTTGAGGATGCTGGAAGAGTGGCTGCGGAGCTATAAGCCTGAAGAACTCTTCGATGAAAACGGAAAATTGATGGCGGAATTGGCTGAGTTGGCCCCGAAAGGCGAGCGCCGCATGGGAGCCAATCCTCATGCCAATGGCGGGCTTCTGCTCAGAGATTTGAAGATGCCGGATTTCCGCGATTACGCAGTTGACGTTCCCAAACCGGGAACGGTTGAGGCGGAGGCGACACGCGCGATGGGACGCTTCTTGCGCGACGTGATGAAGCGCAACGCCGACAGCCGGAACTTTCGGGTGATGGGGCCGGACGAAACTGCCTCGAACCGTCTTGACGCGCTCTTTGAAGTGACGAACCGAGTCTTTACAAGCGCTACTTTGCCTGGGGATGACCATCTCTCGCTAGATGGCCGGGTGATGGAGATTTTGAGCGAGCACCTTTGTCAGGGCTGGCTTGAAGGCTACCTTCTGACAGGTCGTCACGGATTCTTCAACTGTTACGAAGCGTTCATCCATATCGTTGATTCGATGTTCAATCAGCATGCCAAGTGGCTGAAGACTACGCGCCACATCCCTTGGCGTCGCCCGATTGCTTCGCTCAACTATCTGCTGACATCGCACGTCTGGCGGCAGGATCACAACGGTTTCAGCCACCAGGACCCCGGCTTCATAGATCACGTCGTTAATAAAAAGGCGGAAGTCGTCCGGGTTTATCTTCCGCCCGACGCCAATACACTGCTTTCCGTGACCGATCATTGTTTGCGGAGCCGCCACTATGTCAACGTGATCGTCGCTGGCAAACAGCCCGCTCATCAGTGGCTGGACATGGATGCGGCGATCAAACACAGCACCGCTGGCATAGGCATCTGGGAATGGGCGAGCAATGATCAGGGTGCGGAGCCGGATGTGGTGATGGCCTGCGCCGGAGACATTCCGACGCTTGAAACGCTCGCCGCTGTGGATATTCTTCGCCAGCAATTCCCTGATTTGAAGATTCGGGTAATCAATGTGGTTGATTTGATGACGCTCCAACCCGCGAGCGAACATCCGCACGGCTTATCTGACAAGGATTTTGACTCTCTTTTCACGATCGACAAGCCAATCATCTTCGCCTTTCATGGCTATCCGTGGCTGATTCACCGGCTGACCTACCGGCGGACAAACCACAAGAATCTTCATGTGCGCGGATACAAAGAGGAGGGCACAACCACCACACCCTTCGACATGACGGTGCTGAACGATCTCGACCGCTTCCACCTTGCTATAGACGTGATTGATCGTGTCGCGCAATTGGGAGCCAGAGTCGCGCACATCAAGCAGGCGATGCGCGATAAGCTGATCGAACATCAATATTATATTCGCCAACACGGTGATGACCTGCCTGAGATCCGCGACTGGAAATGGCCTTATTAAAGTTGGCACGTGAGAACATCTGCTCGCAATCAAGCTGAGGCTGTGGATGGTTGAGTACGTGGAACAAAAGACCGGGAAACCTGTTTCGACAGCGATCAGCACAGCGGGAACAACTGGTTCGGTGCTGTGGTTATCAGCAGCGTTTCTGTTCACTGCTTTTGCATTGCCGGAAAATATACAGATGAATCCCAATGTGTCCGCAAATGTGTCCGCAAAGCAGAACAGGCATCCTGAAGATGCCTGTAAATCATTGAAAAAAATGGTCGGGACGGCGGGATTCGAACCCACGGCCTCTTGCACCCCAAGCAAGCGCGCTACCAGGCTGCGCCACGTCCCGTTAAATCAATGCTCTAGTTGGCTTTTTGACTGGCCTGTTTGAGCGGCGGCAGTTGTAACATCGCGGTTCAGGGTTGTCAATAAATCCTCTGTCATCAATCGCAACCGCTTCAACGTGTCGCGCGACATTCGTGAACTGACCGGTGGAATCGGCGGTTGCGGAGGTTCTGTTGGCGGTGTGCCGCCGAAATCCGCACCAAAATCGCTGGCTGTTGCGCCCGGAGGAACGATCTTCAGACGCGCCGTTCCGCCACGACTTTCGCTGGAAAGTTTGCGCTTCGCTCCGGCGATGGTGAACCCTTCTTCGTAAAGCAATTGTTTGATCCGCATCGCCATTTCGACATCGCGCCTGCGGTAGTTGCGTTGGCCTGAAGGGTTTTTCTGCGGTTGCAGCATCGAAAATTCAGTTTCCCAGTACCGCAGTACGTGCGCTTGCACGCCCACGATGTCGCAAACTTCTCCGATTTTGAAGAAGAGTTTGTCCGGTATATCGGAAACCTCTTGCTGCATGGCTTTGAAAGACATCTAAATGTTCTGAACCTTTGAAAATGAATTTGTGTGTTGAACTTTATCGGCGCGGCTATGTTACGAACGGTCGAAAAAATGTCAACGAGCAGTCGTGTTGAAAATCATCCTCGCTTCTTCGCGCAAACGTCCTGCCGAATACATTCGTTGAATGCGGACTTCCTCCACCGCCGCTGCCACATCCAGCAAGCTGGCAATCTCGCCGGAGAAAAACTCTTGCGAAGGTCCGTTTGCAGTTTCGCCATTACGCTGACGCCAATACGCTTTGACCATCGGTTCTTCCAGTCGGGCGAAGATTTGATCGAACGCCGCTTTGCGCTGGCTCAAACGAATCACCGTCAATTCGTGAGCAGGAGAAGCCGAAACAACCTCGCGTTGTGCGCTTTGTTTGCCGGTCATCAATTCGGCCAACAACTCCGCATTGTTCGCAACGATCAACTCATTACTGCGCAAGCCATAAACCACAGAACGCCCCAACATAGGCAATTCCATCTCTCGGCATTCAACGCCGCCAACCGTTCGACTCTTCCACACGAACTTGCCAGCAGCACCGGCAACCATCATTCGACTGGCCGCCAATTCACCAATCGCGCGCTCAAGCTCTGCACGATTCAATGCCGAACCATTTTGCAAACTCACCACCGAAGCGCGCGCGAATTCGGCAAACAACATTCCTTCGACGGCGCGCGGGCGAGCCAGTTTCGCCGCCGCCAATGGCCTGGCTGTTTGCAAAGCCGTTTGCAGAGTTTGAGCAAACCGCCGTTCGCCAACCAATCGCAATTCGGCGTCATCCGCTTCACCGTCGTCGCCAACTTCATTGATCTGTGAATCGAATTCGTGACTCAAATACTGGTAGCGGAATTCGTCGTAATTGTTTTCTTCGGACGATGCATTGAAATCGCCATTCGAGTAATACTCCCAATTTTGATTCGATCTTTTGCCCGCGCGACGTTGCGGCTTTCCTGTAAACAGCGCGCCGCTTACCAATTCAGCCACAGCGGTCGAATCGCCACCGACGGCTCGCACCTGAACGAACGGCACATCGGCGGGAACGATCTGCTGCAACCGTCCGGCAACTTGCGGCGGCACAACGGCAGAATCAGGTTTGCCGTTCAACAAAAACTCTCGGCGTTCGATCCAACTTCCCTGCTGCATTTCCAGATCGAACATTCCGGCGCGAATGTTTTTCAAATCGGCAACTTCGCTCATCAACCAGTAATGTTTGAAATACCAATCGTCGTTCAGTTTCGATTGAGCCACCCAGACCGTGACGAAATGCGGAGCCACAGTTTTCGCCAACGATTGAAAATCCGGCTCATCGGTCAACCGATCTTTTTGGTGATCTTTTGGGCGATCTTTCTTCACTGCCCCCCACGTTTGATTGATGTTCGCCAACGCGCGCAGCAACAACGCTTCGCTGGTCGCCAAAACAAATCTGCCTTTGACGTTGGCAAAAGCGATGTGCTGTTTCTGCCGTCCACGGTCGGCTTCGACATCGTGCAGGTAGTAAACCGTCCCGTCCGGCAACTCCATTTTTTCAAAGCTGTCTTTGCCCTGAAGAAATCGGCAAGCTTGAAACTTCGCTTCGCTGAGCGGAGCGATCAACACCAGATCAAGTTTGCCGATGTCGTAAACCGCGATTGCCACTCGGTTGTCGGCGATTGAACCGAACGCAGCCAGATCAATCGCAAACCCCGCCGCCGAATTGAACTCCTCCCAACGCGCCAGCAGCTTCATCGCCAAATGCCGCGATTGCATTTGCTGAAAGTTGACGCTGGCGTTGTAGCGTTCTTTCAGTTGCGATTCATTCCATTGCTTCAACAACGCAGGCAAATCTTTGAACTGAGCGTAAACCAGCGCGCCGCGCGGAAAGTCCGCAGCCTGTTCAAAATTCTTTTCCGCTCGCTGAGCCGACACCGCGCTGACAATCAAACCTATGACAATCAGCGCCAGCAACAACGCAGCAGTCAGCAACGTGCGTTTGCCGAACAATTTCAAATCGTTTTTTGAAATGACATTTGAAAACATAGATTTCCTCCTTCAACGTGCGGTTACCGGTCTGTCATCAACCGTCAGCGCCAGACCGTGCTTGTTGTTTTTCTCTTTCTGCTTTGCTTTCAACTGCTCAATGCGCGTTTCGGCTTTGCGACGTTCATCGGCGTTTATCCGACCAAAACGCGCTCGCTCAAACTCTGCGGCCTTGTCGAATTCGCCAACCCGTTCCGCTGCCATCGAAAGCAACGCCAACAATTCCAACTGTGACCGTTGTTGTCGCTCCGCCGCGCGAACTGACAACGTTTGAAACTTGGCCGGAGCAACCGGCAAAACAGCATCGTCAACTCCAATAACTCCAACAGCCGTCGCCCCGCGTAATCGGCCATCAATTGCGGCAACTTTCAACGCCGCGCCAGGTTGACCAAGCCGTGCGTAAAGTCGCGTCATCTGCCAGCGCAATTCGTCTTCGCTGGAAGCAAACGCCGTCATCGTCAACGAATCCGACAGAGGAACCAACGACGCAGCGAATCCGTTCAAAGCCTCGCGCTCCTGCCCCGCGCTTTTCAACAACACAGCGCGCAACAACCGCAACTGATTGCTGGGCAAGTTCACCGCCACGCTTTCCAACGATTTCGCTGCTTCGCCCATTTGTCCGCGACCGGCCAACGACAAAGCTGCAATCGCCGCCGCTGCTTCTCTGTCTTTGCCGCTTTGTTCGGCCAAGACTTTCCACTGATCGTCGCGCTTGCCAGCGACTTCCGGCGTTATCCACAAAGCAGTCCATCTTGTTTGCCGAACGACTCGCCGGTCGGCAATCAACGAAGCCAGCGACTTCACGGCATCGTTTTCCAGTTTGTTGGCCGCCAACAGCCGCGCCAACTCCAATCGGCAATTGCCGTCTTCCGACTGTAACGCCAACATCTGTTGACGGTATTCAATCGCTGCCGCGAACTGCCCAAACTCCGCAGCCGTTTCCGCCGACAGCCGCAACGAATCGGCAATCGTCAGCCGATTGCTGGCCGCAGGCTTTTCGATTCGCACGTCTTCAATCGCGCGAGCCTTGATCGCTGGCATCGCCATCAATTCCGCCAACGCCTCGCTGCGTTCCGACGATGAAGCGATGCTGTTCATCAATTGCAACAGCTTCAACGCGCCCGCGGTATCGCCTTTGACAAATTGAAGCCGAGCCAATCCGACAAACGGGGCTTCGGTCAATTGCTCCAGCGCAAGCTGTCGCTCATAAGCCGCGCGTAACAACTCGCCTGCTTCCGCTGGTCGTTGTTCGCGCCGCAACATTTCAACTGCCTGGTTCAATCGTTCCTGATTTGGCGCAGAAACTTTCTCAAGCTTGTCGCGCACTTCTATGCAGGCAAAATGCTTCAAGCCGACGACTGCTTGCGGCATTCGCCCAGAGCGAACTTCCAATCGCAGTTTTGCCAATCGCAACCACGCCGGGCGCGCGAACTTGCCTTTGCATTCCTGTTCAACGCCCGCAATTAACGCCGCAACCTCAGCGTCTTTGCGCTCGGCAACCAGCAACTCCAACAATTCTTTTCGCCAAGCCAGGCGCGTTCCTTCGGTTTCATTGGCACCTGCGCCGCCTTTGTGATCCTGCGCTTCTTCGATTTCGTCAACGCTCCAGGTTGGATGTAGCCGCGTCAGGCTTTCAAAATCGAAATCCCAAGCCTGGCCAAATAACCCTGTCGTTCGTTGAATCAGAAGTTCGTAAAACGGCGCGCGTTGCGAACGTTCGACCAACGATTCACGCACAACCATTTCTGCCAACAACGTATCTTTCGGAACGGCGTCGGCGAGTTGGCGCAAAAATACGGCCTTCGCGCTTTCGTTCGTCTTACCAAACGATTCCACCAGCGAACGAATCAATGGCTTCAACGCTTCAAATTCTTTTTCCGCCTGCTTGTCGGTCCGCCAAGATTCAAAAGCAATTTGCTTCAGATGCCAGGCCACAAACGGTTGCAAGGCCGCGCGCGCTTCCGATTGCAAACCGTGTTTGCTCAGTGTTCGCAGGTAAAGCTGTTCATCGCCAACTGAAAATTTTTCCCCTGGCAAAATCCGCGCCCACTGTTCGCGTGCCTTCTGCCCATCGCCAAGCTGAAAGTAAGCCGAGCCAATATCCGCAATCACGGCTTTGTCGCCGCCACGCATTTCAGCCGCCAACAACAAATGCTCCAAAGCCTGTGCGGCGCGTTTCTGTTCCAGCAACCAACGCCCAATCGTGTGCTGTTCAGCCGCGTCTTTCGGTTTGTTTTCCAGCATCGCGGGCAAAAACTTATCGCTGCGTTGCCGCGAAGCTTCAGACAAAGACAACCAGCGCCCATAAACTTCAGCCAGAGCAAACCAGTTGTCGCCGATCAATTCGCGCGACGAATCGGGCTTGGCCGAAACCATCTCGCCGATGGTTCGCCAGCCGAGCGCAGCCAGAAACTGAGCTTCGTTCGATTGATTCAAATCACGCGCAGCGAAACTCAATTCCGCTTGCCTGGTGTTTTGCCAGACCGCGTTCATCGGCGCAGCCTTGATCGCTTCGCTGGCCAATTGTCGTTCGTTGTTTCGCAGCAGTGCGTTGATAAGTTGAAAGCGAAACGGCGTGGCCGAGTTGATGGCTTGTCGTAATTCGCCGCGACCGGCTTCGCCGTTTTCCAGCAAGGCTTCAAAGTAACGTTCGATCAACGCGGCGTTGGCAAGCTGTTTGTCTTTGGGGGATTGCCCAGTTGGTTGCAAAGACAGTTGAAACTCAGCGCGCAACGTCGCCAATTCTTTTTCGCGGTCGTTGGTCAGCCGAGCGTATTCGACAATTATCGAGCGATAGTTCGAACTGCGAAGCTCTTGATTCTTCGCCAGTTCCTGTTCGGCCAACTCAACCACGCGGTGATAAGCGCCGCGCTCCGAATAAAAATTGACCAGAGTCATCAATCGGTCTCGGTAAATTGATTCAGGGTTTGCCGTCGTCGTGGAGACGAACTTCGCCGCTGAATCTTTGCGCGCAATCAAAATCGTTTCGGCCAGATCGTTAAAGCCTGCGCGGTGGCTGAGATTCAACAACATCGCTTGCGTGCCGTCGGCTTCGGCTTGCGTGCCGCCAGCGGCAATCCATTGCTGCACATCACTATGCAGCGCAGCCAGTTCGTCGCCCGTGGCAAGCTCGCTGGCGATTTTGCCAACCGATTCCGGCACAGCCCGATCAAAAGTTTCCAGCAAGCTTCGAGCTTTGCCAGCTAGCAAATTGTCACCGCTGACGGCATCGCGTTTGATGCGTTCGCGCACTTCCCACAACCGCCGTGCGATTTGATCCAACGGTTCTTCATCGCGCAGCGTCAAAACATATCCGCTCAATTCGTAAGCGTTGAGTTGATGCTTGTAAAAATCTTTCGAGAAAGCGTTCCAGGCCGCGCGATAAGTTTCAATCGCCTTTGCGCGTTCGGCGCGCGGCAAGGCTGTGGCTTCGGCAAACTGTTCGCCGAGCGTTTTCAGCTTCGGTTTTTCAACCGGCAATTTGCCGCGCACTGCGTCGGCTTCACGTTTGCGACCGGCTTTGTCATAAGCATCGGCCAGCAAACGGATGTAAGCCGGATCGTCGTTCGTGCGTTCAACGCAAAGCTTTAGGGCGTCAATCGCCGAGTTGAATTCCTTCGCTCGCAAGGCCATCTCGGCCAGTTCGCGCTGCAATTCGATCATCTCCGGCTGATTATTGATCGCCTGGCGCATCTGCGTTTTGGCATTCGCCCAATCGTTTTTGGAATCGTGCAACCGCGCCAGCACCAGATTCCAGCGGTAGTTTTTGAAAGCCTGTGCCGAAGCTTTTTTGTAATACTCGATCATCGCATCGGCTCCGCCGTAACGTTTGGCGTATTCGATAGCCGCGTTGACGTTGGCTTCGTCGTCGGGATTGCGGTTGATGATTTCGATGTGCTGTTCGATGGCCGACAGGTAATCGCGCAACTGCGTGAAGGCTTCGATCACCTGTTCGCGCAAAGTGGCAATGGTTTGGCGCAAAGCCAGATGATCGGTTTCGGTGTCTTTGACCGCGCGAATGGTTTGGCGATACCGATCACGCAAAGCGTCGGCTTTCGATTGTCGAACGTACAACTTCGACAGTTCGCCGAACACATCCAGGTTGGCCGGGTTTTCGTCGTACAGTTTTTTCAGCGTCGTTTCAGCCTCAGCCAGTTGCCCGCGTTCAATCTGCCGTGCAGCCAGTTTGCACGCGAAGACGTATCGAAACTTTCCTTGGCTGCGCTGAGCAGAATTAGCCAGAATACGCATGGCCTGTTCGCGTTTACCCAACCGCCAGTAAAAATCTGCCGCTTCGATCAGCACTCCGTAATTCGTTGGATGCGCCGCGACCAATTGGCTGACGGTTGCGGCGGCGGATTCTTTTTGGCCTGCGCTGGCTGCGCGGTCGGCCAGTTGCAATCGGTAAGAAATTTTCTGCCTCTCGGTTTTGGACGCAACGGCCAATCGCCGCAACACGGCAAGTTCGCCCGCTGCATCTTCGTGGTCGTTGAATAATTCCTGAGCGTTATTCAAAAACGCAGGCCAGTTGCTGGTCGTGACTTGTCGTTTCAACAAAGGCGCGGCGATTTCCCACTGCTGCAAATCATTCATCAAAAAAGCGTAGCCAAGCACAATGCCGTCGCGTTCGTAGGCGTTGCGAATTCTGGCCAATTGCAGGTTCAACGCCTGGCGCAATTGCTGAGGCATGTCTTTGCGCGCGAACAAGGTTTTCAACCGAGCTTTCGCTTGCCGGTAATGCGGCGAATGCACGTGCAAGCCTTTTACGTATTCGGCCAACGCTTCATCGGTTTTGTGCTGAGCTTCCAGCAAAGCCGCAACCTGAAAAGCATAAAGCGAATCGTCCTGTTTCTGCCGACGAATTGTTTTCATCACACGCAGCGCGTCGTCGTATTGAAAGTAATCCCAATAGATCGTCGCCGTTTCCAGATAAGTTTCTTCGTCCCCCGCGCCCAGTTTCAGCAACTGTTCCCATTCGTTGGCGGCGCGTTTGTAATCGCCAAGTTCGGCAAACACTTCTCCGGCTTGCGCGCGTTGAAACGAAGAAGCAGGCGCAGATTCCGCCGCGGCCAATTGCAACTGCGCGCACTCCGCCAGTGAACGTTGATCTTTCTGGCCAAACGACCGTGTGAAGCGAATCAATCGTTCATTGAATTCGGGCATGTTCGGATACAGGCGATTCAATTCGCGGTACGCATCAACGGCTTCTTCAAAGTTAGACAGCCACGCGGAGGCATCGGCTCGAAACAGCTTGTAAACAATGCTGTCGCGCACGCGCGCTGTTTGGCTGTATTCGCGCAGCTTGCGGCTGCTGGACAGGTGCGACAAAAACCGTTGGCGAACGTTTGCCGATTCAAAGTAATGCTCCGCCAACAATCGTTGCCATTCATTCCATTGGTTATGGTTGGCGTAATACGTCAGCAGCGATTCGATGAAGCGCGAGTTATGCGGAAAGCGTTGGTGAGCCAGCAGGTGCAAACTCAAATACAAGTTGGCGTCAAAAGTCGTGGCCGAAGTTTGAACTCCCGATTGAACAAACTCGCCCAGATACCGTTCAACATCGCGGTCGTTCATTCCGGCCAACAGTTCGCGCGAAAATTGTTCAAACTCTGCCTGACGATTTTGCCGCAAATACCAACGCGCCAAACGATCAGTCCAGACCTTCGATTGAAACCGGTTGATCGCTTCCTGATAAACGCGCAACTGGTCTTCGGTCAGATTCGTCTGCCCCAACCATTGCAGCCGCTGTTCGTACAAACCTTGTTCGTCGGGATATTTTTTGACTTCGGCGGAATACAGCGCCAACACGTCTGCCGCTCGATTTTCTTTCATCAACGAAGCGACAAAACGCGCCAGCACTATTTCATAAGTCACGCTGCCGGTTGTCTTGCGCTTGCCAGTCAGCGCGACCGCTCGAAACCGAGTCGAACTGTTCAAACGATAATTTTCTTCGCCGTCGCTGAAAGCATCGTTGACGTCGTAACCGATGTTCGTCGGCGGAGAATAGCCATCTGTGTTTGTGCTTTCGCTGCTGGGTTCGGCAACGCCTGTCGCCGTAACCAGTGGCTGGCCGCTTTTTCGCTGCTTGCCTAAATGATCCAGCAACCGTTGATAGGTTTCGCGTTCGCGCGCGTGGTCGCCGGTTTGACTGTAAGCGTCGGCCAGTTTCAGCGCGACTTCGGCAAATTGCGGAGCATCGCCGTAACGTTTTTCAAATTCAGCCAACAGCGTTGCCGCAAGTTCAGTTTCTTTGGCTGAAGTGTGCAGCCGAATCAAATCCAGATACATCTGCGCCAACGCTGGCGAAGTCGGATATTCACGTTTGAATGTGTTGAAAACGCGATAAGCGGCAGCTCGATTGAAATGCGCTACGGCTGCTTGCTCGGCTTGATCGAAATGATATTGCGGTTGTGAATCGGCCAACACCAGCGACAACACTCCGCCCAGCATGCCTGGGTGCGGATCGGCTTTGGCTACGTCCTGATAAAACTTCAAATCGCCGTCGGTCAGCACAGTGCGTTTGTCGTTGGCATCCAGCAGCAACTCGAAAATTTGGTAAACGACTTTTTCGCGTAACTCGCTGCCGCGTTGCAAACCGCCAGCCTGATGCAGCGTGTACAAAAACCGCGAAGCCAACTCCGCTTCGTCGTGCATCAACAACAACCGCGCAGCCGTCGCCAACTCTTCCGGCTTCCACTGAACGCGCCGCGCCGCACGCGCCTGTTCAAGCTGCGTGAAAATCGCCGCCGCGCCGACTTCGTTGAATTCGTAATCGTAAAACCGGTAATGAAACAACCTGACTGTTGCATCGAAGTTCGTTGGATTGCGGCGAAGCGACTGCTTCAGCTCCTTGCTGTAAGCTCGCAGCCGGTCGCGCTCGCTCAAAAAGTCGTAGTAAAAATGCCGCGATTGCTCATCCGACCAAAACGGATCGAAGGCAGCGACATAAACCTTTTCGGCTTCTGCGCCGCGTTTCAACTCAACCAGTGCAGCGACTTCTTTTTGCAGAAAGAAACTCTGCTCATCGGGAAAAGCGGCTTTGTGTTGGTGAACGGCTTTCAGAGCTTCGGCGTGATTTTTCTTTTCGATCAGATGTTCGATGAACTTTTTGACGACTTCAAAAGCCGCTGGGTCAGAAGCAATCAACTGAGTGAAAAACTCCGGGCGCTGATACTTTTCCAGCCGATGCCGCGCGGCGAGTTCGATCAACTGACTTAAAACTTCAGCGCGTTCGTTGGCTGGCGAAGCGGCAATCATTCGCTCCAACGTTGCGGCTTGTTCGGCAAACCGAGCGCGACGACTGTAAAAACTCGCTAGCGTTGACAGCGCGGCGACACTGTTTTTCTGAAGCTCGACGTATCGCAGCATCGTTTGATGAGCGGTGTCTGCATTGCCCAATTTTTCGTCAAGCTCCGCCAGTTTCAACGCAACATCAGCATCATTCGGAAATTGCTTTTGAACTTCGACCAATCGCGCGCGAGCTTCAACGGTTGGATACGGCACGATGGCTTGAGCGCCGAAAAATTCCTGGCGCGTGAACAACGCCGCTTCAATTTGCGCCAAATGATCGTTGGGGCTGGCCGTAGCTTCAGCAGCGTGTTGAGGTTTGATAACAACGAAGGCAATTGCCAATACGATCAGCGGCAACATCGTCCCTCTCATCAGCTTGAAAGATGTCCTTTTCACAACGAACCCTCCTTAGTCATTGGCCATGGACCATTCGCCATTAACCATTATTCGACAGGTAAAAAACGCTCTTACCCTGGCGGTTAATGGATAATGCGTAATGGTCAATGGTTAATGGCCAGAGTTTAATTTGGTACTTGGCGCATAAGTCAGCGCCCAATGACCGAAACCATGACGTCCACGCTTGATTGGTTGTGCGCGAAATCTTCGGAGGAAACCGTCACGGCGTATTGCCCCGAAGCCAAACCCGCCGGAACGCGCAATCGGCCAACGTTCATCTTTTCTTTTTCAGACCAAGCCAGTTGAACCGGTTGAGCGCCGTAAACTCGCGCAACCAAACGCATGGTGTCTTTGTCGGCGGATACTTTGACCGTGATGTCATCGCCAGCACGAACGGTTTGCGAATCAACGCGCGCCGTCAGCTTCGGCGAATGGCTGTCAATTACGAAGCTTTTTTCTTCCTGATAACCGTTGCCTTGCTTGTCTGTCATCAACAATCGGCAGCGATAAGTTCCGTCTGGCATCCACGCCGGAGCCAAAAAGCGAGCTTGCCAAACGCCTTCGTTCGACAGGAATTTCAGCGGCAAGGTTTCGCCGAACGGCAGCACGGCGAAGACTTCCTTGATCGAAGCGTCAGTTTTGACGCGGATGACCGGGTCGCCGGGTTGAATGACGCGCGGACGCAGCAGCGAACGCGGCGCAGCCAGAAAAGCCGTGTAAGGCGTGACGAATTTGTATTTCTGCGACAGGCGAATGATTTCGGCGATGTAATCTTCGCGCTCGCCGTTCAGGTTTATTTCGTAAATCAAAGCATCCACGCGAGCGCGCGCCCACAGTCTAGGCAAATGTTCATGCGCGATTTCCAGTTCCGGCAAGTTGACGCGACGCGACAGCGCGAAACTTTCATCGCCAAGCTTGCCTTGAATTTTCACTTCGGCGTTTTGCTGCGGAGCCTTGTAACGACCGACGAAAGCTTCGCTGGCTCCGTCAAACGTGTGTTGAGATTGCGAAGGCGACTGCACCGAATACACATGCGAAAAGTTCGCTGGATTCGCGGCGACAAATTGCAAACCATCAATGCTGGCCGAACCAATTCGCGCAAAAACCAATTTCAATTGCGGCGCGATGTCTTCGGTTTCGCGCGCCTGGGCAAAGTAGCCTTTGCATTTTTGCATCAGCGTTTCCAGCAAGCTGCGATTTGTATCGCTGCCGATTCCCAAAGCGTACAGTCTTGTCTTGGGCAATTGAGCTGAACTGTTCGCCGCGTCGAAGGCTTGCGAGATGCGTTTGATGCTGACGGTTTTCAACGTCGGGTTGGCGTCGGAAATCAGCACGATGCTGCGTTCACCGACGGGAAAAGCGTTGGCCAGCTTGATGGATTCAAGTAAAGCTTGATTGATGTCGGTTCCGCCGCCCAGCATCGAAGCTTTGATAAATCCCAAAGCGCGTTCGACGTTTTCAGTCGTGGCTGGCAACGGCGTTGGAGACAGCGGCGCAAAGCCATCATTGAACAGCGACAGGTTGAAATGATCCTGCGGCTGCAAACTGTGCAGGAAGAAATCTACTGCTTCGACTGAACGAGAAAGTTTTTCGCCGTGCATAGAAAGCGAAGTGTCGAGCAGCAGCAGAACGTTGCGCGGAGCGGACACCCGGTCGCTACTGCTCCCGGTTCCGTACCGCTGAATCCGGTCGCTACTGCTCCCGGTTCCGTACCGATTAAAGATCGCGCTTGCCTGAAAGTATCCGTCCGGATTTTTCGCAGCCAGTCGCGGATCACGCAGGTCGTAAGCCGTGATGCGCTCCGGCGCTCGGTGAGCGATGAACGACAGCGCGCTCTGTTCGACATTGATCGAATATTCCAGCGCGAAGTCTTCTTTCAACTCGATGTTGCTGGCTGTGAATTCGTATTGCTGTTCGTTGCCCAAATTACCTGAAAACTGCTTGACGGTTTTCATTGCGTAAACCGGCGATGAAAACCGCAGCGGTGAAATCGGCGCATCGCTGACGACTGAAACTCGCAAATGAAATTCGCCGATTCGTTGCGCCGTTCCGAACGAAGGTTTGAGCGGGAAGCTGAAGCGCGAAACCAGATTTTCCACCGGCAACATTTCTGTGTATTCGGTAGTGTCCTATTCTAGTGTTGCTGGCCTGATTTTCCCGAATTGGCCGATTTTTTGGAAGCGGAAAGCACTTTGTTTGGCAAATGTCGCCGACAAAATGTAAATCTGGAAAATCGCAGCGATTCGCAGTGTATTGCATTTGGCGAATGCCGAGAGCGAAAGTCAGGCATTGCCGACGACTGATTCTCCCCAAACGCTAAAGCCCGCACTCTTTCACAGGTGCGGGCTTTTTGCTTAGGTCTGTCGGGGGTAGCCGACAGCGCGAAGAATAGAGCGAGAAAGCGCGAGCGTCAAGATTTTAACTTTCGCGCTTTTGAAATGGCGGCTTTTTCTTTCTTGGACGCATCTGGTCTAGGATTCACGACAGCCGCATCTACGCTTAGATTGTTCAGGTCATCAAACCGCTGGAGTCCAATTTCCACGACTGGCACTAAAGCCGTTGGTCTTAAATCGGTAGCCGAAGCGCCCGCATTAGCCGCCCCTATGCCGAAACGAACGTAGACGCCCCAGTACCCTTCATGTTTGCCTTGATCCTTTATCAGTAATTCTGCCAATTCTTTGAATGAATATGCTATTTGCGATATTTCCGGCATCTTTAATTTCCTCTTCCTTGTCGTCTGTAAACCACTTTCTCAGTTTTAGATGACACAGTAGTTTCGGTGATTTCTTTTGAAATAACTCGTTCGTCAGAGCTTACGACTGAAGCAATCGCCACACGCATTTGGTTTGCGTGTTCGGCTAGCTGTCGCCGGATTTCTGAAGCAATACTACGGGCGGTTTCTTCTCTATTTAAGGCGGCAACTATAGCGTTATTTACAAACTGGTTTAGGCTAATTCGATCATGTTCGGCCATTTGAACAGCCTGACGATGGATGCTTTTTGGCAGCCGTACTCGGAATTGTCCGCTAAACTCCTGAACCGCTTCTTGGACAGGGAGTGGAATACCTTGTTCTTCGCAGGTTTTTATAAATAAGCTCAGAGCGATTTTAGCTTCTGCCAATGCCTCTTCTTCTGTCTCGCCTAAAGCAGAAAGACCAGGAAAAGCGGGACAGGTTGCAACAAACTCGCTGTCCTCTTCGCTCCACAAGATATTGAGTGCGTATTTAATCATCTTCCTTTTCCTTATCTAGTTCTCCTAATAGTTCAATTGCGTCAAGTAATTGCTTGACTTGATAACGTTTTGCCATTCCTTTTTTGCTTTGAAAATTCATCAAAGCGCCAACCGAGTTTCCTAAAGCGGGGTGAAGATATACCGCGTGAGATGTCCCATCCTGGCGTTGAAAAATCCAGCCATAACTTTCAGCGAGATGACAGATTTCCTCAAAACGTAAATTATTAGGCGAGTTTTTGACCTTTTGTAAGAGCTTGTCTATCTTTGGCATTATTTACATCCCTCATAAGCTTCCCAATGCCTCCTACGTCGCAGATGGTACCGTATGCGGTACCATCTTGCAAGCTAAATAGAGTTAAGAAGCAAATCTTCCCACGTCCAAACCTTATCCGTGATCTTGCTTTCCATCGCGGGCGTCACCCTCAGAGACGAATGCACGCGGATAAAATTGTAAAAGAAAAAGTGAATCGCGTAGCTGTAATTCAGGTTCGCGTGCTTTTTGCTGAAGGCGTTTGTCAGGCGCGTCATTCGGCGATTGCTCATGCGTATGGTCAGGTTCTGGCGTTCAACGTGACTCGTTCCCGCCTTCTCTAAATCCGGCTGGCCAATGACAGCGGTCTTTTTGATTTCCGTCACTTGCGGCGGGCTATAACGATGGTCTTCGCCTTCGGGCTTGCCGTAGATTTTGATGATTTGCGCGAAATCTACGCGAGTTCCCAAGCTCAGACTGATTGCGTCCCTGTAGGCGCTGAAACCATCGGTGTAAATCTCAAAGTTGCCAGCCGTTGCTTGATTCAATTTCTCGGTGAAAATTTCCGTATCGGTAACAGTGCGACGGCCAAGATGCCAAGCTAAAACCAATTTCGTGTGGCGTTCAAACGCGACAAAGCACCACGCATCGCCGACCGTCGCGTCATTTTCCAGACCAAGCTTGTTGGCGCGTTTTTGCTTCATTTTCACGAAGCCCCAAATTTCATCGCATTGAACTTCGCTCACGCGGATGTTCTGAATCATTTCTTCGGAAACGCGGATGCACTTTTCGCCAACCGTTTCGAGCAGGGAAAGGATCGTGTCACGATGCACGCCCGTCAGCCGTTCCGTTGTGCGAATTGAGCAGCCTTCAACGAGGTGACGCAAAACCATAATCGCCTTTTCAATCGCCAGCGTCATTTCACCAAGCGGCTTTTCGCGCTCTTGCTGAAACGTCTTTTTGCAGTCCAAGCAACGAAAACGCTGATTGCCGTTTCGGTCTTTCCCGAACTTCTTCGTCTTTTCGCTTTGGCAGATTGTGCAATTCATAATTTCACCTCGTTTACTTACTAGCAACACGGGTGCTATTATGCTTGAACGAATAAGCAGGATCAACACAATAATCCCTATAATTTCAGTGAAGCTAAAAAAGAGGATTAGCCAGCGGCTTGCACAAGTCTTAAATGATTGCCTTTGACTTTGTATGTTTGAAGGTATTCTTCGGAGTTAAGCCAAAGCAGACTACTCATCTGCGCAGGTGAGAACCCTAAATCTTTACTGTGATACTCAATCAGTTCTTTCAATAAAGAAGGCGTTTCGCGTGGAATGGCCAATTCTGGCGGTTCCTGTGTCCGAGTGATTCCAAGCTGAGCCAACTTGGTAATCATGGTTCGGTATTGTCTATCGGGCAGATAGCCCAGCCTATTAGCATGGACAACAATAGAAAAAATCGAAGTCTTCCAATACTGCTTGAGTCCAGCAAGTTTCTGAGGATCAAGATTCGTAAGATAGGGAGCAACTTCACGAGTAGGCATAAGAAATTCACTGGCAAATTCATCCGCCTCTTCTTCCATCGTCTCAGAAGGCAGACGGTGCATGACTAAATGGCCAAGCTCATGTGCCAACGTCCAGCGCATGCGATCACCCGGCATGTCTTCATTGATGAGAATTACATAGTTTGGGCGTGTGGCTTCCATGCTTGCCCCTGCAAACTTTCGTGAGCCAGCCTTAAAGGGGATTACCAAGATACCGGCATCCTCAATCACGTCTGTCATGCTTTTTATTGGCCCACTTGGAAGTTTTAAGTATTCGCGTACGGCGGCGGCTACTTTGGCGGGACTGCCTTCATAATCATCTAAATCACATTGAGGCAATGGCGAATATTCAACTTCTGCGGACTGTAGGAGTTGAATAACATGAAAGCGGTGAATGTTCATCCAAGCGACAATCTGGTCAAGCTCTTTTTTGGGCAGTGTTTTATGTTTTCGATAATAGGGCGTCTTGGCCGGATAAACTTCATAGTTGATATAAAAAAAGCTTTCAGGAAAATTAAGCTCTTTTGCGAGCGCCGTAAGCATATCGGGAGATACGTTCAAATACCCTGTTTCCAGCTTAGAGAGATGTCCTTGCGTAATGCTAAGATGTTCCGCCAAATCAAGCTGCGTTATGCCACGTGATTCTCTGGCCAAAACGATCATTGCTGGATTAACCGCTTGACTCATTTCCGCTTGCCTTTTTTCTGAATGGAGTAACATTTGAATCTCTCTTCTCTTGTCTATCTTCCTCTCGCTCTATTCGTTGTTTTGTTTGAGCTTCATCTTGCTTTTGTGGAAACGGCGTTGAGCGAGGCTTAATACGCCGTCGCGGTGCTTTCTCTGCAACATCAGCAGCAGGCATCTGGAAGATTTGCCCTTGCTGCGTGCCGCCGTCTAACGAAATTTCCAAAATCAATTGCGAGGTTCGCAAGCCTGTTGGATAAGTAGCGCAAACTCTTTCAATCTTTGTAAATAGCGGATTCGGAAGATAGCCAACAATTAAATTTGCCGGGTCAGCGCCTTCTATGATGGTTTTATCTTCTCCGAACAGTCCTTGTTGAATAACAACTCGATACGGGGCTTGCTCAACTTCTTGCGTGTTGAATCTGATCACCGCCTGAGTGGGAATATTCCGAGCAATAAGTGCGGCGTTTAGCTTTTTCAATTTGACTACTGCGCGTCCGGCTATGTTGTGCGGAGCGCCATCAATTTCAATGCAAAACGCTCTGCCTTTCTTTTCGCGTATGCTGATTCCTGGCTTGCCAGCAAAATGCCGTTTGGCATGGTGGCGTACATGAGCATGCATCACGTTTGCGTATTCAATTGAATTAAAGAGCGGTCTTGTCTTCTCGTACAGAGTCGCCAAATCCGTAATTGCATCCTGGTAAACCAGTGCAAAAATCTGTTCGTGCTTTTGCACGAGCTGTCCGCTAACGTCTTGTTTGTCCATCTACCATACCTCACTTGAATGATGCGGTACGGTAACTGGCGAACTGGCAAAAGTCAACAAAATTATTCCAAAAATTATTCCCGGTCTTTTTTCTTCTTCCATCGCGCCTTTGCCGCCTTCTTCGCAATCTCTGACCGCTTCTTAGCCGACAGCTTGGCAGCGCGAGCTTTCCCGCCCTTCTTGCCGCCCAACTTGCCCAACGCGACAGCGGCAGGATTCTTTTCTTTCGGCTTACTTGCTTCCGCCGCTTCCGGGTCTAAAATCTCAAGCAGAGATTCCATCATCGAAAACGCGGCGACGTTCGGGTCTGATTTGGTTGTGCTTGAGCGTTTACGCATAGGCAGAAGCTAGCACGGGTTGATTTGGCTGGCAATCGAAAAGGCCGAAATCCCGAAAACCAGCAACACTACTTTAGGACACTACCGTGTATTCCAACTCAACGCGCTTAGTGCCGTTGGCCGGAATCGGAAAGACTTTGGCCGAAAACGCTGAAGCCCCGCCGTGTTCGTCGTCTTGTTGCAGCAAGCCCGGATCAGTCACTTGAGCCTTGATCTGTTCGTAAATCTGATTGGCTCTGCGCTTTTCTAAAATCACTCCGGGCAAACGCTGGTCGCCATCCCACACCGCAAAATCGGCGATGAAGCTCCGCGGCGGCAAGGCGAACAGATACTTGCCTTCCTGAACTTGCGAAGTGTGATTGTCAAAAATTTGCAGCACGCGAACGTGCGCGTGCTGGTTATCAATTGTCACATCAACCTTCATCACAGGCAGCGACAGCATCGAAGCGTCCGGCGAATTTTTCGCTGAAGGAATCAACACGCCAGATTGCGCGCGGCTGCGAACGGCTGGCAGGCAAAGCGCGATGAAAATAAACGCGGAGCAAATGGCAGTAATGGTTGTTCGTGAATTGCGCGTCATTGATTTACTCCCTGACAAAGTCCAGGCGTTTTTTGTGGATGCGAGCGATGCCGCTGGTCGTGCCGAAATACACGTTGTCGTTTTCGACAGCGACGCTGAGCACGGTTGAAGAAGGCAGTTCCGCTTTCAGCTTTGTCCATTTTTGCGAAGCCAGTTCCAGTACCCAGGCTCCGTCGAGCGTGCCGACGTAAAGCCGTTGGCCGTCTGTCGCCATCGCATTTGGGTTGATCGTTTGTTTGCCAATCTCCGCCGCGAAGCCGACCAGTTCGCCCGAAGGCGTCAATTCAAAAACTCCGCCGCCATACGTGCCGACAAACAATCTGCCGTTGACTGAACAAATTGCCGTCACCCAGTTATGAGTCAATTTCGAGTTGGAGTCTTTGAAGACGCGAACGACTCGGCCAGAGTTGATCTGCGCCAAGCCGCTGAGCGTTCCGGCGTAAATTGATTCGCGCAGTGGCTGGACTGCGTAAACGCTGTTGCTGGGCAGGCCTTGCACTGTAGTCAGAGCTTGCCACTGTTTGGCTTGATTGCCAGATTGTCCGAAAGCCAGGCCGCGATTGGTGGCCAGAACAAAACCATTCAAAGAGGCTGAAGAGGCTGAGGACGTTTTTTGAAGTGGTGCGGCGTGCAGGATTGAATTGCTGATTAACCCTTCGGCGACACCAACAATTTGCGGCTGCATCGAACTGTTGAATCTGACCAGTCCTTGCGAAGTCGCCGCGATCATTTGCTGCGCGGCGCTGTCCCACGCCAGCGAATTGATTTCGCGCACCGCACTGGTTTCCAGGTGCGTCAATCGGCGACCTTCGCGCGTGAACACATCAATTCCGTTGCGAAAACTGCCCGCCCACAAATTGCCACTGCCATCAAACGCGAGTGCAGAAATCAGATTACTGGTCGGCTCAGTCAGTGCCGCGCTGGTCGGCTCAGTCAGTACCGCGACCGGTAGGGAGCGTCTGGTGTCGAAATCCGAAAGCTTTTCGTCCTGCCAACTCGTGCGCCTAATGCCTTCGTTGCTCAGTAGCCACAATGTCTGCTCGCCTGAAAAGGCATTCAGTTGGCAGGACGAAAAGCTTCCGGATTCTTTTTGATGGAAAGCCGGAATGAGTTGAGTTCGTTTTGTTCGCGCGTCGGCGACAAGCTGGAAAACTTCGCCGTTGTCTCTGCTGATCAGAATCGAAGCGCCGACGCCGACAATGCTGGAAAGCGTTGGCAGCGTAGCCAGCGTTTGAAAACCGTTTTGTTCAGAGGCAAACAGCTTGTTAATCGAAATCGCCGCCACTCCGAAATCCGTAGCGACCAACAACTGCTGGCCGTTTGCGATAACTCCGACAACGCGATTCGACGGCAAACCATCGGCAACGGTGAACTGCCGCCAGCGCGTGGCTTCGCTGATCCACAAACCTTCGGCGAAGGTGCAAACAAACATTCGCGTGTTGTCTACCGTCACTCGCTCAATTCCGTTGATGCGTTTTTCGACGGCCTTCACTTCGCGGAATTGTTTGCCGTCGAATTCCAACAAGCCGCCCGCGAAAGTTCCGATCAGCAAATGGCCTTTGTCCGCCAGCAGCGAAGTGACAGCTTGAGCTTTGCGATCAGTCCAGCGGTAAACCGTGAAGTGCGAGCCATCGAACGCGACCAAACCTTGCGAACGAGTGCCGATGAACAATTGCCCGGCGAATTCCGCCAGCGCGGTCAAATCGCTTTCCGGCAAACCGTCCAACACAGTGAAATGGCGATTCGCAGTTCCGTCGTTTGCCAGTTGCAGCAAACCGCCATCCGTCGCCGCAAAAAGTGAGTTGTTGAACCGCGTCAGACTGCGAGCGCCGCGAGTGTTTTGCATCAACCGAATGCCTTCGGGGTTGATGGCCGGGAGCAATCGCTTTTCAAACGGCACGACCGATTGCCGAGCCAGTTCCGCCGCAGCCGCTTCCAGGCTGTTTTGCGCGCTTCGTTTGGCTTGCCAGACGGCGGCGACAATTCCAATTTGCAGCAGCAACAAACCAATCACAATTGAGCGGAAGTGCTTCATCAACCATTCACGCGGCGCAAAGCTGGCGATCATCTGACTGAGTTTTGAATTCATCGCGCTTCCTCCTGACCTTCGTTTTCGACGAGGCGGATTATGCGTTTAGTTGGTTTGCAGCACAGCGAGGCAGGCTTCGGCATGGTGATGGGAAAACGCTGTTCTGTGGATGTTGATCCCGGCGGTTTGGAAGGGAAATCACTAGCGGCGAAATGTGGATTCCCACAGTTCGTAATGTTGATTCAGCCGAGACCAAATCAGCCATTGGCCGAAAGGATAAAGATTTATCCCCGTCGAATAATGGTTAATGGCCAATGCTCAATGGCTAATTTTTTCGTTCGCATTGTCAGATTCTTTTTCGCAACAAGGCTTTCAACTGCTGAACTGTGGCTTGATGTTTCGGCTCGTTGATGAGGTTGCGGTATTCGTGCGGGTCGGTTTGATGATCGTAAAGTTCCGCACCTTGCCGGCCTTCGTCCCATTCGGTGTAACGCCAACGTTCCGTGCGAACGGAATAACCTGAAAATCTGCCGCGCGTCACCTGCGTGTAAGCCGCTTCTTTCCACTTCAATTGCGGATTGTTGAGCAAAGGCACGAAGCTGCGGCCTTCCAGTTTGTGCGGCGCTTTCAAACCGGCCAGTTCAACCAGCGTCGGGTAAAGGTCAATGAATTCCGTCAGCCGCGCGGTCGCCTTGCCTTTGGCTTTCATCTTCGGCGCGTAAACCAGCAGCGGCGCGCGGGCGGAAAGTTCAAACAGCGTGCTCTTGTTCCACCAGCCGCGTTCGCCCAGGTGATAGCCGTGATCGCCCAGGAAAACGATGATCGTGTTTTCCGTTAGTTTCAGCCGGTCCAGCGCATCAATCACTTTGCCGGCTTGCGCGTCGGTAAAGGAAACCCCGGCCAGATAAGCGCGCATGAATTCCAGCCGCTCTTTGTCCGTGAATTTGCCGAAAGCTTCGCGGAAGGCTCCGCCGGGAATGGCAACGGCGGGATCAGCCAACGTCCCTTTCGGAGCTTGCCAGAGCTTCAAACTTTCAGTCGGATACAAATCAAAATACTTTTTCGGCGCGATGAAAGGGTCGTGCGGTTTGTGCAAACCGACGGCGAGAAAAAACGGCTGGTTGTCTTTGGCGCGCTGTTCCAGAACGTTGATGGCTTCGCGGGCAATTTGGCCGTCGGGCTGATCTTCGTCCGTGCCTTCGGCTGCGCGCCAATTGCACCAGGCCAGTTTGCCGTCGGTCAGATTGCGGCCTTCGCCTTTGAAGCCGAGCGGCGTGGTTTGAAAGTAGCGAACCTCATCCCACGAAGCTTGGTCGTCCATATCCGTTCGCAAATCTTCCATCGTCAATCCGCGATGAAAGATTTTGCCGAAACTGGTGGCGCGGTAGCCGTTTTGACGAAACAACTGCGGCAAGGTGACGACATCCGGCATCGTCGTGCGAAAGTTGGTGTTGTTGTCCGTGATGCGCGTCGTGTCGGGACGCAAACCTGTCAAAAACGAGGTCCGGCTGGGATTGCAAACCGGATACTGGCAATAAGCCGCGTCAAAGCGCATCCCGCGTTTGGCCAAGCGATCCAGGTTGGGCGTTTTGGCAACTGAGCTGCCGTAACCGCCAAGCTCGGTTCGCAAATCATCGGCGATGATGAACAGCACGTTCGGTTTTCGCGCCGGTTGAGAAAGCACGGGTTCGTTCGGCGAAACCATCAGCATCGCCAGCAAAATGGACAAAGAGAATTGAAGCAGCTTTGGGGTCATTGTTGTTTTTCTGAGCAAGACAATTTCACCGCAGAGACGCGGAGGGACGCAGAGGTTTCGCAGAGTCTTTCAACCATCTCTGCGCTGCCTCAGCGTTCTCTGCGTCTCTGCGGTGAAGATTTCATTTCTACCAGCGAATGCGGTGATCGTTCAGCGGATAGGTGGGATCCCATTTCTTCAACTGTTCGTGGCGCGTGCTGAAGCGTTTTACGTTTTCAACCAGCTTGGCCATTTTGTCGGGATCAATTTCCACGCCCAATCCCGGCGCGTCGGGCAAAGCCATCTTGCCGTCTTTGAATTGCAGCATCGGCCCTTTGATGATGTCTTCGGTCGTCCACGGGTAATGCGAATCGGCGTCGTATTGAACGCGCGAAATGGCGCAGTTCATATGATGCGTCATCATCGCCATCGAAATCCCCAGATGATTGTTGCTGTGGCCGGAACAGCCCCAGCCCATCGCTTCGCAAATTGCCGCCCAATAACGAACGTTGTTCAATCCGCCCATGTAATGGTTATCGAGCAACACCACATCCACCGAACCTTTTTGAATGGCGGGAACGATGTGTTCCATCTTCGTCACGACCATGTTGGTCGCCAGCGGAATTTTGGTTTGTTTGCGCACCGCAGCCATGCCATCCAGGCCCGGCGTAGGGTCTTCGTAATACTCCATGCCCAGCGGTTCGATTGCTTTGGCTACGCGGACGGAAGTTTCGACAGACCAGGCGGCGTTCGGATCAATCCGCAGCTTCGCGTTCGGCATCGCGGCGCGCATCATTCGCAAAGCTTCGACTTCCTTGTCGGGATGCAGCACGCCGCCTTTGAATTTGCAGGAAGTGAAGCCGTACTTCCGATTGAACTCCTGAAACTGGCGCGCGACGGATTCCGGCGTCGAATAATCCGGGCCGTTCGGCGTAGGCATGACGAAAAAGATATAAGCCGAAAATTGCTGCGCTTCGCGGTAAGCGCCGCCCAGCAAATCAACGACGCGACGGTTGATGGCTTTGCCGATGATGTCCAGGCAGGCGACTTCGACCGCGCCGAAAGCGTTCGGCGTTTTGAACTGACGGCGGAAGTATTCGATTTCAAACGGATCGCGCCCCAACACTTTGTCGCGATTGGCTTCCAAATCCTGCATCGCTCCGGCGGCCACTTCGGCAATGCCCGTGAAGCCGTCATCGGTTCCCAGTTCTAGAATCGTGCGTTTGAAATGCGTGTCGTGAACATTCCACGAATTCAGCAAGGCGAAATCCGGTGAAGCGACAACGGTCGCCTTGAACTTGCTGATTTTCATTTTGCTGCGCGGGGGCGCGGCTTTCGGCGTGCCGCTCCGATTTTGTCCGTAAGCGTCGGCATCGAAAGCCAACGCCATGTCTTCGATGCCTGCCAAGCCGGTGATTCCGGCGGCGGTGGCAATCCATTGGCGACGGTTCCAATCAGTCATAGATTCCTCACTTGGTCGCGTTTGTAGTTCCGCCTTCAGGCGGCTGCGCGGCTTTAGCCGCCTGAAGGCGGAACTACAAACGCATTTACAAAAATGGTTTCCACTTTTCGACGATAGCGCGAAGTTCTTCGGCTTCTTCCGGTTTGACGTTGGGCAGCGGCGGACGCACCGGCCCACCAGCCAAGCCCACCATATCCATCATCGTTTTCATCGCCGAGACTTCGTAACCCTTTCGCCGCGCACGCAAGGCGTAAAGCGGCGTGACGCATTCGTAAATCAGCTTCATCAATTCAGCGCAGTTTTCTTTGCAACCGGCTTCGTGCAACGCCAGCGAAAGTTTCGGCGCGACGGTGGCAATGCTGGATGTGTAAGTGCGAATGCCGATGGAGTAATAACCCGGCAAGCTGTCATCGCCCGCTCCGCCGATCCAATGCAGCCGGTCGCCCAGACGATTGATAATCATCTGGTAGCGGCGAATGTCAGCCTGGCCGTCTTTCCAGGCGCAAAGCGTGGGAATGTTCGCAGCCAGTTTTTCAACCATCGCCGGAGAAAAGTTCGCCCAATCGCGGCTGTAAATCAGCAAGCCCAAATCCGTCGCCGCGCCGATGGATTTGTAATACGCGATCATGCCTTCGTCGTCGGCGTTCGGGTAATACGGCGGCAAAGCCAGTATGCCATCGGCTCCGGCAGTGGCCGCTTGCTTAGACATTTCAACGGCCAGCGGCTGATTGAAACCTACGCCAGCGATGACTGGCGATTTGCCGCCGATGACTTCGACGGTCAAGCGAACTACGGCGTCGTATTCCGCCGGAGTCAACGAATAAACTTCGCCGGTTCCGCCTGCGGCGACTACGGCGCAAAGCGAATGTTCACGCAGCTTGGTCAGGTTGTGTCGCAACCCTTCCAGGTTCAGCGACAGGTCTTCGTTGAACGGCGTGATCGGAAAAGCAATCACGCCTTCTTTCAATTTGCTTCGGAGTTCGGTTGGAGTGGTCATGGTTTATTGGCGAGCAGGAAGTTCTTCAATCGTGATGTTTTTGTAGCGGGCTTCGCTGGGCGGGCCGCTGTGGATTTGCAGGCAGATTAAGCCCGCTTGTTTGATCGTGTCGTCAGCTTCGGTGTAATCCACAGTTTGATAACCGTTGATGGTCAGTCGAATGCGTTTGCCTTCGGCGCGGATGACGTAATCGTTCCAATCGTCGCGTTTCAACACCTTGTCCAGCGCGGCGGCGTCCGGCGAAACCAACACTTTTTTGCGGCGCGATTCGTCGTAAAGCGCGCCCCAGTAATTCTGGCCGATGTCGGCTTGGTAGCCGATGACTTCGTGGTTGTTCGGGATGCGTTCGGAACGAAACTGAATGCCGGCATTGACGCGCTCGCCCATGACTTTGAATTTGGCGCGCAGCACAAAGTCGGAATAGCGTTTCGTCGTGCAAAGAAATTCGTTGTTCGGCAAAGCGGCTTTCATCGAACCGCCGACAATCGCGCCGTCTTCGATGCGAAAGATTTTCATGTTGCCTTCCCAACCGGCGAAGCTTTTGCCGTCGAACAAAGACTGAGGTTTGACGGCAGCAAGTGTGACTGCGGCAAATACCATAAGCATAAGAATGCAAACTCGATTCATCATTGAACAGCCTCCTTTTCTCGACGATTACAAACAGCAAAAACTTTTTTCACCGCAGAGGCGCAGAGTTCCGCAGAGATTTCGCAGAGAGTGGCCGAGTACTCTGCGCTGCCTTTGCGTTCTCTGCGCCTCTGCGGTGAATTCCTCTCTTCATCTCAAATCAAATCCCACGGCTTGCGCGCTTTGCGGCTGAGCAACTTTGAAGCTTCGGCATCACCAATGAAATCTTCTTTCGCGGCGTCCCACGTCAATCGGCGGCCAACTCTGTAAGCGATGTTGCCCAGGTGCGAAGTCGCCGTTGAACGATGGCCGATTTCCACGTCGGCGTTTGGCGCTTGCCGCGAACGAACGCATTCGATGAAGTTTTGCGTGTGCAAATCCGTGGTGTCGCGGCCTTGCACGCGCTTGGGCTGCATGCGCCAGGCGTCAATCGGTTGCGAACGCTGCTTGGCGGTGATCGCGGGTTTCAGCGGTTCGGGGAAGATTTCAAAACCTATGCGGTCGGCAATCAATGTGCCGTTCGTGCCGTAATAAGCTTCGCCGTGCGGACGGTCGTCAGCACCGCGCGCTCCGTAATTATTGAAGCCCGGCGTTCGCCCGCCCGCGCCGTGCGCGTTCAGGTTGCAGCTTTCATAACTGAGAATGAAGCCGCCGTTTTTGGGATGCTGAAATTCGTAAGTCACTTGCAGCACATCCGGCACGTCACCCGCGTCTTTCAAAGTGAATTTGCCGCCGGTCGCCACAACGGTTTTCGGAGCTTCGACGCCCATAATTTGCTGAACTGTGTCGAGCCTGTGCGTGCCGTAATCGGTCATCGTGCCGCCCGCGTAATCGTAAAAATTGCGAAACGTAGAAAGAAAGCGCGAACGGTTGAACGGCACTTTCGGCGCGGGGCCGAGATAAAAATCCCAATCCAGACCTTCGGGTACGGGTTGGTCAGGGTAATTGCCGACGCCGTTTGGAGTAATGTTGCTGTAATTCCAGACGCGCACGAAACGAACTTCGCCGAGTTCGCCGGATTGAATGATCTGCTGGACTTCGCGGTAATGCGGCGCGCTGCGGTGTTGCGTGCCGGTTTGGACGATGCGTTTGTAACGGCGCGCGGCTTCGACCATCAAGCGACCTTCGCGGACGTTGTGCGCCAGCGGTTTTTCCACGTAAACATCCTTGCCCGCCGCGCAAGCCAGCACGGTAATCGCCGCGTGCCAGTGATCCGGCGTGGCAATGTGAACCGCGTCCACTTCTTTTAATTCCAGCAGCTTTCGGAAGTCATTGAACTTTTTGCTGGAGCTTCCAGCCCAAGCCTGCGCGCTCGCCGCGTTCGTTTCGTACACGTCACAGACCGCGCCGTATTCCGCGCCGGGAACGTTTCGCATCAGCGAAGCCACTTGGCGTCCGCGCCCTCCGCAGCCGATCAAGCCAACGACGACACGGTCATTCGCGCCGACAATCCGTTCATAAGAAAGCGCCGTCGTCGAAACGACCGCCGCGCCAGTGATTGCAGAGTTGATAAAGTCTCTACGTTTCATTAAGCCTCCTTTGGGGACACTCGCTTGCCTATGCAGAAGCATTCAACACCACTGGCGAACTCTCCCCCGAAACCTGTCCCCTGTTGCCTGTTCCCTGACATCTTCAAAAAAACCTGACTGAAAGCGACTGTTTTATGGAATCAGGTTTCAGGTGTTAGGAATCAGGGATCAGGTATTCACCAAATGAATTCGCCGACAACACTCAGATCAGATGCGGTTGAACTTCTCAATCGCTTTGGTCAGCGATTTGAATTGGCGTATGAACGGGAACATGCCTTTTTCGCGGTCATCAATTTCCTGCGCTTTCTTCAGAACTTCTTCGGCGCGTTCCTGCGGGACGACGACCACGCCGTCTTCGTCAGCGACGATGATGTCGCCGGGGCGAACGGTGATTCCGCCGCATTGGACTTCGACGTTGCGGGCGACCGTCGCGTAATGCCCGACCGCCGTTCGTGGCGAAGCCGAGCGCGCATAGACCGTCAACCCCATTCGCCGCACATCCCAGATGTCACGAATCGCGCCGTCCAAAACCATGCCGGCCATTCCGCGAACCTTCGCCGCCGTAGCCATCAGATTTCCCATCGCGGCGATTTCCAGCGTGCCTTCCATAACTATGACGCCGACTTCGCCGGGTTTGGCATTGTCAATCATTTCAACCGAATGTTTGGTTGAAAGCGCAGGAGTGGCCTTGTCCGGCGTCGTGGGTTTGACCAGCGAAGTCACCGCACGGCCAACAATCGGCTCTCCGGTGACCAGCTTCATGTCGTGCAACATCGTGCCGTTTTTACCGGTAACTAATTCCACTGCGTCCGACACCGAAGCCGGATAAGTTTTCTTGTATGCGGCGATGAGCGGTTCATCAGTCGAAGTCGAAGTTTTCTTTTGCGCGGCGACAACCACCGCCGCCAGCGCCGCACAAGCCAGAACAATCAGAAACTTTTTCATAAGCCGACAACTCTCTGTTCAGAAATTGACCATCAGCCATTGGCCATTAACCATTATGGTTTGGGTATGAATCCCGCCTACCCTTTCGGTTAATGCGTAATGGGCAATGGTTAATGGGTAATTCGTTTATGCTCGTCGAAGCTCTTCGTAAACAAAATCGGCGCAACGCGAAGCCAATGCCATAACGGTCAACGTCGGGTTCTTTTCCGAATAATCAATGAAGCCGCTACCGTCGGCGACGAACAGGTTTTTGACATCGTGCGATTGCAGATAAGGCGTCAGCACGGAAGTTTTCGCGTCGTTGCCCATCTTGCAGGTTCCTACCCAGTGAACGCTGTCCACGCCGGGTTGCGGATTGGTGTTGGTGATGACGCCGCCCGAAGCTTCTATGATTTCGGAAATCTTTTCGGTCGCGTCTTTGAAAATCGCGCGGTCTTCGGCGGTCAGGCTGAAATGCACTTTCGGCACGGCCAAGCCGTAAATGTCTTTCACCGTCGGATCAAGTTCCATGTATCGTTCCGGCGAAGCGATCATTCCGTTTTGCGAATACATGCTGATGAGCGATGGCGCGCGCTCACGCACCTGCCGTTTGAAATCCGCGCCGAAGCCCGGCACGTTTTGCCCAAACGAAGGATTGGAACTGCTAACGCGCGAACCGGAATCCACGATGATGTGATAGCCCTTCGGAAAATTCGGATGCGGCTTTTCCCAGTAAAACGACGCGATGTAAGCGTGGCTGCTTTCGGTTCCATCGTCGTTGAAAACTGGCGCGTTGTTCAATTGCTTCAGATAGCCTTGCGCGCCCGAAGTCGTGTGCGTAATCAGGTTTTTGCCGACCAGGCCGCTGGAATTCGCCAGGCCGTTCGGGAAGTGCGCCGATTTCGACAGCAACAACAAACGCGCGGATTCAATCGGCCCGCAAGCCAGCACGATCTTCTTCGCTTTGACTTCATAACTTTTGCGCGTGCGCGCGTCGAAGTAACGAACGCCGGTCGCCATCTTGCCGTCTTTGCTCCCGTCTTTGCTTATAGTTACTTCGGCGGCGTTGGCGTAAAGAATCAATTTGCATTTGCCGGTTTTCAACGCGCGCGGCATGGCGGTGTTGGCCGAAGTGTATTTGGCGTCCACGTCGCAACCGCGCATGCAATGGCCGCAATAATGACAAACCGGGCGTTTGGACTCGTGGCGTTCGGTCAGCAAAGCTTTGCGAGCCGTAATCATCCGAAACTTTTTCGGATCGAGCTTGTCGCAGCCTTTTTTGATTTGATGCGCCGCGCACAGCCACGGCAAAGGCTTTTGGAAAACACCGTCCGGCACGTTCGGATGGTGATCGTAATTGCCCGTCACCCCCATCAACCTTTCCATCCGGTCGTAATACGGCGAAAGCTGTTCGTAACTGACCGGCCACGTGGCGAAATCAAAGGTGCTGTTGCGCCAGCTCAAGCCCGCCCACAGCAGTGATTTTCCGCCGACGGCTTTGGTCAGAAAATGATCGAAGCGTTGGTACTCGCCCGCTTTGGTAAACGGTTCTTTTGTTCGATCCACGGTCAGATGTTTGCGCGGGTCCCAACCTCTGCCGTTTTTCGGCAATTCGTAAGGCATTGTGTGCGAATAAAAATCCTTCGCCGGATCAACCCATTTGCCCGCTTCCAGCACGACGACCGAAGCGCCCTGCTCCGCCAATTGCATCGCAACCACTCCGCCCGCCGAGCCGGAACCGACCACGCAAACGTCATATATCTCTGCTTTCTGTGCCATAGAATTTCCTTCTGGAACCACGTTCCCTGTTCAACACTTGTGATAAGCTAACTTTGCATTTCAACCAAGGAGGTAAAAGCAATGACTCAATCTGCAACCGTTGCCGAACAGTTACAGCCTGTAACGCTAATTTCGGCAGAACAGCAAAACTACTCCGGCATTGTGCTGCCGCCCTTCGACCCGGAAAAAGCGATTGCCGTCCTTCAATCTTTTTATGAAGGCGACCCGGAAGAGCAGCGCGAGACCTTTGAGCATCTAAAAAAAGCTTTGAATGAAGAACGCGCCGCCGGTGGTGAACGACTGCTTTTCGTTGATGACAATGAGTAAGATCATTCTGCTTGATTCCAGCCCGCTAGGATTGATTACCAATCCCCATTCGTCTCCAACCAACGATGCCTGCAATCAATGGGTGCAGGGTCAACTGGTAAGTGGCGTCCAAGTTCTGGTACCGGAAATCGTTGATTACGAAATACGCCGCGAGCTATTACGCGCCAGGAAAACTCGCGGTATTGTTTACCTCAATGCAGCCAAAACAAGCTTGGGTTATTTGCCTTTGACCACGCCCACGATGCTGAAAGCCGCTGAATTTTGGGCGCAAGCCCGACAACAAGGCAAACAAACTTCTCATAACCTTCGGCTGGACGTTGACGTAATTCTTGCCGCTCAAGCCGCTGTACTCATCGCGGATGGTCACGAAGTGACTGTCGCCACCGGCAACGTCTCGCATCTTTCAATCTTCGTTCCCGCCGCACTTTGGCAAGACATCTGAAACCGCCGGCGATTACTTCTTCTGGACGCTTTCGTAAACCACTTCGCCCGTGATGCTGTGATGGCGAAAGATCAGTTGCGGCGCGTTGGCTGTTCCCGCCAGTTCAACCGACAGAAAGCCGCCTTTGACTCGATGAAACCGGTGGTAGCGTTTGTCTTCGCCCGGCGAACCGCCCGCGTTGCCTTCGCTGATGGTTCCGACGGAAAACTCCTGCACGCCGGTTTCCGGGTCAACCGAATGGTATTGCCAGTGGCGGTCGCCGTTAAGGACAAAAAAGTTTTTCAGCTTTTGATCTTTCACCCACTGACGAAACTCGCGGCCTTCGGTGGCGAAAGCTGCGTTGGCGTGGTTGTCGCCTTTTTTATCGCGGTCGGGGCCGACAATCGGAGTCGGGCTGATGAGCACGCGAAAATCAGCGTCACTTTCCAACAAAGTCCGCTTCAACCATTCTTTTTGTTGTTTGCCCCAGATGGTTTTTTCCGCGTTGTCGGCGACTTTGTTCGGCGAACGAAAGTCTCTGCCTTCGGTCAGCCAGATTTCCAAACCTTTGCCCCAGCGAAAACGGCGATACGGCGGGTCACTGATCGGAACCTGTTGGCGAAAAATCTTCAGCCCTTCGGCAAAATTCATCGGAGCCATAAAGTCCGGTTCGCCGCCCGGCCAGCAATCATCTTTCAACACATCGTGATCGTCTTTTGTCCAATAACCCGGCGTGTGTTGGTAATACTCTTTCAGTGATGGCAGCGAATACATTCGATGCCAAAAATGCCGCGCCAGTTCCGGCGTAGTCGCTATCGGCGGTTCGGTGTCGTAATAAACGTTGTCGCCGACCATCGCCGTGAAATCCGGCTTCAATCGCCGCATCGCTTCGTAGCTTAAAAAGCCGCCGGCGGTGTCGCGCGTCAGGTAATGCTGGCAGGTGGCAACGACGAATTTCAGATTTCTCCAGGCTCCGCGCGGCGCGGTGCGAAACGAACCTGGCGCGCCGCGTCGAGTTTGTTTGCCGCTCGCCATCGTTTCCACCGCGAAGTGATAGAGCGTGTCCGACTTCAAATCTTCCAGCCGAAAGTGATGCGTAAAATCGGTTTCGGCTGTGACATCGAACCAGGCGGTTTTCTTCGCGCCGGACAAATCCGCGCGTTGCCCGTAAAGCAATCGCGCACGACCGGCTTTGCCCGGACAAGCGCCTTCCAATTCGGCAATGGTCATTCCGGCGGGCATCACCTGCAGCTTTTCGCGGCGATCCTGTCGCGTCACACCGGGAAAGTTGAAGCCGGAATTGTTGCGCGTCGCCGCCGCCGTCAACCGCGTGTGAATCAGCGCCGAATGATCCGTGACTTCGCCGATGCGTTCGCCCTGCGCGTTAAACGGAGCTTCGTCCGCCGCCAAGCCAACCAGTGGAACAGCCGACGCAGCCAGAAATTCTCGTCGTGTGAATTGGTTGTTCATCGAAAGTCAGCCTTTAACGCAAAGCCGCAAAGTCGCAAGAATTCTTTTGGAGATTCCTTTGCGCCTTTGCTGCCTTGCGTCTTTGCGTTGAAAAGTGACAGCGTCATTACTTCTTCGGAGCCGTGACCATCGGGAAATCGTCCGTGCGGAAAGGCGTGGCGGGCAATCCGGCTTTATTCCAGAAATTCAGCACCGGCCAGTTTTCCCAGCCGAAGCGAACGGCCACCGGTTGAGCGACCGACGAACTGGAAACGATGACTTTTTTTCCTTTGATTTCGGCTTCGGCGGGAACGAATTTCTGATCGGCTCCGGCAATGGTGAAACCCTTCAGTTTGCCGTCTTTGGCCACCAATCCGCCGCCGACGTGATCGAAGCTGAGTTCGATCTTGTCGCCTTTGACCTTCATCGCCGAATAAACCGGGCCGGAGTAATCAATCTTTTCGCCGTAAGCAATCGCGCGCGCGGCCAGCGCCAATCGTTCGCCGACGGGTCGTTTTTGCTTCGGGTGAATGTCCTTTTCTTCGCCGACATCCGTGATGACGGCTTGGCCGGTTTTAGGCAATTTCAAAGTCAGCAACTGAGCTTCGCGCAGTTCGGGCCAGGTTCCGGCGGCGGGTGGAGCGAAGGGCGCAAGCTGCACGAACAGAAAAGTCATTTCGCTGTTCCAGGCTTTGCGCCAATCCTGAATCATCGCCGGAAAGATCGAACGGTATTCGTAAGCGCGCCCGGCGTTGGCTTCGCCCTGATACCAGATTGATCCGCGCAGCGCGTAAGGCACCAGCGGCGCGATCATGGCGTTGTAAAGTCCCGACGGGCTGCTTTGATGGCCGGGGCCCATCGGTCGTCCGGGAGCAGCCGGAGCGGGTTTGCCTTCTTCTTTGGCTTTGGCGACGGTTTCTTTATGTTTTTCCATCGCGGCTTCCCACTTGGCGTTGGCTTCGGGAAAGGCCGCCAAAGCTTTGGCGTAACGTTCGCGGACGCCGGCAAAGCTCGGATCGTTTTTGACGACGTCGTCGCTCGTCCAGGCTTCGGAAGGCGTGCCGCCATAAGACGAATTGATTAAGCCCACGGGAACTCCTTGTCGAGCCATCTGCAACGCGCGACCGAAAAAGTAACCGACCGCCGAAAAGTCTTTGACCGATTCGGGCGAGCATTCTTTCCACTCGCCTTTGACATCGGTCTGAGGCTTGTCTTTGGAAAGGCGCGGCACGCTGAACAAACGAATCTTCGGATAGTTGGCAGCGGCAATGTCCGCTTTGGCGTTGGCGGTCTGATTCATCGCCCATTGCATGTTCGATTGGCCGCTGCACAACCAGACTTCGCCGACCAGAATGTTTTTCAGCGTGATGGTGTTCGATCCGCTGATCGTCATTTCAAACGGCCCGCCGACTTTGAGTTCTTTCAGCGTGACCATCCATTTGCCGCCAGCGGTGGTGGCCGTGACTTTCTGACCTTGAAATTCGACGGTGACTTTTTCGCCTTCGTCAGCCCAACCCCAGACGGGCACGGGCATTCCTTGTTGCAACACGCAGCCATCGGAAAACAAAGCATTGGCTTTGACCGCAGCCATCGCGGTCGAAGCAGCAGCCAAACAAATCAGCAAACAGCAAAGCGTAGAAAGTCTTTTCAGCGCGTAACGCATAGGTGATCTCCCGGAAAATTGACCGGCAGCCAATTCGTCCAAATTGGCTGACTGGTCGTCAAAGTTGTGAATTGAAACGGAAAAGAATTGCTTGATGGAACTCGTTTGCCGTTGCGGCATCGAGGCGATGGACTGCAACTTCGGTCTCATCGCAAATCCCGGCGCATTGTTCTAGCTGGCTTCGGCGGTGTCAATGCGTTGGCAGCCGAGAAAGAAAATTTCCCACTCGCAACATCCTGCGAATCAACGTCAAGTAAATCGCTTTCAACAAACGAATCTTGCGAGAAAATCAGACTGGCCAAAAAAGAAGGGAGTCTTTCGACTCCCTCTTCAGACTGGATTGTAAGTATGGCAGTTGTCCCGACTGCCACCTAAACACCGTAACTCACTGCCCAGCCTGTCACCATCACAAGCCCGAACAAACAAGTGATGATGAAAAAGATCAATCTACGAAACCGTAGATTTGAGTGCTTGCCGCCAGAATTTCTGCAATGGCTGTGCCACTAAAAAGGCGACACAATTCAAAGGATTTAGCCAATTTCCCAACGAACTCAGCGGGAAAGTTTGCCTCACCAGCGAGGCATGTTAGGACACTGTCACCGGTGATTCGCCGTGTGTTGAGAACCGGAAACAGACTGCATCAGTTTTTCAGCGGCAATGGCGGGCAAACGCATCGGCTGAGACGGAAACAGTCCGCCGAACAGCAAAAACAACAAAGCGGCAATCAACACCCAGCGTTCGCGCGGGACGGCGTCGGCAATGTGATTGGCCGCCGAAACTGGTTTTCCCAAAAACAGTCGAGCGAACAGCCTCATAACGCTGAAAGCGTTCATCGCGGTGACGACCGGCAAAACCGCCCCCAGATAAGGATTGGTGGCCAGCGTTCCCTGCAGCAACAAATCTTCAGCGGGAAAACCCAGCGTCAACGGCAATCCGACCAGCGCCAGGCCTCCGGCGGCAAAAAAGACCGCCAAACGCGGCGCTCCGATGGCCAATCCCATAAAACCGTCTTTTTCGAGCGCCACGCCCAGCCGAGCTTCCAGTCCTGAATAAACCGAAGACAACATCACAGTCGAAACGGCGACGACCTGCCACAACACCAAAGCTCCGGCGATGCCAATCGCGCTGTAACTTTCCAGCCCGGCCAGCAAAAACGCCGACTGGCTGATGGCGACCAGCGCGAACAATCGGCGAGGTTTGCGTTCAACCAAGCCAACCAAAGCAACATACGCCGCGGTCAGCAAACTCAACGTGCTGATAATCGGCCAGGCTTTGTGCGCTTCGTCGGGCAGCAAAGGCAACACGATTCGCGCCACCAGAAATGCTCCCAGATGCCCGTTCAGCAACAACGTCAACGGCAACAACGGGCCGCGCTCGAACGCAGTCACCACCCACGAATGTGCCGGGAACAGTCCTTTTCGCAAAACGACCGCGCCCATCAAAAAGGCAAAGGCGGCGAAGAGCAAAGTGGAATTTCCGGTGCGGGCCAAAGTCAGACCTAAAGCCTGTTCCCAGCTTGTTCCTGGCACGGCAATAACCAACAACCCAACGCCAACACAAAGACTGGCGAGGCTCAGCGCCAAAACGATTTTGGAAAATCCGGGAACCATAGCGCCGGTTTCGCTGACCGCATTGGTCGGTGGCGCGAACATTCGCGTGAGCAAAAACGGCGCAAGCGAGCCAGCCCAGCCCAACACGAAAATCAGCAAATTATTTGCCGCATAAGCCGCGCAAGTTGTCGCGCTCAGCCACAACACTCCGGCCAGCCATTGCGAAGTCAGGTTGTGTTTCGGAACCAATGCCGCCACGCCCAAACACAGCGCAGCAAACAATGACAGCGGAATAGCGTTCAGCGCATCCACCAGAAACCATTGGCTGAACGGTTCAGAAAATTGAGCGTTTGGCGCGTTGGAAACAGACAGACTGTTGCACAGCAACGCCGCGAAGCTGAACGCCAGACAATACACCGTCCAACGGCGAGCCTGTTCGACTTCTGCCATTTTTCTGACGACAAACGCGGCCAGCAAAGGCACGAAAATGCCCAGATTCAACAATCCAAACAACAAATGATTAGACATCTGCGCTCTCCGTGTTTTGCAGCAACGACGATTGCCCGGCTAACACTCCTGCTTTGGTGGCCAAAGGTTTGTGATGGCCGTTGATGTTTCCGCCAAAGTAATCCACCCATTTGCCTTCGATACGGCGCATCCATCCGGCCAGATGCAACACCGGCCCGACCACATACCGGTCGAGGAAGGTGTCGTGATGGCCGCGATCCAGCGCCAACCGATAAAGCCAATGCTGCGCCCGCTGAGGCAGCAGCGATTCAAAATAAATTCCGGTCGCCCCCAAATGGCCGCCTGCCGCCGCGTGAACTCTGTGATGGTCGTGCAACATCGAAGGCGCTCGCAAAAATTGTAGTGTGCGAATCAGCGCGTGACCGGCAATGTGCCACAGCGCCAGTTGCTGCCAGCCGAATCCGATTTCGATGAAGATGATTCCCAGTTGCGCCATCGAGGCATAAGCCAGCGCATTTTTCGCGTCCGGGCAGGCGCGTCCGACAAAAGTTGCGTGCAAGGCGGTCAACAACCCAATCACGATGATGGATTCGGACACGAATGAAGACGCGGCGATAATCGGCTGAGCGCGCAACAACAGATAAGCTCCGGCGTGAACCGACAACGCGCCGTAAAAAATCGCGCTCGAAGGCGTGGGGCCTTCCATCGCGCGCGGCAACCAGCCGGAAACCGGAACCTGAGCGGCTTTGCCCATTGCCGCCAGCAACAACAAAAACGCAGTGATCGTGGCGGCGCTTCCCAACAGCGGAGTATGTTGCTGGATATTGTTCGGCAGGATTTCGGTGAATTCCGAAGTGCCGACATAAATGTGCATCAAAACCACGCCGGTCAGCAGCCCAACGTCGCAGGCACGGTAGGTGGCGAAAACTCGCAAGGCACTGCGAACCGGATCATCTCTGTGCTGAAAGAACGCGATCAACAAGACTGACGTGATGCCGACGATTTCCCAACCGCCGATCATCAAATCGAATGAACCCGCCGCGAAAAACAACAGAATGCCTGCGCCAAACAGATTCAGCAGCATGAAAAACCGAAAAAATCCGATGTCGCGGTGAATGTACCGGCGCGAAAACACAGAAACCAGAAACACCAGCAGCGCGCTGAGCGTCAGCAACGGCAATGAAATGAAATCCGCCCACAGCGCCAGCGGGAAGTGATAATGGCCGACGTGAAACCAGTCGCCATACACTGCGCTCAGTTGAGTTTTGCCATTGCCCAGCAATTCCCACCACATGGCGGCGACAACCAACAGCACCACGCTGTAACAAATCGTAGTGAGCCGCGCGACCGGACGTTCAGTCGGTTTCCAGCCGAACAGCCAGCCGAATCCGAGCGCGGCGCACAATCCGCCCGGCAGCAAAATCAGCATTCCAAGTAAAAGACTTTCATTCATAACTTAGTCTGTGGAGTGCGGTGGCCTGACACCGCTTTTAGTTACCCACCAAAGCCTCGTCGCCATCAGGTCAATGTGCAGGCGAAAGCAAAAGCTGCGTCAAGCCGCAACACTCCAAAGGCATCAACGCGCGCTGCTTGCATGAGCGGCGGTGGCCGTCACGCGAGCTATCGGCAAATGCTCCAACTTGCCCAAAAACCAATCCGGCGAAGTTGCTGTTTGCGGCAACGGAGCGATTTCGGTCATCGGTTCAAATTCTCCTTCGCGGTAAACGTGAAGGCTTCCGTCGGGACTCATTGTCGCCAAACGAATCCAGCGGTTTTCCACCAACTCCGTCACCATTGCGCTGCGGCGCACGGCGTTCATCACATTGTCAGGAGTGTTTTCGACAATCAGCAACAACCGAACAGGTTCGTGAACTTCGACCATTTGCCATGGCAATCCGGTTCGCAAATCGCTTCCCTGCCCGTTCATCACGCCGACCAATCCGGTGACGTTGTGCGGCAGCTTCGTTCCGCAACCGTATCGTTCGTTGTCCACAAACGAGAAGTAGTATTCCAGGTTGATGCCCGCGCAAACTGGCCCGGCTGCGCCCAAAATCGCTGCCAGACTGTCCAGTTTGGGGTCGCGGTCAGGGTCGTAAGAAATCAAAAAGGCTCGGCGATCCATGAACAATCCGCGCGTCAGGCTGCGGCGTCCGACCACGCAAACCGCATTGGTCGCGTGACCGTATTCAGGGCGAGGTTCAGCCAGATGTTCGGCGCGCTCTTCCACATGACGAAGCGCGGCTTTTGGTGTGGTGTCGCGGTAAGCGGCTTCAAACCGGCGCGCACGTTCCAGCGCATTCGCCTCGCGCGCTCGATCCAGCGATTCGGCCAGCTTCGCAAATTCGTCAGCGTGCGTGGCCGGAATCGCCGACGTATCGAAAAACTCGACCACGTCGTTGCAGGTGTCGTGATAACCGCCGACAAACCACGTATCAGCCGGAATGTTCATTCCCTGCTCGCTCATGCGTTCGCGGACTTGCGGATGATTGGCCATCGCCGCAAACATCCTGGCGTTCGGGCTGCCGCGACGCCCACCGCAGGCTCCGCAATCGTGAGCCGATTCGTGAGGATTATTCAGACTGGTCGAACCGTGTCCCATAATCGCCACCAAACGCGAGTGGTTTTCGATCAATCCAGCCGCCCGCAAAGTTCCGGCGACGCGGTCGGCTTTTTCTTGAATGGTGAAACCCAGCAACAGGTCTTCGGCGTGTTCGGCGGCTTTTTCGTGGCTGGCCGTGTCGTCGCGCATCAAGGTCAATTCAGTGGCCGGCAATGGCAAAAACAAATCAGCCAACCGCGCGTACAAATTTCCTGCCTGACGCGGAGTCAAAACTCGCGTGATAAGCGGGAAAACCGACAACCAGCCAAGCCCCAGCGCGCCAACCCAGCCGCGCACCAGCGTCCGCGAACCGATAAAACTGTTGTGAGCGATTTGCGCCCACAGCTTGCGACGGCTTTGGCGTTGTTTGGAAAGATGCTGGTCGCTTTCGCGCGGGCGTTCCTGAATCGCGTGCTGCGGAGTGACAACGACCGGGCAAAAGGCTGCTCCGTGCGCGTCGTCCAAGCCCTGATAATTGACCGCAACGCCGAAAAAGCCTGCCGCGCCAAGCGTTTCGACGTTTGGCGCGATTTCTTCCAGCGCGCGGCGAATTGATTCTTCGCGTTCGTCAATGCAGAAAATTACTTGAGCGGCAGGACGGTTGGCAGAACGGCGCGGATCAATTTCGGCTCGGTAAGTCAGCAGCGGGCGCAGAATTTCCAGTTCGTGCCAATGTTCGTAAGCCAGATGCCAGACGCGCCGCCGCTCCCAATCGCCAAAAGCATTGATTTCGGCAAGGAACGAATTGAATTCATCCCGGCTGAGCGATTGGATTTTCTCCGCCGACAATCCCAACAACTGAGCGACATCGAACACGCGAGCGGCTTCGGCCATTTGCTCGGCTTCGGTGACGGGAGCGGGCAAAATCGGCTGACGCCATTGCGAAATCTCGCCCGATGTTTTCGCGTTCTCGAACGCGACCAGCGTCAGCGTCATTCGCACGGCCAGAAAATCCATCAACGAACACGGAACCGGTTCGTGCGGAACCAGCGCCGGTTCGCGTTCCAGTTTGTGCATCAACCCGGCCCAACCCGGCAACGACAACAACTCCGTCGTCAACAGCGATTCCCATACAGCTTGCGGCGCATCCAGTTTGTTCAGGCAATCCAGAACGACTTCGGCTGAAGTCATTCGTTTCAGTTGCTGGCGTTGAAAAGCATTTTTCAAACCGCTCAACAACGACGGAGGCAGCAATCCGGGCTGGCTCATCAACGCGCAAACCGACTGGTAAAAACCTTGTTCGCGCAACGGCATAGGCCAATATGATTGCCCCTGATCCAGAAACGTCGAACACAACCGAATCAACCAGGTGTTGATGATTTCATCGGTGTCGGTTCCGGTCGCGGCCAAAACGGCATCGCGCGGGCGTTGCGGCATGGCTGGCGAAACAGTTTCCGATTTCGGCATGCGATGAAAACAGGCTGCAAACAAATCTCGAATGGCCGTGCGTTCATCTTTGCCTGCCAGCAAGTCGTTTCGTGTGACTGAATCCAAATCAGAGCGCGAAAAATCCAACAAGCCGTTTTCGTCCATCAACCATTCAATGTTGTCCGCCGCAATCGCGCGCAAACCTGGAACCAGCATCGCTCGACGCAGCTTTCGCCGGGTTACGCCGCCCGACAAAATCTCCGCGTCCGCTTCGCGTGAAAGAACCACGTCCAGGTTTTCCGACGTGATTCGCCCGGCGGCGAAATCTTTGCGAAACGCGGCTTCAGTCATAAACGGTTCGGTTTCAAACAACCGGGCGGCCTTTTGAACGGCGTCCTCGAACTTCAAATGCTGAAACGCATGCAGCGTGTTGTGATGAATGAACACGCCAATCGGCCCTTGATCCGGCAGAAAGTGCGCGGCGTGGTCAATCGCATGCTGCAAATGTTGCAACGGTTCCTGATTGTTCGTTCGCTCAGCGGTCATTGAATTTTATTTTCCAGCTTAGGCTTTTACTTTGGCAACAATGTCTTCTTTGCAGGTGAAGAAGGTGTCGTCATAAAACTCGACAATACCGGATTCCAGATCGTGCGTCGCGCCGATAATCGCCACTTCACTGCTTTCGATCATCTGCTCCAAAATGTAGCTGCGGCTTATGATGGCTTTGACCGATCGTTTAACGTTGATGGCAGTGACGTTTTCTACGAACTTCGGATTGGACGAATTCCGTGTTTCCGGGTTGGTCACTTCGCGTTCTTCGTAAACCGCCGGCTGCAACTTGGCCAGCAATTCGGTCAGGTTTCCCATCTCTATGTGATCGCAAGCACCTTTCACCGCTCCGCAGTTTGAATGCCCCAGAACAACGACCAATTTTGCGCCAATCACTTTGCAGGCGAATTCCAAACTGCCCAGAATGTCTGTGTTGACGATGTTCCCGGCAATCCGAATGGACATGATGTCGCCCAGCCCCTGGTCGAAAATCAGTTCTGACGAAGTGCGGCTGTCAATGCAGCTAAGAATCGCGGCGAAAGGCCATTGCCCGTCGCGCGTGTCATTGGCCTGTTGCAACAGGTTACGATTGGCTTTCAGGTTGTTGATAAACCTGTGATTTCCTTCTTTCAGGATTGCCAACGCATCGCGCGGAGTCATTTTTTCCTGCAATTCTTTTGTTAGTGTTCTCATTCCTTCTCTTTACTTTACTTCTTTTTTTGCCGAAGTTATCGGCACAGTTTTTGGCACAGTTCAGCAAACCCACCACACTTTCTTCAATGCGAAGTCACGTGAACAGCATCTGCAAGCTTGTACACGCCCTTGAACCCAACCAGACTGACGGAAATACCTTTGTCCTTCGATCCCAGAGCGACAAAGTCCCGAATCAATTCAATGACATCGTGGTCAATGTAAGCGGAGTTGGTGGCGTTGATGACTACGCTGGAATTTTCCGGCAAGTCGGCCAAAGTTTGTTTGATCGCCGCTTTGTTCAGGAACGACACTTCCTGGGCGAGGTTAATGTGGATGGTTTCTCCGGCGTGATGCTCTTCTTTCTTGAAGAAGTAAGCCAGCCTCATATTCTCTCGCAGAATGAAGAAAATACTGATGACCAAGCCAACCGCCACGCCTTTCAGCAAGTCCGTAAACACAACCGCCAGAACTGTGACGATGAATGGGAAAAATTGAAGCTTGCCGTTTTTCCACATGTGTTTGAACACAGAAGGATGAGCCAGCTTCCAACCGGTCAGCAATAACACCGCCGCCAGACACGCCAATGGAATTCGATTGAGAATGGTGGGAATGGCAACAACAGCAACCAAAAGCAAAACACCATGCGCGATGGCCGAAATTTTCGTTCTCGCTCCGGCATTGACGTTGGCCGAAGTCCTGACAATCACCGAAGTCATCGGCAATCCGCCAATCAACCCACTGAGAAAATTGCCAAGCCCCTGAGCCTTCAATTCGGTGTTGGTGTTGGTAAACCGTTTCATCGGGTCCATTTTGTCGGCGGCTTCGATGCACAACAGCGTCTCAATGCTGGCAACGGCGGCAATCGTTACGGCGACGACCCAAACATCCACATTGGCGATGGCAGCCAGATTCGGACGCGAAAATTGACCGACAAAATCCGAAAAAGACGACGGAACCGGCAAGCTGACCAAATGCTCCTGCGAAATTGCCAGATTCGATCCGCTGGATTTGAAGACTTCGTTCAGAATCACGCCGACGATCACGGCGACCAGAGCGCCCGGAATGACTTTGATCTTTTTCAGGAACGAAACTTTCGTCCACGAAATCAGAATCGCCAGCGAAACCAACGTGACGATGATCGCTCCGAAGTGCGAATAATTCACGGCGTCAATCAGCGCGGAAAAGGTGTTGTGGCCGGTTCCTTTTTCAATGAAGAAAAAATCGCCTTCATTGTCTTTGTCGTAACCGATGGCGTGCGGCAATTGTTTCAGGATGATGATGACGCCAATGGCGGCCAGCATTCCTTCGATCACGTTGGAAGGAAAGTAATTTGAAATCGTTCCCGCTTTGGCAAAGCCCAGAGCAATTTGCATCAATCCGGCCAGCATCACTGCCACCAAAAAGGTTTCAAACGACCCCAGCGAAGAAATCGCCGTCAAAACAATTGCGGTCAATCCGGCGGCTGGCCCAGAAACGCTCAATTCTGAATGACTGAGCGCGCCGACGACGATTCCGCCGATAATTCCGGCAATGATACCGGCAAACAATGGCGCTCCGCTGGCCAGAGCAATGCCCAAACACAACGGCAATGCGACCAGGAATACCACCAATCCCGACACCAAATCTGTTCTTAAGTAATCTAATCTGGATTTCATAAGTTAATCTTTTGGACTTTGAATGTTGATTTGCTAAAGCTAGGGAAGAAGTGCGACTCGACCAGTTTAGCAATGACTATGCCAGCCGTTAAAGAGTTGGTTTTGAAAGCTATTTGGCTAAAATGGCTGATTGGCGACGAGAGATGCACCGAGACAACTTGCCTCAGCACTGTGGCAATCAAGGACAGAAAATACTGCTCGCCTCCGGCTTAATCGCCAGAGGCATTTGCGACGACCAGATTTGGCTTTGAAGCGACCGACGAAGCGATTTCACGTTCCAGGTTCCGTTGCTGCAAATCTTCCCACGAAACTTCGACTCGTCCCGCGCGTGAGATGTGTTGTTTGCACCAATTCGAGATCAGATCAAGACAGGCGTGGTCAATGTAATGCAGCCGATCAATTTCCAGCTTTACCGTTGTTCCGACGGGAACCGATTCCAAAGCCGCTGCCAATTTTGGCAATCGCACAAAAGTCGCAGCCCCGCTCAACACAATTGTCGTGTCGTCCGAATCAAGTTCAACCTGGGTCTGTACATCCAAATGCGAAAACGTAAACAGCAATTTCAACAGCGACAACGCCAAACCGATCATCACTCCAACCAACAGGTTGGTCGCAACAATGCCCAAGATGGTGACGAAATAAATGGCGATTTCCTGCCATCCGAAAGGTTTCAATTCGCGCAGAGCTTTCGGCGACAGCAACTTGAATCCCGTGTAAACCAAAATCGCCGCCAACGCCGTCGTCGGAATCCTGCTAAGCATAAACGGAGCCAATACGACCACTCCCAAAATCCAGGCCCCGTGCAACATTGACGAAGCGCGGGTTTTGCCACCGGCATTGACGTTGGCGGAACTGCGAACGATAACTCCGGCCATCGGCAACGCGCCGAACAATCCGCAAATGGAATTTCCAACACCCTGAGCAATCAATTCTTTGTTGTATTGAGTTCGTTCGCCATTGTGCATGCGATCAACGGATGTAGAACAAAGCAAAGTTTCGGCGCTGGCGACGAAACACAGCGCAATCGCCGAACCGACCACAGACCAATCCAGCCAGTTCCCCAAAGCCTCCATCGTTGGAAAACTGATCGCACTGGCAAGATTGCCGGGAACGCTGACGTATTTGACGGGGGCGGCGACGATCATCGCTCCAATCGTGACGATGATAATCGCCGCCAGCGGAGCAGGAACGACCTGCAATTTCTTTGGCGCGTAGCTCCAAGCAAAAATCAGCCCCAACGTAATCAAACCAATTGACGCAGCGGCGTAATGCGAAGAGCCATCAATTGGCACGAAGCCTTTGTAAATCGCTTCGGGAATAGAAAGCAGATTGGTCAACCCGCTGTTTTTTGGGCTGTCGTCCACCATCACGTGGATTTGCGACGCGATGATTAAGACTCCGATGCCAGCCAGCATTCCCTGAATCACCGACGGGGAAATGGCGCGGAACCATTGCCCAATTTTCAAAGCCCCAACCAACAATTGCATCAATCCGGCCAGCAAGACAATCGCACCGAGCATGGCTACGCCGTGCTGTTGAATAATTTCCCAAACCAACACGGTCAATCCTGCCGCCGGGCCGGTGATCTGCAACGTACTGCCCGACACAGCCCCAACGACCAGTCCGCCCACGATGCCTGTAATCAACCCCAGCGCAGGCGGCACGCCAGATGCGATGGCGATGCCCATGCACAAAGGCAAAGCCACAAGGAACACCACAAATGAAGCGAGAAAATCGTTGGCAAGATTCTCGCCCAAACCTGTTTTTGGTTTGGTCTTTATTTGATTCATTTTTCCTTCTCTCTTGCTGCCGTCCAAAAACTACGCCGCCGCACGAAGCGTCATCTGCGGTTTGGGCGAGGCGCTCATCTTACGTGTGACTGCTGGCGTGACGCCTTCGCCGGTGATCGGCGCAAAGCGCGACAGTTCAGGATCGTAAGCCAGAATTTGGCCGCTTTCGATGTGATAAACCCAGGCGTGCAAGGTCAGATTTCCTTTGACCAATCCCGCAGCCACCGCCGGATAAGTGCGAATGTTGTCGAGCTGCATCAGGACGTTTTCCTTGATCGTCGCGTTCAACAGTTCCTCGCCCTTGAAATCCTGATAATTGTCTATCACCACGCGGCGAGTCGCTTCGGCATGTTTCAGCCAGTTGGCGACCAGCGGCAATGAAGTCAGGTCTTCCGGCTTCAACAATCCCTTCATCGCACCACAATGCGAATGTCCCATAATCACGATGTGACTGACTTTCAATGCGCTGACGGCGAATTCAATCGTAGCTCCTTCTCCGCCATTGGCCGCTCCGTACGGCGGCACTATGTTGCCTGCGTTGCGAATGACAAACAGTTCGCCCGGCTGAGTCTGTGTCAGCAAATCCGGCACGATGCGCGAATCGGAACAGGTAATCAGCAGCGTTTCAGGTTGCTGTCCTTTGGACAGTTGAGCGAAAAAATCCTGATGTTCATTGAAGTGCGTGGTTTGAAATTCGTGAATTCCGCGAACGAGTTTTTCCATGATTCCTCCGAGTTCTATGTTGAAGAGTCAAAGCGAGCGGATACCACTCACTACAGTTGTTTGTTGATTTGTCGTAACTGCTCAGCCCGTTCTTCGCCGCGTTAGCGGCGCCTGAATTTAGACGTGGGTTTTAACCCACGGTAGGCGGCGATGTGACCTCCTCGTCGCGTCAGCGACGGCTGAATTCAATCGTCGCTGACGCGACGAGGAGGCTTCCCCCACCGCTACCCGGCGTTGAAACGCCGGGCTAATATCAGCCGCCGCTAACGTGGCGAAGAACGGGCTGAGCAGCTACGATTTGTCTTTTGCTGGCGTTAAGGAATGCAGCCAACTGACGGAGCGATTTTGGCAATGAGCGTGCCAATCGCTAAACCGCTGTTTTTCAGGGGCTTTTTGAAATGGGCGCTCAGACTTGAAGGAATTCGGCTGGGCAAATCGCCACAACAGTGCGACAGGATTGAGCACAGTTGGCTAAGGAAGCAGTTACAAAAACACCCGAACAAGAGTTCCCAAAGCATGCACATCGCCCGGACGGGCAATTCCGTCATTTTGTCTGAGGTAAAAGAATTCTGCGTTCAGGCGTTCGCTAAATTGTTTGATGATGCCGCCTGAAATTCGATTGCGGAACCATCCCTGCCGCCCGCCAGGTCCTTGCTGAGTTGAGTACCAGACTTCATCGGCGACAAAAGGCTTGAAAGCGAAGCTGCCTATTTTCACCGGATAATCAATTTGCAGCCGATTGCGGTAAACGGTGAAATCGCGGCTGTCGTGGCGGACTCGGCGTTCGTATAAATTGCGGTCGGTGAAAAGGAACTTGCCAAGATTGACCTTTCCAGTGACGTTCATCACCAGCCGATGCTCGCTGATTCGACGACCGGGAAACGGCTGCTGGTCAACGTAAAGATATGTCGGCATCAACGTCAGATACTTGTTTGGCTTGAACGCCAGCCCAGCTCCGATTCGTTCGTCAACCGGACGCTTGAGGTTCTGCCCGACGCGCAGCACGCCGATCACAATCAAATCATGTTTCTTGTCCAGTGCTTTGATAAGTTGCACTTCGTTCCAAAACTGATTGTCGTCTTGAGGCGGTGTTTGCGCCCAAACGAAAGCACACACGATCCAGGTGGCAGCAACCGCTGCTGCCGCTCGAATCCAAACAAGTTTTTTCATCACACTCTTTTTCCCTTGTTGTATTGGACGTGCCGTCAATCAACGGCCAACGTCATATTTCGTCACAGTCTTGTCGGAAATTGCCACGCAAGTTTTCAGCTAGTCATCGCTAAGCCATTGAAAACAAGACATCCGATTTATGGCATAGCCGTTGCCATATCGTTTTGCGTAAGTCGCCGCAAAAGCGGCAATGTCAGTAAGTTTGATAAAACACTAAAAACAATCTCTTGAAGGAGGGAGAAAAAATGAAAAAGCTGACAACCAATCTGTTAATCGCCTTAACGCTCTGCGTCGGGTTAATTGGCACGGCACTGGCCAATGGCAAGAACCTGAAAAAGACCGTCACGCTCGACAAAGACATTCTGATTCACGGCACGCTGGTCAAAAAAGGAACCTACCAGGTGAAATTCAACGCTGCTGAAAACCTGATCTCAATCGAACGCGACAAGGATTTAGTGGCAACGGCGAAAGTGAACGTCAAACAGGCGGCGAAGAAAGCGCAGCACGATTCGCTGGCTTTCGTGGCAACGGAAAAAGGCCAATTACTGACGACGATCACGTTTTCCGGCGACAAACGCACCCTCCATCTCGGTGAGCTTCAAACCACAACCGCTGATGAATAAATTTACCTGTCCATAGAACGAAACTGAGGGGATGACTTGGGCTTCGGCGAGTAATCGTCGAAGCCCTTTTTTTTTGCCGGTAATATCGAGTCAGTAACGCGGAGCTTTTCTGATTCTGTAACTGATGTTACGCAATGGCAGATCAAATAAAGCATTTGACAGCTTCTTCGTCTGACAGCTTCTTCGTCCCGGCAGGGACGGTTGAAATTAGCGCGGCGTTTCAACGCCGGGTAGCGGGATCATTCTCCGCCGCGTCCTGTCAGGACGCCTGAATCCTGCTCTGGCGGAACCTCAAGCGTCCCTACAGGACGCCAATTCATTTGCTGCTTTTCCCGGCAGTGAACTGCCGGGCTAATATCAACCGTCCCTGACGGGACGAAAACTGTGTCAAACCCAATGTTCGATTCTTTAGCGCGTAACATCTGTTCTGTAATCTCGCAGCCAATCTGGCTCCAAGCTTACAACTCGAAATTCGGATCGTTGGCGCGATATTCATCCAGTTTGCGATGAAGCGTGCGTCGGTCGCAGCCCAGCAATTCCGCCGCACGCGATTTGTTGCCGCCGGTCAATCGCAAGGTTTCCAAAATGTAAGCCCGTTCCAGATCGCTCAACGTCAGCCGTTGCTGGCGAGCCTGTGCCAGCAACTGAGAGGTTTGGCCGCTGTTACGAATGCGTTCCGGCAAATCGTCTGGCGTCATGTTGGCGCCTTCGGCCAGAGCCACTGCGCGTTCAATGGCGTTTTCCAGTTCGCGCGCATTGCCTGGCCACGAATACGCCGTCAGCACAGCCAGAGCTTCCGGCGTGACGTTCATCGAAGGTCGCCCGGCAAGTTCGGCGGCTTTGTTCAGAAAATGTTCGACCAGCAGCGGTATGTCGAACGGGCGTTCGCGCAATGGCGGAATGTCCAGATGAATGACGTTCAACCGCCAATACAAATCTTCGCGGAAACGATTGGCTCGAATTTCCGCTTCCAGATCACGGTTGGTGGCGGCGACGACTCGAACGTTGACGGCTTTTTCCTGATCCGCGCCGACACGGCGAACGGTTCCTTCCTGCAACACGCGCAGCAATTTGGGCTGCATCATCAACGGCAATTCGCCGACTTCATCCAGAAAGATCGTTCCATCGTCGGCGGCTTCAAACAATCCGGCGCGAGCCTGTTTGGCTCCGGAGAAAGCCTGCCCCGTGTGACCGAACAATTCCGACTCGATCAATTCAGAAGGAATCGCGGCGCAATTGACCGGCACAAAACTGCCTTTGCGTTCGGACAGTTCATGAATCGAACGCGCAACCAGTTCCTTGCCCGTGCCGGATTCGCCGGTAATCAAAACCGTCGTCGCGCCGCGAGCCGCGCGAGCGATCATCTTGAATAATTCCTGCATCGGTTTGGAAGCGCCGATGATTCTGGCCGGAGTGGTTGGCAGTTGGCGACGCAGTTTGGCTTGTTCGCGTTGCGCGACGGTTTCGGCCAAAGCCTTTTCCACCACGCGCAACAATTCGTCGGTTTGGAATGGTTTGGTCAGATATTGAAACGCTCCGGCCTTGACCATTTCGACGGCTTGTTCGACCGAACCGAACGCCGTCATCACCACCACCGGAGCTTCCGGGCGCAGTTCGCGCATTCGCGCCAGCAATTGATCGCCCGTGATGCCAGGCATTCGCACATCGGTCAACAACAGATCAATCACTTCCTGCTGACGTTCCAAATGCGCCAGCGCCGAACGACCATCAATGGCCAGAGCGGTTTCATAACCTCCGGTTTCCAAATCGTCCTGCAACAAATCGCGCAGATCGGCTTCGTCTTCAGCAATCAGTATTCGTGCTTTCAATGTTCCCTCTCATTTCTCTTCTACTGTTTCCGAATCAACTACAGGCAAAAAAACTGTAAAGGTTGCGCCGCCTTCGGCATTGTTCGCCGCTTCGATCCAGCCGCCGTGTTCTTCGACAATGCGCGTTGAAACCGCCAGCCCAAGCCCGGTTCCGTGCCCGACTTCTTTCGTGGTGAAAAACGGATCGAAGATATTTTCCAGGTGTTCGAGCGGAATTCCCGTTCCGGTGTCTGTGACGCTGACCGACGCAAAAGCTTTTTCATCGCGCGAAGCCTCATGGCATTCGACGCGCACCCGTCCGCCTTCAGGCATGGCTTGAATGGCGTTGGAGAAAATGTTCAGAAATACCTGTTGCAACAGATTCGGATCGGCTTCAATTGAGCGAAGTCCGTTGTAGCGTTTTTCGATCTTGATGCCGTCGCGTTCAGCGTTCGGTTGAATCAGTTCCAGCGTATCCGTCAACAACTTGGGCAGGTTCACCGGCCGGCAACGCAGGTCGTATGTCCGCGACAGATTCAGCAAGTTGCGAACGATGTTGGCAATGCGTTCCGTCTGGTTGCGAATGATCGTCAGATTGCGCTGATGAGGTTCAGCCGGAGTGTCCGTATGATTCATCAATTGTTTGGCTCGCCCGTCAATCACCTGAAGCGGCGCTCCCATTTCGTGAGCGACTCCGGCAGCCAGATGCCCGACTGCGGCCAGACGTTCGCTATGGCGCAGCTTGCGTTCCAACGCCAACCGCTCTTCGGCTTCGCGTTCCGCCTGTCGGCGTTGTTTGGCCAGGCTGTCGGCCATGCGATTGAAATTGTGCGCCAACCCGGCAAGCTCGCCTCCACCGCGAGGCACTATGACCCGGTGAGACAATTCGCCTCGCCCCATTGCCGCTGCTCCGCCCAACAAAGCCTGAATCGGGCGGGTCAGGCTGTAATTCGTCACAGCCATCACCACCAGAAAGATGGTCGCGCACAGCAACAACGCCATCAAAACAATTTCCCCACGCATGCGGGCGATTTCAGCGTTCACGAATGAAATTGGCTGGGCGATTTCCAAGACCTTGACCGCCTGACCATCCACCTTGACCGGCATGATGACCGAAAAAACGTTTTCCTTGCCCAACATGCTTTCGATTTCGACTTTTTGCCCACTGGCAATCACCTGCCTGGCCTCTTTCAAATACCGAATTTCTTCAGGTGTATTGACGTTGGAAACGAATTCGACCGTGCCGGATAAGTTGAACAGCAGAACGCTGTAAATGCCTGTGTTTTCGCGCAAACGATTGATTAACTGCTGTGCATCCAGGACGTGATTGGCTGAGTAATGTTCTTCCAGCGCAATTTGCAAAGTAATGGCATGAGTACGCACTTCATCTTCGGCAGCGGCTTTCAAACTCTGTTCGCGTTGCCTGAGCAAGATCAAACTTGCGGCAATCAAAACCGCGCTCACGACTACGGTTAAGTGCAAAATCAATCTGGTACTGATCTTCATTCCGCTTACCCTCTTTGACCGTTCAGCAATTTCCTTGCCAGAAACCTAAGCTTACATCTTTTTCCCGCCGGGCAGGTAAGCAGACAAAAAAATAGCGGCGAGTCTTGGCGACCCGCCGCGTTGAGTAGTCCATCAACTAAGCACCAGCTACGGAAGTAAATCGAAAATTTGACCTCGACACCGTTTACGGCTCGCGGTTTGTGAAAAAGTAACTGACGCCGAACGTGAAGGTGTTCTGATTGCCTCGCGCGTCTCCAGCCGAATTCGTAAAGAATTTCTGGTTGGAAAAATCGCGGCGGTATTCAAACCGCGTAATCAGATTGTTGACCAGCTTCACTTCCTGAGTCAGTGTAATGTCTTTGACGGTTTGCGCCGTTCCAGTTCTCAGGCCATCGCGGTCGTTGAAGACTTCAAAGCGCGGCGAAAACGCCAGCTTGTTGGTGAAGGCATATTTGAAATAAGCCGCGCCGCCAGTCCACTTGCCTCGATTGCCAAGATTGTCGCCGTCCGCGCCGTAAACGAAATTGCCCAGCAGCGTCAGTTTGTCATTGACGTAAACCGTCGCCACAGTGTCGGCAACGTGTCGCCAGTTGTCGCGCGCCGAAACGTCCGGCACGTTTGCCAGCGGAGCTTCGGGGCCGGCCAGATAAGTCTGAGTCAACGCAAACTTTTTGGTCGGCGTCAGTCCAAGCTGAAAACCGACGGTTTTGCCCGCGTTGTTGCCAACGTTGTTTTCAAACAGATTGTCCCAACCGTTGACCAGAAAACCTGTCAGCGCGACTTTGTCGTTGAAGGCATATTTGGCTCGAAGCCCCGTGTGGTAATACGGCCCGAACGCGAACAGCCAGCCACGCGAATAATTGAAGTTGTCTTTGGTTTCGATGACTTCAGCGCCAACCGGCGTGTAGAACTTGCCGAAATCAACAATCAAGCCGCTGCCGATGGGCGCGACATAACTGGCGTAGGCTTGCAGAACGTGTTTTGTCGCATCGTTGCGACTGGAATCGCTGACCGAAATGATGCGGTCAACGGTTTCTCCCAAACCCAGATCAACGCGAAATCCGAGCGGATCGTCTTTGGAGTTCGCCTTGTTCAACGTGAACTTGGCCAGTTGCAGGCTGAACGCATTGTGGCGAACGTCGAAAGCTCGCCCTTGCGTGAACATATCCACCTTGTTGTTGTTGTAGCTGTAATACCCGTCTACGATGCCGCTGACTTCCACGTCGCGGAAAAACTTGATCAACCCGTCGTTCTTTTTGGCATCGTCCTGAATGACGGCAATCTCTTTTTTGATCTCGGCGACTTCGGTTGCTTTGGCGACGTCGTTTGCCGGTTTGACCGAATTGTTGTCGAGTTTGGCAAGACGCGCTTCGAGCTGGCGAATGCGCTCTTCCAGAGCTTCCATGGTTTTGGTCAATTCTTCGGTAGCGGATTTGGCAACGGCTTTGTTGGTCGCTGCGGTTTTGGCTGCTGCGTCATTGTTTGCGCCAGCATCATTCAAACCGGCTTGCAGGCCGGTTTGCCCAAAGGCCGTCACGGAAATGATTGCTGTCAGAAAAAACAGAGTCAGCGCGGTTCGCGCCGGATGGTTGGCGAGTGAATACATTTTTGAAAGCATTGCTCTTCTCCTATTGATGCGGAGCCATCAACAGAGCAACGCCTTGCGCGAAAAACATCGCACGACATAAACTCAGTTCACGGCCACGCAGGCTCTTTAACAGGTGGTTGCGTGGTTCGAACCGGGCTGTCGGCGCAGGTGATGTTCCAGCATCACTGTTGAGCGTCGCAGCCCTTACTTTTTATAGCTATTTGCAGGTGCGTGAGACTTCTTGATTTGGTGGGACAGCTTCAGAACCTGTCCCACCGCTGAATATACAGGTCACACTCGACTGAAAACCGCTATAAGTCTGAGAGTGTCTTGGAAAATCTTGGAATCTGGAAAAGTCAAAACGTGCTTCAGACTTTTCCAGACTTGCCAGGACTTCTCCTGACTTTTCAAGACTGCCTTAAACGGCGTTGACGCCGTGTTCACCGGTGCGAATGCGAATCGCTTCTTCGACTGGGAAGACAAAGATTTTGCCGTCGCCGAATTTGCCGGTTCGAGCGGATTTGATAATCGCCTCAATCGCGCCTTCGACGATTTCGTCGTCCACGATGACTTCGACTTTCAGCTTGGGCACGAATTCCACTTTGTATTCGCTGCCGCGATAAACTTCGGTGTGACCTTTTTGGCGACCGAAGCCGCGAATTTCACTGAGCGTCATTCCTTGAACGCCCAACGCTTGCAACGAATCTTTGACGGCTTCCAGCAGGTGCGGGCGAATGATTGCTTCTATCTTTTTCATAAGTGTGTTTCCTTTTTGAATTGCGAAGTATGGAGTGTGGATTGCGGAATCAGCAGCAATAAATCCGCATTCCGCAATCAGGTTATTTCTCCAGAGCCTCGGCGGCCACCAGGATGGATTCGTTATAAGCGCCTCCACTCATCCCGAAACCGCCCGCCGAAATCAGATCGGCATCCAGATTGTAACCTTCTTCGCCGTGCTGGCTAATGTCCAAGCCCTGCATTTCATCTTCGCCCGTGACGCGAACGCCAATTGTCAGGTCAATGACTTTCAGAATGACGTATGAAGCCGCGCAACCAAGCGCAACTGCCACCGCTGCGCCAATCAACTGATTCAACACCTGCGCGGGATTTCCTTCCAACAACCCGCTGGGAGTTGCCGCTCCGGTGACTGTGTCTTTGAAAACCGTGTTGACTGCGCTGTTGGCGAACACTCCGGTCAACAAAGCGCCGGTCAATCCACCTACGCCGTGAACGCCGAAAGCATCCAACGAATCGTCGTAACCCAGTTTCTTTTTCAACTGAGTCACTGCAAAGAAACACACCACGCCCGCAATGAAGCCAATCGCCAAGGCCGACATCGGTGTCACGAATCCTGCCGCCGGAGTGATGCCGACCAAACCGGCAACCGCTCCTGAAATACCGCCAAGCACTGTTGGTTTGCCTTGCCGAATCCATTCAATCACCAGCCAGCCAATCGCCGCCGACGCGGCTCCGAAATGCGTCGTGACAAAAGCATTTGACGCCAGCGAACCTGCCGCCACTGCGCTGCCTGCGTTGAATCCGAACCAACCGACCCACAACAAACACGCGCCTATGACGCTCAGCACCAGGCTGTGCGGAGCAAACGGCGTTTTCGGATAACCGACTCGTTTGCCCAGATACAACGCGCAAACCAGCGCCGAAAATCCCGAAGAAATGTGAACGACCGTTCCGCCAGCGAAATCCAACGCCGGAACTTTGCCGCCCAAAAACGCATTCAACAATCCGCCATCGCCCCAAACCATGTGCGCCAGCGGGAAATAAACGATCACCGCCCATAATGTGCAAAACAACAGCATTGCAGAAAACTTCATACGTTCGGCAAAAGCGCCGGTAATCAACGCCGGAGTGATGATGGCGAACATCAATTGGAAGATCATGAACGTCTGCGCCGGAATCGTCCCGGCATAAGCCGACGGTTCAGCGCCGACGCCTTTCAAAAACAAAAAATCGAATCCGCCAATGAACGGCGAACCTTTGGCGAACGACAGGCTGTAACCAAACACTGCCCAGATGACGGTGATGACGGCCATCATAATGAAGCTCTGCATCATCGTGGCCAGCACGTTCTTTTTGCGAACCAATCCGCCGTAAAACAGCGCCAGGCCGGGGCCGGTCATCATCAAAACCAAAGCCGAACAAACCAACATCCAGGCATTGTCGCCCGCAGTTTGCGCGGTTTTGACGGCAGCTTCGGCGGCGGCCAATCGCTCTTCGACTGTCGGCGTTTGAGCCAAAGCCGAAATCGTCATTGCAATTAAACCCATCGGTAAGACTGCGAGTTTCGTCAACAAACTTCCCAGCTTATGCAGTGAATTCATGAGGGTGTCCCTTCCTTCTAAACCAAGGTGTCTAACGTCGAGAGCTTTTTTCGACAGGATGAACAAGATTTGCGGCAGGATTTACAGGACTGCCAAAACCCAACAGTGTTCGGATTTTATTTGAATCCTGCTCATCCTGAAAAAATCATGTTCATCCTGTCTAAAAGAGTCGTGCGTTGATTAACCTTGGACGTTTCTGTTTTGATCGTTGAGTGCAAGACGAAGCGTCTCTTCGATGGTTGGCAACTGGTCGTCCGCCAACTTCTCTCCTGTCGCGTTCGTCACATAAAAAATATCCAGCGCAAGATGCTTTTCAGTCGCTACCTTTGCGAACACGATGTCCAGATCGAGAGCCGCGAGCGTCCAGGCAATTTTGTAAGCCAGTCCGGGACGGTCTTCGGCCATCACTTCCAGAATCGTGCTCTTATTTGATGAATAATTATCCCAGCTAAAGCGTGTCGGCGCGGCTTTGAGCATCTTGCGCCTTGAGGAAAACTTCGAGCTTGTTTGTGCGCGCAACCGTTTTTCAACAGCGGCGGCGGTATCGAAATCGCCGCTCAGCGCGCGTTTCAACGCCAGATCAATCTGTTCCCAGCGAGCCGGGTCGTTGATTGGTTCGCCCGCCGAATCGCGGACTTTGAACGTGTCAATCGCCACGCCGTCGGCGCGGGTGTTCAACTGCACGCTCAGAATGTTGACTCCCTGAGCCGTCAAGGTTCCGGCAACTGCGGCGAACAATCCACGGCGATTGCGCGCAGCCAAATGCAAATCGGTGCAACGCGTTTGTGTGTTCACGCGCCATCCGGTTTTGATCAACCGCGAATTCAGCGAAGCAGCCAATCGAACGTGTTCGATAATCGTCGGAGGCGGAGTCACGCGCGCGTAATCATCCGGCAACAATTTGAAATGGCGACGGACTTCATCCGAATCCACTTCGCTGCTGAGCATGCGGGCGATGCGCTGACGCAACGGCTCGGTTTCGCTTTCTCCTTCCTCTTCGGGCAGCAAAACCGCGCGCGCCTTGGTGTACAGCTCCCAAATCAGCGTGTCTTTCCATTCATTCCAAACACCCGGCCCTACGCCGTGAATGTCGCCATAAGTCAGCATGCACAGCAGGTTCAGGTTTTCGATGGTTCCCATTTCTGCGGCAAAATCCTGAATGACTTTTTCATCGCTCAAGTCGCGGCGCTGGGCAATGTGCGACATCAACAAATGCTGGCGAACCAGAAACTCGACTTGTTCGGTCATCGGCTCGTCAATCTGCAACCGCGCGCAAAGCTGTTTGGCAATAGCGATTCCTTTTTCGGTGTGACCGCCGCCAAGCCCTTTGCCTATGTCGTGCATCAGCAAACCCAGATGCAAAACCGCCAGATCGCTGATTTGATCGTATACGCTGCGATACCTCTCCAGCGGTTTGCTGCGCGAATTGGTGAGTTCGTCCAACGCCTCGATCGTTCGCAACGTGTGTTCGTCCACAGTGAAGCGATGATACAAATCGTGTTGCACCAGACAGGTCACGCGAGCGATTTCTGGCAGGTATTTGCCCAAAAAATCCAGTTCGTGCATCAACCGCAATCCGGCAGCGACTCGGCCTTTGGCGCGAAGCATTTTCAAAAAACTGTCGCGCGCTTCGGGCGAAGTGCGAAACGCCTTGTTCACATTCGGCAACGATTCCTGAACAACTTCCTGCAATTGCGAACTCAGCCGGGCGCCCGTCGCCTGCGAATAACCGAACGCCAGCATCATCCGATTCCCATCCAACTTTTCGCCCGATTCGGCCAAATCAATTTCGCCGTCGCGCAAAACGAACCCGCCAGTCGCCGCAGCAGTTTTGGCCGACGAAAGCGCGCGTGAAAGCCAATTTTTCTTTTGCTGTTTCTGAGCGGCGCGTTGCAGACAACTTTCGGTCAACCGATGCAACCTGCGCGCGTGCAGGTAGTAATCGCGCATGAACAATTCCGAAGCCCGTTGTTCGCGCGTGTCGGCGTACCGCAAATTGCGCGCAATCTGTTGCTGCAAATCCAGCGACAGCAAATCGCTTTTGCGATTGGTCAGAAAATGAATCTCGTTGCGAACGCGCAGCAAAAAATCGTAAGCGGCATTGATCGCCTTGGCGTCGCGTTCGGCCAGCACTTCGCGTTCAACCAACCCGGCAACCGTCGCCACGCCGAACGCCGAGCGCGAAACCCAAAACAACTCGTGCAAATCGCGCAAACCGCCAGCGGTTTCCTTGACGTTCGGTTCCTGCACACAGGCCGCGTCGCCGAATTTGCCGTATCGCGCCTGCCGTTCGGTCAGCAATTCGTCCAACAGTTCGCGTTTGTTTTTGTCGAAAATTTCGTCGTCCAACCGCTCGGTCAATTCTTCAAACAGTTCTTCGCTCCCCCACAAATGGCGAGCTTCGATCATCGAATTGCGCGACACGACATCTTCTTTCGCCGACGACAAACACTCAGCCATCGAACGCACGCTGTGGCCGACGTTGAATCCCACGTCCCACAACGAATACAAAATCGCTTCGCTCAATTTGGCGGCGCGTTCGGCATCGCGGCGACCTTTGTACAGAAACATCACGTCAATGTCGGATTGCGGCGAAAGCTCCTGCCGCCCGTATCCGCCGAGCGCGATGATGGCGAAATTCGCCGCGTCTACTTCTCCGCCCAACCGCTCTTCGACGGCTTGCCGGGCGATTTTCCGAATCAGCAAATCCACAACCAGCGAGCGTGCCGCAACAATCTGCGAACCGCTGATTCCGAACCGATGCCGCAAATGCAATCGCTGCGTTTCGATCTTCAAAAACTTTTTGAACGCCCCCAACCGATCAACCGATGCCGGTTGTTTATCAATCCGCCGCAACTTTTCAGTCGCATGCTGTTCGATTGTCGTCAGGTTGATTTGCATGTTCGTTGAACTCGACTCGGCATAGTGCAATGACGATGCCACAACTATCGCGTGGCCAAACGATTGACGGTAAGTGACGTGATTATTGAAGATTTTCTGTTGAAGAGATTTTGATTGCCCAAAATGGTCAAACCAGCAAGAAGACAATTCTGTTAGGCCGGCGGCAGCCAATAACAATTTTGTATGGGCGGGTTTCAACAATCCTGTCAGCTAAACATTCAGCAACACGCTTCAGCCAGTTTGCACAAAGCGAACCGTCAGGTGAACGGTAAATTCGCAGAGCCGGAACATATTTGCGCGGGACGAGTGCAGCCTGACTGACTGTGCCACCAAAACATTCACGACAAATTTGTCATTCATACTTACTGCATCAACATTTCTGTCTGCCCTTGCCGAACTCATTTCGCGTCGTTGGCTTCCTGGAAGCTTCAGCATAAAATCCGCCCGCCTTTTTCTCAGAAGCCTTAGCAGTCAGGCTGATTCATCAACGCAGTAATCAACCCAGCGAACTCAGATGCTTACTTGGCAGCAACTCGAACAATTCGTCAAAAACACCATTCGCCCGTTGAAAGGGCGCAAGCGCGAACAAGCTGCGTTTGTCGTTGCAGCAGGATGTTTTTCGACTGGCTTTGCGATCAGCGGCAAGCTGATTCCTGAATTCAAACCGGACTCCAAATGGCTCGCTTGGGCGCAAGTCACGTTTTATGCCGTCGGCGTTATCGCGTTCGTGTATGGATTCGTTCGCGTCTGGCGATTGGCGCACCCTCCTGAGTTGCCGCCGGAAAAGAATCGTCCGTCCGCGATCAAAGGCCCAATGGCCTTCACCGAAGCCGACGGCGAACTCTTCCGCAAGCTTGGCCGCGAAAGCGAATTGCAAAAGCTGTTGGGGTTGGCGTTGGACGATCAAGTCTTGCTGATCGTCATTCGTGGAGCTTCGGGCGCTGGCAAAACATCGTTGCTGCGTGCGGGGCTGAAACACATTTTGGGCGACCGCGCGATCTTTCATTACTGGGAAGCCGTGCCCACCGAAGCCGACAAAGGTTTGCTGCGCGCTATTCGGGAAAAATGGCCGGAGGGCGCGACGAAACCGGCCACGCTCGAAGAACTGGTCAATCCGGCAGAAACGCTCGGGCGGCAATCGCACGTTTTCGTGCTGGATCAGTTTGAACAGATGCGCGGCAATCGGAAGATGTTCGCCTTGCTGCGCCGCATCCTGCGCGAATCCAAACCGCCGCACCGCATCACGTGGGTGATTGCCTTTCGCCGAGAATTCAGCGCCGACTGGCTGGATTTCATCAGCCCGGAAATCGAACGCGGCATTCGTCCGCCGCAGGATGTTTCCTTGCGATTGTTCACCGCCGAACAGGCGCGCGAAGTCATCGGCCAACTGGTCAACGAATCCAACCTGAAAGACTCCATCGAACAATCCGTCATCAACAATCTGGTCGAAGCCGCCACGGTCGAATCAGAAGTCTCGCCCGTGGACATCGGCATAGGCCTGCTGGTGCTGGCCGAACTGCACGAACGGCAGAGCGGTCAAACGATCACCATCCGCGATTATCAGTTTGCCGGCGGAGCCGAAGGCTTGCTGACGCAGTACATCAGCCGCTGCCTGGAACTCTTTCCCAACCCACATCAGGAAGCGATTCTGAAAGCGATGCTGGCGCTGCGCGATGCCGACACCAATCAACGCCTGGCCGAAGGGCGAACGGTTGATGAACTCGCTGCGGAATCGGGCGCAGAAGCGCGCGTGTTGAAAACTCAACTCGACCGTCTGTCGCACCGGGACACGCGCTTGCTCGAAACTGTTACGCCTGCCGATGGTTCGCCGACGCGGTATCGGTTGCCGCACGAACGCCTGGTTCCGGCGCTCTACCGGTTGACCGGAAAACTGCTGGCCGAAGTGGATCAAGCCAAACTGAAATTCCAAAATGCCTTCCAAGCCTGGAGGACCAACGACAAGCGACGGCATTACCTGCTGAAAGCGAAAGAACTGCGGCTGGTCGAACGCTACGAAACGCAAATCCCCTGGGGTAACGACGAACAGGAAAAGAAGGGCTATCTGCTTCGCAGCAAGCGACAGCGCACAGTGGTCAGGGTTGCATCGGTCACAGCCGCGGTGTTGTTAATTGTCTTCGGTTGGATGGCCGGTCTTTGGTATCAGCGATTTGAGCATAAAAGATATTTGTTCGAATCGGGTTACCCGCGAGAGCTTTACGATTGGCAACCTCAACTACGGAAATTGGAATTGACCGGCGATTTCGATCTTGAGCGGTTCAATTGGCTTTCTTCCGATGCCGTCGAAGAATTGGAACTACATTCGACAAGTTCAGCCAATTCACTGGCTGGGCTTACTTCATTGTTGAAATGCCGGAAGTTGAAAAAACTCACGCTCGACCTCCGCGATAGCCAAGTGAGCGATTTGAAGCCGCTGGAGCAACTGAAGGGACTGACGCAACTTACGCTAGGCCTCAGCAATAGCCAAGTGAGCGATTTGAAGCCGCTGGAGCAACTGAAGGGGCTGACGCAACTGACACTCGACCTTAGCTCTAGCCAAGTGAGAGATTTGAAGCCTCTGGAAGAACTGAAGAGCCTGGCACAACTGACGCTCGCCCTCCGGAGCCAAGTGAGCGATTTAAAGCCACGCGAGCAATTGAAGGGGCTGACGCTACTGACGATCGAGTTCAATAGCCAAGTGAACGATTTGAAACCGTTGGAGCAACTGAAGGGACTGACTCAACTTACGCTCAATCTTAATAGCCAGGAAAGCGATTTGAAGCCGCTGGAGCAACTGAAAGGCCTGACGCAACTTACGCTCGACCTCAGCAATAGCCAAGTGAGCGATTTGAAGCCACTGGAGCAACTGAAGGGCCTGACACAACTGACGCTCAACCTCAGAAAAAGCTCTGTGAGCGATTTGAAGCCGCTGGAGCAACTGAAGGGCCTGACACAACTGACGCTCGACCTTAGCGCTGGCCAAGTGAGCGATTTGAAGCCACTGGAGCAACTGAAGGGGCTGACGCAACTGATGCTCGACATCCGCTTTAGCCAAGTGAGAGATTTGAAGCCGCTGGAGCAACTGAAGGGACTGACGCAACTGACACTCGACCTCCGCTCTAGCCAAGTGAGAGATTTGAAGCCGATGGATCAACTGAAGGGATTGACACAACTGATGCTCGACATCCGCTTTAGCCAAGTGAGAGATTTGAAGCCGCTGGAGCAACTGAAGGGACTGACGCAATTGACGCTCGACGTCCGCTATAGCCAAGTGAGCGATTTGAAGCCGCTGGAGCAACTGAAGATACTGACGCGGCTGACGCTCAACCTCAGCGCCAACCAAGTGAATGATTTGAGGTTTTTGGAGCAATTGAAGGGATTGACTCAATTGACGCAACTGACGCTCAACCTCGGCGATAGCCAGGTGAGCGATTTGAAGCCGCTAGAGCAACTAAAGGAATTGACACAACTTACGGTAGATCTCAGTGGATGCCCAGTGAGCGATTTGAAGCCACTAGAGCAACTGAAGGGACTGACGCAATTGACGCTCGGCCTCACATATAGCCAAGTGAGCGATTTGAAGCCGCTGGAGCAACTGAAGGGACTAACGCAATTAACGCTCGACCTCAGCTATAGCCAAGTGAGCGATTCGAAGTCGCTGGAGCAACTGAAGGGACTGACGCAATTAACGCTTGACCTCAGCTACAGCCAAGTGAGCAATTTGGATGCGCTGTCGAAGCTGAGCAATCTTCAGCAACTGACCCTCGACCTCAGCGACAGCCAAGTGAGCAATGTGGATGCGCTGTCGAAGCTGACAAAATTACAGAGGCTTTCGATTCAGGATTTAACCGGCTTTGGTTCTAGTGGGGCGACCAGAGCGCAGCGGATGTCGTTGCGGAAGATTCCTACCAGTTTGCGGGAACTGAAGTTTTAGCGGCACGGCGTTGCCGAGGTTGTGGAAGGCGGGAGCGCGGACGTCTCGTCCGCCGGAAAAAGAAGCGCGCAGCTTCCTTGGGCTTGTTCGCGTGCAGGCGAATGCGAGTCAAGGAGGCTGCGCGGCTTTTTTTACAGCCCGCGATGGCGCGGGCGCTCCCAGTAGAAGGCGTTTCCGGCTCAGGCGGCTTGTTTCAAGGTCAGATCGCTTGCTGGTTCTTCGGCTTCGTGGCGCGGCTGAGCGAACGAAACGACAGGATGATTGATTTCTTTTTCCTGCTGCTGGCGCAGATAAGCGACCATTGCGGCTACGTCGTAATTGAAGCGGGCGGCGAATCGTTCGCGGACTTGATGGAGTTCTTCAATAATCGGATCAGAATTCACTAGCCCACCGTAAATGCTCGACCGTTCTGCAGTTCTTCGCCGCAGAGCGGCGGCTGATATTAGCCCGGCGTTTCAACGCCGGGTAGCGGTCAAATAGCCTTCTCGTCGCGTCAGCGACGGCTGAATTCAGTCGTCGCTGACGCGACGAGAAGGCTATGTTGCTTCTTACCGTGCGTTGAAACGCACGGCTAAATTCAAGCGTCGCTAACGCGACGAAGAAGCTGAGCAGTTACATCCCACCAATCATTGGTCAACTGTTGCCGCGCAGCAACTATCAAATCGCGGCTGCGGCGCGCAACCAAGTAGCTGACAAACCTGGTTTCCAAATAAACTTTCGTCATGCCGTGACTCCATCAACTTGCCAACGAATTACGGCAGCAAGGTTTCGCCCATCAAATGCAGGTCAACGCAGCGAGCGGCTTTGCGTCCATCGGCAATCGCCCAGACGATCAGGGATTGGCCGCGAGACATGTCTCCGGCGGCGAAGACTTTCGGCACGCTGGTTTGGCAGTGGTCATCAATGGCTACGTTGCCGCGCGCGTCCAGCTTCACGTCCAGTTGCGCCAGCAATCCATCCGGTTCCGGTCCCAGAAATCCAAGCGCCAGCAAAACCAGATCGGCTTTCCAGACTTTTTCTGTGCCGGGAATGTCTTGCGGAACCAAGCGACCGCTTGAGTCTTTTTCCCAAGTGATTTCGATGGTGTGAAGCTCTTTGACCCGACCAGCATCGTCGCCGACGAAGCGTTTGGTCATCACCGAATAGCGGCGCGGGTCGTCGCCATACACGGCGGCGGCTTCTTCCTGGCCATAATCCATTCGATAAATTTTCGGCCATTGCGGCCAGGGGTTGTCGGCGGCGCGTTCGTTCGGAGGCTTCGGCAGAATTTCAAATTGCACCAGACTGCGGCAACCGTGCCGCATCGAAGTGCCTACGCAATCGGTTCCGGTGTCGCCTCCGCCGATGACGATAACGTCTTTATCTTTGGCGGAAATGTATTGGCCGTTTTGCAGATTGCTGTCGAGCAAGCTCTGCGTGTTTTTGTGCAGGAACTCCATCGCGAAATGAATTCCCTGCAGGTTGCGACCTTCGACCGGCAGGTCACGCGGCTTGGTCGCTCCACCGCAAAGCACAACCGCGTCGAATTCCTTCATCAACTTATCCGTAGGGAAGTTGTGACCGACGCTGGTGTTGGTTTTGAAGATCACGCCTTCGTCGGCCATCAACTTGATGCGGCGTTTGACGATGGACTTGTCCAGCTTCATGTTCGGAATGCCGTACATCAACAATCCGCCGATGCGGTCTGCGCGTTCAAACACTGTCACCGAATGACCTGCTCGGTTCAGTTGCGAGGCGGCGGCAAGTCCCGCCGGGCCGGAGCCGACGATGGCGACTTTTTTGCCGGTGCGCGTGGTTGGCGGTTCGGCAACGATCCAGCCGTGTTCAAATCCGCGATCCACGATTTCGCATTCAATGTTTTTGATCGTCACCGGCGGGCCGCTGATGCCCACTACGCACGAACCTTCGCACGGAGCCGGACAGACTCGGCCAGTGAATTCCGGGAAGTTGTTGGTCTTTTGCAATCGCAACAAAGCTTCGCGCCATTGGCCGCGATAAACCAGATCGTTCCATTCGGGAATCAGGTTGTTGATCGGACAGCCCGAAGCCATGCCGTTCAGCAGCTTGCCGGTATGACAAAACGGCACGCCGCAATCCATGCAGCGCGCGCCCTGTTCGCGGAGCTTTTCTTCCGCAAAGTGGTCATGAAATTCCTGCCAGTCGCTGATGCGTTCGGCAGGTTGCCGGTCGTGCGGCAGGTTTCGTTCAAATTCTAAAAAGCCAGTTGGCTTTCCCATCGTGTTCCTCTCAACCTACTTATTTTTGCGATCCAAGGATCGGTGGATGAAGCCCAAGTTCACCAAGCGCCCATCGCAAGTTAATCAACTCTTCACGATTCAACCGCAAAGCCTGAACCGTAGCGCGCCCAGCAGCAGTCAAACCAATCAAGAGCTTTGCTGATTTGTCCCAGGCAAATTGCTCTTCCCATCGCTGACGACGCGGATTGAAAAGTTGCACTTTCTGATTTGTCTGAGGATCAACTGCTTTGACTTTGTCGTGCTTGTAATAGTTGCAGCCTGCACAAGCCCAAGCCAAATTGCGAATTTCAGTTTTTCCGCCTTGAGCAACTGGGATGATGTGTTCGACGTTGAATGGTTCCGGCACAAAGCTCTTCAGAATGCGGCAGTATTCGCAAACGCCATTGGCGCGCGCTTCAACTGCGCGCCTTTGCGCTGCAGTCGGGCGTTCACGAAAACCGGATGGCTGGCGCAGGCCGAAAGCTTTACGAGATTTGGGCACTGGGCGAAAGCTCCAATTGCTTGATGATTGTTTCCGGCGTCACTTTGCGAAGCCGTGCCAAATCAGCGACGGCACGTAAGCGTCTGGCCCAAATCCGCTCAATCTCTTTTATCAATTCGCCTAATTCGGCGTACTCCGCATCACTCAATTCTCCGTCGAGTCTTTTCTTCGTCAGAGTGTCGTAGCGATCCTGGCGCTCATCTGACAAACAATCATTGATCTTGAAAAAAAGCTCTGATTCTTTTTTCGACAGACGCGACGCAGTTGGTTTACGCACCAGCCTCAACTCGGTTCGCAGCACAGCTTTCAGACGGGCTTGTTCCTGTGCGGGCGCGGAATTGTAGGCTTCTGCCAAATCAGGTTCGACTCGGATTACAGCGGTTCTTGCAGCCATGACGGTACTCCTCAGAAACGGAAATTTCGCACTCAGTCTAAACGCTTGCGCCGAATCCAGCCAAGCTTATTTACCGCCCGCGCGCGAAATGTCTGTGGAGTTCAATTCAAATGCGGCCCAGACGGCTTCTTCTTCGCCCAAGCCTTCGGCGCGCATTTGCCGTTGGGTGTCCAGCACTCGCTTGTAATCGTTCGGCATGACGCGGATGAAGCGCGGCAGCCATTCCGCCCAGTTGTCCAACATTTCCTGAGCGCGGCGGCTGCCGGTGAATTCGGCGTGGCGTTCGATCATCGTGCGAACGGTTTCAAATTCTTCTTCGTCGGCGAAATGAACCAGTTGCCCCAGCGAGACCATTTCGCGGTTACAGCGGTCAGAGAAAGTTCCGTCTTCGTCCAGCACATAGGCCACTCCGCCGGACATGCCCGCCGCAAAGTTGCGCCCGGTTTTGCCCAGCACAACTACGCGACCGCCGGTCATGTATTCGCAGCCGTGATCGCCTACGCCTTCGACAACGGCGTGGACTCCGCTGTTGCGAACGCAAAACCGTTCGCCCGCAACTCCGTTGATGTAGGCTTCGCCGCCAGTCGCTCCGTAAAACGCGACATTGCCGATGATGATGTTTTCTTCGGCTTTGAAGGTCGCGGCTTTCGACGGATAAACGATGATCTTGCCGCCGGACAGGCCTTTGCCGACGTAATCGTTCGAATCGCCTTCCAATTCCAGCGTGATGCCGCGCGGCACAAACGCTCCGAAACTTTGCCCGGCGGAACCTGTGAAATGCAGTTGGATGGTGTCGTCCATCAATCCGCCTGCGCCGTTTTGACGAGTCAATTCACTGCCCAAAATCGTGCCGACCGTGCGGTTCTGATTGGTGATCGGGAAACGCGCCTTGACGGTTTTGCCTTCTTTCAGCGCGGGTTCGCACAGCGCCAGCAGAGTTTTGTGATCCAGCGTTTTTTCAATGCCGTGATCCTGTCCAATCTGGCAATAACGTCCGACTTCGGCTGGAACATCGGGCTGATGCAGGATGGCGGTGAAATCCAAACCGCGAGCTTTCCAGTGGTCAATCGCTTTTCGCGTTTCCAGGCATTCGGTGTGGCCGACCATTTCATTGATCGTGCGGAAGCCAAGTTCAGCCATCAATTCGCGCACTTCCTGAGCAATGAAGTACATGAAATTCACCACGTTATCCGGCGAACCCGTGAAGCGTTCGCGGAGTTTCGGATTCTGTGTGGCGACTCCAACAGGGCAGGTGTTCAAGTGGCAAACGCGCATGACTATGCAACCCAGCGTGACCAGCGGCGCGGTGGCAAAGCCGAACTCTTCGGCTCCGAGCAAGGCGGCAATCACCACGTCACGGCCTGTTTTCAACTGGCCATCGGTTTCCACGCGAACACGGCTGCGAAGATCATTAAGAACCAAGACTTGATGCGCTTCGGCCAAGCCCAACTCCCACGGCACGCCCGCGTGCTTGATGCTGGTTTGCGGCGAAGCTCCTGTGCCGCCGTCGTAACCGGAAATCAAAATTACGTCGGCGTGAGCTTTGGCGACTCCGGCGGCGATTGTTCCGACGCCGACTTCGGCCACCAGCTTGACGCTGATGCGCGCGCGCGTGTTGGCGTTCTTCAAGTCGTAAATCAACTGCGCCAAATCTTCGATGGAGTAAATATCGTGATGAGGCGGAGGCGAAATCAAACCGACGCCGGGCGTTGAATGCCTGGTTTTGGCAACCCAGGGATAAACCTTGCTGCCGGGCAACTGGCCGCCTTCGCCGGGTTTCGCGCCTTGCGCCATTTTGATTTGCAGTTCCTGCGCGCTGACCAGATATTCGCTGGTCACTCCGAACCGGCCTGAAGCGACTTGCTTGATCGCGCTGTTGCGGCTGTCGCCGTTTTCATCAGGGATATAACGATCCGGGTCTTCGCCGCCTTCGCCAGTGTTGCTTTTGCCTCCGATGCGATTCATCGCAATGGCCAAAGCTTCGTGCGCTTCCTTGCTGATCGAACCATACGACATCGCGCCTGTCTTGAAGCGTTTGACGATTTCCGTCACCGGCTCGACTTCGTCAATCGGCACAGGCGGGCGATTGGATTTCAGATTCAACAAACCGCGCAGCGTGTAAAGCTGTTTGGCTTGGTCGTCAACAAGACGGCTATATTCTTTGAAAGTTTTGTAATCGCCCATCCGCGTGGCTTTTTGCAACGTGTGGATGGTTTGCGGATTGAACAAATGAGCTTCGCCGTCGGCGCGCCATTGGTATTGGCCGCCCGCTTCCAGCGCGTGGCCGTTGACCTGACGATCCGGGTAAGCGTGGTTGTGGCGCATCAAAACTTCTTTGGCGATGACATCCATGCCTACGCCGCTGATGCGCGATGGCGTCCAGGTGAAGTACTTATCAATCACTTCCTGCTTCAAGCCGACGGCTTCAAAGATTTGCGCGCCGCTGTAACTTTGCACGGTCGAAATGCCCATCTTCGAGATGACTTTGACGATGCCTTTGTTGATGGCTTTGATGTATTTGGCGACAGCTTGTTCGTGCGTAACGTCTTTCAACATGCCGTGGTTAATCATGTCGTGCAGCGTTTCAAACGCCAGATACGGATTGATGCCGCGTGCGCCGTAACTCAATAGCAGCGCAAAATGATGCACTTCGCGCGGTTCGCCGGTTTCCAAAACCAGACCAACCTGAGTGCGAGTGCCTTCGCGCATCAAGTGGTGATGTACAGCCGACACCGCCAACAGCGCAGGAATCGGAGCGTAATCGCGGTTAATGCCACGGTCGGAAAGAATGATGATGTCGTAACCGTCGGCGTGGGCTTTGCTGGCCTGTTTGCACAATTCGTCAACCGCACGTTCCAGTTCGACGTGGCCACCGTTGGCTTTGAACAGCATTGGCAGCGTGATGGATTTGAACCCCATCTTTTCTTTGTCGCCCAATTGTCCCAGTTGACGAAGCTTTTCCAGATTCTCGTTGGTGAAAATCGGCGAAGACAATTTAATTAGTCGCGCGACTTCGGGCGTAGGTTCCAGCATGTTTGCTTCTGGCCCGATGGCTGTTTCTGTGGACATAATCAACTCTTCGCGGATGGCGTCCACCGGCGGGTTGGTGACTTGCGCGAACAGTTGTTTGAAATAGTTGTAAAGCGATTGCGGTTTGTCGGACAGCACAGCCAGCGGCGTGTCGGTTCCCATCGAACCGGTTGCTTCAACGCCGTCGCGTGCCATTGGCGTCATAATCAACCGCAGGTCTTCGTGGGTGTACCCGAATGCCTGTTGCCGAACCAACATCGTTTTGTGATCGGTTTCATAAACGTGTTTCGGCGAAGGCAAGGCTTCAATGGCGACCATGTTTTCTTTCAGCCATTGGCCGTAAGGATGTTCGCGCGCCAGTTCCATCTTCAGTTCTTCGTCATCAATGATGCGCTGCTTTTCCAGATCGGCCAGCAGCATGCGACCGGGTTGCAAACGGCCTTTGTAAGCGACGTTTTCCGGCGCAATGTCCAGAACGCCGACTTCGGAAGACATGACCAGCCGGTCGTCTTTGGTCACGTAATACCGCGCCGGGCGCAATCCATTGCGGTCAAGCACGGCTCCGATGCGAACTCCGTCGGTGAAGGCGACCGCTGCCGGGCCATCCCACGGTTCCATCATGCAGGAGTGATATTCGTAAAAGGCGCGCTTCTCTTCGCTCATGGATGGATCGCCCGACCATGGTTCGGGAATCATCATCATCATCGCGTGAGCAATTGAACGCCCTGTCAGCACCAGCATTTCCAACACGTTGTCGAACATGCCGGAATCGGAATTGTTGACATCAATGATCGGCAACAGTTTCTGCAAATCTTCCTGGCCAAACAGCGAAGATTTCATGCGGCCTTCGCGCGCGTGCATCCAGTTCATGTTGCCGCGCAGCGTGTTGATTTCGCCGTTGTGGCAAAGGTAGCGGTACGGATGCGCGCGGCTCCAACTTGGGAAGGTGTTAGTCGAAAACCGCGAATGAACCATTCCCAGAGCCGACGTGAAATCCGTGTCTTGCAGATCAAGATAGAAAGGACGCAACTGCGTGGAACTGAGCATGCCTTTGTAAATCAGGGTCTTGAACGACAGGCTGGCAATATAAAAGCTTCTGGCCTGCGGCAAACCTGAATTGCGAATGTTGCGGATGCTTTGCTTGCGAATGATGCAAAGCTTGCGCTCGAAGCCCAGTCCGCCGGGGCCATCTGGCAAATCGGCTGCCCGTTTGATGAACACCTGACGAAAACATGGTTCAGCGGCTTTGGCTGTTGGGCCGATCATCGAATCGTCCACAGGTACATCGCGCCAGCCCAATACTTCCTGCCCTTCATTGCGAACTTCGGCTTCAAACATTTCTTCGCAGGCGCGACGACTGTCATTGTCGGCAGGCAAAAACAGATTGCCGACTGCGTATTGACCTGGTTCGGCCAAACTGATTCCAAGCTTGGCGCATTCTTTCAGGAAAAATTCGTGCGGAATTTGGACAAGAATTCCCGCTCCATCGCCTGTGTTGACTTCGCTGCCGACCGCCCCGCGATGCTTCAGCTTGACCAGAATCTGCAACGCCTGTTCGACAATTTCATGCGACTTGCGCCCTTTCAGATCAACGACGAAGCCCATACCGCAGGCATCGTGTTCAAAGCTGGGATCATACAAACCTTGTTTTGCTGGTGGCTCGTTGCGAATCATACAATTTCGTCCTCGCGCTTAAATTTTCAGACAGTAAAGTCGGAAACCAAGTGGCTGGTTTAGATAGACGTTGACCTGCCGCTTGATTCACGTCCTTCGGCGTTCAGTCATACAGCCAGAAATTCAAAAGCCTCAGCGAGTGTTTTTGATCTCGCTGAGGCTTTCAATCGTTTTAGTCTTTGGATTTGACCTTAACTTTTGTCACCAGCGAGTAAGGCTGCGTTTGGCGTTCGGGGCAGCTTTTACGGTTGCCGCTGACGCCGATTTAGCGGTCAGCGACAACGTCGTAAGAATCAGCTTGTTATTCCCCTTTGAAGCCGCCATTACGTTCAAACCTCGACTATGGTGATTCGAATCTCGGATACAAATTTTCTGTTGGTAGTGATGATGGTGCATGAACTGACACTTGCACCGCCCATAAAATACGCAAATCGTATTGGTCAGTCCAATGAATCTTTTTGATTGGCTAGATAAATGCTGTTTGTTGTGGCTGAGGTCGGCTTGCACCTGCGTATACGGAAAATAACCACAAGGCCCTGAATCACCAGTGGCAACGTAGCGATGATTCTGAACCGTTGCTCCCTGCGTGATCCAGGCTCTCCGTGGTTAATGTGGAGCAAGCCATGGCTTGCACATCTCAATAGTTTGCCTGCTGATTACCGGCAAGAAGCGCCGCTGCATTGCTCCAATGCTTTTAGGCGATAGCTGAACTGCTGAGCCAGTTTTTGATATTGCGCTCTGCCCGGCGCCGTGCTCAGCAAATTGAACAGTTGATACGGATCGTGACGCAGGTCGTATAGTTCAACTTCGATTCCGCCGTTGAACGATTGCCATTCGACGTAGGTATATTCAGTCGTTCGCAACGCTTTGTAGCTGGGAATGTCCTGCAACGAAGCCAGCCATTCGTATCCCGGAGCCATTTCTGTGCCGACTCCTTGCTGGCTGTCGCCAGTGGACAGATATTGCGCGATGAAATCCGTCCGCCAATCTTCAGGTGGTGCTGCGCCAAACAAAGGCGTCAACGAACGACCATCCACGTCTGACGGAATCGCCGCACCAGCCAATTCCAAAAACGTCGGCGTGAAATCAATTTCCAATGCCAAACGATCTTCTTTGCGCGGAACGATGCCCGGCCCGGCAATCACCAGCGGCACGCGAACTGATTCTTCGTAAGGCGCCATTTTGTGCAGCAAACGGTGAGCGCCAAGGTTGTATCCATTGTCCGAAGTGAAAACGATCAAGGTGTTTTCGCGTTCGCCGTTGGCTTCCAGAGCTTTGACGACCGAAGCAACCAGATCATCCAGCGCGTAAAGCGATCCCATTCGATTGCGATAATCCACGTCGTTCCAAACGTCCACCATCTTGGCGCGCGCGTCTCCGGTGGCTTTCAACCAACCGGATTTGTCAGCCAGAAAAGCTTCGTTGTAATTCGGTTGGCGAGGCGAAAACGCGAATTTGTAGGGATGATTTTTGTGACGCGGAGCCGGTGGCAACGGCAGATGCGGCGCAGTCGGCGAGACGTACAGGAAAAATGGCTGATCGTCTTTGGCTTCGGCGCGGGTGATGAAATCAGTCGCTTTGGTGGCAACGACGTCCGTCGCGTAATCGCTTTCGGCTGTGCCGTAACTGACCAGTTTGCCGTTTTCATTCATCTGGTAGTTGTAGCCCGTGTACGACAGGTTATCCACAAAACCGTACCATTCCGACCAGCCAGAGGGGACGTGCGACGGATTTTCTTCGATTCCGTTGAGATACTTCCCGATCAACGCCGTGCTGTAACCAACGGCTTGCAGTTGAACAGCCAACGATTTTTGTTCGTTGCCATTGGCGACAAAAGCCGCCCATCCGCCGAACTGGCCGGAGTTGTTCAGCACTCCGGTGTTGTGGCCGTACTTGCCGGTCAAAATCGTTGACCGAGCCGGACAACAAATCGGCGTTGGCGAAAACGCCTGAGTGAATTGAATGCCTTGATCGCGCAACAGCGCAGCGGTTTGCGGCATGGCATCCCAATACGGCATGACGACTTCGTCCAAATCGTCAGCCAGGATGAACACGATGTTGGGTTGTTTGGTCTGGGATGTTGGCCGGGTGACATTGGCCGATGTCGGCTGAATAATGAGGCTCGTGGCAAATACCAGGACGGCCAAAACACTAACAAGAATTTTCTTCATAAGGTTCGCTCCTTTGAGTTTGTTATCAATTACGGTTTGCAGCATCCGTTGATGTTGCAAACCGACAAACGCTCGAAGCGAAGTTTCAGCCGTCTACTTTGGTCAATGATCTGTAAAGTTCTGCAAAGCTCTTCAAAGCTTTGCCAAGCGAGGACCAGGCTGAAAACCATTCCTCGCCTGGCACTGCGTTATTTCACGTTGATCGTAACGGTGTTTGCCGTTTTTCCATCCACAGTCAGCACTACGCTGACTTCGCCGCGACCGGCGGCGGTGCGTGGAATGCGGATGTTGCATTGATCCAGCCCGACAAAATCTTCTGAAGCTCCGGCAAACAACACTTCGGAAACAATGCCACCGATGGTCACGCGAGTCGCGTTCAGGCTGCTGCGGAATCGCCAGCCTGTTCCGTAGGAAATCAAAAACACCTGATCGGTTTCCGGGCCAAGATCAATCGGCACGTGAACCATCCGGTTTTGCGTCGCATCGAACCGTGCGATTTGTTCATAACCTGACGTGCCATCGGCTTTGACACGAAACACGACAGCAGATGCGATTCCCAACCCGCTGGAATTGGCGGTGAAAAATCCGGGCGCAACCAAAGCGATGTTCAGCGAACCAGTTGAAATCACTCCGCTGGAATTGACGACGGTGATGGTTGCGGTTCCTGGAGCGGTTCCGGTCGGAACCAGATAATTGATCTGTGTCGGAGCCACGAAAAATAGCGGCGTGGCGCGTTCAACACCCAGACTGTCACGGATTCTGGCGGTTGTTCCGGCCAAAGTTGTTGGCAACGGAACTCCATTGGACGAAAGAATCTGGGTCGCCAGTTTGTCGCCGAACGCCGCCGTAATAGCTTCGGGCGCGACTTCCGTACCGGTAAAGCTGGCGGCGGACACGCTGACCACTGGCGGAGTAACTGCGGTGCGTTTCAGCATTCGTAAGCGGTTGTTGACGGTGTCGGTAAAAATCAAATCACCGTTGGGCAAGGCCAGAATGCTGCACGTGACCTGAATGTCGTTGGTCAACGTTCCGGGATTCGGCAAATTCAACCTTGCTTCAATGCTGTTTGAGCCATCGCCAGAAAAGCCCGCATTGCCAGTGCCAGCCACAACGCTGGTCGTGCCGAGCGAGTTGTTCGGAGCATCGAGGTCGAGAATCTGGTGGTTTTGCGCGTTTGTAATGAAAATTCTGCCAGCGGCATCCACTGTCAAATCGCGCGGTCGGCGAATGTTGCGCGTACTGTCGGCGATGACGCTGAACGTTGTGGCGGTCGGCGTATCTTGCCTCAAAATCCGACTATTGCGAGTGTCAGCAATATGCAAGCGCCCTGCATTGTCAAAGGCAATGCCGGTTGGACCAAACAATGTCGCTTGAGTCCCGTCGCCAAAAACCGTGCTGACGGTTCCCGATTGAGCGTCAATTTTGCGAATGCGATTGTTTCCTTGATCGGCGATCAAAATGTTTCCGGCGCGATCAACCGCCACGTCAGTCGGGAAAAACGCGACCCGGTTGGCGGGCAATCCGTCGCCCAAAACTTGCGGGTTTGTCGGCGGACGCACTCCGCCAATGTCTTTGATCTGGCCCGGAGGAACGACAATCCGGTTGTCGCTGTTAGGAAAAAACACCACATCGTTGTTGGATGTGTTCAGAAACCGAATCACTCCGCTGCGTCGCCCCGTAACCGAAGTCGGTGGAATTTTGATCAACGCTCCAGCCTGTGAATCGGCGATGAACAGCCCGTTCGGCGTCGCATACATCCCTTGCGGAGTCAGAAACAGCGCAGTGGTAATGCGGTCATCCACTTGAAACTCTCCGGCTTCGCGGTTGAGCGTAATGATCTGGCCGGGTTGCACAGTCATGGCGTGTGGTGTGGTGACGAACAACGTCACAGGCGCGTTGGTACGATTGACGAATCGAAGCCGGTTGTTGCCCGTGTCGGCGATGAACAGATTGCCTTGGGCATCAACGGCGGCTCCGGTTGGAACGAACATTTCGGAATAGGTCGCCTGCGTTCCGTCATACGGCGAAGGCTGGCCGCTGCCGACAATCGTGTTGATGGCGTTGGAGCCGATGTTAGTTCCCAGAACGTTTTGCGGGCCGCCGCTCAAATTAACGAACCGGATTCGTTTGTATCGAAAATCCGGCAGATAAAATCCGCGCCCATCCACGGCAATGACCAGCGTGATACTGGCCGTACTGTCCGGAATGTTCAAAAACGCCTGGCTTGCCGATCCGCCATCACCGCAAGTCGGGGTGAAGTTCGGATCGCACAAAACCATATTGGGATTTCCGGCAATGGTCGTTTTTACGCCTGCGGGGGTTATCCGAACGATTTGCTGTGCATTGCCGAGCGCAACGAAAGCGTCTCCGCTGGAGTTGGTTGTGATTCCGGTAGGATATTCCAACCCGCCGATCAACGTGCTGATGATGCCTTGCGGATTGACTTTACGAATGCTGCCCAGAATCAAGCGAGCGTCTCCGCCGTCGGCGATCAACAAATTGCCGGAGTTATCAAACACGATTCCGGTCGGCGTGGTCAGCCGGGCTTGCGTGGCAGGATTGCCATCGCCGTTGCCAGTGGCAGGATTGCCGCCTCCAGCCACGACCACTTGTCCGCCAGAACTGTTCAGTTTCAACACCAGCCGCCCAGCCACAAAATGAATATCTCTAGTCGAAGGTTGAATCGCCACAGACCTAAAAGTCGCCAGATCAAGCGTAGCCACGCTGCTGATCGTTCCCGGCGTAATCGTTTTGCCTAACACCGTCAGATTTTGTGTGCCGATATTGATGACGCGAATGGCAAAAAACGAAGGAATGCTGAGGTAAACGGCGTCTCCTGAAGGATCAACAGCAAGCCCTGTGACTTGGGCCAGATCAGTGTCACGCGGCAAAACGCCATCATTGCTTTGAACGCCGCCGCCCGCGATCAAATTGATGTTGCCGGGTTGCACAGTGACTCCGGCCAGCGTCACCGGCACGGTCAAGGTATTCACAAAACGCAGCAAACTGGTTCCGTCCACTTCGTCAACGATGTAAAACCCGCGCCCTCGCGGGTCCAGCGCCACAGCCGTCGGCAATACCATCGGCGCTTGCCGAACCGGAACGTCCGATCCGAATCCGCCGCCGGCAATGGTCGAAATCGTCGTTTCGATCGTCGCCGCCGAAAGCTCCGAAGCGGTTTTTCGCGCAACCGGAAACGCCACAGCCAAAATCAGCACTACGGTTGGAATCAAAATACGAAGTCGGGAAGTCAAAGTCATGAAGGGTGAGGGAGTGTTGTAATTCATCGTCGGTTCTCCTGCGGCCAATGCCTGAGCGAGCCTGGGGCAGCCAAACGGCAAAACGGATGATCTATTTTTTCTGCAAGGTGTCGGGGTTTGATAATCGGTCGGATTTCGTGATGCAACTGACCAAATCCAGATTAAGTTTTGGTCAGGCAGGGCCTGTCGAATCAGGCGCGCATTAGACCATCAAGCCGCGCGGCAAGTCAAAGAAAAAGTCCGAAGCAGCTTGTTCATTGGTATTGTTACCACATTTTGAATCAATGAACTGGCGACAGGGCAAAAGCATGATAACTTTGCGCCGGTAACAAGAATGACCGGCGTTTACCGCCATTGAGAACAATTGCAATCCTGTATGCCAACCATTTTTCGAAAATGACTTCGCAACTTCCCATCATCAACATCAACTCGCTAATGCGCGGCGCAACCGACGATCAATCCTTGGCCGAGCAGATCAAACACTCCTGCTGTAATTTCGGGTTCTTTTACATCGCCTGCCACGGCGTGGATGTCGAATTGCAAAACCGGCTGGAAGCCTTGAGCCGCGAGTTTTTCGCTCAGTCGTTGGAATGCAAGATGGAAATTCGCATGGCGCTCGGCGGCAGGGTCTGGCGCGGATATTTCCCTGTTGGCGATGAACTGACTTCGGGACAGCCTGATTGGAAAGAAGGCATTTACTTCGGCGCGGAACTCGGCGCAGAACATCCACTGGTCAAAGCCGGAACGCCGATGCACGGCGCGAATCTGTTTCCGGCATATCCGCCGCAATTTCGAGAAACCGTGCTGGAATACATGGATGCGATGACTGAACTAGGCCACAGATTGACGGCTGGAATTACGCTGAGCTTGGGACTGGCGGAAAGTTACTTTGCCGACCGCTACACGGCTGATCCGCTGACGCTCTTTCGCATCTTCAATTACCCGTCAGGCCAAAAAAGCGGCTGGGGCGTCGGCGAACACACCGATTACGGTTTGTTGACGATCTTGAAGCAGGATGATTCCGGCGGCTTGCAGGTGAAATCGAAATCCGGATGGCCAAGTTCTGAATGCCAAATTTCTGAACGGCCAAGTTTTGAGTGGATAGACGCGCCGCCGATTGAAAACACTTTTGTCTGCAATATCGGCGACATGCTGAATCGAATGACCGGCGGCTTGTATCGCTCCACGCCACATCGAGTCCGCAACCAAACCTCCCGTAACCGTCTGTCGTTTCCCTTCTTCTTCGACCCGAACTTCATCGCCGAAGTAAGAGCAGCCCACTCTTAATACAGCGGTTTTCAGCCGAGTAAGAAGACGGAATAACGGTTTTGCCGAATGTTTTTGACATTCATGGGCTTCTCATTCGGGTGAAAACCGCTGTAAGTGTTTTATTGGGAGCTTTTTCCTTGCCATCTTTTTATTATTGATCGCAAAGAATCTGCGTCTTCTCTCAATCCTTTTTCATCATATCGCTCAATTTCACGGTTCAAAAAATCAAGTTTCACTGGCAAATCAGGTTTGCTTATTACATCTGCACCAACATCCATATAAGTGAGACTTATTGCCTCTGTTACAGCATCACCAGCGTCACGGTGAATAATCGCTTTCAAAGGTATATGTCCAACTTCTGGCGAAATATGAAATTCAACAGATACATTGTCTTTCCCACCAATGATTTTTTTTATGACATAGGTCTTATAGCCTAACAAGCTATCCTCTCTGTGAAAACCTGGAATGCTCTTAATGCCTTCTACCGAACGAAGCTTAATATTAGGATCGCTATATTCACGTAATAATTGAAGCTCTTCTGCTTGCACGTTTACTCTAAAAACGCCCGATTTCGAAGACAATAGTACCTTTGGGCTCTTCCCGCTAGCTGGGTAAGAAATCCGCTTCCATTCACCCTCTGAGTTGACCCACCTAACATCAATTGAGTTCAAAACTGGAGGCATTCCTACAGGGTGCCAAGATGTTTTTGTAATAACCTGATAGCCACGTGGAATATATTGCCTAGCGTCTCCTTTCCTAACAGCATATTCAGCAAGAAATAAAATCATAGTAACGAGAACCACTGACAACGAAATCGCTCTTAGATACTTCATATAGCCTCCATTTAATTCAATAGATGTGCTTGGGTAACGGCTGTTAAGTCGCAAAGATGAGCTTGCGGCTTAACAAAGATGATAATCACAGTGAATATCAAGGCAAGGTGAGCCATCATTTGAGCATGTACCATATTTCTGATAGCAACAAATCGAATCAGGGCATTGAGCAGGATTACAGGGCTGGCTAAAACAGTCTTCAAATAAAATTTCACACTGCTCAGCTCGTCGACACCTATCCCCAACGTCAGGACAGGATGCTTTTACTGTGCCTTGACCTAAGTAAGAGGAACTGGCGAATAGTAGGCATCCGACAATCAATAATGAGTGAAGCAATATTTCAAAATTCTTCTTTAGATAGACATTCTTCATACAGACTCCTAAATTATCTGATCTCCAGGTTAGGACTGATGTTAGGACTGATGCTAGGACTGATGCTAGGACTTCAGCCAAACTCAACCGTTTGACATCATTTCCAAATAACAATTCACGCTCGCCTAACGCCAACTTGCGATTAAGCTGGCTCAGCTACTAACAGTTTTTGTGACCGCTGACGATTTGAACTACTGTGATAAGGCCAGCGAAAAATACGCCTGCTATTTGGGACTGTCAAGCACTTTTTTTGACTTTTAGCAAAAAATCTTTCAACAATTATAAACTCTTACATACCAACACTTCACGCCGACCAAGTTGTTTACAATAAGCTTGGTTATAAAAGGAAAAAGCACGAAAGGAAAGTAAGCCTGAAAAGCTTGTCCATCCTTTCGTGCTTTGTGTTAGTTACTGAACGTTCTCGATTCCAGTTATCAGCGAATCGAGATCGTCACAGAATTGGTGCGAATGACGTTGCCTTCGCCGTCGTTGACCTTGACCAGCAAGGTGACGGTTCCGGTGACGCCGTTCGGAATTTCGACGTTCATCTGGTCGAGTCCGGCAAAGCCCGGAGCTTCTCCGGCAAAGAAGACCGGCGCTTTCGCATTGCCGATCGTCGCTTCCAGATTTTCGGCGACGCCGTTACCAGCGTTGCCGTCGCTATCGTCGGTTCCGCGCCAGCCGGTTCCGTACAACACCAGGAACAAGCGGTCGCCGATATTGCGAGTGATCGTCACCGGAGTGACTTTGCCGTTGTTGTACGTCGCCAGCGGTTCGTAAACCTGTTGGCCGTTGGCGCGAACGCGCAGCAACAATCCGGCAGGAACGCCTTTGCCGCTGGAATCCGCCGTGAAGATGCTGGGGCCGACGTTGCCGAGTTCCAGCGTGCCTTGCGCCACAGCCTGACCGTTTCGCATCACCGTCACCTGAGCCGCGCCCGGCAGCAAATCATCCGGCACCTGGTAATTGATCTGTCCCGGCGAAATGAAAAACAGTCCAGCCGGTCGTCCGTCAATCAACACCGACACGCCGCCGAGTTCGGTCGGCAACGGCAGACTTTTGGCCACTTCGACGCCGCCAGCCAGATTGCTGCCGAACGAAGCGACAATGGCTGACGAAGCGTTGCCTTCGCCATAACTTCCCGCATTGACCGAAGCCAGAGCGGCAAAAGTCTGGAAGCTGGCTCCAGCCGGGCCGTGTTCGACTTCGATAAATTTGGCGTCAATCGTGCCGTCGGGCAATTCAGCGCCGTAAATTTCCACAGTCGCGCCGACGGTCACGGCAGATCGTTCGCGGCGAACCAGCGTGCGCCGGTTGACGTGAACCACTTTTCCGGCGACCGTCCAATCGCCTACGTAATTCGCCGTTTCGGGCAGTTTCGACACCGTGCCGATGAATTCGACAAAGCTGCGCGTGACGACATTGCTGTTCGTCGCCGGAGTTTTGCCTTCGATCTTGATGGCATTGACCTGACCGTTGTCCAGCAAATATCCCTTCACTTCGACGTAAACACCGACGGCGAATTCCACGCGGCCACGTTCCAGTTTGGTGGCGGTGCTGACGTTGACGGTTTTGCCATCAACCACCCACGCGCCGACAAATCCTGCCGCCGAAGGAATCGTGCGGATCGGGCCATAAAAATTGATGTAGCCAATGGCTCCGGTCGGAGCTGCCGCATCGCGTTCGACAGTGATTTCAACGGCGTCAATCGTGCCATCAGGACGTTGGTTGCCTTCGACTTCCAGGAAAGCGCCAACAACGGCTCGACCACGTTCTTCGCGGATGCGAGTTTTCGGTTCGACGTGAACGGTTTTGCCGCCAACCACCCAATCGCCTGCGCGACCGTTGCCGATTTGAATGCTGGCATCGGGCAGTTTGGTCAGCGTGCCGAAAAAGCGCACGTAACTGGCCGGACCGCCGGGAACGTTGTCTTTGACTTCGATGCTGGTGGCATCAACCGAACGATCCGCGCGTTGCGTGCCGACGATTTCGACCAAAGCGCCGACCATCACACGAGCTTTGGTTTGATCCAGTTTGGTTTGCGCCGTCACGTGAACGATGCGTTCGCCGACTTTCCAATCGCCGACGAAATTCGCGTTGTTCGTGGCTGGCGGCAACGAAGCGACAATTCCCGAAAAACGAATCGTGCCCGGTTGATTGTCGTCGCGCACATAAATCTTCAATGCGTTGACTATGCCGTCGGTCAATAAGGTTCCGCTGATTTCGACCGAAGCGCCGACGACGACTTTGCCGCGCTCTTCGCCAATCTGAGTCCTGTCAGAAACACGCACGGTGCGCCCGCTGACTTTCCAATCGCCGATGAAGCCAGTCGTGTTCGGCAAAGTTTCAATCGTCCCGCGGAACGTGATGTACAACGTCGGCGGATCAATGTTGGCTTTGAATTCAATCTTGGTGGCGACAATCGAACCGTCGGTTTGGACAACGCCTTCGACTTCGACCAACGAACCAACCATCAATTCGCCGTTGCGGACTTCGATTTTGGTTTGCTGTGTAACTTTGATCGTCCGCCCGCTGACGACCCAATCGCCGATGCGAGTGTTTGTACCGGGCAGTTTTTCGACCTTGCCGACGAATTTAACCGGAATGCCTACAACGGCGTCCGGCTTGACTTCGATTTCCAGCGCGTTGATTGATCCGTCAAGCTGCAACAATCCTTCGACTTCGACAATCACGCCGACTGCGACCTGTCCTTTTTCCTGATCTATCTTTGTCGAAGTGCTGACTCGAACGGTTTTGCCTGCGACTTTCCAATCGCCGACGCGGCTGGGAGTGCTGGGCAATTCATCAATCTTGCCGGTGAATTCAAATCTGACGCCTGCTGTGGGCGGGACACCTAATTTGACGACGATTTCTGTCGCCAACACCGAACCGTCGTTTTGCTTGGTTCCTTTGATTTCGACCAACGCGCCGACTGAAACCTTACCGCGCGTCTGGTCAATTTTGGTTTGTTCGGTCACTTTGACCGTCGTTCTGACGACTTTCCAATCACCAACGAAATTTTGCGTGTTCGGCAAACTGGTGATCGGGCCAACCAGTTCCGAACGGCTATTGTCATCCGCCGACACAGATGAACCATTGGACGTAAACGCATAAGCCAGGGCGGCAATGGCCAACATCAAAATAAACACTGGCCGTGACCAGTTGTAACTTGTGCTTCTCATCTAATACCTCACAGAGAAAAAATGATTGATTTATTCGGGAGCCAGTTGAGGCACGCTTTCTTTGCCTGATTCGCCGACTCACACTTCGACGCTTCTCTTAAAGAAAACCTGCTTGGGCAATTGATTTGTTAAAGGGGGGGCAATCGGACGCGGAAAATCTGGCAGCAGCCTGATGTCGGGACACATTTGGAATTCGCCGGTGACGGAATGTTGCGGGGAATTCATAGTCGAGTTCCCTGACACCCGATACCTAACACCCGAAACCTGACTTTTCCTAAAAACGTCCCGTGGCCAAATCGTTTTTCGAGATTTCAGGTGTCAGGTGAATGGGATCCGGTGTCAGGTTCGAATTCGCCAACGACACTTCAAACATACAGAGAACCCAAAAGTGTCCTGGCAGCAGCAGATTTTCAATCGCCAATTCGGAACTGGTAATTCAAACGCGGAGTGAAACCAGTAAGGCAATTCGTAGCGGCAAATGATTCACACAGGCTTCGCCTGGAAAGCTAAATTAATCTTGGGCGCTTTTTCAGTTTTCAGGGCGAATAACCTCGCCGTGAAATTCGTGATGGGGTTTGCCGTCAGAAAAGACTTCGCGGCCATTGATGATGACGGACTTGATGCCGGTTGCCTCGCGGCGAGGTTTTTCAAAAGTAGCGCGGTCGTTGATGCGGTTGAAATCAAGCAACACCAGATCGGCAAACGCACCAGGACGAATCACTCCACGATCTTTTAATCCGAAAATCGCCGCCGGATAAGAAGTCATCTTGCGAACTGCCTCTTCAAACGTAAGCGAATTATCTGTCCGTGCGAATTTCGACAAGATTCGAGCAAAAGCTCCGTAAGCCGCCGGATGCGGCAAGCCCCGTCCGTAATCTTCGGCGTCGGTGCAAAACGCGCTCAGACGATGGCGGGCGTATTTACTTAATAATTTGCGTTGTTCGCCATCGCCTGTAATTTCAAAAATCAGCATCGAAACCTGCCCGCGCTCTTCGATGATTAAATCCGAAATCGCATCAAAAGGCGTTTTACCGGTAAACCTGGCCAGATCAATCAGGCTGAAGTTTTCAAATCGTTTGTTGCGGCGACTGGCGACGTAACCGATGCGAATCGCGTCCCAGCCGGTCGCTCGAACCAGATTGTGAGGCCAGCCGTCAGCTTTGCATGAAGATTTGACGCGCTCGATGTCGCGCTCAACTCGTCGCCGAGTTTTTTTGTTCATCAATCGCCGGATCAATTCTTCAACGCCGCCTTCCAGCGCCCACGGCGGATAAATGGCAATCATCATCGTCGCCGCTGCCGTGTAAGGGAACATATCGAAGCTGACGCGCAGACCTTCGCGTTCGGCTTGTTCTTCCATTTCCAGCACGCGATCAATTTTCGGCCAATGCGCGCGACCAACGGCTTCGTTGTGCGAATGGTGAACGCGAACTCCGGTCGAACGCGCCACGTCCAATAATTCTTTCACCGCCGGAATCAGCGTTTCGCTGGAACCACGAATGTGGCTGGTGTAAATGCCGCCGTAATTGGCGACAACTTTGGCAAGTTCTTCCAATTCGTCCGATTCGGAATACATTCCGGGCGGATAAATCAATCCGGTCGAAAGGCCGAACGCGCCGTCTTTCATCGCTTGTTCGACCATTGAGCGCATCGTTTTCAATTGCGCCGACGAAGGTTTGCCTTTCGCCAAACCCATTGCCGAAATCCGAATCGGCCCGTGCGGGGCCAGCGTGGCGATGTTCACCGCCAGCCCGTTGTCTTTCAACCGATTCAGGTATTCGCCAACAGTTCGCCAACTCCATTCGACAGGTTCGGGAGTCATCCACGAATTGACGGCTCGCAAAATGGCTTCCGTTTGCGAGCTACCAATCGGCGCACAGCCCAACCCGCAATTGCCGACAATCGTCGTGGTGATGCCTTGCGCCAGCTTGCAGCGCATCAATTCAAGCTGCCGTTTCCGATCAAGCGGCAAAATCAAATCGGCGTGCGAATGCGGATCAATGATTCCTGGAATGACCGTCAGCTTGTCGGCGTTGACGATTCGTTTGGCTTTGACAGGAAAACTACCGACGGCGGCAATTCGTTTGCCAGTGATGGCAATGTCGGCTGAATAAACTGGCTGGCCAGTTCCGTCAATGACTTGGGCGTTTTGAATCAGCAGATCGAATGTCATGTTTCAGAAAAATGCTAAAGAGGTTTTACATGTTCAGACATCCAACGCTGAAGTTGCTCCAACGCCCATCTGTCTGCTTCAACCTCAAGCACCATCTCAACAATTTCGGCAGTTGAACAGACAATTTCTGATCCATTCAATTTCAGAAATCGGTCAGTCAGATGTGTCGCAGTACGTTTATTACCACCCAGCCAAGGGTGATTCTTGATTAACCCAAAACATAATGTAGCTGCCTGAGCGGCCAAGTCAGCATTCCCGTAAGCTTCGGCCTGTTGAGGACGAGCAAGTGCAGATTCGATCAACGAACGTTCAAACACACCATATCGAACTTCCCCAAGACGACGCATCAATTCCACGTGTTCAAGAACCGCTTCGACATAAGCCAGATAACGGGTCATACACTCACCATTCCTTAATCACCCAGCCGTTTCATTTCAGCAAACGCTTCACCAAATTTATCTATGCTTTCCTTCACGCTACGCTTCATTTCATCTGTGGGCGGCGGCAGGATTTCAGCCTCCACTTTACCTGGGAACAGATGAAGAATAACAACTGAGCCGGCGGCGACTTCTGCTGCGGCTGCCATGTCAGGTGGCATCATAACCATCCACCCTCGTTCTGTTTTGTTGAATGTGGCCAATCCCGTCATTTTCAAATCTCCTCTTTTAGCCAATGTTGATGCTTCTCATCTTCGCAGCATTTCCGGTTCAGGATCAATGCCGAGCGCGTCGGCGACCCGGTTGATGTAGTTGAAATAAGAAATGACTTCGACGGCGTCCAGGATGTCGCGGTCGCTCAAACCAGCCGCTCGTAATCCATCGCAATCTTCGCGCGCCATTTGTGCAGGCGACAGCGTCAGTTTTTCGGCGAATTCACACAGCGCAAGTTCGCGCGCGGTCAGATTGGCCTGGCGAAAATCGTGTTTGACGGTTTCGGCCAATTCTTTGTTTTGCGTTTCGGCACGGAGATCCTCTCCGTGAGCTTCGGTTCAGTAAAAACAATCGTTGGCGCGCGACACCACGGTCGCCAGCAGTTCGCGTTCTGCGCGGGACAAATCTGACGCTGCGTGCATTGTCGCCTTGTACAACTGCATCGAAGCTCGCAGTGTTGTCGGGTTCAGGCTTTGAACTTTCAGGATGTTGAAAACCTTGCCCGCGCGTTTGAGCGCGGCATCATATTCGGGCTTCAACGCTCCGGTCGCGTTTTCGGGTTCGATAATTTGAATGTGTGCCATAACGGCGGCGAGTATTCCACCAACCGGTTATCAACGGCAACATCTCAACTTGAAACTGAATATCGTTCAAATTTCATCCGCGCCAAAAGCGGCGGCTGACAAACTGCCCGGTCGTTGGCTATCTTGTCGGTTCCGCAACCAACCTTACGCTTTATGACTAATTCAACACTGAAAAAGATGAAACGTCGTTTCCGCGTTTTGCTGATAAGCCTTTGTCTGATCGTTGTGTGCGCGTTGAATTCGCAGGCGCAAACCAATGCAACCGGACGCAAACTTTCGCTGGATGAATGCCTGACGCAAACGCTCAAGAAACATCCGCTGCTGGAAGCCGCACAAGCGCGCGTCACGGGCGCAGACGAAGCTCGACGATTTGTCGGCGTTCGCCCGAATCCATCCATCACAATCCAGACCGAAAACTGGCGCGCGTGGCAACAACCGCCGTTCAGTTTCGCGCGCGATTTCGATGTATTCCTGTACGGTTCGCAGCGCATCGAAACCGCTGGCAAAGCCGCGCGTCGTACCGAACTGGCCGAACGCCAGATGAATCAAACACAAACTGAAATCGAAGTGCTGCGGCGACAATTGCGCCAGGAAATCATTCGTCGTTTTTGGTCGGCTCTGCAAAATCAGATGCTGGCGGAAATCGTTGGCGAAAATCGCCGCGACCTGGATGAACTGGTCCGATTCAATTCGGAGCGTTTGAAAGAAGGCTTCATTTCCGAATGGGAATTGATCCGCGTTCGATTGGAACAGCAAACGCTGCTCAATCAGGAAGCCTCGATCAGCCTGGAACTGGAGCGTGCCAAGCTGGATTTACTGAAAGCGATGGGCGACACGCGGTTCGACACCAACTTTCAACTGACTGAGCCGAACACAACCGGTTCGCCGCTGTTGAGCGCGGAATTGGAACAGCTTCGCGCCGACGCCATTGCCAAACGCCCGGAACTGGTTTCGTTGCGCGCCAAAATCGAAAGCGAGCGCGCCAACCTGAAATTACAACAGGCAATCGCCAAACCCGATCCGGAAGTCAGCGCCGGATACAAACGCACGAGCGGATTCAACACGGCGATTGCGTACCTGACGATTCCGCTGCCGTTGTTCAACAAAAACCGCGCCGAAATCGGTCAGGCTTCGGCGGCGATCACTTCCGCTGAATTGCAGTTGCTGGCGGAGGAAAATTACATCCGCGCCGAAATCGAAATCACACACCGAGCCGCTCGCAAACTGGCCGAACGATTGAGCGAGATGCGCCGCGATTTTTTGCAGCGAGCCGACGAATCGCGCAACATCGCGTTGGTCGCTTACCGCGAAGGCGCGGCGGATTTATACAAACTGCTCGAAGCTCAACGCGCCCGCAACGAAGCGCGTTTGTTGTTTCATCGCACGGAACTGGAGCTTCAACTGGCATTGGCGGAACTGGCGCTGGCTGCAGGAAAGGAAACTCAACAATGATTGGCAACGAAAAAAAACTTCAACGCAAAGACGCCAAGTGGCAAGGCCGCAATAGTTTTTTGGCCGGAAAACAATTCGGTCTCACCATCGGCCACGCCTTTGCGTTGAGCCTGGCTCTTGCTGTCGCGCTTTCCGGCTGCAACAAAACGGATCAACTGCAAAATGCCGCAACCGAAACCGCAAAAGCCGACTCCAAAGATGCTAACGTGCTGGCGCTGTCGGCGGAATCCGCCAAGCTGGCCAGGCTGGAATTTGTCGAAGCCGTCGAGCAAAACATAGTAGCTCCGATTGAAGCCACCGGGCGTGTAGCCATCAACGAAGATGCGACGGCTCGCGTTGGGTCGTTGTTTTCCGGGCGCATTTTAGAACTCAACGCCAAAGTCGGCGACCGCGTTCGCCAAGGCCAGGCGCTGGCCAAAATGCACACTCACGAAGTTCACGAAGCCGAAGCCGAATGGTTCAAGGCTCAGGCCGAACTGAAACAGCAACAAACCAAAGCCGCGTTCGCCAAAACCGCGCTGGAACGCGCTGAGCGATTGTTTCAGGCTAAGGCGCTTTCGCAGCACGAACTCGATAAAGCTCGCTTGGAATATCAGGATGCTCAACAGGAAATTCATCGTGCCGAAGCCGAAGTCGAACGCGCGCGTGGCCATCACGAACATCTGGGATTGCCGGACGATCAGCACGATTACGATGCGCCGGTCGTAATCCGAGCGCCTTCGGGCGGCATTGTCCTGAAACGCGAAATCACTGCCGGAGCCAGCGTCAATCCGGGCGATCCGCTGTTTTTCATCGGCGACCTTTCTTCGGTTTGGGTAATTGCCGAAGTTCCCGAACAGCAATTGTCGGCGGTGAAAATCGGTTTGCCTGTGGAAATCAGCGTTGCCGCGTTTCCTGACACCACGTTCAGCGGACGCATCGCGCGCATCGGCGAAATGTTGAATCCGCAAACGCGCACCATTGAAGTCCGCTGCTTTGCCGCCAATCCGCAAGGCAAATTGAAACCGGAAATGTTCGCGCAGATCAGTCTGGCCGCCGGAGAAAAACGTCCTGCCGTATTGGTCAGCCAAAAAGCTTTACAGGAAATGGATGGCCAAACCGCTGTGTTCGTCGTTCGCGGCGAAAACCGGTTTGAAAAGCGCATCGTCAAAACCGGTCGTAAACAAGGCGAACTGATCGAAATTCTCAGCGGAGTTTCCGTTGGCGAAAAAGTCGTCACCAACGGCGGGTTCACGCTGAAATCGGAAATGCAGAAAGCACAGCTTGCCGATGAATGACGCACAGCGGCTGAGTTTTTGTTTTTGGCTGCCTGTGGTAAACATTCGCCCGTGACCACCGACAGGGTTTCAAATCAACCATTAAAACGAATCGGCGTGCTGGGCGACATTCATTGCGAAGACGTTCGGCTGGCCGCCGCGTTGAGTTTTTTTCAAACGCAATCGCTGGATTTGATTTGCGCCGTTGGCGACCTGGTTGACGGACCCGGCGATCCGCAGCGCACTGTGGAATTGTTGCGGCAATTCCAGGTCGTCACGGTTCGTGGCAATCACGAGCGCTGGTTGTTGAAAAACGAAATGCGCGGTTTGCCAGATGCTCAAACGCGATTTGACTTTACGGCGCTGGATTGGGCGTTCTTGAATCAACTGCCGATGTGGTTGCATTTTGAAACCGTCGCCGGGCGAATGCTGCTTTGTCATGGACTTGGCGCAGACGATATGGCCGGCGTCTGGCCGTTCGACAATTCGTTGACGCTGCACGCCAATCTGGCGTTGTGGCAACTGGTTAATTCCGATAAGTTTCAGTTCGTCGTCAACGGTCACACGCATCATCGTTTGGTCAGAAGCTTCGGCGAATTGACGATCATCAACGCCGGAACACTGTACCGAAAACACAATCCTTGTTTTTGCATTGCCGATTTTGAACAACTCAACGTGCAGTATTTCAATGTGGATGCCGAAGGCCGAATTGAAACTGCCGAACAATTCCCACTTCCAACCAAAACCATTCTGTGATGAAAACAATCAGACGCCTTACCTCGCTGCTGTTAGTTGCCTGTTTTTTGACGCCGATCGGGTCAGTACGGGGAGCGGTAGCGACCCGGTCTGCTTCTTCAGCCCCCCGCTTGCTAACGCGCGCGGTACTGACTCAGCAGCCGGTTGCAAAACCGCAAACCGTTGCCGAACTGCAAGCGCGCATTGCGGCTTTGCTCGACCAGCCGAAATTCGCTGCCGCTCGTTGGGGAATTTTGGTCAAAGCCGGGCAGGACAAAATCATTTTCGAGCGCGACGCTGACAAGGCGTTTATGCCCGCGTCGAACATGAAACTCTACACTTCGTCTTCGGCGCTGGATGCTTTCGGGCCGGAATTCAAAATCAAAACTTCGGTGTACACGACCAAAGCCGTTGGCAGGAATGGAACGCTCGCAGGCGATTTGATTCTTTACGGCAGAGGCGATCCGAACCTGTCTCCGCGCTTTGACGGCGACAATCCCGACAAATACGACGAACACAAACCGGCAGACAAAATCGCGCCGATCGAACGACTGGCCGATCAAATCAAAGCTGCCGGAGTCAAAATCATCACCGGCAGTTTGATCGGCGATGACAGCTTTTTTGCCGACGACCTGATCGGTCCGGGTTGGGAATGGGATGATTTGCAGTTTTATTACGGCGCAGAAGTCAGCGCGCTGACCGTCAACGACAACTGCGTCAGTTTCACAGTCACGCCCGGCAAAAAAGTCGGCGACAAACCGACGATCACCGTTCAACCGCAAACCGAGTTCATCAAGATAGTCAACAACGCGACAACCACTGCCAACGGGGTCGCGCGCGTTGGAGTCAACCGTCCGCTGAACAGCAACACGATTGAGTTTTTCGGCTCGATGCCGCGCACGCGCGACAAGTTTGAAGTCAACATAGCCATTCACGACCCGGCGGCCTTTGCGGCGACGTTGCTGAAAGAAGCTTTGGCCAGACGCCAGATTCGCGTGCTCGGCAAAGCCACACGATCCGACGCTGTCGCGCGCGTGGCCAAACCATTTGACGAATCGAAACTGAAAGAAATCGCCAGCATCGAATCGCAACCACTGTCCGAACTGCTGAAAGTCGTCAACAAACAAAGCCAGAATCTGCACACCGAATTGCTGCTGCGGCAACTTGGCGCAAATGGCGGCCAGCACGAACTTGACGAATACGGTCGCCCGAAACCGACGATTGCGCGCGGCAACGAAGCTCGGCGACAGTTTTTGCAAAAAGCCGGAGCGGACATCACGCCGCTGAGTTTGCGCGACGGTTCCGGATTGGCCAGGCAGGATTTGGTGACTCCGCGCGCAACGGTTCGCTTGCTGGAATTCATGCTGACGCATCCGCACGCCAACGTTTTCCGCGAATCGTTGGTCGTCGCCGGAACCGACGGCACGCTGGAACGCCGTATGCGCGACACCGCCGCCGCCGGAAACTTCCGCGGCAAAACCGGCACGCTCAGTTATGTCAACGCGCTGTCGGGTTACGTCACCACCAAACGCGGACAGGTCGTGATTCTCAGTTCGATGGGCAACAACTACACCGGACCCGGTCGAGACGTGACCGCTGTGCTGGATCAAATCTGTGTGTTGCTGGCCGAATATGAAGGCGAGTTGTAAGTCAGTGGATGAAACCGAGTAATTTTGCTCTCAACTCGCTTCTGACTCCACTTCATCAGCTTCGAGTTCTGGCCCGTATTTATACTCCGACTCCTGTTTCGGTTCGCGTTCAAACATGCGGTAAATCACCGGCAGCACCAGCAAAGTCAGCAAGGTCGAAGTCACCAATCCGCCAATCACCACAGTCGCCAACGGGCGTTGAACTTCTGCGCCGGGATTGGTTGAAATCGCCATCGGGATGAAACCCAGGCTGGCAACCAGCGCCGTCATCAACACCGGGCGCAGACGAATGCGAGCGCCTTCGCGGACAGCTTCGCGGATGGCAAACCCGTCGTCGCGCAGTTTGTTGATGTACGCGATCATCACCACGCCGTTCAACACAGCGACTCCGAACAGAGCAATGAAACCGATGGACGCCGACAAACTCAGATTCAATCCGCGCAGCCACAATGCCGCAATGCCTCCGACAACGGCGAACGGCACGTTCAAGATAATCAGCAGTGAATGTTTGATCGAACCGAACATTATGAACAGCAAGGCGAAGATCAACACCATCGCCAGCGGCACGACAATGAACAATCTTTGGGTGGCGCGTTCCTGATTTTCAAACTGGCCTCCCCAAGCCATGAAATATCCTGTGGGCATTTTGACGGCGGCGGAGATTTTCGAGCGTGCTTCGGCGACGAAACTGCCGATGTCGCGCCCGCGCACGTTGGATTGAATGACAATTCGGCGTTGGTTGTTTTCGCGGTTGATGATGTCTGGCGCGCGAATCAATTCGACGTTGGCGATGTCCGAAAGGCGCAATCGTTCGCCCGCCGGAGCTGTCAACGGCAACGCAGCAATCGCGTCAGGATCGTTGCGAAAACTTTCAGGAAAGCGCACCAGCACATCAAACCGCTTTTGTCCGTCAATCATCGTCGTTGCAACTTTGCCGCCGACAGCGGTTTCGATCAGTTCGCGCACGTCGGCGACGTTCAATCCATACCGCGCAATTTGATCGCGGCGAACGCTGATTTGCAGTTGAGCCGCACCGGACAAAGCTTCGGCTTGCACGTCTGCGGAGCCAGGAATTTTTTCCAACACACGAGCGATTTCGGCGGCTTTTTCTTCCAGCGGCGCCAGGTCTTCGCCGAAGAGTTTGACCGCCACGTCGGCTTTGACGCCGGAAATGGTTTCGTCCAATCGCATTGCCATCGGCTGAGTGAAGTTAAACGCCACTCCGGGCAGTTTGCTCAGTTCAGCGTCCAGAGCTTCGATCAACTCTTCTTTAGTACGTTTTTTCGGCCATTGGTCGTGTGGTTTCAGAATTACATACACATCGCCCTGATGAATTCCCATCGCTTCGGTGGCCAGATCGGGGCGACCGATTTTGGTAACGACGCTTTCGACTTCGGGAAAACCTTTGACGATTTCTTCGACTTGTTGGCTGATGTTGACGGATTCAGTCAGGGCGACGCTGGGCAGTTTGCGCGTTTCAATCAGAATGGAACCTTCGTCCAAACGCGGCATGAATTCTGTGCCGATGAACGCCAGCGAGCCGACTGCCGCAGCCACAACCAACACAGCCGCGCCGATGGTCAGCCAGCGATGATCCAGCGCGCCGTCCAGCAATCGCACGTAACTGCGTTGGACGAAATGATAAATCCTGCCTTCGCGCTCTTCGATTTTGCCGCGCAGCATCAAAGACGACATTGCCGGAACGAACAACAGCGCCAGCAACAACGAACCCAGCAGCGCCGCACAAACCGTAATCGCCATCGGTGTAAACATGCGGCTTTCCAAACCTTGCAGCGTGAAGACCGGCAGGTAGACGGCGATGATAATCAGCACGCCAAAAAGAATCGGCCTACCGACTTCAATCGCTGCGTCGTGAATGGTCGCCGTGACAGAACCAGAAGCGACCGGGCTGTCTGTAAAGCGTGTCCCTGACCCGGTCGCTACAGCTCTCGGTTCAACACCGAGTCGGCGAATGAAATTTTCCATCATCACGACGGCGCCATCCACAATCAGCCCGAAATCCACCGCTCCCAAGCTCATCAGGTTGGCCGACACGCCCATCCATTTCATGACGATGAACGCCGACACCATCGAAATTGGAATCACCGCCGCGACAATCAACGAAGCGCGCACGTTTCGCAAAAACAGAAACAGCACGACGATCACCAGCAACGCGCCTTCGATCAGGTTCCACTTAACGGTTTCAATGGTTTGGTCAATGACTTCGGTCTGGTCGTAAAACGATTTTATGCTCACGCCCGCAGGCAGCGCAGCTTGCAACTCTGTGATTTTTTGTTTGACGCGCTCGGCGACGGATTTGCCATTTTCACCTTTCAGAATGATGACCATCCCGGCCAGAGTTTCGCCTTTGGCATCGCGCGAAACCGCGCCTTGACGCTGCATGGCTCCGGGAGCGATTTCAGCAACATCGCGCAAATACACCGGAGTCCCCACGCTGGCATTGACGACGATGTTTTCAATATCGGCGGAGCTTTGCAGCAACCCAACGCCACGCACGGTGTACTGTTCGGCGCGATGTTCGATATATCCGCCGCCAAAGTTGGAGTTGTTTTCAGCAACGCGGTTGAACACGTCGTGCAACGTCAATCCGTATTTCAACAGTTTGGCCGGATCAACCAGCACCTGATATTGCATGGTTTCGCCGCCCCAGGAATTGATTTCGCCCACGCCCGGAACGGTTCGCAATTGCAGTTTGATGAACCAATCGTGCAGCGTTTTCAAATCCATGACGCTGGTTTTGGTTTTGTTCGGGCGCGTGTCTTCCAGTGTGTATTGATACACCTCGCCAAAAGCCGTCGCCACAGGGCCAAGCGTCGGTTCCAGACCGTTCGGGATTCGAGTCTTGGCGTCGTTCAACCGTTCGTTGACCAGTTGCCGCGCAAAGTACGTGTTGACGCCGTCTTCAAACACGACGGTAATCAACGACAAACCGAATTTGGAAATCGAGCGAACCTCTTCTGTACGCGGCAGGCCGAGCATCGCGCCTTCGATGGGAAAGGTGACTTGGGCTTCGACTTCACCGGCAGCCATTCCCGCAGCTTCTGTGATGATCGTCACCTGGTTGTTGGTCAGGTCTGGAAAAGCGTCAATCGGAATGGTCGCCAGCGCATAAACTCCGGCGGCAATCAATAAACCGACCAAAGCCAGCGTAATAAAACGTTGTTTCAGGGCAAACGAAATAAGTCGTTCGATCATTGGTCGCGCTCCGCAGCTTTCAACGTCACGCTGTCCAAAGTTTTGCCAGCCGCGTCAACCGCCCAAAAAGTCATCTCGGTTTTCGAGGCTTCGGCAAACATGAAGCTGTGGGTTTTGTCGTTGCCGACTTCAGTCAATGAGCTTTTGCGGTTGATGTTGCCCGGACGAAGCTGGCCGCTGGCTCCGCAGACGAAGTATTGAATCCCCCGCTGAGGTTTCGTTCGTTCGTAAAAATGATCGTGCCCGGAAATCGCCGCCGCGACTCCATATTTGACGAACAGCGGTTCGAGTTTGGCGCGCAACCGAACGTCGGAACCATGCGTTTTGCCGGACGAATAAATCGGATGATGAAAGTACACAACTTTCCAACGAGCTTTGGACGCGGCCAGCGCCAGTTCCAACCAGCCGCGTTGCTGTTCGTCGAATGCGGTTGTGTCCAGCGCGAAAAATTCGATCAACCCATCGGCTTTGACCATCGAATAATATGCCCGCCCGCCCATGTTGAAATTTGGGTAGTTGATTTCAAAAGTTCTCCCGCGCCGCACGTCGTGATTGCCCAGCACGGCAAAAAACTTGACGTCCTGCCGCAACAACTCTGCGTACGGTTGCTCGAATTTTTCTTCCACGTCCGATGGTTTGCCACTGGAATAAATGTTGTCGCCGAGCATCAACACGGTGTCGAAAGGACGCTCACTCAAAAACTGAGCCATTCTCCTGGCGATGGCCAACTGGCCTTGTTTGCCAGTGCCGGTGTCGCCCATCGCCACAAATCGAAACGTGCCTTCGGCAACTTTGCCATTCGGCAACGGCGGAGCGTTATCCGCTGATTTGGCCTGTCCCAGAATCAGCCAGCTAAACAACATCAACGCCCAAACAGCACACACTGCCGTCGGAATTCTTTTGAGAATCAATCGGTCTGGTCGGTTCATTTTGAAAAAAGGAGGAGTGTTGGATTCCTGATTATTGCGCCTGTTGAAAATTCGCGGACAGGCAAAAGCATAGTAGTCGCCGCCGCAGGTTTATCGCAAACGCAGCAACAGCAAATTTGGCGGAGAATTTGTTGGAAGATTTACGCGCTAAATTTCATCAACCCGTACGCGCGGGACAATCTGATCGCGGACTCGTTCGATCAACTCTTCGATGTTGTCTTCGTTGTATCCGGCGGTGCTGACCGGAGGCAGAATTTCCAGGTAAATGTCGCCGGGTGTGACGAGGTTGGCTCCTTTTCGCCAGACCAGCCGCGTGTCGTTGACCACCACCGGCACAACCGGAACGCCCGCTTCCAGCGCCATGAAAAAGACGCCTTTCTTGAACTCCTTCACGCGCCCGTCCACCGTGCGAGTGCCTTCGGGAAAAGCCATCAAGCTGTAACCTTTTCGCAACTCAGCGGCTCCGCGCCGAGTGCTTTCAATCGCGCTTTCGCGGTTGCGACGATCAATCGGCACGACATGCGCCAACGGAAATCCTTGTTTGATGATTGGAAACTTCGTCAGTTCTTTTTTGGCAATCGCGCCGGTAATCGGCCCCAGGTAAGCGAACAAAAACGGCGGATCAACATTGCTCTGATGATTGGAGGCGAAAACATACGCCTGCCCCGGCACCAGATGCTCTCTGCCAGTCACGTGAACTTTAGCGCCGAAGGACCAAACCCAGACTTTGCAGCCGAATTTGGCAAACGGATGCACAAAATCTTCCACGCCGAAAAGCTTCTTCAGCACGTTTCCCAAGACAATCGCCGGAATTCCGATAAACAGAAGCAGCACGACGACAACAAAAAGTATCCAGTAAAAACGAAGCATGTGGTGAAGAAATCAAAAGGCAAATCTCAAAAGTCAAAAATGAGAGAGTCAATTCGCCATTTTTGCTTTTTGAGATTTGCCTTTTGATTTTTGCCTTTCAAATGATTGTGCCGTCCGTGATCGTCGCGCCTTTGGGAACGATGACGATTCCGTCGCGGATGTAGTAATTGTCGCCGTCAGATTCCTGCAATCCGGCGTCATTCAGGATTCGCACGTTCGATCCGATGCGGACATTTTTATCAATGATGGCGTTGCGTATGATCGTGTTTTCGCCGATGCCCACCCAAGGCAAACCGTCTTTGCGGTCTTTGGCCAGTTCGGCCAGCGTTTGGTAATAGTCAGCGCCCATCATCAGAGTGTTTTCGACCACCGAACCGCCTTCGACGCGCGACCGCACGCCGAGTACAGACCGACTGATCGAAACCGAATTCAAAATGCAGCCTTCAGTCACCAGCGAATTGGTGATCGAACACGAACCTTGAATTTTGGTGCTGGGCAGATAACGTGGGCGAGTGAAAATCGGCGCGTCGGCGTCGAACAAATTGAACTTCGGCACGACCGAAGCCATGTCCAGATTGGCGTTGTAAAACGACCGGATGGTTCCGATGTCTTCCCAATACCCGCTGAACAGATAACCTTGCACGTTGTATTTGCCGATGGCCGCCGGAATGATTTCGCCGCCGAAATCAGTGTAAGCCGTTCCTTTCAACATCTCGCGCAGAGCCGAATACTTGAAGATATAAACTCCCATCGAAGCGATAAACGGACGCTCGGCGGCTTCTTCCGGGTTGAGTCCGAGCTTCGACGTGTCCACGCGCATGCCTTCAAGTTGATCGGCAGGAGGCTTTTCGCGGAATTCAATGATCTTTCCGGCATCGTCCGTTTTCAGCAGTCCGAAACTGGAAGCGCGTGAATGATCGGTTGGAATGACTGAAATCGTCACGTCGGCATTGGTTGCGCGGTGATGAGCCAGAAACTTGCTGTAATCCATCTGGTACAGATGATCGCCGGAAAGAATCAACACGTCGCTCGGTTCGAAATCTTCGATGTGCATCATCACCTGCCGAACGGCGTCGGCGGTTCCCTGAAACCAGTTTTTGTTTTCCGGCGTTTGCTCGGCGGCCAGAATTTCCACGAACCCGTCGGAAAAACGGCTGAAGCGATAAGTCCGCGCAATGTGCCGGTTCAGCGAAGCCGAATTGAACTGCGTCAGCACGTAAATGTAATGAATCCCGGAATTGATGCAGTTGGAAACCGTAATGTCTATCAGCCGGTATTTTCCGCCCAACGGCACGGCGGGTTTCGAGCGTTGTTGTGTCAACGGAAACAAGCGCGAACCTGCGCCGCCGCCCAAGATGATGGAAAGGACTTGTTTGCCCATCGGGGACTCCTCAGGTTTTGAAAATGCTGAATTCGGAATGATGAATGCTGAACGGAAAGCAAGAAGATCAGCGGAAATATCCGCCCGAAATTCATCCTTCATCATTCCGAATTCAGCATTCTGAGGTTGCTTGGCTCATCTGACTGACTAAGCTAAGCTTGAACGCGGCTGAGAATAAGTAAGCCTACTACCTTTTTCAAGAGACCGAATGACAGAACAACTTCAATCCGAAATCCGAAATCCGCATTTCGCAATTCCCACTGTGGCGCTGGAATCCACGGTCATCGCGCACGGGCTGCCGTCGCCGCACAATATGGAAACCGCGCGCGCATGCGAAAACGCTGTCCGCGAATCCGGCGCAACGCCCGCAACCATTGGCATCGTCGCCGGTCAGCCGGTCATCGGTTTGAGCCAGAAACAGATTGAAGAAATCGCCAATCGCGCGGATGTGGTCAAAGTCAATCTGGCGAATCTTGGCGCGGTCATCGCTCAACGCCGCTGGGGAGCGACCACAGTTGCGTCGAGTTTGTATTTCGCCGCCAAAACCGGAATTCGAGTTTTTGCCACAGGCGGCATCGGCGGAGTTCATCGCGGGGCTTCGGACAGTTTCGACATTTCAGCAGATTTGACCGCACTGGCTCGATTTCCCGTCGTCACTGTTTGCGCCGGAGCCAAAGCAATTCTGGATTTGCCGAAAACTTTGGAAGTGCTGGAAACGCTGGGCGTGCCGGTGGTCGGCTATCAAACCGGCGAACTCCCGGCATTCTATTCGCGGTCGAGCGGCTTGAAACTCGACTTGCGCGCCGATTCGCCCGAAGAAGTCGCGGCCATTGCTGCCGAACATTGGCGACTTGGATTCACGACTTCGGTGCTGGTCGTCAATCCGCTGCCAGCCGAAGACGAAGTTCCAGCCGAAGAAGTCAAAAACGAAATCGAAGAAGCCTTGATTGCCGCTGCCGACCAAAACATCACAGGCAAATCCGTCACGCCGTTTTTGCTGTCGCGCATCGCCGCCAAAACAGAAGGCCGAGCCTTGCGCGCAAACATCGCTTTGTTGGAAAACAACGCTCGCATCGCCGGGCAAATTGCCATCGCATTTTGCAAACAGGAGTAAAGAATGAACCTAAACGACATTCGCCAATTGTTCGATTACACCGAATACGCCAACCATCTGGTGCTGGATGCCGCCGAGAAATTGACCGAAGAACAGCTTCATCAGGACGTGAAAATCAGCATGCGTTCGATCTTCGGAACGCTGGTTCATTTGGCGGCGGCGGAATGGATTTGGCTGGAACGCTGGCAAGGCAATTCGCCTGCCGGATTGTGGAAAGCAGACGCTTTTGCCGATTTGCCGACTCTGCGCGCCGAATGGCAAAAGATCGAAGCTAATCGCAAAGCCTTTCTTGATGGGTTGACGATGGACACGCTGCACGCCAATTTGAGCTACAAAAACACCAAAGGCGAAATGGCCAGCCTGCCGCTGGTCGCGTTGATGCAACACGTCGTCAATCACGCCACGCTGCATCGCGGCCAAATCGTCGGGATGATTCGCCAACTCGGCATCGCTCCGCCTGCGGTGGATTTGCTGTTTTACCTGTTGGCCAAAAAGAAATAACAACTGCCCATAAAGCCACACCAAAAAAAGCGCGAAGGAAATCAAAACAGGATGAACAAGATTGTTTTCAGGATTGACAAGATTGGTTGTTAATCCTGTTCATCCTGTCTAAAAAATCCTGTTCATCCTGTTTTCTAAGTTTCGTGCTTCTTAGTAGGGCTTCGTGGGAAAATCCCTGATTCTCGCTTTGAAGATCATCGCCATTGCACTCAACACATTCCGCGAATCGGTGCGCGACCGCGTGCTGTATAACCTTGTGTTGTTTGTCGCGCTGATTGTCGCGGCGGCTTCGGTCATTGGCCGTATTGCCGTCGGCCAGGAAGCCAAGATCATCGTTGACGTAGGCTTGTCCGCCACGTCTGTCTTCGGATTGTTGATAGCCATCTTCATCGGCATCGGCCTGGTCTCGAAAGAAATCGAAAAACGAACCGTCGCCGTCATCCTTTCCAAACCCGTTCGCCGGTCGCAATTCATTTTGGGCAAGTATTTCGGATTGTGTTTGACCTTGCTGGTCAACACTTCGGCGATGGCGGCGGCGGTGATGCTGGCGCTGATCTTTACCAAAGGCGGATTCGACGCCGCGCAATTGGCTTTATGGCCGGCGGCGTATTTGATCTTTTTGGAGTTGGTGGTGATGACCGCCGTTGCGTTGTTGTTTTCCTGTTTTTCGTCTCCGGCGTTGTCGGCGCTGTTCACACTGCTGATTTTTCTGATCGGTCGCTGGAGTCCCGATCTGAAGCTGTTTGCCGAAACCGCCAATTCCGCCTCCACGCGAATCGTCAGCCGCGCGCTGTATCACCTGCTGCCGAATCTGGCCAGCTTCAATTTCATCAACGAAGCCGCTTACGGCGAATCCGTTCCGGCGCGATTGCTGGCGGGCAATACGGCTTACGCGGTTTGTTATGTTGCAGCTTTGCTGGCTGTGGCGGTCATGATTTTCGAGCGGAGAAATTTCAAGTGAAAGTCAAAAGTCAAAAGGCAAAAGTCAAAAGTCAAAAAGGCGGAAGCGCGTCATTTTTGATTTTTGATATTTGCCTTTTGCCTTTTGATTTATCCAAGCGAGTGTTGGTGTTGTTGGTCGCGTTTGGAGCCAGCATCGCGGCGCAAAACTGGCTGGACGCCGAACATCGCGTGCCGTTGATTCCCGAAGACACGCTGTACATCCGTTCCGGCGAAATGCTGAAACGCGCCAGCCTGGGGTTCACCGGATTGATGGCCGACGCTTACTGGATCAACACCACGCTGTATTTTGGCGAAAAGTTTCAACAGCAACGATTGACCGGCGAACAATTTGATGTCCGTCGGCTGGAATTGCTGAAACCTATGCTGGAATTGGTAACGGAACTCGATCCGCGCCACGTGGCGGCGTATCGCTTCGGCGGGTTCTTTTTGCAGTACGACGATACGGCGACGGCGCTCGACTTCATTCGCAAAGGCATCCGCAGCAATCCCAGCGAATGGCGGTTGTATCAGGATTTGGGCTTTGCGCTGTGGCGGCAAGGAAATTTCCGCGAAGCTGCCGAAGCTTATTCCAACGGCGCTCGATTGCCGGGCGCTCCGGCGTGGATGCAGCCGATGGCGGCAACCATGCTGGCTAAAGGCGGCGACCGTGAAACGGCACGGCAACTTTTCCAGCGACTTTACGAAGAAAGCAACGACGGTTTCGTTCGTCAGGTCTGCGAAGAACAATTGTTATTACTTCAGCAACAAAACGAGAGATAACGGAACAGACGGAAATAACGGAGCTGACGGAAATTCAAAAACCATCTTCTTTCCGTTTTTTCAGTTATTTCCGTCTGTTCCGTTATCTCCATTTTCAATTGATTTGAATGGTTGTCGTTGAAACTCAAAACTTGACCCAGGATTACCTAACCGGATTTTGGCGCAAACGTTCAGTGCGCGCGCTGGACGGTTTGAGCCTGCAAGTCGCGCCCGGCGAAGTCTTCGGTTTGCTCGGTTCCAATGGCGCAGGCAAAACCACGACGTTCAAAATCTTGATGGGGTTGATTCGCCCAACCAGCGGCGAAGCGCGCATTCTGAATATGCCAGTGCAAACCGTAGCAATGCGCCGCCGAATAGGGTATTTGCCCGAACAGCCTTACTTTTATGATTACCTGACGGCGCGCGAGTTTCTGGTGTATTGCGGCACATTGTGCGATCTGCCCAAATCCACAGCCAGTCAGCGAACCGAGGAACTGCTTCATCAAGTCGGCCTCAGCGAATCTGCCGACAAACAGCTTCGCAAATTTTCCAAAGGCATGTTGCAGCGCGTAGGCCTGGCGCAAGCCTTGATTCACGATCCTGAAATTTTGTTTTTGGATGAACCGATGTCTGGACTCGATCCGCTGGGGCGGCGCGAAGTCCGCGATTTGATTGTCAGTTTGCGCGCGCGCGGCAAAACGATTTTCTTTTCGTCGCACATCCTGACTGACGTTGAAGCCATGTGCGACCGTGTAGCCATCCTGAACAAAGGCCGCCTGATCGAATCCGGCAAGCTTTCCGAAATCCTGAAAACCCGCAGCAACGAACTGGAAGTCGTCGTCAGCGGCGTCACCGAACCGGCATTGGCTGAAGCGCGGAACTTTGCCGTTGCGGTTTCCGCGTCGCTTGAAACTGCGCGTATTCGTTTGAAAGACGACCGCGGCTTGGAACGATTGCTGGAACTGACGCACAAGGCCGGTGGCCGTATCGTTTCGGTCAATCCGGTGCGTGAATCGCTGGAAGATTTGTTTGTGCGGGAAGTCAATCAGGCGGTTACGGTACCGCGCGCGTAAGCAAGCGGCTGCTTACGCGGAAGACCGCTTGCTCACGCGCGCGGTACCGTAATCTTACAAGCCCGACTGTTCGCAAAAGCTCGCCGCCAGCGGCTATAATCCCGCCTCATTTCTGGAAGTCCACAACATCATCAAAGACCAAATGCTGAAACAAGTTTTTGCGCTTCTCATCCTGCTTTGCGGTTGTCTGCCGATGGCGGCGGGGCAATCGCCGGAACTCAATCAACTGATTGATGGCTTGCAGGCGAAATACAACAAACTGACTTCGCTGTCGGCGGATTTCACGCAGATTCATACCGGCAGTCAAACTCGCCGCGAAAGTGGCCGCGTGCTGTTGAAAAAGCCCGGCAAGATGCGCTGGGATTACACCTCGCCCGAAGCTAAGCTGTTCATCTCTGACGGCAAATCGCTTTACGAATACGTCGCGGCGGAAAAGTACGCGTCGAAAACTTCGATCAAGGAATCCGGCGATATGCGCGCGCCGTTCGCCTTCCTGTTGGGCCGAGGCAATTTGCGCCGCGATTTCAAAACCATCGAATTTGCCAAAGAAGCTCCGGCGCGCGCGGGCAACAAAGTCTTGCGAATGGTTCCCAAACGAGCCGCTGACTTCCGCGAATTGCTGGTCGAAGTCGAACCGACAAGTTTGCAAATCGCGCGGCTGACGTTGGTTGAAAGCGGAGGCGCTCGGTCGGATTTTCTTTTCTCGAACGTGCAGGAAAATCCGGCGGTCAGCCCCGCGCAATTCGTCTTCAAAGCTCCGCCGGGCGTCGAAGTCCGGTCAAATTGAACAGGAGGCAACATGGCTTTCAGCGAAAAACTGGCTGAACGAATCCGCGAACAATTGAAGAACGAAACCGGCGTTGTCGAAAAGAAAATGTTCGGCGGGCTGGCGTTTATGGTGAACGGCAACATGAGTTGCGGAGTTGTTGGCGAAGACCTGATGGTGCGCGTCGGCGCGGAAGCATACGAAGCAGCGCTGGCCGAACCCGATGCGCGCGAAATGGATTTCACGGGTCGCCCGATGAAAGGAATGATTTACGTCACTGCCGACGGCATTCGCACCAGCAAACGACTGACGTTCTGGGTTCAGAAAGGCCTCAAATTCGCCAAGTCTCTTCCGTCAAAATAATGGCAAGCAAACTACTGTCTACTGTCTACTGTCTACTTTGAAAAATGACCAAACTTCATATCTTTTCTGATTTTGACGGTACGATCAGCCAGAAAGACACGCTGGTGTTTCTGGCGACAAACCTGGGCGGCGGCACTGAGATGGTGCAATCCATCGGGCGATTGATTCGCGCAGGCACGATCAGCTTGAGCGAAGGCATCGCCGCCGAAATGCGAAGCATTCGCCGCCCGTTCGCCGACGCCGAAAGCTTGTTGCGCGAGCAAGTGCAAATTGATCCTGCCTTTCCAGCTTTCGCCGCGTGGTGCGAAACCAAAACGATTCCGCTGACGATCTTAAGCGCGGGATTTCACCAACTGATTGACCTGTTCATTCGCCGCACGGAATTTCCGCACCTGGAAATTCTGGCCAATACGCTGAACCCGAATGAAGAAACCGGTTGGCAATGTGTTTTTCGCGACAAAACCGGCTGGGGACACGACAAAGCTGTCGCCATCAAAGCGGCAAAAAAACGTGGTGAGCGTACGATCTTCATCGGCGACGGGCTTTCGGATCGCGGAGCCGCCGAGGCCGCCGACGAAGTCTTCGCCAAACATTCGCTGGCCGAACATTGCCGAACCACCGGCATCAATTTCTACGAGTACGAAAACTTCGACGACATTTTGAAGCAATTGCAGGATAGGTTTTAGATGAACACGCTGATTCTGAGTCAACAAAGTGAAGAACATGAGTTGCAACGCCGCCGCGAAGAACTGGCGCAACTCGAAACCGAATTGTCCAACGCCGAAGCGCGGCTGGCAGGCGTCAACGCCGGATTGACGACCTTTGAGATTCGCTACCTGAGCGTGGTCGGCGACAAGTATGACGAATTGGCAAAGATCGAAAAAGAAATTGCCAAAATTCAGGGGCTGGATTTTGACGACAACTACGATGGTGATTCGTTGGCCGACGACGAAGTCGGTTGCGGTCAAAATCGTTTGCACAGCGACAAACTGAAAAAACTGTACAAGGAAGTCGCGCGCAAATTTCATCCTGATCTGACTTCGTGTCCGCAGGAACGCCAACATCGCCATCAACTGATGGTCGAGGTCAATCGCGCTTACGAATCCGGCGCCGAAGATCAGTTGCAGGAATTGCTGGAAGCCGGAGCCAGTCTGGAAGCCGTCGAAACCAACGGCGCGATGTCCGCCGAAATGATTCTGCTGCTAAGAAAAATCGCCGAAGCCAAACAACGACTGGCTGAAATCGAAACCGAAATTACAGACATCACTTCGTCAGAAATTTACAGCCTTAAACGGCGAGTCGAAACTTCCGAAGTTCAAGAAGACGACCTGTTCGCCGACTTGGTGCTGCAAGTGGATCGCCAAATCAAAAAAGCTCAGAACCGGCTGTTCCATCTGAAGCTGATTTTCCAGGACGAACAAACTGAAGTCGTTGTAGCTTGAAAATCAGTGGGACAATTTTTCAAATTGTCCCGTCTATTAGAGTTGTTGCGATGTTTGCGTTCAACAACTTAGCCTGAAGTTCCAGAGTCCGGCGCAGACGCCCAACGTCAGGTTGTATAAACCGAGATCGTGCATTCGCAGCCGATCCGATAGGATTCGATAACGTTTCAAACCG
>JANRKX010000065.1:0-10695 GCA_033763255.1 Acidobacteriota bacterium | reverse complement strand
TCAAGCTCAAAAAACACGGCAACAAATCAAAATCCATTTTTCGATTGGGCTTTGACAAGCTCCGCGACGCGATTGCCAACTTTACTCACTTTGACCTGAAAACTTGGCAGAAGTTGTTACAACTTTTGTCCTGTACTTAGGGACTGCTGTAAAAATCGGCGTGATTCGTGATCCGGGTGTTGCCGTCCGGCAAACTCGTTGATTTACCCCGCGAACTGATTTAGCATCCGCTCGGTTTTCGACAGGCTGTTGACTTCCTGGCCGCTCTTGAGCGGCTTCATTCTTATACGATTCGAGTGTTAGTTACCTCAGTTGGCATGATTAGTGAATGCCCTCAATGCAATTTTCCAATTCCGCGCGAAGGCAGCCGGTTCTGTAATCAATGCGGCGCTGATTTACGCGCTATTTTTTCGGCAGGATTAACGGCTCAAACAAAGTCGGGAACTCTTCAGGCTGACATTCAGGAAATCAACCGGACTCCGAACAGCGCATCTTTGCAGGCAGTTCCGCAAACGGTTTCCGGCAATATCCCTCTACAATCCAGCCCCGACGTTTTGGCAGAAACGAATATGACAGTTCCGAAGGACGATACTCAATCCCCCAAAATCGAAGCAACACTTCATATATTGATGCGCGACGGCAGCGTGGTCGAACGCGATTTGAACGCCGAAGAAACCAAAATCGGCAAAGCTCCGCAAAACGACATCATTCTGCCCGATGCTTCAGTGTCATCAACCCACGCGATGATCAGCCTGGCTGACAACGGATTCACGATCAGCGATCTGGGCAGCCGCAATGGCACTTTCGTCAACGACATTCGAGTCAACGATTCGCGCAAACTCGATCACGGCGATTTGATAAAGATGGGGCATTGCACCATCACTTTCAGATTGAAAGAAGCGGAAACGACCCAATCCATGCCGCGCACCGTCCTGTTAGGCAACAGCCCGCCTCCACCGCCAACCCCGCCGCCAACTCCCAAAACGGTTCCGGTGACGGAAGATTCTCTGACGCAGGCTTTGGTCAGCGCCGGTCTGGTCGCTCAATCGGAATTGGATCGTTTGCGCGGAAGCGGCGCGACCAAACGGCTTTGCCGCGCGTTGATCGAAGAAAAACTGGTCAGCGAAATCGGGCTGCGCGATTTGATGGGACGCACTTTCAACATCGCGCCAATTGAAATGAAAACGATGGAAGTGGATGCCGTGACGGCGGCCAAACTTCGCATTGATTTTTTGCGTAGCCGGAATCTGTGTCCGGTCATCGGCCAACAACCCGACCGATTGATGCTGGCCGTCGCCGACCCAACCGACAAATCCTCCATCGAACAGGTCGAACGTCTGACCGGCAAAAAAGCTTCGTTGCGTCTGGCGATGTTCAGCGAAATTGCCGCTCACATCGAAAACCATTTCACGCCTCGTTTGATCGGAGTCATGCCGACGGGTGAAAAAATCGAAGCTCTGCTGAACCAACCGGAAATCGAAGTCGGCAAAGCCCCACACAACAAACTGGTCATCAATGATCCTACGGTCAGCAGCACACACGCCATCGTGTTGGTGCGCGACGGCGGTTATTCCATCGTTGATCTGGGCAGCAGCAATGGCACCTTTATCAACGGCAATCAACAGGGCGGCGAAGCTTACACGCTGCAACACGGCGACAAAATTCAACTCGGCAACGTCATGTTGACGTTCCGCAACCCCGCGGAAACCACCGAAAACAAAACGGCTCGATTGTCGCTGGAAGCGTTGGAAGAAGTTCGCCGCCGCGCGTCGCTGCGTTCCGATCCTGTCCATTCGTTCCCGCGAACCGATCCGAGCATGAGCGCGCTTCCTCCGTCGAAAGTCACCACTGCCGCCGAAGACGAAGAAGAAAAAGCCGAGAAGAAGCGAAAGAAAAAAGAAAAGGAAAAAGACAAAGGCGGATTTTTCAGCGCCAACGCTTTGAGCCGTATCATCGCGCAGGTGTTGGGCGCAGTCGTCACAATTGCAGGAACGATTTTGGTGGCGAAATACGTGCTTGCGCCTTCGGGCAACACCGGCAACGGTGGCGGATCAACAACATCTGCTTCCGCCAAAATCACCCGCTCGGATTCGTGGTCGTCGCTGCCCGGCAAGGCAGTCGAAGCTTCCGGCGTGGCGCATGTTCCCGGCAGCGATTTGGTTTTGTTGGTGGACGACGGTCAGCCCGGCGTGGTGTTGGTAATGAAGCTGGACGCAGACGGCGATCCGGTCGGCGCTCCGAAAGCGATTCCGCTGGGTGTGACGATCAAAAACCCGGAAGCCATAACCAGCGATGGCGCGCACTTTTACGTTATCGGCTCACTGTCCGACGCCAGTTGGGGATCGGATAACGCCATCGCGCGATTCGCTTTTGATTCGCAAACGCAAACGCTGCGCGGGCAGGCAGAAATCATCAACGATTTCAGAGCTGTATTGCTCAGCAAAATCATCGAACTGAAAAGCCTGAGCGATCTGCCCAGCGCGCAGGGCGGTTTGAACATTGAAGGGCTGGCCTGGGACAGATTGCAAAATCGGCTGATTGTCGGTTTGCGGTCGGTGATTGGCCCTCAAGCTGTTTTGGTTCCGTTGCGAATGAACGATGTGCGTGGAGCATTCACCGCCGACAACTTGCAAGTCGAAAATCCGCGCGTGATTTTTTTGCCGCTCGGCGGTCAGGGCATACGCGACATCACTTATGACACGCACCTGAAATCTTTCCTGATTATTTCCGGCGCACCTGAAGGCGTCGAAAAAGGCGAATTCAAACTGTGGGAATGGGATGGCGAAAGCGTCTCTGCAAAAGTGCGCGATGAAATGACGCTCAACCCCAAATTCAAACCCGAAGGCGTAACCACTGCCGTCGTCGGTGGACGGCCATTTCTGTTTTTGGTCGGCGACGCCAGCAGCTATCTCAAACTCAATTATTCTGACGTGAAGTAATTCCCGAATCAGTGCTGCGACCGGACAGGCCGCTCCCTACCGTTCACAGCACTGACCTTTTTGCCCCCGCAATTCCGCAAACTCCCCGAAGAATTCGAAACTGTTAGGAGGTTGTTCCAATGAGTCATCGTCAAAATCGTTTTCTCGCACTGTTCTCTCTGGCCGTGATGATGTGTTTGGCCATCGCCGGCGTCGCCGTTTCAACGTCCGTCAACGCCAGCCCGCAAAAGAAAGACAAAGGCGCCAAAGAATCGAAGAAAGACAAAAAAGTTAAAAAGGCATCCGCTGCGCCAACCGCAGCCGGAACTCCCAAGTTGTGGGAAGACCGCGGCAACATCGCTTCGCTAAACCTGATTTACGGCATCGGCAGCCCGGAAGGCATGCCAAAACCGCCGTTACAATTCGACAAGGAAGATGTTTCCGGCACCAATCCCAAGATCAAAGTCATTGACGCCAACGGCATCAAATGGAACATCAAATTCGACGAAGAAGTTCACGCCGAAGTCGCTGCCAGCCGCATTGTTTGGGCTTGTGGCTATATGGTTGAGGAAAGTTATTTCGTTTCTTCGGGCAAAGTGAATGGCGTCACCGGTCTGGGGCGCGCCAAAAAATTCGTCGGTTCTGACGGTTCGTTTACCAACGGCATGTTTGAAAAACGCCCTGACGACATCGCACGGCGCGCCATCAATTGGGACTGGACCAGCACTCCGTTCAACGGTTCGAAGGAACTTTCCGGCCTGGCGATTCTGAACACTTTGCTGAATAACTGGGATGCCAAAAACACCAACAATAATGTGCTGGGAATGTTCGATGACGACGGCAAAGTCATTGACTGGTATCTGGTCGCCGACTGGGGTGGAGCATTCGGCAAAATGGGCAGTTTTATGTCTCACACCAAATGGGATTTGGCCGATTATCAAAAACAGGCGTTTCTGGACGGAATTTCGGGCAGCCAGATTAAGCTTCATTACAGCGGAAAGATGAGCAGTTCCCTGAAAGCCATCCCCGTCGAACACGCGCGTTGGTTTGCCGGAATTCTGGGGCAATTGACCGATGCCCAGATTCAGGACGCCTTCAAAGCCGCTGGAGCGACCCAAGCCGAAGTCGAAGGTTTTTCACGCCGCGTTCGGCAAAAGATCAATGAGTTGAAATCCGCCGTCGGACGGTAGCCGGATAGAGGGACGGAGAGACGGAGAGATTGAGGGACTCAAACTTCCTCGCTTTCTATCTCCCTTTCCCTCACTCCTTCTATCCCTCCTTCTCGCCAAAAAATGCACGTCATCATTCAACCGCGCGACGGCATAGAACCGTTGCTGGAAGCCATCAATCAAGCCACTGACAGCGTAGAGATCGTCATCTATCGCCTTGACCGGCTGGAAATTGAGCAGGCGCTGGTCATCGCCGCCGCGCGCGGAATTCGCGTGCATGCGTTGATTACCTACACCAACAAAGAAGACTTGCGCGAAATCAAAAAGCTGGAAAAGCGGCTGACTGAACGCAAAGTCAAAGTCACTCGCACAGCCGAAGACCTGGTTCGGTATCACAGCAAAGTGATGATCGTTGATCGGCGGAAACTGTTTCTGCTGACATTCAACTTTACGTTTCTGGACATTCACCACAGCCGCAGTTTCGGCATCATCACCGAAGACAAACAACTGGTTGCCGAAGCCGTCGGCTTGTTCACCGCCGATGTCGCAGGCAAAGGCCACAAAGCGCAAGCCGAACACTTCGTCATCAGCCCGATCAATTCTCGCAAAAAACTTTCGGCCTTCATTCAAGGCGCAAAAAAACAGTTGCTGATTTACGACGGTAAATTGAGCGATTCCCAGATGGTGAAGCTGCTGGAAGAACGCGCCAAAGCAGGCGTTGAAATCAAAGTCATCGGCGGAGTCAGTCGCCCGATCAAAGGCGTCGAAGTTCGCCCGATGCCGATCATTCGATTACACACACAAGCTATCATCCGCGATGGCAAACAGGTCTTTTTCGGCAGCCAGAGTTTGCGTAAAGTCGAACTTGATCTGCGCCGCGAAGTCGGCCTGATTACCGACGACAAAGAAGCAGTCAGAAGCTTCTTTCTGATTTTTGTTTTGGACTGGAGCGATCTGGTCACTGATTTAACGGAGGAGAGTTAGCAGTATGAACAATGTCTTTTCCCGATTCTTTGCCGCGTTTTGCCTTGCGGCTATCGTTTCAATTTTCGGTTTCGCGCAGGATTCGACAACCAAAGCTCCGATCATCTTTGCCGTGATGGGCGACACAGGCAGCGGCGACGAAGCTCAACTTGCCGTCGCCCAGCAAATGGTCAAACAGCGTCAGCAGAAACCGTTCGATTTCGTCATCATGCTCGGCGACAACATTTACGAAAAAGGCGAAGCCGAAAAAATTGGCTCGCACTTTGAACAGCCGTACAAAGACCTGCTCGCCGCCGGAGTGAAGTTTTACGCCTCGCTGGGCAATCACGACATCATCAAAGGGCTGGAGTTTCAGACCAACTACAAAAATTTCAACATGGGCGGGCGGCGGTATTACAACTTCGGCAAAGGTGCCAAAGAAAATGGTGAAAGCTTGTTGGAATTTTTCGCGCTGGACACCAACGTGATGGACGACAAACAGCTTGGCTGGCTGGACGAATCGCTGAAATCATCAAAGGCGCGTTGGAAAATCGCGTTTTGCCATCATTCGATTTACTCATCGGCCAGGATGCACCGGCCTTACAAAAAATTGCGCGAACAACTGGAACCGCTTTACGTCAAATACGGAGTCAATGCGGTCTTCGCCGGGCATTCGCACTGTTACGAACGTGTCAAACCACAACAAGGTGTTCATTACTTCACTGAAGGCGCGAGCGGCGAAATCAAAAAACGAACGCTAGACCGCAAATCTCCGCTGATGGCGTTTGGCGAAGATTCCGTCAATTCGTTTTTGATCGTCCAGGTGACGGAAGCTGAAATGAAGGTCGAAGCCATCGCCGCCGATGGCCGATTGATTGATTCATACACCATCAAACGTTGACGGAATCACGTTCGCCACCAAACGCCAAAAAGCCGCTGACTTTGAAGCCAGCGGCTTTTTGCTTTTTGCCAGTCACCTCGCCAGTTACCACCTTCGCCCTCTGTTTCCACGCGGATACCCCTGCGCGTAGCCTTTGCGAAATCCATCGCGGTAAGCGGAGTTTCCTTTTCGATAATGGCTGGAATTATTCAGATCGGCGATTCGACGATCTCGATAATCCTTCTGCCCCCTGTCCAACCCAGCTCGGAAACCTTTTTCGTAATCTTTGTTGTAATTGCGATTGTCGCGGCGATCATCCCAGCGGTCATCTCTACGGTCATCACGACGGTCTCGGCGATCATCCCGGCGGTCGTCTCGACGATCCCGGCGATTTTCCCAACGATCACGATCCCACGGCCATTGAGCCTGAACAGTTGCCAGATTCGACAACCCTGTAACGACAACGAATCCCAACGCGAAGGTTGCGGCAAGAACATGTTTTGTGAGCTTGTTCATTTTGTTTATTCACCTGAATCCATCAGAGTGCGAAACTGCAACTGATACCAGGTCTCCTTTCGCCGAACCAGTTTGCACATACCATTCCAAAGCTTCGGCACGTCAGAAATTTCAACTAACTGCTTTGACTTGAACGCCAAACGCCGAACTGAGAAACAGCGAAGCCAGCGACTGCCCCACTAGCTTCGCCCCAAATGGTATGAGCACGAAACAAAATGGAATTGCCACAAACTTGGCAATTGACTCATTCCCGACGGCTTCGTAAACTCCGCGCCGTTCCAAGCCCCATCCACCAACAAACTCTCACTCGTTTACATCGTCAGGCGAACTTACCCGTCTTTGAATCGCCAACTTTGACATCTAAAAAAAATTCCGCTCGTTCAGGAGGAAGCTGGAATGTTCTTTACACACACTCGCTCTTTGCCCGCTCGTTTCCAAAATCGTTTTGTCTGGTTGGCGCTGGTCATTGCAGCAATCGTGTTGTCGGTTTGGCAACAATCGCATTCAGCAGCCAACCCCGTCTCACTGATCTTGCTTAACTCCGGCGCGATTGACCCCACGCAACAGACGGCTCGACTGACTTTGAGCGGCGAACGACGATTGCGGCTGATTCAATTCGCCGACGCCATCAAACCCGAATGGCACAAGGCGCTGCTGGACGCAGGCGCAGACATCGTCAATTACATTCCAAACAACGCTTACCTGATTTACGCCGATGCTGAAACAGTCGCGGCATTGCAGGCGAAACAGAACTCCGCGATTCAATGGTTCGGCGATTACCAGCCAGAAATGAAAATTTCGCCAAGCGCCGCTGCGCCAGCCGCAACCGCCAGCCTGAAAGACAACCTGTTCGCTGTTCAGTTGTTCAGCGACGAAACCGCGAATCAAACGACGCTGAACCTGCTGAAACAAATCGAACTCGCGCCGACAAAACAACAAACGCGCATTGCGCAGTTCGTCAATTTGATCGTCGCTCTGCCGCCGCTGGCCATCGCGCAACTTGCCGAACGCGAAGACGTGATTTCGATCACTCGTTACAGCATTCCTCGCCGGCTGGACGAACGACAAAACCAGATCGTAGCCGGAAACATCAACAACAATTTGCCAACTCAAGGCGATTACCTCGCCTACCTGGCGTCGAAAGGATTTACTCAAGCACAGTTCGCCGCGTCGAATTTCGTCATCAACGTGTCGGACAGCGGCATTGATAACGCGACTCAAGCGCCGAATCATTTCGGTTTGTACACCAGCGGCAACATCGCCAACGCCAGCCGAGTCGTTTACAACCGTTTGCTTGGAACTCCCAGCGGACCCGGCAGCACGCTCGTAGGTTGCGACGGACACGGCACGATTAACGCGCACATCATCGCCGGATTCATTCCCGGCGGAGCGCCTTTCAACGTTTTTCCGCACGCCGACGCTTCAGGCTTTCGTCACGGCTTGGGCGTCGCGCCGTTTGTCAAAGTCGGGTCTTCGGTGATTTTTGATAACTCGACGAACTTTTTCGGCGATTACACTTTCCCGGATTTTGTCGAACTGGAATCGCGCGCTTACAACGACCGCGCACGCATTTCGTCGAACAGTTGGGGCGGCAACACCAACGGCGAATACAACATTGACGCGCAGATTTACGATTTCCTGACGCGCGACGCCCAACCCGACAACGCAGTCTTCCCTGCCGCTGGCAATCAGGAACTGGTGACGATTTTTGCGGCAGGAAATTCCGGGCCAACGGCGACCACCGTCGCGCCGCCCGCTTCGGCCAAAAACACTTTGTCGGTTGGAGCTTCGGAAAACGTCAATCAATTCGGTGGCCCGGACAAATGTACCACTGCCGACAGCGAAGCCGACAACGCCAACGATCTTTCGATCTTCACCAGCCGAGGGCCGACGATTGATGGCCGTCGCAAACCGGAAATCGTCGCGCCTGGGACGCACGTCACCGGCGGAGTCATTCAAATTCCAAATCCGCCCGCCAATGGACAAGCCGATGCTTGTTTCACCGGTCAGGCCGTGTGCGGCGGGCCGCCTTCCAGCCCGAACTTCTTCCCCGTCGGCCAGCAGTTTTACACTGCGTCTTCGGGAACCAGCCATTCAACGCCAGCCGCTGCCGGAGCCGCAGCTTTGCTTCGACAACGCTTCATCAACGAAGGCCTGGCTCCGGCTTCGCCCGCGATGACCAAAGCCGCATTGGTCAATTCGGCGCGTTACCTGACCGGCACGGACGGCAACGACACTCTGTGGTCGAATGTGCAAGGAATGGGTTCGGTGAACCTGAATTCATTCTTTGAGCTTTTCACAGTGCCAACGCTGTTGCGCGACCAAGACCCGATTGATGTTTTCACCGCCAGCGGACAAGTGCGAACGATCAACGGCACGGTCAGCAATTCGTCAAAACCGTTTCGCGTGACGCTGGCCTGGACTGACGCGCCCGGTTCGACAGCCGGTTCGGCGTGGGTCAACAACCTTGATCTGGAAGTCACCATCGGCGGCCAAACCTATCGCGGCAACAATTTCAGCGGAGCCTTTTCAATTCCCAATGGCGTCGCCGACGACAAAAACAATCTGGAAAGCGTGCTGATTCCAGCGGGCGTCAGCGGCGCGTTCACCGTGCGGATCATCGCCACAAACATCGCGGGCGATGCAATTCCGAACAACGCGGCGCCGCTCGATCAAGATTACGCGCTGGTCGTGTTCAACATGGCTGAAGCTTTGTTGCCGATCATTGACGCCGCTGGCGGAAGCGTTGCGGTTGAAAGCTGTTTGCCCAGCAACGGCACGATTGACCCCGGCGAAAACGTTACAGTCAATTTCACGCTGAAAAACATTGGCCGCACGGCAACGACAAATCTGACCGCGACGCTGCTCTCTGGCGGAGGCGTCAACAATCCCAGCGCGCCGCAAACGTTTGGAGCAATTGCGCCGCTTGGCGGAACGGCGGCGCGCGCATTCAGTTTTCGCGCCAGTGGAACCTGCGGCGGTCAGCTTTCGGCGACTGTGCAATTACAAGACGGCGCAGTGTCGCTCGGTTCGGTCGTGTTCACGTTCCAACTCGGCACGGCGCAAATTCAAAATCAGACTTTTGCCAATTCGACGGCGATCAGCGTGCCTTCGTTCGGAGCCGCCACGCCGTATCCGTCAATCATCAACGTCGCCGGGTTGAGCGGCACGATCAGCAAACTGACCGTTACGATCAACGGCATCAATCACACCAACCCGGACGATTTCGATATTTTGCTTTCTTCGCCGGACGGGCGACGAGTGTTGTTGATGTCGGATGTTGGCGGCGGAGGCGATTTAACCGGCGTCAATTTGACCTTTGACGATGCTGCGACGGCGGCGTTGGCGAATAACGGCCAGATCATTTCCGGCACATTCACTCCAACGAATTTTGGCGGCAACGATGTGTTCAACGGCCCAGCACCTGTGGGGCCATACGCCGATCCACCGTTGCTTTCGGCTTTCAATGGCTCAACGCCCAATGGCGATTGGAGCTTGTGGGTGCATGACGATTTAAGCGGCAACAGCGGGCAAATCGGCGGCGGGTGGAGTTTGACGATCACAACCTATTTGCCGGAATGCTGCCAATCGCCGCAATGCCCCACCATCAACGTCGGCCCGTCGGCAATTCCAACAGGAACCGTCAACAGTTTTTACAGCCAAACGTTCACGCAAACCGGCGGCGCGTTGCCGATCGCGTTCAGCTTGAATGGAGCTTTGCCAAACGGTTTGAGCTTCACTACGGGCGGCGTGCTGAGCGGCACTCCGACTGAAAGCGGCAGCTTCCCCATCACAGTCACGGCAACGGATTTCAACGGCTGTTCCGGCACTCGTGGCTACACGCTGACCATCAATGCCGCGCCTCCGATGAGCAACGGTTTGTTGTTTTATCCGTTGCCGAAGCCGATTCGGTTGCTGGATACGCGCGCGGGGCAGCCGGGTTGTGATGCTCCGGGAGCGCCGATCAATGGCGGAACCGAGCGTACGCAGTTGGCGCGGAGGACTTGCGATGGCGAAACGATTCCGGCCAACGCGATGGCGATTACTGGCAACATCACGCCTGTGCCGAATTCGATGGGATTCCTGACGCTGTTTCCCAGCAACGCGACGCGTCCGCTCGTAGCCAATTCGAACTTCGTGGCGAACGAAATCGTCAACAACGTCTTTACGGTTGGGCTTGGCACGGACGGCGCGTTCAAGATTTTCGCTTCGACGACGACGCACGTAGTCGTTGATGTGACCGGGTATT
>JANRKX010000064.1:0-5087 GCA_033763255.1 Acidobacteriota bacterium | reverse complement strand
GCGCCAGACTTTGCCGTATGGCTCCAACCCGCCAAACACCTTGCGACCTTTGGCCAGCGGGCGATGATATTTGACCGTGATGTCGGTGACGCCGATGGTTTGCGCGACAGTGGCGGCGGGGCTGTCGAGCGGCATCACCCAGCCGAATTGCGACTGCGCATCAGCAGACGCTGTCAGTAAAACCTGAGCGCATAGCGTCAGGCAGAGTTGCAACCAGATTGTTCGGTGTTTCATTTCTTCTCCCCGTTTGTGATGTTTGTATGATGACGGCGCTACTGCCTCAAGTAAGCATTCGGCTCCGCCAGTTTCATATCAGGCGAACTTTGCACCAGTTCACGCAAAATCGGCGCGTGGCCGTTGCCGAAAATCACCAGCACGCGCTCAGTCGGCGCAGTCACAATTTGCGACAGATTCGTGAAGATGCGGAAGTTGCGTTGATACCAGCGCGTGACTTGATCCGCTCCTGTAAATTTGTCCCCGCCACCGACGCGCGTCAGTTGCAGGTAAAAGTCACGGCTGCGCGCCAGCAAGGCAGGGTCATTCCATTGCAACAGGTTTTCGCGCACGGTCATTTGCGCCTGGCGTTTCATCATCTCCTGCACTTCGGCGATGACTTTTTGAAAGCCCGTCAGGAAAACTTTGTTGCCTGTCTGCTGCGCCGCCGCAATCACCGCGTTCGTATCCATGCCGATCAGGTGATCTATCAAATACACCTGTTGATGGCCGAGTTGTCGCGCCAGCCGAAAGCCGAGCTGTTCGCGTTCGTTGGCTGTGAGCTTGTAAGTGCCTTTGAGATAGTTCGCGTAATCCTGTTGGATGTTCACGGCTTCCGGCGGGGCTTCGAGCGCGATTTTAGTGGGTTTGAATTTGGCAAGCGCGGCCAGCACTTCGGCGATTTGCTGCTGCCGTTTTTCGGATAAGTGGTCGTCGTAATCGCTTTTCACGTAATCCTGATTCGGATTGTGAAAATGATAGACGCCCAGAATCATAACTTCAGCCTTCGCGGGCGCCGCCGTTTGAGCGAACGTCGTCAGCGGGAGACTCAAGCCGGCAGCCACTACAACCAACAAAATTGACGCAACGAAATGTTTCATTCTCGTTTCTCCCTTCGTTACTAAGGCAAACTTGTCGCAGGCTTCACTTGTCCGCGATGACAGGTTGTGCAATTGACGACCGGCGTCGCACTCTTCAAATTCTTGATCGCTTTCAGATGCGTGCCGTTGATGGCCTGCGTCATCGCCGCCATCTCGCGCGTGATCTGTTTCGCGGGCTTGTCTTCTTTCTCCCACGCATCCGCGACGTGGCAGTGAGTGCAATCCACGCCGAGCGGTTTGCCGTAGCCGTTTTCCATCACGCGCAACAAGCGCGACGCGGGCATGCCTTTGAGCAGTTGAATGTTCTTGAAGACTTTTTCCGCCGGTTCGTTTTCGCGTCCGGCCAGAGCTTTGTTCAGTTCGGCGAGTTTCTGTTTCAACTCCGACGAGAGTTGTGCCGTCGGCGTTTGAGCGCCGGTCGTTTGCGCCAGTGAAGTGGTTGTCACTTCCAGCCAGAACAGCAAGGCCGTCAGCATGACCACCCGGACCAGGATTTGTTTCCGCATCATCACTCCTTGTTTGATTGTGGTTTGTCGCGCGTGAAAGTCATCACCCAATTTACTTCCCACGTCTTGCCGCCGTCGGTCGAATAAGCCTGCTCCCAACGTGCGGAATCGCGTGTGATGCCCGACCAGATGAAGCGCACCTTGACCTTCTTCCCTTCATAAACGTCATCGGCGAAGAACTCGCCCTTGCCGTTTTTGAACCCGCCCACCAACGGCGTTTGCAATTCCATTTTGAGGTTATCCACCCAATACAAACTCCATTGCTTCATTTTTGGGTGGAAAAGCCTCAGCGTCACGCCTTCAAGATAGGTTCCGCCAATCGTGGCTTTGAATTGATCTACGTTTCCCTGCCCGTTGAGAATCGGTTTGACTTCGAGCGTCGCGGGAAATTCCCACCACTCGTTAGCATCTTTCAGCCGCTCTTTCCGCATGCGGTTGTTTACTTTCCAACTGCCGTGCAGAAAGTCGAAATCGCGCACGCCGGATGGTTCTGTTGATTGCGTGGCCGCTTTGTCGGCGCGCGCCGTCTCTTGCGTAAACGCTGTGCCGACGAACAATCCGATCAAGCCAACCAGCAATGGAGCAAACCATTCAGATCGCCTTTTCATTTGGGGTCTCCTTAGCGACCAATGTGAGTCACACGCAAACTCAGTGCGGGCAACCCGCGCGGCGGATTGAGCCGCACCTGAAGATTGGCAGGCAACGACGTGAGGCCAAGCCGATATTGATGCTGCAATTCCAGCGCGATGCGACTGAGGGCGTTTGCCAACTCGCTGGTTGAATCAGGGAAAAACGCCGTACCGCCAGCCGCTTGCGTTAATTCCTGCCAAGCTGCTTTTGGTTCCGCAGCCGTCTCGCTCAAGCCGACGTAAAAAAGTTGTACGTCGTTTTGCCACAAAGAGGCGCGCCAATCAGCCCCAGCCGCCAGTGACGTTTGCGCTGGCGCGTCTGCCAACACCAACAGTACTCGCCTGGCTTTACGGCTTTGGCTTAATTTCGCCTGTGCTTGCCCGATGGCTTCCGGCAAAGACGCATGGCTGACCAGGAAGATTTCATTGAACGCATGGCTTGCTTCGGTGAATTGCCTGAGCGCGTCACGGATGCCGTCGAGGCTTTCTTTCAAATTACCCGATGTTTGAATCGCGATGCCCAGGCTCATCGGCTCATCGGCTTCGCTAAAAGAGGCAATCGTTTGCCGCACACCGTCGGCTACGACCTCGAAATGCTTACTCTCCAGCCCTGTCACTATGCGGCCTGCGCCATCGGTCACGGTGACAAACAGGGACGTAGACTCTGTTTGTCCGGCGCTGCGCTGTGAGGCCACAACGCAAACAACCAGCGTAAAAGCGACAATCAACCAAGTCGGTTTGCTCATAATTTCTCCTTTACTCATTCACAAAAGAACCTGTCCCAGCCAAGTTTTTCGTCAGCGAATTGAGACAGACCAGCGCGCCTTCCTCCGTCACCAGACAATGCAACCTGCCGTCTTCCGTCCATTCCTGAATCGTCTGCATCTGGGTACGCGCGAGCGCGGCGGCGGCTTCGAGCGTCACGGTATTCACCGTCGCCGCACAGGTTTCGCACCAGACGTGCAGACTAGTCTGCCGCACAACGAGCGCGTGTTCGGTAAAGCGGGTAATCTCAATCCGTCGTTTCCTTTTCAGCATGCTCTTCCTCTCGCACAAACGCCGCCTCGCTGTCTTGAAAAATAGCTGATTAATCCCTGAAATCACTGATAAAAATGATTTCCTTGAGGTCTTCACCGCGATCACACACGACGGATTTGCCGTCGGGCGACCACGCAAAGCGGAAGATGCGGTCGGATTTGAAATCGGTTAGTTGCCGTGCCGCACTGCCGTCAATCGGTTGCAACCAGAGGTTCGATGTTCCCCCGCGCGCGGCGATGTAAGTCAGCGCGCGGCTGTCGGGCGTCCATTTGAAACTGTCCCATTCAGGACGCGGCATCTCGCTGAAAATCCGCACAGCTTCGCCGCCCGTGATTGGCACGATGGCCGGGCGGATGCGCTGCGCCGCTTCGTCCAGATACAAACACGCAATCCATTGGCCGTCAGGCGAAACGACTGGACGCGACGAAATGTGACTGACAAGACCCACGATTTCGCCGCCTTCGATGGAGACTTTGGCGATCATTTTGCCGGTTTCGCGCGTGCCGAAAATCACCCACTTGCCATCCGGCGTAATAGAAGGGCTTTGTTCGCCAGTGCCGTTCGTCAGTTGTTTGGCGTTGGAGCCGTCCGCATCCGCCCGCCAGACGTGCGGCGTGCGCCCGTCAAACGCGAGATAAACAATGTAGCGCCCATCCGCCGTTGCGACGGGTTGCAATTCGCGCCGCCCGCCTACGGTCAATTGGCGTAGCTGTGTGCCGTCGGCGTTCAGCATCCACAGGTCGGCGTTGCCGCCTTGATGCGAGCTGTAAAGCAGCTTGTCCCCCACAGTCCAATCCAGCCCGAACAACTGGCTGTAATTGTCGCCGATGTTCACGTCGAGTTGGCGGGCTTGCGCGGGCTTGTCCGCCGGAACAACCCACAAATGCGAAACGCGCTCAGACCGCCACGCCGCCAACACGTCAGCGCGCGCCGCACTTGTGACGCCCTCGAAGTTCGTCAGTTCATCAGTCACCTGGCCGGCCTCCCCGCCGGGATAGGTTACGAACCAAAGCTGATCGGCGAACACTGGCGCGTTGTGATCCCACGCGCTGACAACCAGTCCGCTGCCGTCGCGCAACCACGCCGCTTGCATCGCGGCATACCATGTTTGGGTTCCGATAGGTTGAACTTTACCGTCGGCTACGTTGACAGCGGCGACTTGCATGAACGATTCGCCGGGCTTACCGCTGCTGATCGAACACGCGATGACGTTGCCATCAGGCGACCAGGCGGGACCGCCGACAGAGAAAGTGTCGGGGCTTTTGCGCAAGGCGAGACGGCGTTCATTTGTCCCGTCGGCATTGGCCAGCCACAACGCGCTTTCGCCTTGCGCCGGAGTATTGCGAATGAACGCCAGTTGTTTGCCGTCGGGCGCAAAACTGACCGGCGAATCCACGTCATTGAGCAGCTTGCGCGCCGTGCCGCCCAAAATCGAAACGACATAAACCACGGCTTCCTGCTGTCCTTGGTCGAGCGCCGTGTAATAAACGAATTGCCCGTCAGGCGAAAAGCATATCCCCTGCACGGCGGTTTCAGCCGGCGGCACGAGTTGGATGCGATTGGTCGTAGCCGTTTGACCAAGCCATACGCTCCGGCTGCCGGCTTCGTCCAGCGCGTAAGCCACAAGTTGCCCATCCGGCGAAAGCGCCGGACGCAACGCCTTGCCCGCCGTCGCCAGTTTCCGCATCGTCTTTTTCTGAAACGGCGGCGCGGGTTGGTTGAAGAAACGATAAGCGGCAAACCCGATTAGCGGCATCAGCAACAACAAAGCCATTGCCGCAAGTTGTTTGAGTGAAACCTTTCGTGGTGTTGTCACGGCG